>NZ_JBAKHP010000002.1:0-589998 GCF_036902745.1 Micromonospora sp. CPCC 205554 | reverse complement strand
CCGAGACCTCTACCGACGCCTCGAAACCCCACCCCAGCCACTTGACGCGTCATAGGAGCGTCGCGCAGAAGCTCTCATTCGTGATAGTTCCAAGAATGAGAGTGTCGGCTCCAACGCGTGCGTCTCCTGCCGACCGACAAGGCGGGAACGGTGTCACGGCGATCGGGCCGGCCGAACTGCTCGCCGCGTGGCGGGATTGAACTGCTGCCGTTCCCGGGCCGTACCAGTGGTCGAGGATGTGGTGCGGCCGTTCCGCCGTACCGCTGCCGAGCTGCGGGAGGCCTGCCGTGCGAGTTGGTGAGCAGTCGACGGATCCCATCGACCAGATCCTGGGCGAGGTGCCGGTACCGGCGCCGTTGACCCCCGAGGACGTCCGCCTCGCGGTCCGGGCGGTGGTGGTGCACGCCGCCGAGGAGTGGCCCGCGGGGCCGAAGTGCCGCAACGACGGGTCGTCGTTCCCCTGCCGGTTGCACCGCTGGGGCCGGCGGGTGCTGGAGACACACGGTCTCAACGACCGTCAGATCGACGCGCTGATCCGGCACGGCAACCCGTTCGTGCACGTGCCCTTCCCGTTCGTGCTGACCGGTCCGTCCGGCGCCCGTCCGGCCGCCGGGCAGGTCGCCCGTCCGGCGGGTCAGGGGGGTCGGCCGGGCGTGCCCGGTCAGGTCGCGCGTCCCGGCGTACCCGGTCAGGTCGCGCGTCCCGGCGTACCCGGTCAGGCCGGACGCCCGGTGCCGGGACAGCCGGCGCGGGCGGTGCCGGGTCAGGCCGCCCGCCCCGCCGCCGCGGCCCAGGCGGCGCGCGGTCCGGTCCCGCGGGTCGCCGCGCCGCCGGTCCGGCCCGGTCTGCGACCCGTCGCCGCCCGGTCGGCGCCCACCGCCCGGCCCCGCTGGCCCCGGGCGAGCTGACTCCCGCCGCCCGGTTCCGGGCGGACCGCCCCCCGGGCCGCCGGCCCGGGGTGAGCCGGCGCCCGGCGCCCGGTTCCGGTCGCGTCGACGCCCCGTCGCGGAGCGGCGTCGGTCGCCGGAGCATGCCGACGGCGGCCCGGCCGGGGAGCCCCCACCCCCGTGCCGGGCCGCCGTCACCGCGTCACTCGACCCCGCAGTCCGGGGCGGACCAGTCCCTGGTGTTCGACGTCTTGTCCCGGTTGTTCTCCCGCCGCGAGTCCACGTGCGTGTGGTCGTCGTGGTCCGGGTAGCCGGGCCCGTAGATGCCGCTGAAGCCCTGGTCGCGGGCGGACCGGGCGATGTCGCAGAGGCTGCGGTGCTTGGCAATCAGGTCGGCCGCGTTGCCGTAGAGGTGCTGGCTGTCCGCGGCGCCGCCGACCTGCCGGTTGCAGGCGATGCTGCGGAAACCGCTGGTCACGTAGAGCGGCTTGTCGCCGAGGCTGCGCCGCAGCGCCTCCAGCTTCCACATGGTGCGCAGCGCGTTCTCCCGGGTGGCCGACGAGGAGAGCGGCCCGCCGGCCCACCCGCCCTTGCCGCAGCCGTTGTCCAGCTCGGCGTAGCTGAAGTGCTTCGGCGTGCAGTCGCTGTCCTTCTGCAGGTCGTAGATCTTGGCGAACGTCTGCGGCCCGGCCACGCCGTCGGCGCGCAGCCCGTACGCGGCCTGGAAGCGCTTGACCGCGGCGGCCGTCTCCGGGCCGTACACGCCGTCGACCCGGACGATGCCGCCGTACGCGGCCCAGCCGGCCACCCGGATCTGGAGCTGCCGGACCTCGGCGCCGGAGCTTCCCTGGGACAGCGTCCTGTTCCAGGTGTAGCAGCCGTCGGCGTGCGCCGGTGGCGCGGCCACGACAGTCGCCACGGCGGCCCCGGGCAGGGCCAGCGCGAACGCGACCGCCGCCCGCTTCAGGGTGTTGACGCGCACAGAGTCCTCCCGATGTCAGAGCGGAACTGGGATGGGACGGGCACATCGACCGGTACGTCCCGTCTCTTTCACCGTGACAGGTGCGAGGATTCTTCGTGGTGATTAGCCGAAATTGTTCTCACATCGGGCGTTTGCTGGTTATGGGCTGTGAATAGTGCCTGTTTGCGTACGCGCCGCCGAGTGTCGCCCGTCGGAGGTGAGCGGTAACGTCTGCTCCCGGACCGAGCGGCGACCTCGACGGGCGGGGAGGTGGGCGTTGGCGCGTGGCGGCGTGTTCTGCGTCGAGGGGCAGTGGCACCGCGACCTCAACGAACGAGGATCCGTGCTGCCCACGCTCGACCTGCTCGAACGACTCGGCCGCATCCGCTACATCCACAAGGACGCGGCCACCCGCGACGAGCTGTTCTACTTCGTCGACCGGTGGCTGCTCAAGCAGTACGCGGATCACCGGGTGGGCTTCTTCGCCATGCACGGCGAGCCGAGCCGCCTCTGCCTCACCGACTGGGACTCGGTCGAGCTGTCGGACGTGGCCGAGCGGATGGCCGGCCGCTGCGAGGGCCGCCGCCTCTACTTCGGCAGCTGCTCGGTGCTGCGCGCCTCCGACGCCACGCTGCGCGAGTTCCTCGACGTCACCGGCGCGGCGCTGATCTGCGGCTTCACCCGCGAGGTGGACTGGGTCGAGTCGGCCGCCTTCGAGACCGTGCTGCTCGACGTGCTCGCCAACGGGCAGCGGCACAACGCCGCCGAGGTGCGGATGCGCTCGGCGCACTGGGCGCCGCTCGCCGCGTACCTCGGGTTCCGGGTGATCTACGCCAACGGCCGTGCCTGGCGGCCCTCGGCCCGCCCCCGGGTGCCGGAGCAGGTCACCGCGCAGCGGGCCGCCGGGCGTCCGCGCTGAGAACGATCGAGGCGCCTGGTAGAACCGAGGGCATGGCACGCAGCATCGCGAAGAACACCCGGGTCGACCGGGACGCCCTGATCGAGTTCCTCCGCCCCCGCCACCACGTCGTGCTGATGACCACCCGCTCCGACGGTCGCCCGCAGTCCTCCCCGGTGGCCTGCGGCGTGGACGCCGAGGGCCGCCTGGTGATCTCCACCTATCCCGAGCGTGCCAAGGTCGCCAACATCCGCCGCGACCCGCGCGTCTCCGCGTGCGTGCTCTCCGACGACTGGAACGGCCCGTGGGTGCAGGTCGACGGCGTGGCCGAGGTGCTCGACCTGCCCGAGGCGCTGGAGCCGCTCGTCGAGTACTTCCGCAGCATCTCCGGCGAGCACCCGGACTGGGACGAGTACCGGTCGGCGATGGTCGCGCAGGGCAAGTCGCTGATCCGCGTCACGATCGAGTCCTGGGGCCCGATCGCCACCGGTGGCTTCCCCGCCCGGCTGGCGGACTGAATCAGCACGCGCCGGATCAGCACGCGCCGGATCAGTACGCGCCGGATCAGTACGCGACGGTGAACCGGGTGTTGCCGAAGCGGGGATTCTCGATTTCGTCGACGATCGCCACCGCCAGGTCTCGTAGGTGAGCACCGAACGGCCCTGCGCGTCGGTCACCGGGTGGTCGGTGCCGGTGCGGTAGTGCCCGGTCCGCTCGCCCGGGTGGAACTCCAGCGGCGGCGGGGAGACGTACGTCCAGGTCACCCCGTCCGCGCTGGTGCGGTAGAACTCCAGCGCGTCGGCCTGGCCGTGCGCCGAGTCCCGGTACTCCTCCGGGAAGTCCGGCTCGTCCAGGTAGCGGGTGCCCTTCGGGGTGAGCAGCGTCGAACCGCCGCCGACATGGATCACCCGGGGCGGGTCCGGCAACTCACGGAGCGTGTCGACCAGCGTCCGCGCGGCGTCGCGCCACAGGTCCCGCTCGCCGCCGCCGATGGCCACCACCAGCACGTCCGCATCCTCGGCCAGTTCGCGTACGCTTCGCGCCGAGGTCGCGTCGCCGGTGACCGTGCGTACGCCGGCGGGAAGGTAGCCGACCGCCTCCGGACGCCGCACCGCCGCTGTCACCCGGTGCCCCCGCTCGGCCGCCTCGGCCGCGATCCGCGAACCCGCCGTCCCGCCGGCGCCGAACACGACGATGTCGCTCATGCCTCACAGGCTAGGCAGCCCACCGGCGGGCGGCGGGGAGTTCCGCCGAACCGGCTCAGTCGACGATCGCCGAGTAGACGAGCTGGCGCAACTGGCCGCGCAGCGGGTACGTGCTCGACGGCATCAACTGGGTGAACAGCAGCGCGGTGACCTCCTCCACCGGGTCCACCCAGAACGCGGTGCTGGCCAGGCCGCCCCAGTAGAACTCGCCGACGCTGCTCGGCACGCGCGACGGCACCGGATCCAGCACCACGGCGAAGCCCAGCCCGAAACCGATCCCGTCGAGGATCGTCTCGGCGAAGCCCTCCGGCGAGAACGAGGCCAGGTCCCGGTCGCCGGGCAGGTGGTTGCGCGTCATGAAGCGCACCGTGCGGGGGCCGAGCAGGCGCACCCCGTCCAGCTCACCACCGCGCAGCAGGAACTGGGTGAACCGGTGGTAGTCGGCCGCCGTGGAGACCAGCCCGCCGCCGCCGGAGTGCCAGGTCGGCTCCGCCAGCGCGGCCCGGCCCACCCTGTCGGCGCGTACCGCCTGGCCGGTTGCCGGGTGCGGCGAGTAGAGGGCGGCCAGGCGCTTCGCGTCCGCCGCGTCCACCCACCAGCGGGTGTCGGTCATCCCCAGCGGGCCGAGGATCCGCTCGGCGAAGAACGCGTCCAGCGACTGCCCGGAGATCACCTCGACCAGGCGGCCCAGTACGTCGGTGGAGACGCCGTAGTTCCAGCTCGTGCCGGGCTGGAACAGCAGCGGCAGCCGGGCCAGCCCGGCCGACGCCGCCGCCAGGTCCGCGCCCGCCGGCACGCCGAGGTCGAAGCCGGCCGCCCGGTACAGGCCGTCGACCACCGAGACCTGGGCGAAGCCGTACGTCAGGCCGGCGGTGTGGGTGAGCAGGTGCCAGATCCGGATCGGCTCGACCGCCGGCACGGTGTACGGCTTGAGCACCGAACCCCGGTCGTAGACGCGGACGTCGGCGAACTCCGGCAGCCAGCGGCTGACCGGGTCGTTCAGCTCGAACCGGCCCTCCTCCCAGAGCATCATCGCCGCGACCGAGGTGATCGGCTTGGTCATCGAGTAGATGCGCCAGAGCGTGTCCGGCTCGACCGGCGTGCCGGCCTCCCGGTCGCGCAGCCCGTACGTCGAGGAATGGGCGACCTCGCCCCGGCGGGTGACGACGATCTGCCAGCCGGCGAGCCGGCCGTCGTCGACGTACCGGGCGAAGTGCTCGTCGATTCGCGCCAGCCGGGCGGGATCGAAGCCGACACGGCCGGGGTCGGTGCTCACGGTGACACTCACGACGCGAACCTACCCGCAGGTACCGCGGCCGGGAAGTATCACTAGGGTCGGTGGCATGCCCGAGCCGGTCGAGGACGTCACCTACCGCCAGCAGGACTGGTACGCCGAGGATCTGGCCGACCGGCACTTCGTGCGATGCGAGTTCTTCCACGTCGACCTGACCGAGGCGGTCAGCCGCGGCGCGGTCTTCACCGACTGCGTGTTCGGCAACGTGGCGTTCAACGCCTCCCGGCACACCGACTCGGCGTTCACCAGGTGCTCGTTCAGCAAGTGCAACCTCTTCGAGGCCGAGTTCACCGGCTGCAAGCTGGTCGGCAGCACGTTCGACCGCTGCGACCTGCGCCCGCTGCGGGTCGACCGGGGCGACTGGTCGTTCGTCACGCTCGCCGGGGCCGACCTGCGCGGGGCGCGGATCACCGACGTACGCATGCGGGAGGTCGACCTGACCGGCGCCGACCTGACCGGCGCGACGCTGACCGGAGTGGACCTCTCCGGCGCCCAGTTGCACGCCGCCAAGCTGATCCGGGCCGACCTGCGCGGCAGCGACCTGTCCTCGCTCGACCCGACGGCGGTGCAACGTGCCGACGCGCGGATCGACGCCGAGCAGGCGGTGGTGCTGGCGCAGGCGCTCGGTTTCCAGGTCGGCTGAGTCCCCGGGGCGGCCCGGCCGGGTCGACTCGGCCGGGAAAGATGCCGCAGATTGTCAGGTTTTCCGGACACACTCGGGCGCATGACATGGTGGTCCGACCTGGTGGCGGCCGAGCCCGGGTTCGCGGCGCGGGTGCGCGCCCGCTTCACGGTCCGCAAGCACGGCACGATGGCGACAGTGCGGCGGGACGGCTCGCCGCGGATCAGCGGCACCGAGTTCGACTTCGGTGACGACGGGCAGCTGCGGCTGGGCAGCATGGCCGGCGCGGTCAAGGCGCTCGACCTGCGCCGCGATCCCCGGGTGGCGCTGCACAGCCCCACCGAGGACGCCCCGCCGGACGACCCGTCCACCTGGGACGGGGACGCGAAGATCGCCGGCCGGGCGCACGAGGAGCCGCCCGCCGAGGACGGCTCGCACCGCTTCCGGATCGAGCTGACCGAGGTGGTGCTCACCCGGGTGGGCGACCCACCCGACCACCTCGTGATCGAGAGCTGGCACCCCACCCGAGGCCTGCAGCACCGCACCCGCCACTGACCCACCGCCCTAACCGCCCCGCCCGCCCCCGCCCCGCCCCCGCCCCCGCCCGACCCGGGTTGATCATGAAGTTGGCGGCAATTGGTGTCCGGTTTGTCGCCGCCAACCTCATGATCGACGGGGCTGGCTCTCCCGTGGGGTGAGTGGAGCCCTTTGGGGCGTGGGAATTGCGCGGACTGATGCCTTCTCCATGATCGCGTTCTGTGTCATCCTCCCTACGGCGAGCCACGGGGCGGGCCGCTCGCCGCCGGTGGCCGAGGGAGGGTCGGTGGCTGAGGACGACATCGCGCGGTCCGGTATCCGGGTCGGGGGCTGGCTGCCCACGCCGGACCAACCGGCCGACGCCCCGGAGCGGCCCGTCGGTCCACGCCGCCTGCCCGGGGACACACAGCCCTCCGTACCCCGCTCGGCGACCCCGCCGGACGGCAACCGCCCCCCGGCCGCGCCGGACGAGCCGGTGTCCGCAGAGGAGCCGGGACCGTCCGGTGCCGCTGTCTGGCCGCCTCCGCGCACCTCCGGCCCGCCGACTCGGGATCTTCCCGCCGCAGGCCCGCTCCCAGCTGACACGTCCGCGCCCGGCGCGCTCGCGGCAGGCCCTCTCACACCCGGCCCACCGGCGTCGACTCCGCTCGGCCCAGACCTGCCCGCCTCAGCGACGATCGAGCCGGGCCCGTTCGTTTCCGGCACGTCGGCGTCGGCGCCCGAGCCGCGTCCGAGCCTGCCCGGCGGCCGGGTTCCGCTGGTCGGGCCGGCCCCGATCGGCCTGCACCTGTCCGGCCCGTTGCCGGCCCGGCCGGGCACCGCCCACGACCCAGCCGAGCCGGCCGACCTCGGACCGCTGCAAGAGACGGAGGCGCGACCGGGCCGTCACTCCGCCCGGGAGAGCATCCCGGCGCGCCTCGCCGACCTGACCGGCGGCCTGACCCGCCCGACCGGCCGGATCGGCGTCCGGCTGCGCGTCGCGGCGCGGGCGGCGAAGACCTGGCTGAGCCGGACGCTCGCCCCGATCGCCGGCCCGCTGCGACCCCCGCCCGACGCCCCGGCCACCCGGGTCGCCACCGCACGGGCCCGCCGTCGGCGCCGGCGCGCCGTGCTGGCGGCAATCACCGTGACCGGGCTGGTGGCGGCGCTGGCGTACGCGGCCCGGTCACCCACTCCACCCCCACTGACCCAGGAAACCGCGCCGGTGGCAGCACCGGACGAACAGGCACCGAGCGAACCGGCACCCGGCGGGCAAGCGCCGGACAGGCAAGCCCCGAGCGGGCCGGCACCGAGCGGGCAAGCGCCGAGCGACCAGGCGTCGGCCACCGGTGGCCCGGTCGCACCCGGCGGGCCGCTGCTCGACGTGGACCTGGCACCGCTGCCGGGGACGGTGTCGCTCACCGCGCTCGGCACGCGGGACTGGCGGCACTGGGGCGGTGTCGGCGCGGACAGCTTCCACCGCAAGGCGAGCGGTACCGGCGAGATCCAGGACCCGGGCGGGGAGCGGCTGGAGCACAACGCGGGCGCCTGCGATCTCCAGTGGACCGACGGTACGCCCACGGCTCGCCAGGACGGTACCCGTGCGGGTGTCTTCCAGCGCGGCGCCGGGAAGAGCTTCACGCTCGGCGTGGCCGGGAGCGGGGAGCCGCGTACGGTCCGGCTGTTCGTCGGCACGTTCTCGGCCGGTGCGCGGCTCGACCTGTCGCTGTCCAGCGGTGGCGATCCGGCCGTCCGCGAGGTCGCCCTCGCCGCGGGCGACCGCTTCTACCAGTACGTCATCCGCTTCCGGGCGGCCCCGGGGGAGCGGCTGCTGATCAGGTGGCACGCCCTGACCGTGACCGGCGGGCAGAACGACGGGGTGGCGTTGCAGGCGATCACGGTAAGCTGAGCGGCCGGTCCGGCGAGCGGTCGCCAGGTAACGAACTGGAAACGCCCGTCACTCGACATATGGCGCAAAGGGCCGCGCGGTGACACCGTGAAGCCCGTCGCACACCTGTCGTATCCGGCGGTGTCGTGACCGAAGTGGAGGGTGTGGTGGGCCAGGAGGACCGTCCGCGTACCGGCCCCGGCTCGCACCGGCACGGCCTTCCGCGTACCCGGTCCGCGTTGCGCCGACTGCGCCGCCGGCGTCGGCTGATGCTGGAAGGGCTGGCCGCGTTCCTCTGCCTGGCGGCGCTGGCGGTCTACCTCGGCGTCGAACGGCACGACACGCCGCGTGAGGAGCACGCCGGAGTGCCGGTGGCGCCGCCCGGCCGGGCCGGGCTGCCGAACGAGGCCGACGACACGGTGGTCAACCCGGGATTGCGTCCCCGGCAGCGGCCACCGTCGCCGAGCCCGACGCCGTCCACGCCGTCGCCGTCGCCGTCGCCCGCGCTGCCGCCGACAGTCACCGTGACCCGCGCGGAGGTGCCCGCCACCGTCGACCTCACCGCCGCCGGCCCCACCGACTGGGTCCACTGGGGCTCCACCGGCGCCGACCGGACGGTCCGCAAGCGGGGTGGCTCCGGCGAGATCCGCGACGAGGGCGGCCGGGGGCGCCGGGAGAGCTTCGACAACAACCCCGAGGCGTACGCCTGGCGCGACGGCAACCCGGTCGCGTCCACGAGCGGCACCATGACCGGCGTCTACACCTGCCACCGGGGCAGCGGGTTCAACCTGGCGGTGGCCGCCGACGGGCAACAGCGCACGGTGCGTCTGTACGCCGGGCTCTGGATGGCCCGTGGCCGCCTCGACGTGCGCGTCTCCGGCGGCCCGGTGACCACGCTCCGGATGGAGGATCCGCACACCGCGCTCACCACCGAGTTCACGGTCAGGTTCCGCGCTCCGCGCGGCGCGAAGCTGCTGCTTAACTGGACGGTGGAGGAGTCACTGGGCGACTGCGGCAACGTCAGCCTCCAGGCGGTGGCGCTGCGCTGAT
This sequence comes from Micromonospora sp. CPCC 205554, assembly GCF_036902745.1. Lineage (NCBI taxonomy): Bacteria > Bacillati > Actinomycetota > Actinomycetes > Micromonosporales > Micromonosporaceae > Micromonospora > Micromonospora sp. CPCC 205554. The sequence goes on along the minus strand of NZ_JBAKHP010000002.1, from coordinate 580,677 downwards.
CGGGGGACAGTTTGTCCGTCGCGTACCGGGCCGGGCGTCGTACGTTTCGGTTGTCCCGCCCGACCATCCTCTGTGGAGGCCCGACCGATGACCGGCCCTGCCCCCGTCGCCCCCGCCCGCCCGCGCACCGACGCGGACGTGCTGCGCGAGATCCCGATGCCGCCGTACGTCACGGTCGAGGACGTCCAGTTCGCGGTGCGGGCGGTGGTGGTGCACGCGCCGCGGGCCTGGTCGGGCGGGACCATCTGCCGCAACGACGCCAGCCCGCACCCGTGCCGCCTGCACGTGTGGGGCCGCCGGGTGCTCACGCTGCGCGGGCTGCCGTCGGCCGAGATCGACGCGCTCGTCGAGCGCGGTGACCCCGCCGCCGACCCGCGGCCGTACCGTCCCGGCGCCTGAGCGCCGGGACGGTACGTCCGGTCAGCAGAGCGCCGGCTTCACCCAGGAGCACTCCCGCCCCTCCGGTACGCGCGGCGACTCGGGCGCGGTGGGCACGGTCCGCCGCGCGGTCGCCGTCTCCTTCTCGGTGTACGAGGCGAGCGCGATCGCGATCTGGTCCTCCAGCCCTTTCACCGACGAGGTGAGGTAGTTGTTCAGCACGATCGAGAAGGCGAGCAGCCGCCCGTCGGCGTCGGTGACGTAGCCGGAGAGCGCCGACGCGCCGGTCAGGCTGCCGGTCTTGGCGTGCACGTTGTTCGCGGCGGCGGTGCCGCCCATCCGGCTGCGCAGCGTCCCGCCGACGAACCGGTCCGGGTTGCCGGCCACCGGAAGCGCGGCGTACCAGGTGTCGAACCACGGTTCGGCGCGGACCGCCGAGAGCAGCGTGACGAACTGTCCCGGCGGGACGAGGTTGCGCCGGGACAGGCCGGACCCGTCGCGCTGGCGCAGCGTGCCGGTGTCGACTCCGGCGTCGCCCACGTACCCGCTGATCGCGGACAGCCCGGCGGCCCAGGTGCCGGACCCGGAGAGCTGCCGGCCGAGTTCCTTGGTCAGCACCTCGGCGTGACCGTTGTTGGAGAGCTTGAGGAACGGCACCATCAGGTCGGCCAGCGGCATCGAGTCGTGCCGGGCGAGCGGCTTGGCGGTGTCCGGGGTGGCGGTGCCGAGCAGGGTCCGGCCGAGGACCCGTACGCCGTGCCGCCGCAGCGCGGAGCGGAACACGTCGGCGGCGTACCCGGTCGGTTCCCAGACGGTCACCCAGTCGCTCTCGGCGGCCTGGCCGACCGCGATCTGGCCGGTCACGACCACCGTGTTGCCGCCGTGCTCGCGTTCGAACGAGATGGTGGTCTCGCCGTCGGCGACCGTCTCGGCCCGGTTGTCGATGCGCAGCCAGCCGTTGTCCGGAGTCATGGTGATCTTCGGCCGGGCGCCGGCCCGGGTGCCGGGTGTGGCGTGCACGATCACGGTGCCGGCGTCGTAGTCGGTGTCCGGGGCCACTGTCAGCGCCGACACCTGGGCGGCGTAGTAGTAGGGCTCGTCGTCCCAGGTCCAGTCCGGACCGAGCCGGCCCTTGTCGTACCGGGTGTCGTCGGCGACCAGGTCGCCCGCGACCACGCGTACGCCCGCCGCGGCGACCTGCTCGGCGAGCCGGTCGTAGTCGGCGGCGAGGATGGTGGGGTCGCCGCCGCCGCGCAGGTAGAGGTCGCCGGAGAGCATCCCGGCGCGGCGCGGGCCGTCGGTGCTCACCTCGGTGGTGAAGCGGTGACCCGGGCCGAGCAGTTCCATCGCCGCCGCCGAGGTGAGCAGCTTGGTGTTGGAGGCGGGGATGAGCCGCCGGGTGCCGTTGCGGTCGTAGAGCGTGCGGCCGGTGGCGGTGTCGACGACGACCACGCCCGCCTGCGCCCCGTCGAGCCGGCTGTCGGCGAGGATCGCGTCGATCGTGGCGTTCAGCCGGGTCTGCGCGGGGGTGGGCGCTTCGGCCGTGGCGGTGGTGGTGCCGGCGGCGGCCGCGGTGGCGACCAGCGCCAGCACCGCGAGTGCCCGGGGAAATAGGCGACGATGCATGGGAAGATGCTGCCACGGAGATTTCCTGCGGAAAAGACTCCGGCGCGAAAGGTTATTTGCGGACCTTGCCGCAGGCATCGTAAACCCCCGGTGTTCCCGCTTCGGACCGGGGAAAACTCCTGTTCACCGAGGAGCGGCCGATCATCGGGTTCCGTTTGACGGATGACCGGGCAGCGGGCACGGTGGGGGTGAGGGCCGTGAAACAGCCCTGCTTCCAGCGCGGCGAGATCGTGTCTTGCCCGCTTCCGGGTCGCGAGCCGACCGCGTGGGCCGTGTCGCCCGCGAAACCCGACACCCAGCCATGAGGAGTTCAGCCATGCTGACCATGACCGACAACGCCGTCCTGGTGATCCGTGACCTCGCCGCCCAGCAGGACGTCGCCGACGCGGGTGGGCTGCGCATCGCCGCCGACACGGACGCCGGTTCGCTCTCGATCGAGCTGGTGCCGCAGCCGGTGCAGGGCGACCAGGTGGTGGACACCGAGGGTGCGCGCATCTTCCTCGACTCGGACGCGGCCGAGCTGCTCAACGACACGTCGGTGGACGCGATGGTCGACGAGGAGGGTGTGGTCCAGTTCGGTTTCACCGAGAAGGAGTGAGTTCAGCCGGCGCGCTGGTCCGGTTCCGGCCGGACCAGCGCGGCCAGCACGTGCGCCAGATGGTGCGACGTGCTCCACGCGATCCAGTTGGCCGGTGAGCCCGCGCCGGCGCCCCGCCGGGCCCGCCGGACGATCTCGTGGTCGCCCCAGGAGAATCCGGCCCCGGCCGGCGACCAGTGCGGCGCGGCGGTGAGCGTGCGGCACAGGTCGGCGAAGCGCTCGTCACCCCGCCCGCCCCGCCGCGACCAGCGGTAGACCCACCACGCGTCGTCGGCGGCCCAGCGCAGCGTCGGTGTCCGGTCGCCCGGCTCGTCCGCGTCGCGCACCGCGCAGCCCACGCCGTAGTCGCCGTACCCGAGGCGCAGGTCGGTCAGACGCCGCCAGAGCGACCAGTCGTAGCGGTCCACGCGGACCGGTTCGTCCACCGGCAGCCGGGACAGGGCCGGCGGCATCCCACCGGCCGCCATCGTCACCGAACGCCAGGCGTGCCGCCGGGCCCACTGCGCCGCACGCCGGATGCGGGGCTCGGCCAGCCGGACGTCGGCCCGGCAGCACACGTCCCCGGCATCGAGCAGCAGGTCGCACTGCTCGGGCAGCAGACCCGTCACCCGCCACACCCGTTCCGCCGCCGCCGTGGCCGCGTCCGGCCCGGCCCGGTCCGGGCCGAGGCGCAACCGGACGACCGCGTGGTTCGCCCAGGCCCGGGCCGCCGCGCCGTGCGCGGCCAGCCGCCGGTCGCTGTCCGCGAGACCGATCACCGGCACCAGCGGTACGCCCCAGCGAACCGGATCGTGTTCGGTGGTGTCCGGCCGGGCCGACACGTCGACGGCGGGCAGCAGCCCGGCCGGCAGTCGGCTCAGGCCCTCCACGATGGACGGCGTGTCGGCCGGAACGTCGAGGACCGGTGCGAGCAGCGCGGCCGAGGCGTCGTCGAGCCGGGTCAGCGCCTCCAGCTCCCCGCGCCGTGCGGCCAGCACCGGGCGGTAGACCGTCGGTCGACCTCGGAGCGGCTGCACCATACTTCAATGTAGCCAGGTGATTGCGCTGCGTCATGGTTTCCGGGCGACTCCGGTGTGACGAGCGGTGCCGGAGCGGTCGGCATAGTCGGCGGCGAAACGACGACCCGATCCACGTTTCCGCAGCTCAGGGCCGTCCATTGTCCTTGATCGGACAGTTCTCCGGGTGGTTGCCGGGCGGTGCGCCGACATAGCGTCGGAATCATCGAGGGTGATCGCCGACGATCGCCCGGAAGCGTACGAACGCCTCCGGCCGGCGTACCGGCGGGAGAGAGGATCACCATGCCCAGCCGTAGAGCTAGGAGGGACACCACCGGCCAGCCGATCCCGAGCACGCGGGAGGCCGCGCGCGCCGACACCGAGATCAACTCGTGTTCACCGGTCGGGCTGCCGGCCACCGCGCGCATGCTGTTCGCCGTGGTCGACGCCGACGGAAAACTCGTCCGCGGCCTCGGCGCCACCTCGGCCACCCGGCTCGCCGCCGGGATGTACCAGGTCGCGTTCGACCAGGACGTGGCCGGCGCGGCGTACGTCGGGACGGTCGGCCCCGCGACCGCCGACGGGCTGGCACCGCAGGGTGTCATCACCGTGGCGCCGCGCTCGGGCATCGCCAACGCGGTGTTCGTCGAGACGCACGGCACGAGCGGGCACGTGGACCGGCCCTTTCACCTGGCCGTGCTCGCCTGACCGGACGCGCAGACGAGCGCACGGCGCCGCACGACCTCCGGTCGTAACGTCGCCGCGCTCCGGCCGTCTCCCACCACCGCAGCCGTACGGCGGTACGCCGGCGGGGACCTGGCTCGACCGGCCCAGCCCGCACCGGTCTTGTGGGCAGCAGATGCCCCTTTGGACGGGATCCAAACCGGATCGGCGTGGGGAATTCCACCATCTGCGACTCCCGGCGTGGCGGGCGCTCGATCGGGGTATGAGCGGGCCATGGAGCATTTCACGATCGCGACAGTCGCCGAGAAGAGTCCCGACTTCCGCCGCGTGCTCTGGACCGGGGAGCACACCCAGCTGGTCATCATGACCATTCCGCCGGGCGGCGAGATCGGCGAGGAGGTCCACGAGGGCATCGACCAGATCCTCACGTTCGTCAGCGGCACCGGCGAGGCGCGGGTGGCGGGGGAGAAGAAGGAGGTCGTCTCCGGCGACCTGGTGGTCGTGCCGGCCGGCACGAAGCACAACTTCGTCAACACCGGGCCGAACCCGCTGGTGCTCTACACCGTCTACGGGCCGCCGGAGCACGCCGACGGCGCGGTGCACAAGACGAAGGAGGAGGCGGACGCCGCCGAGGAGGCAGGCGAGGACGAGCCGCCCACCTCCTGAACGGTCGCCGTGCGGGGCCCCGTCGCGACCTCGGCCGTCAGACGGGCGCCCCGCTGTGCACCAGACCCGGATACTTGACGCCGGCCCCGGTGTTGAGCACCACCACGCGCTCACCGGGCCGGATCCAACCGCCCGCGCGCAGGTGCCGGGCGGCGGTCAGGCAGGCCGCGCCCTCCGGGCAGAGCAGCAGCCCTTCCCGGGCGGCGAAGTCGCGCAGGTCGGTGAGGATCTCCGCATCGTCCACGGCGATCGCGGTGCCGGCGCTGTCCCGCAGCGCGGACAGGATCAGCTCGTCGCCGAGCGGGGCGGGCACCGTGATGCCGAACGCGACGGTACGCGCGTCGTCCCACGGGGTGACGCGATCCTCGCCGGCCGCGAACGCCCGCACGATCGGCGCGCATCCGGTGGACTGCACCGCGACCAGGCGGGGCAGCCGGTCCTCCACCCAGCCCAGCTCGCGCAGCTCGTGCAGCGCCTTGTGGATGCCGATCAGCCCGACGCCGCCGCCGGTGGGGTAGACGATCACGTCGGGCACCTGCCAGCCGAGCTGCTCGACGATCTCGTACCCCATGGTCTTCTTGCCCTCCAGGCGGTACGGCTCGCGCAGCGTGCCGGCGTCGAAGATCCCCCCGTCCGACCCGGCGATCAGCTCGGCGATGTCCCGGCCCGCGTCGTTGATCAGGCCGTCGATCAGCCGCAGGTCGGCGCCGGCGGCGAGGCACTCCTCCCGGCAGATGCTCGGCGCGGCCAGCGGCATGGCGATGGTCGCGCCCATCCCGGCCCGCGCCGCGTACGTGGCCCAGGCCGCGCCGGCGTTGCCGTTCGTGGGCATGGCGATCCGCCGCACGCCCAGCTCCCGGGCCCGGCTCACGCCCACCGAGGCGCCGCGCGCCTTGAACGACCCGGTCGGGGTCAGCCCCTCGTCCTTGACGATCAGGTCCGCGACGCCGATCTCGTGCCCGTACGCGGGCGCGCGCCACATCGGCGTCCAGCCCTCGCCCAGCGTGGTGACGAACCGGGCATCGGCCACCGGCAGCAGCTCCCGGTAGCGCCACAGGTCGGCGGGGCGCAGCCCGAACTGCTCCGGGGCGACGGTGGCGGCCACCGCGGCGAGGTCGTAGCGGGCCAGCAGCGGCGAGCCGCAGCCGCACAGGTTCTGCAACACGTCGGCCGGGTGTTCACGGCCGCAGCGCGGGCACTCCAGGTGCGTCAGGTGCACGGTGGTCCTCAGCTCGCGTCGATGCTCAGCCAGTGCCGGCTGCGCCGGCCCGGCTCGTACGGGGAGTCGAGGCGTTTGGCCACCACTCCCGGGAGCCCCTGCTCACGGGCGGCCCGTAGGGCGTCCGCACCGACTCCCGGGAACCACGGCGGAGTCTGCCAGTGCGGACCGGTGAGCGCCAGACCGTCGAGCAGGTCACGGCGTTGCGCGTACGGCACGTCGAGGCTGGACACGCCCTCCAGCCAGAGCAGGTCGACGGCGAGGAACTGCCCGTCGCGCCGGGTCGGCGGACGGACCCGCCCGGCCGGGTCGATCCGTACCAGCACGCCGTCGAGCACCGCCTCGGCCGGGGCCAGCGCCTCCGCCATCGCCCGCGCCCACGGGTATTCCCCGGTGATCTCCGTGTCGTCGCCGTCGAGCAGCCGCAGCCGGCCGCCCGAGACGTACGCCATCGCGCGCACGCCCGCCCAGCGCAGCTCGTACCCCCAGGCCGGGGCGTCGCGCGGCAGCCGCGCGCCCTCGGCGGGCCGCATCGGGCGGACCAGCTCGGGCATCGGCGTCCAGCCCTCCGGCGCCGGGTCGGTGCGCCTGATCATCCAGTCCCGGCCCCGGCCGCCGGTGGCGAACAGCACGTACCGGCCCTTCGTGCGCTCGCCGTCGAGCACCACGATCACCTCGTCGTCGCGCCACTTCTCCGCGCGGTAGGTGCCGGTGTCGTGCACGATCATCCGCCCGCCGCCGTACTCCCCGGCGGGGATCTCCCCGTGGAACGTCAGGTACTCCATCGGGTGGTCCTCGGTGTGCACGGCCAGGTGGTTGCGGCCCGGGTCGCGGGGCAGGCCGCGCGGCACGGCCCAGGACGCCAGCACGCCGTCGTGCTCCAGCCGCAGGTCCCAGTGCAGGCTCCGGGCGTGGTGCTGCTGGATGACGAAGCGGGGCGCGCGCCGCGCGGACCGCTTCCGTCCGGCGGCACGCTCGGGCACCGGTTCCGGGGTACGCGCGGCGTCCCGTTTCCGCCGGTACTCCTCCAGCCGGTCCGCCATTCCCGCATCCTCCCCCAGACCCGCCGCGCGCGCCGGGATGCCGGTGTGTGTGCGGCGAACCGGGGTAGAACGGGGGACATGGACAGCGACCAGCCCACCCTCCCGCTCACCGGCGACGTCCGGATCCCGCTGCTCGGCTTCGGCACGTGGCAGGCGACCGGAGAGGCCGGGTTCCAGGCGGTGCTCGCCGCGCTGGACGCCGGCTACCGGCACATCGACACGGCCACCATGTACGGCAACGAGAAGGAGGTCGGGCGGGCGGTCAAGGAGAGCGGGCTGCGCCGCGAGGACGTCTTCATCACCACCAAGCTGCCGCCGGACCGGGTGGGCCGGGAGCGGGAGACGATCGAGGCCAGCCTGACCGCCCTGGACACCGACTACGTCGACCTGTGGCTGGTCCACTGGCCGCCGTCCGCGCCGGGCGACAGCATCCCGGTGTGGCGGGAGATGCTCGCCGCGCGGGACGAGAACATGGCGCGCACGGTCGGGGTGAGCAACTACTCGATCGGCCAGATCGACGAGCTGATCCAGGCCACCGAGGAGACGCCCGCGGTCAACCAGATCCGCTGGAGCCCGTCGCTGTACGACAGGCAGACGTACGCCGCCCACCGGGACCGCGGCGTGGCGCTGGAGGGGTACAGCCCGTTCAAGACCAGCGACCTGTCCGACCCGGTGCTGGTCCGGATCGCCCAGGCGCACGACGTGTCACCGGCCCAGGTGGTGCTGCGCTGGCACATCGACCACGAGATCGTGGTGATCCCGAAGTCGGTGACGCCGGAGCGTATCCGGGCCAATGTCGACGTGTTCGGGTTCTCGCTGACCGCCGAGGAGATGCGCGACGTCGATGCCCTCGCCGGCTGAGGCGTACACGTGCAGGGGGCGCGGTCCGCAGCGGACCGCGCCCCCTGCCGCGTGCGGGGTCAGCCCCGGGCGCAGGTGGAGCCGTTGAGCGTGAAGCTGCTCGGCGCGGAGTAGCTGCCGTTCAGCGTCGCCTGGTAGCCGAAGCTGGTCGACGCGCCGGGCGCCAGCGTGCCGTTGTAGCCGGCGTTGCGGGCGGTCACCGCCGAGCCGCTCTGGCTGACAGTGGCGTTCCACGCGTTGGTGACCGTCTGCCCGGAGGGCAGGTTGTAGTTCAGCGTCCAGCCGTTGATCGTGCCGGAGCCGGTGTTCTTGACCGTCACGTCGGCGGTGAAGCCGTTGTTCCACACGTTGGCCGCCTTGTAGGTGACGGTGCAGGACGCGCCGCCCGACGGCGGGGGCGTGGTCGGCGCCGACGTGGTCGGCGGCGGGTTGGAGCCGCCGGTGTTGACGCTCTGCGAGAACGAGTTCACCGCCAGCCCGACGCCGCCCTGCCACGGCTCGAAGCCGGCCTGGATGCTGGTCAGGTACCAGTCGTTGGTGATCGCGCCCCGGTTGCGGGTGTCGTTGACGAACGCCATCGCGTCGAAGCTGAAGCTGGGGATGGCCGACGGCGACAGGTACGAGATGACGTTGTTGGAGCCGTTGCTGCCGCGCCAGACCTCCCAGGTGCGGCCCGCGATGCTGGCGGTGCCGACCGGCGAGCCGATGGGCTGGATCGAGCCCTGCCGGTTGAGCCAGATCATGATCTCCATCTGGTTCACGCCGTCGCGCTTGGGCGACGGGTCGAGCCAGATGTCGTACGACGCGTTGAAGATCGCGCCGCTGACGTAGTTGTAACTGATGCTGGACGGCGCGCTGCTGATGTTCTTCACCTGCACCGGCAGGTTCGTGCCGGGCGAGCAGTTGGTGTAGTGGCAGCCCACGAAGATCGACGGGTACGCGACCGGCGCCCCGTTGGTCGGCGCGGAGCCGTCCGCCCGGGTGATGGAGAAGCCGGTCGAGGTGACGTTGATGCACTGCTGGGCGGTGGTGCCCCAGCGGTTGTTCTGCACCACGTACTTGCCGCCGATCGTGGTCGAGCCGTACTGCTCGCAGATCTGCGTGTCGGCGGAGGCGGTGCCGCCGAGCGCGACGGCGACGAGGGTGCCGGCGGCCAGCAGTCCGGCTGCCGCGAGGGCCCTGAGTGGACGCTTCATGATGCTCCTTGGCTCGGCGCGGGGACGGCGCCGGTTCGGTCGGTGGTACGGACGGGAGCGCTCCCACGATGCAAGGAATACATTTACATGTCTAAAATCATTGCGCAAATGCGCCGGGCTCGTTAACGCTCCGCGTCCGACCGGTGGCGCGGGAGGGAGCAGCCGGTCCCTCCTTCCCCCAGATGGGGGCGGGATTCCTGCCGGTGGGACGGGGTGCGCCACCGACCGGCGGTCCGCGCCAGGGCGCACGGGCACTTCCGCCGCCTGGTTGCGGCGAGTAATGTCTTGCCTCCAACGCGTTCCGATCCCCCTCCGGAGGCGTACCCCGTGATGGGTGGTTCCCCCCTGCGCATCCTCGTCGTCGGCGCGGGCATCGCCGGCCTCGCCGTGGCCCGGGCGTTGCGCCTGGCGGGGTTCCGGCCCGACGTCACCGAGCGGCTGCCACCCACCGAGTCGGTCGACTCCGGCCTCTACCTGCCGGGCAACGCCGCCCGGGCGATGCGCCGGCTCGACCTCGACGGGCCGCTGCGCCCGCTCGGCCAGGTGATCCACCGGCAGCGCTTCCTCGACGCCGCCGGAGCGCCGCTGTGCGAGGTCGACCTCGACGCGCTCTGGGCCGGGGTGGGGGAGTGCCGGGCGCTGCCCCGCACCGAACTGCACCGGGTGCTGCTCACCGGCGCCGGCGGCGCGGTGCGCCACGGCGCCGAGGTGAGCACCGTCGACCCGCTGCCCGGCCGGGTCGCCGTCGGCTTCACCGACGGCACCAGCGGCGAGTACGACCTCGTCGTCGGCGCCGACGGGCCCCGCTCGGCGGTACGGACCCTCGCCGCGCTCGGCGGACCACCACGCCCCGCCGGGCAGGTGGTCTACCGCGCCCTGGTGCGCGGCGGCCCCCGGATCGCGGACTGGACCGCCCTGCTCGGCCAGCGGGCCGGGTTCCTGGTGGTGCCGCTCGGCGCCGGACGGCTCTACTGCTACGCCGACGAGGCCGGCACCGACCTGCCCGCCGACCCGCTCGCCCGCCTGCACGAACTGTTCGGCTCCTACGGCGGACCGGTGCCCGAGGTGCTGGCCGCGCTGGAGACCGTGTCCGTGGAACGCACCGAGGAGGTCGAGCTGGGACGCTGGTTCCACGGCCGGGTGCTGCTCGTCGGTGATGCCGCTCACGCCACCGCGCCGACGCTGTCCCAGGGCGCGGCCATGGCGCTGGAGGACGCCGTCGTGCTCGCCGAGTCGCTGCGGGCCGCCGGCAGCGTCGACGCCGCCCTGATCGCGTACGAGAGTCGCCGCCGGCCGCGTACCCGCTGGGTGCGGGACCGGACCCGGGACCGCAACCGCACCCGCGACGTGCCGCCGGCGCTGCGCGACCCGTTGCTGCGCGGACGCGGCGGGCGGATCTTCCGGGAGCACTACCGGCTCCTGACCGGCCCGCTCTGACGGGCGGGAGATCGTAGCCGCCCACCCCACGCGGCGGGGCCACCTACCGGGGACTATCCTCCTTGCGGATGACGGCTGCGCCGATGACCAGCGCGCCGAGCGGGACAACCAGAACCGGAGGCCACTCGTGACCACCGTCGCACCCAAGCCGGTCGTGACCCGGCCCTGGCCGGTCCGCGAGCCGGTCAAGGGGTCGGCCCTCGCGCGGCTGCTGCGCACCACGGACGCGAAGCAGATCGGGATCATGTACATGGTCACCGCGTTCGTGTTCTTCATGATCGGTGGCCTGATGGCCCTGATCATGCGCGCCGAACTCGCGCGACCGGGCCTGCAGTTCCTGTCGCCCGAGCAGTACAACCAGCTCTTCACGATGCACGGCACGATCATGCTGCTGTTCTTCGCGACGCCGATCGTGTTCGCCTTCGCGAACTACGTGGTGCCGCTGCAGATCGGCGCGCCGGACGTGTCGTTCCCCCGCCTCAACGCGTTCGCCTACTGGCTGTACCTGTTCGGCGGCACGCTCGCCACCGCGGGCTTCATCGCCCCGGGCGGCGCGGCCGACTTCGGCTGGACCGCGTACACGCCGCTGAGCACCGCCGACCACGCCCCGGGCGTCGGCGCCAACATGTGGGTCGTCGGCCTCGCCATCTCCGGTCTGGGCACGATCCTCGGCGCGGTCAACCTGATCACCACGATCCTGACCCTGCGCGCGCCCGGCATGACCATGTTCCGGATGCCGATCTTCACCTGGAACATGCTGGTCACCAGCCTGCTGGCGATCCTGGTCTTCCCGCTGCTCGCCGCCGCGCTGTTCGCGCTCGCCGCGGACCGCCTGATGGGCGCCCACGTGTACGACCCGGCGACCGGCGGGCCGATGCTGTGGCAGCACCTGTTCTGGTTCTTCGGTCACCCCGAGGTGTACATCATCGCGCTGCCGTTCTTCGGCATCATCAGCGAGATCATCCCGGTGTTCTCCCGGAAGCCGATCTTCGGCTACAAGGGCCTGGTGGCGGCCACCATCGCCATCGCCGCCCTGTCGATGAGCGTCTGGGCGCACCACATGTTCGCCACCGGCCAGGTGCTGCTGCCGTTCTTCAGCTTCCTGAGCTACCTGATCGCGGTGCCCACCGGTATGAAGTTCTTCAACTGGATCGGCACCATGTGGCGGGGCCAGATCACCTTCGAGACGCCGATGCTGTTCTCGATCGGCTTCCTGGTGACCTTCCTCTTCGGTGGTCTCACCGGTGTGCTGCTGGCCAGCCCGCCGCTCGACTTCCACCTGCACGACTCGTACTTCGTGGTGGCGCACTTCCACTACGTGCTCTTCGGCACCATCGTGTTCGCCGTGTTCGCCGGCATCTACTTCTGGTTCCCGAAGATGTTCGGCCGGATGCTCGACGAGCGGCTCGGCAAGATCCACTTCTGGCTGACCATGATCGGCTTCCACACCACGTTCCTGGTGCAGCACTGGCTGGGCAACGAGGGCATGCCGCGCCGGTACGCCGACTACCAGGCCGCCGACGGCTTCACCACGCTGAACACGATCTCCACGATCGGCGCGTTCATCACCGGTATCTCGACGCTGCCGTTCATCTGGAACTGCTGGAAGTCGTACAAGACCGGCCCGGTCGTCGAGGTCGACGACCCGTGGGGCCACGGCAACTCGCTCGAGTGGGCCACCAGCTCCCCGCCGCCGCTGCGCAACTTCGACCGCATGCCGCGCATCCGCTCCGAGCGGCCGGCGTTCGACGCGAAGTTCCCCGAGCTGGCCGCCGGGCAGAGCCTCGCCGGACCGCCCGAGGGTGGTGCCAAGCCGCTGACCAGCGAGGTCAACGGTGGCGCCAGCTACCAGGAGGACACCGCAGGCAACCTCGACAAGCGCTAGCACCACCGCACCGCCACGTCGAGACGGGCGCCGCACCCCTTCCCGGGGCGCGGCGCCCGCCCTTTTCCCGCTCGCGTTCCCCGCGCGTGCGCTCCCCGTGCCCGCGCCTCCCGCCGCCCTCCGTGGGCGCTCTCTCCGCGTGCGCTCCGTCGCGTCGATCATGAAGTTAGCGGCGATCGGCGTCCATTTTGTCCCCGCCAACTTCATGATCACCGGACCGGGTTCGGGTCGGGCCAGCGACCAGGTCAGCCCAGCCCGGGTTGGGCTAGCCCGGGCCGCCTCGGAGCAGACGTGCGGGTCAGGCCGGGTGGGTCCAGCGCCGCGCGCCGCGCCCCGTGATCAAGGAGTTTGTGGCAACCCAGCGGGCCGGCGCGGACACAAACTCCTTGATCACCCTCCGGGAAGGCCCGCCTGGACGCTGTGCGGCGGACGGCCATCACGGCGTTTGGGCGGTGCACCGTGCTGGCGAGGGCACGAACACTCGATCACACCTGGCGTGCCCGCCCGGGGAGGCGCTGCCGCCCCTGCCGCGTCCGGTGATCAAGGAGTTTGGGGCGGTCTACGTCGCTGGGGAGGACGTGAACTCCTTGGTCAACTTCGGGAGGGCGGGGCGAGGGCGGAGGGCGGAGGGCGGAGGGCTACAAGGGCGCGGGGGCCAGGTCGGGCTCGGGGGTGGGGGGCGGGGCGACGGCTGCGGTACGGCGGTGACGCAGCTCGATCGGGAGCACCGCCAGCGCCACCAGCGCGCCGATCGCGCCCGTGACCACGAAGCCCCACACGGGCGCGGTCGCGTCGATCACCGCGCCGGCCAGCGGTGCGCCGAGCGCGATGCCGACGGTGACGGCGGAGCCGTGCAGGCCCATGGCCAGGCCCCGGACCGAGGGCGGCGCCAGCCGGCTGACCGCGTCGGAGGTGGACGCGATGGTGGGGGCGCAGAGTGCGCCGGCCGGGATCAGCGCGAGACAGAGCAGCCACCAGTGCGACCCGCCCAGCCCGACCGGGATGGTGGTGAGGCTCAGCGCGGCCATCAGCGCCAGCGGGGAGAACGAGCGGCGTACCGCGCCGTAGGCGAAGCCGCCCGCCAGCGAAGCGACCGCCCAGGCGGCCAGCACCGCCCCGGTCCAGCCGACCTCGCCACCGGAACGGAGCACGGCGACCACCGCGACGTCGGTGCCGCCGAGCACCAGCGTGGCGGCGAGGCTGACCGCCAGTACGGCGAGCAGGCGCGGGGTGAGCCACTCGCGGCGGTGCACCGGGCGCGGCGGAGCGGCCGGCTCGTCGGCGGCCCGGATCGGCGGGTTGAGCAGCCAGAAGCAGATGCCGGAGGCGACGATGCCGGCGCCGACCGCCCAGAGCGTCAGGCGTGGCGTGACGGCGGTGGCGAGGGCCACGGCGAGCGCCGGGCCGACCATGAACGACAACTCCACCGCCATCGAGTCCAGCGCGTACGCGGGGCGGCGCTTCTCGACCGGCACGAGCGCGGCGATCGACTGGCGGACCATCGAGAAGATGGGCAGGGCGAGCAGCCCGGCCAGGAACGCGGCGGGGAGCAGCACCGGGTACGGCAGCGTGGGCGCGGCGGACCAGAACAGCGCCTCGGCGACAGTGGTGAGCACCAGCACCGGCCGCAGCCCTCGGCGGTCGATGAGCCGCCCGAGCAGCGGGGCACCGAGTGCCGCGCCGAGCGTGGACGCGGCACCGACCAGGCCGGCGGCGCCGTAGCCGCGGCCCAGGTCGAGCACCACGTAGAAGGTGAGCGTCACTCCGGTGGCGGTCAGCGGCACACGGGCCAGCACCGACACCAGCAGCAACGATCGGAGACCGGGCAGCGCGAGCGCTTCCCGGTAAGGCTTCAGATTCACGACGGACCGTACCTCCGGCGCCATCCTGGGGCCGGGGTACGACACCCGCAACCGATTACCCGGTCAAGCGGTCCTGATCACAGGCTCGCCCACCATTGTCACCCCGGCGCCGTCCAGCGCCCGCAGCGCCACGTCGAGCGTGTCCGGCGCGACAGCGGCGGTCAGGTCGAGCAGCACCGTGGTCCGGAAGCCCTCCCGGGCGGCGTCCAGGGCGGTCGCGCGCACGCAGTGGTCGGTGGCGATGCCGACCACGTCGACCCGCTCCACGTCGTGCCGGCGCAGCCAGTCGGCCAGGCACTCGCCGTCGGGGGCGTGCCCCTCGAAACCGGAGTACGCGGCCGCGTGCTCGCCCTTGTGGAAGATCGTCTCCACCCGGTCGGTCACCAGCTCGGGGTGGAACTCGGAACCGGAGGTGCCGACCACGCAGTGCCGGGGCCAGGAGTCGACGTAGTCCGGCGGGTCGCCGAAGTGCGCGCCCGGGTCGACGTGGTAGTCCTTCGTCGCGACCACGTGGTCCCACCGGTCCGGCTCGGCGGCGAGCAGCCGGGAGATGCCGGCGGCCACGCCGGCTCCGCCACCGACCGCGAGGGAGCCGCCCTCGCAGAAGTCGTTCTGCACGTCCACGATGATCAGGGCGTTCGCCATCTGACGGGTTCCTCCTCAGCTCGCGGGTACGACGGTCACCGGTACGGCCGGATCCCCGGCGGAGAGCTTGAGCCCCTCCCACGGGATGGAGATCAGGCACTGGCGCAGGTGGTCCCGGGACTCCTCCAGCGTGGGCAGCGTCTTCGGCTCGCCGGACACCACGTACGAGTGCTGCAGCAGCCGGTCGTTGGGCTGCCGGTCCGGCACGCCCTGCGGCACGATGACCTCCTCGGTGGCGGTGCCGGTCGGCTTGTGCCGGCGGACCGCGACCTTCCGGCCGCCGATGGTGGCCTTGTGCTCGGAGCGCTTGACGACCGGCCGCCCCTCCACCTCTACCAGCTTGTAGACCAGGCCGGCGGTGGGCGCCCCGGAGCCGGTCACCACGGCGGTGCCGGCGCCGTACATGTCCACCGGTTCGGCGGCGAGCGCGGCGATGGCGTACTCGTCGAGGTCGCCGGAGACGATGATCTTCGTCTCGGTGGCGCCGAGCGAGTCGAGCAGCTCGCGGGACTGCTGGGCGATCACCGCGAGGTCGCCGGAGTCGATCCGGACCGCCCGCAGCTCCGGCCCGGCCACCGCGATGGCGTTGCGGATGCCCTGGGCGATGTCGTACGTGTCGACGAGCAGCGTGGTGTCCTTGCCCAGCGTGGCGACCTGGGAGGCGAACGCGGCCCGCTCGTCGTCGTGCAGGAGCGTGAAGGCGTGTGCGGCGGTGCCCGCGGTGGGGATGCCGTAGCGCTGGCCGGCGGCCAGGTTGGAGGTGAACCGGAACCCGGCCAGGTACGCGGCCCGCGCCGCGGCGACGGCGGCCTCCTCGTGCGCCCGGCGGGAGCCCATCTCGATCAGTGCCCGGCCCCGGGCCGCGGTGACCATCCGGGCGGCAGCGGCGGCGACCGCGCTGTCGTGGTTGAGCACCGAGAGTACGAGCGTCTCCAGCACCACGCACTCGGCGAACGTGCCCGACACGGTGAGGATCGGCGAGCCGGGGAAGAACAGCTCGCCCTCGGCGTAGCCGTCGATGTCGCCGGTGAACCGGTAGCCGGCCAGCCACTGCGCGGCCGGCTCGTCCACCACTCCGGTACGGCGCAGGAAGTCGATCTCCGCCGGGTCGAACCGGAAGTCGCGGATCATCTCGATCAGCCGGCCGGTCCCGCCGACCACGCCGTACCGGCGCCCGGCCGGCAGCCGCCGGCTGAACACCTCGAAGACGCAGCGTCGGTCGGCCGTGCCGTCACGCAGGGCCGCGCTGACCATGGTCAGCTCGTAGTGGTCGGTCAGCAGCGCGGGACGAAGGGTGCTCACCGCTCCAGCCTAGAGTTCAGCCCGGGTCCGCGCCGTCGTGCCCCGGCATGGACCGCAGTGCCGACCGCAACTCGCCGCGCCCGGTGACGCCGAGCTTGGTGTAGACGCGCTGGAGGTGGTTCTCCACGGTGCGCGTGGACAGGAACAGCCGCTCGGCGATGGCACGGCTGGTCACGCCGTCGGCGGCGAGGCGGGCGATCTCCCACTCCCGCTCGCTGAGGGTGGGGCGCAGCAGCCGCAGCGCCGGGGTGGAGATCTCGTCGCAGCGGCGCAGCAGATCCGCGAGGCGTTCCCGGATCGGCCCGGTGGCGCCGCCCCGGACGTGTCGCGCCCGGTGCAGCGCCAGGGCGGTCGCCTCGGCCGCGTACACGGTCAGCTCCCGGTCGGCGAAGCCGTCGGCGACGGCGAGCAGCGCCTCCGCGGAGCCGTCGACGGCGGCCCGGCCGAATCGGGCGACGAGTGGCGGCAGCACGCCGTCGACCTGCTCGGAGAGTTCGGCCAGGCGTTGCGCCACGGTGCGCCGGCCACCGTCGGTGCAGGTCGGGCCGACCGGCGCGGCGGCCTGGTCCAGCCGGACCAGGTCGAGCAGGACGAGCAGCTCGTGCCCGGCCAGGCCGTCCTCGCGCAACCGGTCGGCGAGCGCGCACAGGTGCTTGGTGGCCGCCGGCAGGTCACCCGTCGCGGCCTGGACCGCGCCCCGGGCCTGCTCCAGCCACGGGTAGAGCACGGCCATCCCGGGCGCGTGCGTCCGGTCCGCCTCGGCCATCGCCTCGGCCGCGTGTGTCGCGTCGCCGCGCAGCGCGGCGGCCTGGGCGCGCTCGGCGTGCGCGAGGCCCGCGTACACCCGGCTGGTGGCGAGCACCGCGCACGCCTCCAGGCTGGTCCGTAGCGCGTCGTCGCCGCGCCCGCGCAGCCGTGCCGCGTACGCCTGGAGGATGGCCAGGTAGCCGGTGCCGAGCCGGAAGTCGCCGGCCCCGGCCAGGTCGGCGAACTCGTCGACGACGATCGCGTCGATGCCGGGCAGGTCGCCGGAGAGCGTCAGCCGGGTGCCCCGGGCCAGTTCCATGGCGAGCTGGAGGTAGGGCATGTCGGCCCGCCAGCACGCCGCCTCGGCCTGTACCCGGGCGATCGCGGTGGCGCTGAGCCGGTACTGCCCCTGCGCGGCCTGCAGGTGGGCGAGCGTGCAGCGGGCCAGCTCCCGGGCGGCCATCGGGGCGGCGGGCCGGTCCAGCACCTCCTGGGCCAGCCGTACCGCGACGTCGACGTCGAGCCGGTGCAGCCGCATGATGGCCTCGAAGGCGCGTACGCGGGCCCGGTCGGCGGGGTCGCTCAGCTCCTCGCCGCGCGCGGCGATCTCCTCCACCGTGGACTCGCGGTTGAGTCCCCAGTAGCTGACCATGCCCCGGACGGTCAGCCACCGGCTGCGCCGCCGTTCGTCGTGGATCTCACCGGCGACGTGGTCGAGCACGCCGAGCGCCTCGTCCGGCCGGTCGCCGAACATGAGGATGGTGGCGAGCAGCTCCGCCGCGTCCGTGCCGCCGCCGGCCTCCAGCGCGGCCCGGGCCAGCCGGGTGGCCAGCGGCACGTCGTACCGGCCGAACGCCTGCACCGCCGCTTCGAGCAGCAGGGCCACGTCCTGCGCCGTACCCGAGTCGAGCCGCCACACCGCGACGCGCAGCAGGTCCTCCCGGCGGCGCTTGCCGACCTGTTCCAGCAGCCCGGCCAGGGTGGCCTGGAGCCGGCGGGTGCGGCTGACCGGGCAGTGCCGGCGCATCACCTCGCCGTAGAGCGGGTGTGCCAGGCGGACGTTGAGCCGCCGGTCGTCGTGGACCAGCGTGATGAGCCCGCGCTCCTCGGCCGTCTCCACGTCCGCCGGGTCGACCGCGCGTTCCAGCAGTTGCAGGCCCAGCGGTTCGCCGAAGGCGACCAGCTCGACGACCGCCCGGACGCCGGGGGTGAGCTGGCCGATCCGGGTGTCGATGAGTTCGGTGAGGCTGGGCGCCAGCTCCAGCCGGCCGGTCCACGTCCAGATCCCGTACCTGCGGTTCAGTTCGTCGTCGGCGGCCAGCACCAGCTCCCGCAGCAGCAGCGGGTTGCCGGCGGAGAGCTGGAACAACCGGTCCGAGGAGCCGGCGTCGACCGGGCCGCCCAGGATGGCGGCGAGCAGCCCGGTGGTGTCGTTGCGGCACAGCGGGCCCAGCTCCACCAGGTCGGCCAGGTCGTCGGTCCAGAGTGCGCGGATCGGCAGCGGGACCTGCTCGCCGTTGCGCAGCGTCCCGATGACGTACGCGTTCTCCGAACGGGCGACCAGGTGCACGAGGGCCGCCGAGGGCGGGTCGAGCAGATGCGCGTCGTCGATGGCCAGCACGACGGGCCGGCCGGCGGCCTGTTCCTGGAGCACCTCCATGGCCCAGCGCAGGATCCCGGCGGGGGACAGGCCCTGCGGCTGCGAGGCGGGCAGCACCTGGACCAGCCCGCCGAACGGCAACGCGGCGGTGGTGGCGCTGGCCGCGATGGACCAGATCGCGTACCGCTCGGGGGAGAGCGCGGCCACCCCCTCGCGCAGCAGCCGGCTCTTGCCGACCCCGGCGTCGCCGCTGAAGAGCAACCCGCGCCCCTCCGGGCCGCCGACCGCCGACAACAGACGGTTGAGTTCATCAGTACGGCCGACGAACTCCCACCTACTCATCGATGCAGCATATCGACCGTGTTCCGTCCGCGTACGCACCGTCACGCAGTGAAGTTGAGTAATCTGTTCATTACCCGTGAGTACCGGATGTGTTGGTTGTCGGATGGCCGACACACGTACTCTTCCGGCAGCCCCCTGCAACCAGGGAAAATCCGCGACCGGTACCCCGGTCGCCCGACCGGGAGGCCCACCTGATGACGCCAGGTCCGCTCCCTTCGGTCGACGTGCCCGGCCCAGGCCGGCAGGCCGAGCCACCCGGATGCGCCCCGCTGCCGACCCGGCTCGGGGTGACCACACCCGGGCCGGACGAGCCGATGGCGGTGGTCGTCGCCGGTCCGGCCGGCGCGAACCGGCGCGAACTGATCGCCGGCCTGCTCGGGGTCGAGGCCGCGACGCTCGCCGTGCCGCCGGGAAGCAACCTGCTGGTCCAGCACGCCGCCACCGCGACCCGCGCCGCGTACGTCCCGGGCTACCGCCAGTCGCACGCCTACGGCGCCGACCCGCTCGCCGCGGGCCCGGCGCTGGCCCGGCCGCCGCGCCGGGTCGAACTGAGCCTGCCCGATCCGCTGCTGCGGCACTTCGCGGTCGTCGACACGCCGGACACCGGCACGCTCGGCGTGGCGGGCGGCCGGGTGCTGCGCGACGCCGTCGGCCGGGCCGGCGCGCTGCTCTTCGTGATCTCCGCCGACCAGGCGTTCAGCGCGGCCGAGCTGCACCTGCTGGCCGAGGTGGCGCGTACTCCGGTCGAGGTGTTCTTCGCCGTCACGCCCGGCGTGACCGGCCCGGCCGGCCCGGGCGACGGCGCACGCCCCCAGGACCGGGCGGCGTCCGGCCCGGCCGGGTCCACCCGCCGGCTCGACCCGGTGTCGGTCTCCATCGAGGCGCACCGGGCGGCGCTGCTGGCCGCGGTGCCGGCGCTCACCCCGGCCCGGTGGTTCCCGGCCCGCCGCGCCGAGCTGCCGCAGCTGCGCCGTGCGCTCGTGGGCTGGGCCGCCGACGAGGCGCTGCGTCGCGGCAGCGCCCGCCCGCCGGTGCCGGCCGGTGCGCACGGCCGGGTGCCGGTGCTCGCCGGCGTCGAGCCGAGTGAGCTGGCCGACCGGATCGACCGTCAGGCCCGCGCCTGCGCCCGCCGGATCCGCCAGCACCTCGCCCTGGAGCTCGCCAACATCCACCTGCGGGTGGTGCAGGAGATCGTCTTCGGGGTCGGCTGCGCCGGCCTGCCGCAGATGCTCGACCGCGAGCTGGAGGCGCTGTCGCTGCTCGCCACCGCCCAGTGCGACGAGGCGGTGCGGGGCCTGGTCGACGAGGCCGCCGCCCGGGTCTTCGGCGCACCGCTGGCCGAGGGCGTACGCCGGCGGATCACCCACGCGGTGCGCTGGGGCCTGGCCGACCACCCGGACGCCCCCGAGCTGGACCGGGTGCTCCTGGTGACCAGCACGGCCGGAGTCGCCGGCCTGACCGGCGCCGGCGCCCTGGACGCGCTGGCCGGGCTGCCCGGCGCGCAGCGCGACGAGGTGCTCCCGCCGGTCGGCGTCGCCCTCAACGGCGGCTGCTGGCAGCACTGGCGGGCGCCCGGCAACAACGACCCGAACGCCGCTCGCTCCTGGGCCCAGCGCGCGTTGCGCGAGGTCGAACTCGAACTGTCCCGCGAGGTGTCCCGCCGCTTCGAGGTGATCCGTCTCTCGCTGGGCGGGGTGCTCGCCGATGCGGTCGACCACGGCATCCTGCTTGCCTGACCACGGCGCCGCCACACGGCGACCCGGGCTCGCGTACGCGGCCCGGGCGGGTGACGACGACCCGCACGCCGTTCCGGTTCATCGGTTCCCCGGATCCGGTGGCACGATGGGGGGCATGGCGGCTCCACAGGTTGCGCCGGTCGAGACGCCGGACACCGAAGAGGTGCCGGTCTCCGACCGGCCATGGGTGACCATCGTCTGGGACGATCCGGTCAACCTGATGACGTATGTGACCTGGGTGTTCCAGAAGCTCTTCGGGTACAGCCGGGAGAAGGCGGAGCGGCTCATGCTGGACGTGCACCACAAGGGCAAGGCAGTGGTCTCCAGCGGCGCCCGGGAGCGGATGGAGCACGACGCGGCGCAGCTGCACGCGTACGGGCTCTGGGCGACGGTGGACCGCTCGTGAGCGCGAGGAGTGAGCCGGTGTTGCGAGCCCCGCACTCGCGAGCAAAGGTGGCGCTGTGAGCATGTTCCGCCGCCGCGGCGACCACTACGTGGCCACGTTCGCGGTCGACGAGGTCCGGGTGCTGCGCAAGGTCGCCAACGAGGTGGTCGGCCTGCTGACCGACGGCTTCGACCACGGCGACCCGGTGGTCGGGCGGCTCTTCCCCGACGTCTACCCGGACGACGACGCCGGCACGGCCGAGTTCCGCCGCTACACCGAGGGCGACCTGAAGACCGGCAAGATCGACCAGGCGGGCGCCGTCCTCGCCGCGCTGCCCGACGGGGATACCGGCGGCGAGGTGCGGCTGGACGCGGAGGCGGCCGAGGCGTGGCTGCGGGCGCTGAACGACGCCCGGCTGGCGATGGGCGTACGCCTGGAGATCAAGGACGGCACCGACCTGGGTGAGGAGCTCGACGACGCGGTGGCCGCGGATCCGGGTTCGTCCCGGGTGTTCCAACTGTCGGTCTACGCCTATCTCGGATATCTCCAGGAATCCCTGCTCAACGCGCTCATCGACTGAGTGGTGACGGTTGCCACCTCGCCGCCCGGGAGGGCCAGGCGCTAGGCTTGGCGGCGTGCTGAGCATCGACCGGTCGATCATCGACGCGATCGTCGCCCACGCGCGTCGGGACCACCCGGACGAGGCGTGCGGCGTGGTCGCCGGTCCCGTCGGCAGCGACACCCCGACCCGGCACATCCCGATGGACAACGCCGCCCGCTCCATGACGTTCTACGAGTTCGACTCGATGGAGCAGTTGCGGGTGTGGCGCGAGATGGACGACCGCGACGAGGAACCGGTCGTCATCTACCACTCGCACACCGCGACGGAGGCCTACCCGTCGCGTACGGACGTCTCCTTCGCCGGCGAGCCGGGCGCGCACTACCTGCTCGTCTCGACCCGCGAGCCCGACACCGAGGAGATCCGCTCCTTCCGGATCGTCGACGGCGTGGTCACCGAGGAACCGGTGGAGATCGTGGATGCCGCCGTGGACCCGAACGCCGTCCAGTCCTACATGTTCGGGCAGAGCCCGGCGACGGTCGACTACGAGTGTTCCGGCCGCTGACTCTCAGCGCCGGCACCTTCCTTTTCCCGTCACCTGGCACGATCCCGAACGAGGAGCACGAGACACCATGGCCATCGAGGTTCGCATCCCCACCATCCTGCGCAGCTACACCGGCGGCGCGAAGGTCGTCGAGGGCAGCGGCGACACGCTCGCCGACCTGATCGCCGACCTGGACTCCCGGCACGGCGGCCTGAAGGCCCGCCTGGTCACCGACGCGGGCGCCCTGCACCGGTTCGTCAACGTCTACGTCAACGACGAGGACGTCCGCTTCCTGGGCGCGCTCGACGCCAAGCTCAACGACGGCGACAGCGTGACCATCCTGCCGGCCGTCGCCGGTGGCGCGTTCGGCTTCGCGGCCGCCGCGGCGATCGCCTCGCACGCGGTCTCCACGCGCGCCGCCCGCTGAGGGGGCCCGCGATGGCGCGGTACGACAGCCTGCTCGACGCCTGCGGCGGCACACCGCTGGTCGGGTTGCCCCGGCTCTCGCCGACGGTCCCGGCCGGGGCGCCGCCGGTGCGGCTCTGGGCGAAGCTGGAGGACCGGAACCCGACCGGCAGCATCAAGGACCGCGCGGCCCTGTTCATGGTCCGCGCGGCCGAGGAGTCCGGCCGGCTGCGTCCGGGTGACACGATCCTGGAGCCGACCAGCGGCAACACCGGCATCTCGCTGGCCATGGTGGCGAAGCTGCGCGGCTACCGGCTGGTCTGCGTGATGCCGGAGAACGTCTCCACCGAGCGGGTGCAGCTGCTCCGCATGTACGGCGCGGAGATCATCTTCTCGCCGGCCGCGGGCGGCTCGAACCAGGCGGTCGCGACCGCGAAGCAGATCTCCGCCGAGCACCCGGACTGGGTGATGCTCTACCAGTACGGCAACGAGGCGAACGCCCGGGCGCACTACGAGACGACCGGGCCGGAGCTGCTCCAGGACCTGCCGGGCATCACCCACTTCGTGGCCGGGCTGGGCACCACCGGCACGCTCATGGGCACCGGGCGCTACCTGCGGGAGAAGGTCGAGGGCATCCAGATCGTGGCGGCCGAGCCGCGCTACGGCGAGCTGGTCTACGGTCTGCGCAACATCGACGAGGGTTACGTGCCCGAGCTGTACGACGCCGGGGTGCTGTCCCGCCGCTTCTCAGTGGGCACCCGGGACGCGGTGCTGCGTACCCGGCAGCTCGTCGAGGTGGAGGGCATCTTCGCCGGGTTCTCCACCGGCGCCATCCTGCACGCCGCGCTCGCGGTGGCGCACGAGGCGGTCCGCGACGGCCGCCGCGCGGACGTGGCGTTCGTGGTCTGCGACGGCGGCTGGAAATACCTGTCGACCGGCGCGTACGGCGGCACCCTCGCCGACGCGGAGGAGGCCCTGGAGGGCCAGCTCTGGGCCTGACGGACCGATTGCCGGTCCGGTCGGTGGCGTGCCCGCCGGCCGGACCGCCGGTCTCGTCCGGAGCGGACGTGTATGGGTGTCACGTTGATGACAACTTCCGGCAGATGATTCTTGCCCGACCGGGGCGACGCGTAGGCTGCGCAGCGTGGCGAGCGCGTCGGTAGAGATCATCGGCGGTGCCGCCGCCGGCGCATCGACTACTCATCGTGAGATCGAGGCCACCGGATGAGACTGACCGTCCTCGGCTGCGCGGGCAGCTTCCCGGGGCCAGAATCCCCCTGTTCGGCCTATCTCATGGAAGCCGAGGGCTTTCGGCTTCTGATCGACTTCGGGGTGGGGTCGCTCTCCACGCTCCAGCGTTACGTCGGGCTGCACGCTCCCGACGCCATCCTCCTCACCCACCTGCACTGCGACCACATGTTCGACGCCGTGTCCTACGTGGTGGTACGCCGGTACGCGCCGGACGGCCCGTACCCGCCCCTGCCGATGTACGCCCCCTCCGGCGCGCCCGACCGGCTGGCCACCGCGTACGGGCAGGAGGAGGGCTCGGTGGAGGACGTCTACCAGTTCTACGGCCTCCAGCCGGGCACGTTCCCGATCGGCCCGTTCACCGTCACAGTCGACCGGATGAACCACCCGGTCGAGACGTACGGGGTGCGGCTGGAGCACGGCGGCCGGGTGTTCTGCTACTCCGCCGACACCGCGCCGTGTGAAGCGCTGCTGCGCCTGGCCCAGGACGCCGACGTGTTCCTCTGCGAGGCGAGCTACATGGACGGCGTGGAGAACCCGCCGGATCTGCACCTGACCGGCCGGGAGGCCGGCGAGGCGGCCACCAAGGCGGGAGTGGGACGGCTCCTGCTCACCCACCTCGTACCGGCCTGGGGCAGCGAGTCGCAGACCGTGGAGGCGGCGGCCGGGGCGTACGCCGGACCGCTGGACGTGGTCCGGCCCGGCGCCTGCTACGACGTCTGAACCCGGCGGCGGCCGGGTCGTGTCGGCGGGCACCCGCGGGCGGTGCGATCACCGCACCGCATAGGGTGCAGGCATGGCGCGACCTGACGGGCGGCAGCCCGACCAACTCCGACCGGTGACCCTGACCCGGGGCTGGAGCACCCACCCGGAGGGCTCGGTGCTCGTCGAGTTCGGCGCGACCCGGGTGCTCTGCACGGCGAGCGTCACAGAGGGCGTGCCCCGCTGGCGCAAGGGCTCCGGGCTGGGCTGGGTGACGGCGGAGTACGCGATGCTGCCCCGGGCCACCAACACCCGCTCGGACCGGGAGAGCGTCCGCGGCAAGGTCGGCGGGCGCACCCACGAGATCTCCCGGCTGATCGGCCGCAGCCTGCGCGCCTGCGTCGATCTCAAGGCGCTCGGCGAGAACTCGATCGTGCTGGACTGTGACGTGCTCCAGGCCGACGGCGGCACCCGTACCGCCGCGATCACCGGCGCGTACGTCGCGTTGCACGACGCGGTGACCTGGCTGGCCGAGCGCAAGGCGCTGGCCGGCAAGGTGGAGAAGGTGATGCACCGCTCGGTGGCGGCGGTGAGCGTCGGGGTGATCGGCGGCGAGCCGATGCTCGACCTCTGCTACGCCGAGGACGTCACCGCCGAGGTCGACATGAACGTGGTCTGCACCGGCACCGGCGACTTCGTCGAGGTGCAGGGCACCGGTGAGGCGGGCGTCTTCGCCCGCGACCAGCTCGACGCGCTGCTCGACCTGGGCGTGGCGGGCTGTCTGGAACTGGCCGACGCGCAGCGGAAGGCGCTCTCGTGAACAAGGTCCTGCTCGCCACCCGGAACCGGAAGAAGCTGGTCGAACTCCAGCGGATCCTGGACGGCGCGCTCGGCGCGCACCGGATCGCCCTGCTCGGCCTCGACGACGTCGAGGAGTACCCGGAGCTGCCGGAGACCGGCCTCACGTTCGGTGAGAACGCGCTGATCAAGGCGCGGGAGGGCTGCCGGCGTACCGGCCTGCCGACCATCGCCGACGACTCCGGGCTGGCGGTGGACGCGCTCAACGGCATGCCGGGTGTGTTCAGCGCCCGCTGGTCGGGCCGGCACGGCGACGACCACGCCAACCTCCAGCTCGTGCTGGACCAGGTCGCCGACGTGCCGGACGAGCACCGGGGCGCCGCGTTCGTCTGCACCGTCGCGCTCGTGCTGCCCGGCGGCAAGGAGCACCTGGTCGACGGCCGGCAGTCCGGCCGGCTGCTGCGCGCGCCGCGCGGCGAGGGCGGCTTCGGCTACGACCCGATCTTCCTGGGCGACGGCCAGGAGCGCACCAACGCGGAGCTGACGCCCGAGGAGAAGGACGCGGTCAGCCACCGCGGCAAGGCGCTGCGGGACCTGGCCAAGCTGGTCGCGAAGGTGCTCCCACCCGCTGCCTGACCTGCTTCCGGACGCCGCCGGTGCCCGGCGGCGAACGCCGGCCGGGCACCGGCCGGCCGGAGCGCCGGACCGGCCCGCTCAGCCGAGCGGGCCGATCTCCCGTTCGATCGCCGCGCGCAGCTCGGGACCGCGCACCACCTCGCGCGCCGCCTCCATCAGCGGCGCGAGGAACACGTCCGGCCCCGGCTCGCCGATGGTGCCGCCGAGCGCGTCCAGCGCCGCCCGCCCGGCCGGTGACGGGGTCAGCGGCGCGCGGAGCTGGAGCCCGCGTACGGCCGCCAGCAGCTCCACCGCGAGCAGGCTGGTCAGGTTGTCCAGCACCGTGCGCAGCTTCTTGGTGGCCGCCCAGCCCATCGAGACGTGGTCCTCCTGCATGCCGCTGGTGGGCAGCGAGTCGACCGAGGCGGGCGCGGCGAGCCGGCGGTTCTCCGCGACGATCCCGGCGGCGGTGTACTGGGCGATCATCAACCCGGAGTTCACCCCGGCGTCGGGGGAGAGGAACGCGGGCAGCTCCCGGGAACGGGTGACGTCCAGCAGCCGGTCCACGCGGCGCTCGGCGATCGCGCCCACCTCGGCGGCGGCGATGGCCAGGTAGTCGGCGGCGAAGCCGAGCGGCGCGCCGTGGAAGTTGCCCGTCGACTCGACCCGCCCGTCCGGCAGCACCACCGGGTTGTCCACCACCGACAGCAGCTCCCGACCGGCCACCACCTCGACGAAGTCGAGCGTGTCCCGGGCCGCGCCAGCCACCTGCGGGGCGCAGCGCATCGAGTACGCGTCCTGCACCGCGTGCGCCAGGTCGTCGCGGTGCGAGTCCATCACCGCCGAGCCCTGCAGCAGCCGGTGGATGTTCGCCGCCGACGCGGCCTGGCCCGGGTGCGGGCGGATCGCGTGCAGCTCGGGCAGGAACGGCCGCTCCGAGCCGAGCATCGCCTCGATGGCCAGCGCCGCCGTCACGTCCGCCATGGCGAACAGGTGCCGGGCGTCGGAGACGGCCAGTAGCAGCATGCCGAGCATGCCGTCGGTGCCGTTGATCAGCGCCAGCCCCTCCTTGGCGGCCAGCGACACCGGCTTGAGCCCGACCCGGCGCAGCGCGTCGGCGGCCGGGATGCGGTCACCGGCCGGGCCGAGCACCCAGCCCTCACCCAGCAGCACCAGCGCGCAGTGCGCCAGCGGCGCCAGGTCGCCGGACGCGCCGAGCGAGCCGTGCTCGGGCACCCACGGGGTGACCTCGTGGTTGAGCAGGTCCACGAGCGCCTCGGCGACCAGCGGGCGGACCCCGGAGCGGCCGAGCGCCAGCGAGCGGACCCGCAGCAGCATCATGGCGCGTACCACCTCGCGCGGCATCGGCGCGCCCACCCCGGCGGCGTGCGAGCGGATCAGCGCGTGTTGAAGCTCGGCCCGGCGCTCCGGGGCGACGAACGTGTTCGCCAGCGCGCCGAAGCCGGTGGAGACGCCGTACACCGGACGGCCGGCCGCCTCGATGCCGTCCACGATGGACCGGGAGGTCGCCATCGCCTCGGTGGCGGCCGGGTCGAGCACGACCTTGGCGGTGCCGCGGGCCACCGCGAGCACGTCGGCGGCTGTGACGCCGGTGGACAGGATGGTCACGGTGGTCATCGCGGTACTCCGTTGTGCAGGACCTGGCGGATCAGTGGCACGCCCGGCCGGTAGGCCAGGTGCAGGTGGGACGGTGCGTCGAGGATGATCAGGTCGGCTCGCGCCCCGGGCGTCAGCCGGCCCACGTCGGTGCGGCGCAACGCCGCCGCCCCACCGGCGGTCGCCGCCCACACCGCCTCCGCCGGCGTCATCCGCATCTCGCGTACGGCGAGCGCGACGCAGAACGGCATCGACGACGTGTACGACGAACCGGGGTTGCAGTCGGTGGCCAGCGCGACCGTGACGCCCGCGTCGAGCAGCCGGCGGGCGTCCGGGTACGGCGACCGGGTGGAGAACTCGGCGCCGGGCAG
Source organism: Micromonospora sp. CPCC 205554 (assembly GCF_036902745.1). NCBI lineage: Bacteria > Bacillati > Actinomycetota > Actinomycetes > Micromonosporales > Micromonosporaceae > Micromonospora > Micromonospora sp. CPCC 205554. The sequence continues at coordinate 552,611 of NZ_JBAKHP010000002.1, read as the reverse complement.
CAGCGTGGCGACCGTCTCCGAACCGGCCAGCGCGTCGACGTCGGCGTCGGTCAGGTGGGTGCAGTGGTCGACGCTGGCCGCGCCCAGCTCCACGCCGAGCCGAACGCCCGGCCCGGGGCCGAGCTGGTTGGCGTGCAGCCGTACGCCCAGACCGGCGGCCTGCCCGCAGTCGAGGATCGCCCGCGCGTGGTCGGCGTCGAACGCGCCCCGCTCGCAGAACACGTCGATCCAGCGGGCGTACGGCGCGGCGGCGGCCAGCATCGGCCCGCACACCAGGCCCACGTAGTCGTCGGGGCGGTCTGCGTACTCGGCGGGGACGACGTGCGCGCCGAGGAACGTGGTGTCGTCGGTGAACTCGGCGGCGATCCGCAGCGAGCGGGCCTCGTCGGCGACGGTGAGGCCGTACCCGCTCTTGATCTCGACGGTGGTGGTGCCCTGCCGCAGCATCTCCGCGCGCAGCCGGCCCACCGAGGCACGCAGTGCGTCGTCGGAGGCGGCGCGGGTGGCGCCCACAGTGGTGCGGATGCCGCCGCCGGTGTAGCGCTCGCCGGCCATCCGGGCGGCGAACTCGGCGGCCCGGTCCCCGGCGAAGACCAGGTGGGCGTGGCTGTCCACGAAGCCGGGCAGCACCGCCGCGCCACCGGCGTCGATCCGCCGGTCGGCGGCCGGCGCGTCGCGGGCCGATCCGACCCAGGCCACCTGCCCGTCCTCGATCAGCAGGGCGGCTTCGCGGCGGACACCCAGCGGGTCGCCGTCGCGGCCGTCGTTGGTGACCAGCTCGCCGATGTGGTCGACGAGCAGGCTGCCACGCGTCACGAGTCCTCCTTCGCGGTCACCGCCGCGATGGCGTCCCGCAGCTCGGTGGGCACGTCCACGGTCAGGTGCCGGCCGCCGTCCACCACGGGCCGGCCGTCGACCACGACGCTGGTCACGTCGGCGGCGGTGGCGGCGAAGAACGCGCCGACCGGCGGGATCCCGGCGGTGCGGGCGCTGTCCAGCCGGACCGTCACCAGGTCGGCGCGCTGCCCGACGGCTAGCCGGCCGGCGTCGCCCCAGCCCAGCGCGGCGTGCCCGCCGACGGTGGCGGCGCCGACCAGCTCGGCCGGCTTGAAGTGCCCCCGCCTGCGGGTACGCAGCCGCTCGTCCAGCTCGACCGCGCGGGCCTCCTCGAACAGGTCCACCACGGCGTGACTGTCGCTGCCGAGGCTGAGCGGGCTGCCCGCGTCGGCCATCCGGCGCGCCGGGCCGATCCCGTCGGCCAGGTCGCGTTCGGTGGTGGGGCAGAGGCAGACGCGGGTGCGGCTGTCGCCGAGCAGCGCCACGTCGGCGGCGGTCGGGTGGGTGGCGTGCACGGCTGTGGTGTGCGGGCCGAGCACGCCGTGGTCGGCCAGCAGCCGCGTCGGGGTGCACCCGTGCACGGCCCGGCAGGCGTCGTTCTCGGCCGGCTGCTCGGACAGGTGCACGTGCAGCGGCAGCCCGTTGCGGTCGGCCCAGCCGGCCACCGTGGCGAGCTGCCCGGCCGGGACCGCGCGCACCGAGTGGATGGCCGCACCGAGCCGGACGTGCTCGTCGGCCGGGCGGAACGCGTCCACGCGCTGCGCCCAGCGCAGCGCGTCGCCGTCACCGAACCGGCGTTGCGGCCCGGCCAGCGGCGCGCCGTCCACGCCCCCGGCCAGGTACGCGGTGTCCAGCAGCGTGAGCCGGATCCCGGCGTGCGCGGCGGCCTCCACGAGCGCGGCGGACATGGCGTTCGGGTCGTCGTACGGGGTGCCGCCGGGACCGTGGTGCAGGTAGTGGAACTCGCCCACGCAGGTGATCCCGGCCAGCGCCATCTCCGCGTACACGGCGCGGGCCAGCGCCAGGTAGGAGTCCGGGTCGAGCCGGATCGCGACGGCGTACATCAGGCTGCGCCAGGACCAGAAGTCACCGCGCCCGTCGTGGGTGCGCCCGCGCAGTGCCCGGTGGAACGCGTGCGAGTGGGCGTTTGCGAGGCCGGGCAGCGTCAGCCCGGGCAGCCGGACCGCGTCGGCGAGCACCTCCACCCCGGCGGTCGGCGGCCCGTCCACGGTCAGCGGGGTGACAGCGGTGAGCCGCCCGTCGGTCGCCTCGATCAGCACGTCCCGGGTGGGCTCGGCGCGGTCGGGCAGCCAGGCGTACTCGGCCAGCCAGCGGGTCAGCGGCATGCCAGCTCCTCCAGCACCCGGGCCAGGGCGGCCACCCCGGCGGCGCAGTCGGCGTCGGTGGCCGCCTCGGCGGGGGAGTGCGACACCCCGGTCGGGTTGCGCACGAACAGCATCGCGGTGGGCAGGTGCGCCGCCAGCACTCCCGCGTCGTGCCCGGCGCCGGTGGGCAGCACCGGCGCGCCGAGCAGCGCGGCCAGCCGGTCGGCCAGCCCGTGGTCGAACGCGACGAGCGGGGTCGCCGACTCCTGGGTGCAGGTCAGCGCGGTCCCGTCGCGGCCGGCCCGGTCGGCGGCCTTGGTGCGTACCGCCTCGACCAGACCGTACAGCGTCTCCGCCTCGGCCGCCCGCGCGTCCAGCCAGCCGGTGACCCGGGACGGGATCGCGTTGGTGGCGTTCGGCTCGACCGACACCCGGCCGACTGTGGCGTGCGCGTCGCGCAGCCGGGCCTCCTTGTTCGCCGCCAGCACGGTGAACGCGTAGGTGAGCATCGGGTCGCGGCGGTCGGCCATCCGGGTCGTACCCGCGTGGTTGCCCTCGCCGGTGAAGTCGAACCGCCACCGGCCGTGCGGCCAGATCGCCGACGCCACAGCGACCGGCGCGTCCCCGTCGGCGAGCGCGCGGCCCTGCTCGACGTGCAGCTCCACGAAGGCCGCGAAGCGGCCGAGCAGCGCCGGGTCGGCGCCCACCGGCCGCTCGCCCAGCGCCTCGGCGAAGGTCGTCCCGGCCTGGTCGCGCAGCCCGGCCGCGCGGTCGACGTCGATCTCGCCGGTGAGCAGCCTCGACCCCAGGCAGGGTACGCCGAACCGCGCGCCCTCCTCCTCCACGAACGCGGCCACCACCACCGGCCGGTCCGGGGTGACGCCCGCGGCCCGCAGCTCGTCCACGGCGAGGAACGCGCTGACGATGCCGAGCGGACCGTCGTACGCGCCGCCGTGCGGCACCGAGTCGAAGTGGCTGCCGGTGAGCACCGCGTCCCCGGCTGCCGGGTCGCCCCACCAGGCGAACAGGTTGCCGTTGCCGTCCTCGGACACCGGCATGCCCCGCCGGTCGGCCTGCTCCCGGAACCAGCCGCGCAGCGTGCGCTCCGGCTCGGTGAGCGCGTAGCGCAGGTAGCCGCCGCTGCCGGCGTCCCGCCCGACCGGCGCGATCTCGTCCCACAGTGCGCGGAACCGGTCCGCCAGGTCGGTCACCGGTCCCGCCTCTCGCCCGCGACCGCCCGGCGCGCGGCGCTCACCGGCCGCCCTCGGTCATGGGGACGCGCACGCCGGTGCGCTCGGCGACCTCGCGGGCGTCGTCGTAGCCGGCGTCGACGTGCCGGATCACGCCCATCGCCGGGTCGTTCGTGAGCACCCGCTCGATCTTCTGCCCGGCCAGCTCGGTGCCGTCGGCCACGCACACCTGCCCGGCGTGGATGGACCGGCCGATCCCCACGCCGCCGCCGTGGTGGATCGACACCCAGGACGCGCCGCTCGCGGTGTTGACGAGCGCGTTCAGCAGCGGCCAGTCGGCGATCGCGTCGGAACCGTCGGCCATCGCCTCGGTCTCCCGGTAGGGGCTCGCCACGCTGCCGCAGTCCAGGTGGTCCCGGCCGATCACCACGGGCGCGCTCAGCTCGCCCGAGGCGACCATCTCGTTGAACCGCACCCCGGCGCGGTCGCGCTCGCCGTAGCCGAGCCAGCAGATCCGCGCCGGCAGGCCCTGGAACGCGACCCGCTCGCCGGCCAACCGGATCCACCGGGCGAGGGACTCGTTCTCCGGGAACAGGTCGAGGATGGCCCGGTCGGTGGCGGCGATGTCCTTCGGGTCGCCGGAGAGCGCGGCCCAGCGGAACGGCCCCTTGCCCTCGCAGAACAGCGGCCGGATGTACGCGGGCACGAAGCCGGGGAAGTCGAACGCCCGCTCATACCCGCCGAGCTTGGCCTCGCCCCGGATCGAGTTGCCGTAGTCGAACACCTCGGCGCCCGCGTCCAGGAAGCCGACCATCGCCTCCACGTGCTTCGCCATCGACGCCCGCGCCCGGTCGGTGAACTCGGCCGGCTCGGCCGCCGCGTAGTCCCGCGCGTCGGCGAGGTCCACGCCCTCCGGCAGGTACGACAGCGGGTCGTGCGCGCTGGTCTGGTCGGTCACGATGTCGATGGCCACACCCCGGCGCAGCAGCTCGGGGAAGACGGTGGCGGCGTTGCCGACCACCCCGACGCTGAGCGCCCGCCGGTCCCGCTTCGCGGCCAGCGCCCGCTCGACCGCGTCGTCCAGCGAGTCGGCGATCTCGTCGAGGTAGCGGTCGTGCGCCCGTCGTTCCAGCCGGGACCGGTCCACGTCCACGATCAGGCAGGCGCCGCCGTTCATGGTGACCGCGAGCGGCTGCGCCCCGCCCATCCCGCCGCACCCGGCGGTGAGCGTCAGTGTCCCGGCGAGCGTGCCCTCGAAGCGCCTGGCCGCCACCGCGGCGAACGTCTCGTACGTGCCCTGGAGGATGCCCTGGGTGCCGATGTAGATCCAGGAACCGGCGGTCATCTGCCCGTACATGGTCAGGCCGAGCGACTCCAGCCGGCGGAACTCCGGCCAGGTGGCCCAGTCGCCGACCAGGTTCGAGTTGGCCAGCAGCACGCGCGGCGCCCACTCGTGGGTGCGCATCACCCCGACCGGACGGCCGGACTGCACGAGCATCGTCTCGTCGTCGCGCAGGTCGGTCAGCGTGCGCACCAGCGCGTGGTACGACGGCCAGTCCCGGGCCGCCTTGCCGGTGCCCCCGTAGACCACCAGGTCCTCGGGACGCTCGGCGACCTCCGGGTCGAGATTGTTCATCAGCATCCGCAGGGCGGCCTCCTGCGGCCACCCCTTCGCGGTGCGTGCGGTGCCGCGGGCGGCGCGGACGGGCTGGTGCATCTCGTACTCCTCTCAGCCGAGGAACAACTGGCGGCGGGCGGCGGACGACTCGAACGCCTCGAGCCGGTTCTGGGTCTCGGCCGGCGCGGCGTCGCAGATCGCCTGGAGCACCACCATGGCCAGCGTCATCGGGGCGGTGTGCAGGTCGAAGACCAGATCGGCGCCGACGGCGGCGGGCAGCACCACCTCGGCGTGCTCGGTGGCCGGGCTCACCGGCGAGTCGGTGATCGCCACGACGGTCAGCCCGGCGTCCCGGGCCTCGCGCAGCGCGTCGAGGGTCTCCCGGGGGTAGCGGGGCAGCACGAACGCGAGCATCGCCGTCGCGCCGGCCGCGACCGCCTGGTCCAGGCGGTCGACCAGCATGCTGCCGCCGTCGTCGAGGACCCGCACGTCGGGGTGCACCTTGGCGGCGAAGTACGCGAAGTACGCGGCGAGCGGCGCGGCGGCGCGCAGCCCGAGCACCGGCAGCGGACGGCTGGCCGCGAGCAGCTTCCCCACCGCGGCGACCCGCCCGGCGTCGGCGAGCTGCGCCGCGAGCCGGTCGAGATTGTCCCGCTCGGCGTGCACCGCCCGTTGCAGGGCGTTGCCGGCGGCCGGTCCGGCCGAGCCGGTGACCGTGAGTTCCCGCAGGCGGCGGCGCAGCGCGGGGTAGCCGTCGTGCCCGAGCGCCATGGCGAACCGGGTCACCGACGGCTGGCTGACGCCCGCCAGCTCGGCCAACTCGGCGGCGGACAGGTACGCCGCCGTTCCCGCGTGCCGCACCAGGCAGTGGGCGATGCGGCGCTGGGTCGGGGTGAGCCGTACGCCGTGGAACAGGTCGAGCAGGCGGTCGGGGGAGGCCGCACCGCTTTCATTCACCCCGCGACTCTATGCATGAAAACTTTCAGAGCGCAAGAGTGGCCCGACCGCAGGGAGATCCGATGAGCGTGCTCTCTGTACTATCCGCACGGCGGGTGAGCAGAGGAGTGGGGCATGCAGCCGGAAGGTCCGTACAGGTTCACCGAGGTGCTGGGCGAGTGCCAGGTCGGCAGGGCCTGGGCCGCGCTCGACGGGCAGGACCGCGCGCTCACCGTGGCGGTCCTGGACGGTGCTGCAGCCGGTGACCAGCGCTGGCGCGAGGCGTTCACCAACGCGGCGAACGTGCTGGCCCAGACGCCCGGCGGCCATCGGTACGTCAACTCCGACTTCGCCGCCGGCCAGCCCTGGGTGGCGTATCCGTCCGACGAGGACGGCGCAGCCGAGCGGCTGTTCCGCAGCCTGGGCATGGACTACCAGCGCACCGCCACCGGCGAGATGCTCCCGCCGCCCCCGCCGGTGTCCGCGCCGCCGCAGCAGGTCTCGTCGCCGCCGCAGTTGCCGTGGAGCCCGCAGCCGTGGGCGATGACGCCGCAGCAGCCGGTCTCCGGCGCCCCCGTCTCGTCCGGCGCGCCCGTGTCACCCGGCGTGCCGGTGTCGCCGGGCATGCCGGTGCCGGCGATCCCGGCCCAGGCCACCGCCCCGGATCCGCTCGTGCCGACCGGTGGTCCCCGGATCGCACCGGTCGCGCGCCCGCCGAAGAGCCGTACCGGGCTGTGGATCGGTGGCCTGGTCATGGCGGCGGTGCTGGCCGGCGGCGCCGGTCTGCTGGCCGGACGGTCGCTCGCCGACGGTGGCGAACCGTCCACTCCGGCGGCCAGCGCCTCCCCGGCGCTCTACGAGGCCACCCAGCAGTCGCTGAACAAGGCGAAGTTCGACGCCACGCTCATGCCGATCGCCGAGCCGTGGCTCGACGGGGTGGGCGGCTGCGCGATCAACACCGAGAAGAGCGGTCCCGGGCTCGCCGCCGGCGAGAAGCAGCACGTCTTCTGCCGCTACCTGGGCGTGTCGCTGCACTTCGCCGAGTACGAGTCGGCCGAGAAGAAGGAGGCGGCGCGCGCCTTCCGCCAGCAGATGGGCATCATCGGCCGGGCGCTCGCGCCGGGCATGCGGGAGGCCGGGCCGGCCACCGGCGGCGTCAGCGGGGCGCAGGGCAGCTACGTCGAGTACGCCGGCAACGGCCAGGACGGCCGCCCGGTCTGCGGCATCTGGTGGGGCCGCGACGACAACACCAGCGCGATCTACATGGAGACGCCGTGCGGGGCCGGGCTCGGCGGCAACTGGGACGCGCTGCGCGACCTCTGGCAGCGCCACAGCTAACGGACGCGGGCGCCGTTCGGCGGTGGGACCAGGCAGACGTCGCTGCCCTTGGTGACGCCCGCCGCCAGGTCGAAGCGGACCACGCGCGCCCCGCTGAACTGCCGCTCGGTGACGGCCACGCCGCTGCCGCCGAGCCGGACGATGACGTCCCGGTTCGCCCCGTCGGCCCAGTCGGTGGCCTGGAACAGCCAGACCCGGGACCGTCCGGGCAGGAGCGTGGACACGGTCTGCTTCGGACACCCGCCGGGGCCGGCGGCGACCACGTAGGCGTCCGCCGCCGGGCCGTACCAGGCCTGGGCGTTCCACGAGACGGTGGTGGCCAGCACCAGGTCACCCGGTCGGCGCTTGTCCTTCAGGTAGCTCAGCGCGCCCCGGTAGTCGACCGCGTTGGCGCCGCCGCCCTGGGCGAAGGCCCGCGCCGGATGCACTGTCGCCACCACGGCGGTGGCCAGCTGCGGAACGGCGAGCGCGAGCAGGAGCACCACCCCGACCGCCCACCTGATCCGGGCGGGCAGGCCCGCCCGCAGCGGTGGCGGTGCGACGGCGAGCGCGGCGAGCAGCAGGCACGCGGGCACCGCGTAGAGCGCCAGCCGGCCGTTGAACGGGTAGACCGACACCGCCGCGCCGGCCAGCCCGGCCGCCAACGGGGTGAGCAGGACCAGCACCGCCACTGTGGAGAGCCGGCGCAGCCCGGCGGCCGTGCCCAGCACCAGCAGCGGCACGACGACCCACGCCGACCAGGCCACGAACGGCACTGTGGCGAGACTCCGGTACGTCGCCACGAGCCATTCCACGGTTGCCGGCAGGTCGGTGAGCGAGTGCGCCGGATAGATCGACTTCGCCCGCCAGTACGCGGCGAGCTGCGGATCGGCCAGTCCCGGCGCCAGGAACAGCACGTACACCACGAGCGCCACCACGCCCCAGGCCGGCGCCGGGGCGAGGAACCGGCCCAGCTCACGCCACCTGCTCGCCCCAGGGCGGTCCGGGCGGGACAGCGCGTACCCGGCCAGCAGCACGCCGAGCGCGCCGGTGACCGGAATGGACAAGGTGCTGACGAACGCCATGACCGCCGCGGCCGCCCAGAACACCGCCGACCCGGCCCAGGTCGGGCCGGTCCGGACGATCAGCAGCGCCAGCCCGATCACGAGCGTGACGCCGAACGCCTCGGCGCTGTACTGCTTCAGCTCGTTGGAGTAGCCGATCAGGAACGGCGCGACGGCGACCAGCAGCAGCGCCGCCAGCGCGGCGAGGGGCGGCAGGAGGGCCCGGCCGAGCCACGCCACGAGCGGCAGCAGCGCCAGCCCGAACAGCAGCGGCACCAGCCGCAGCGCCCGCTCACCGTCGCCGAACTGCTCGAACACGAACCGCTCCAGCCACAGCCAGCCGGGCGGCGCCGACTGGCTGAACGCCAGCGGCCGCAACAGCTCCAGGTAGCCGCGTTCCCGGATGTTGTGCGCGACGTACAGCTCGTCGCTCCAGAAGCTGCGCGCGTACGCCCACTGCCGGATCCGCAGCACGGCACCGAAGGCGACCAGCAGGCCCGCGACGGACCAGTACGGCGACCGGCTCAACCGCTCCCACGCGGCCGCGACGAACGCCGCCGGCGTGCCCGGCCGCGACGGCACCGGCGTCGCCGACGCGGGTGCCATCGAGGGGGAGAAGGCCGGGCGTGTCACGGACACGGCGAGACGGTATCAAAGCGTCATTCACGTCAGCGGCCCCGCGACCGCGCTCGATCACTCCCCGCGAGGGTCCGGTGTGGACGCGACGGGCGAAACCGCCGTGCCGACCAGTCCCGCGGCCCGATGGTGCCGGCGCGCCGGTCGCGGCAGGCCGACCAGGAACTCCGGGAACATGCCGAAGAACGTCCGGGCGCTGCGCAGCTCCAGCGTGTGCGCCCGGGACCAGCGCACCGAGTTGGTGGCGCGCGCCCAGTGGTGGGTCCACCGCACGTCGCCCAGCACCGCCACCGGCAGCCCGTGCCGCCAGGCGCGCAGCCCCAGCTCGTGGTCCTCGTAGTAGAGGAAGAACCGCTCGTTCCATCCGCCCAGCGCGGTGACGTCGGCGGTGCGTCCGGCCACCGCCGCGCCCATCACCCAGGCGACGTGGCGCGTCTCGCCGGGCGCGGCCACCAGCCGGTACGAGGCGTGCAGCCGGGACAGCGGCCACACCTTCCGGTTGCCGAGCTTCGCCGTCGCGTAGGGGAAGCCGCGCCCGTTCGCCTGCGGTGTGCCGTCGGTGCCCAGCAGTTGCGGCGCGACCAGTCCGCCGTGGCTGTCCAGGTGCCGGGCCAGCGCGTCCAGTCCGTCCGGGCGCACCTCCAGGTCCGGGTTGGCGAACAGCACGTACCGGCCGGTCGCCTGGCGCAACGCGACGTTGTTGGCGCGGGAGAAGCCGACGTTCTCCGGCAGCCGGATCACCCGCGCGCCCAGCTCCTCGGCGACCGCCGCCGAGTCGTCGGTCGAGGCGTTGTCGACCACCAGCCACTCGTACGGCTTCGGGCCGCGCCAGCAGCGGCGCAGCGTCTCCGCCGAGTGGTAGGTGACTGTCACCACGGTCCACGGCTGTGCCGTCATCACGCCCTCCGAGCGGTCAGGTAGCCGAGCAGGGACGCGAACCCGAACCGCCGCCCGGTCCAGCGACGGCGGGCCGCCGGCCCGTCGGCCAGCCCGCGTCCGATGCCGCGCAGGAACGGGCGCAACAGGCCCTGCCGGGCGCGCCGGGCGGCGAGCGCGAGGTGCGCCAGCGCCAGCACCGGCACCGCCACGAGCAGCAGCGGCCAGGTGAACGTGCGGGACGCGACCAGCAGCCGGTTGCGGGCCAGCAGGAACGCCCGGAACCCCTGCAACCGGGTGTCGCCGTCCACGCTGTGCCCGCCCGCGTGCGGCAGCACCACGTCCAGCCCGCGCGTGCGCAGCCCCGACGCGTAGAGCCGGAACGCCAGGTCGGCGTCCTCACCCCAGGCGAACAGGTGCTCGTCGAAGCCGCCGAAACGCCGGTACAGCGCGGCCGGGAAGACCGCCGCGCCGCCGGACGGGCCGAGCGGGGCACGGCCCGCCGTGGCACGCCTGTCGATGAACAGCGACACCGGGTTCAGGTCGATCCCCACGTACTCCCCGCCGTGCATCGCCAGGCCGACCGCGATCGGGGCGTCCGGGTCGGCGGCGACGGCGGCACAGATCCGGGCCAGCGCGTCGTCGGGCAGCCACACGTCCGGGTTCAGCAGCAGCAGGTGGCTCGTGGTGACCGTTGCCGCCGCCCGGTTGCAGCCGGCCGCGAAACCCGGGTTCGTGGCGTCGGGCAGGTACGCGTACCGGTCGGCGGGCAGGTGCCCGGCGATCACCTCGGCGCACCCGTCGGAGGGCCAGTTGTCCGCGAAGACGAATCGGACCGGCAGGTCACCGGCGCTGCGTACCCAGGTCGGCAGCGTCTCGGCGAGCATGCCGGCGGACCGGTAGAGGACGGTGACCACGGTGAGGCCGTCGAACGTCATGCCGCGCTCCTGCCCAGCCGGTGCAGCACCCAGAGGCCGGGCACCAGGCTCAGCCAGGTCGGATAGATCAGCGGATACAGCTCGTAGACGCCGAACAGCGCGAAGTAGACGACGAACGCCCGCGCCAGCTGCCCGGCCGGCGCGCGGGAGAACTCGAACCACCGTTCGGTCGCGCCCACCGCCAGCCCCAGCGCGGCCAGGAAGAACACCGCGCCCAGCGGGCCGTAGTCGAGCAGCGGGATGGCCACGAACGTGGCCGTGTTCATCAGGTACGGCTGGCTGAGCTGGGACGTCAGCCCGTACAGGTCCGCCTTGCCGACGATCGGCTCGACGCGGGAGCCGAGGAACGTCAGCGAGTACGTGCCGTACCGGGGTTCCAGGTGCTCCCGCTGCGACCAGACCCGCCCGAACGTCTCGGTGGACGAACTCAGCGACAGGTCCAGCGACCCGGCGCTGCTGGTCAGCGCGTTGCTGCCGTAGCGGGCCCGGAACTCGGTCTCGAACGCGCCGGTGCCGGCCATGGTGCGCTGCCCGCCGAGGAACACCGCCGCGCCGAGCGCCACCGCGCCGATCAGCAGCACCACCGGCGTACGCGCGGCCAGGAACGACGCGGCCCGCCCCCGGGTACGCCGTACCGACAGCGCCGCGATCAGCGCGGGCGCGATGCCCACCAGCACCGAGTTCTTGCTCGCGCCGAGCGCCGCTCCGACGGTGAACACAGCCGTCAGCGCGTAGTAGACCGGCAGCGCCCGGCCGCGCGCGGACAACGCGCGCAGCAGCGACACCGCCATGCCGAGCGTCCACGCCTCGGACAGCAGCCCGATGACCAGGTTCGACTGCTCGCGCAGCACCTGCCGGGCGGCGTCCGGGTTGTCGGCCAGCAGCGGCGGCACCGTGCCCCGGAACCGGATCGCCGCGGTCACCACAGCGACACCGAGCAGCACGGACAGGTACGTGAGCAGGCGCCGCTCGGACGGCCAGGACAGCGCCGGACGGGACCGCTCGCCGTCGTCCCGCCTGTCGATCAGCCGCCGGCCCACCCCCCAGGCCAGCAGGAAGACCGTCACGTACCCGGCGAGCACCGGCAGCACGCCGCGACCGGCCCAGGAGTCGTACGGGCCGGGCAGCACCCGCACGGCGAGCAGCGCGGCGGTCCAGACGGCGGCGCAGGCCGCGAGCGCCCACATCCGCAGGCGCGCGGCGAGCAGCGTGCCGACCGCCAGCGCGAGCGCGACGGCGAGCCCGGCGTCGAGCGTGGCCAGCAGCAGGGCCGCGCCCAGCGCGAACGGGATCCCGACCGACCAGAGGCGTCGCTCAGCGGGTGGCACGGGCGACCGTCCGGTACAGGTCGTGCCAGTCGTCCACGCATCCGTCGAACGAGTGCCGGACCGCGTACCGCCGGGCCAGCTCGCGCCGCCGCTCGTCCCACGCGGCCGGGTCGGTGGCCGTCCGCACGGCGGCGGCCAGCGCCTGCGGCGTCAGGTCCGCCCGGTACGCGAGCACACCGTCACCGGCGGCTGTCACCTCGGTCAGCCCGCCCGCGCCGGAGTGCACCACCGGCACGCCGAGCGACATCGCCTCCAGGGCGCTGCGCCCGAACGCCTCCACCCGGGACGGCACCAGCAGGCAGTGCAGCCGTTGCAGGAACGGCGCGGCGTCGACGCGGCCGACCAGGTGCAGGTTCGGCCGCTCCTCGACCTCGACGGTGCCCGCGCCGGCGACCAGGAACTCCACGTCCGGCAGCGCCGCGGCGACGTCCGCCAGCAGGTCGGCGCCCTTCTCCCGTTCCAGGCGGCCGAGGAAGCCGACCCGCACCGGGCCGTCCGGCGCGAGGCCGCCGGTGTCGGTCACCTGCGGCCAGATGGCGGGCAGCGGGTTCGGGATCACCCGCACGTCGCGGATCCGCCCGCGTACCCGGAGCTCGTCAGCCTCGAAGCCGGAGACCGCGACCGTCGCGTGCGGCCGCAACCGCCGGAACATCAGGTCGGTGCTGATGTTGGCCTGCACCGCGGCCTTGGCGCGCAGCGTCTCCGCCGTGTCGCGGTACTGCCAGAGGCTGTTGTGCAGCGTCACCACGAGCGGCGTGCGGCGGCCCCGCACGCCCAGGCCGGCGCGGGCGTGCATCGCGGCGGAGAGCAGGTGCGCGCTCACCACGTCCGGTCGCAGCTCCTCGACGAGGGCGCGGATGCCGCGCGCGTACCCGAGGTCCACCCGCTTGGCCGCGCCCAGCGGACGCCACGGCACACCCGCCTCCCGCAACGCCGCCGCGACCTCGTCGTCGGGCGTGGCGGCGACCACGTCGACGTCGCGGGCCGCGAGCGCCGGCAACATCTCGATCAGGAAGCGCTCGGCGCCGCCGAGCTGCCGCCGCCCCGACCCGCCGGTGGTGCAGACGAACAGCACCCTCATCGGACGCCCATGCCTTCCAGGGCGCCGCGGGCGATCGCCCGCCGCGCCGCCCCGCCGCCCACCGCCGCCCGGGCGAGCACCCCCAGCGTGTACGCGGAGCAGGCCACGGTGCCCCGCCACCCGGCCAGCTCACGGCTGGCCCGGATGAACTCCCGGGTCTGCCGGCGGGAGATCTCCTCGGCCGCCCACCGGCGCTTCGCGCTCGCGTCGTCCTCGTGCGTGACCACCGCGTCCGGCAGGTACGCCAGGCGCAGTCCCAGCCGGCGCACCGCCCAGCACAGCCGCAGGTCCTCCGAGTAGAAGAACGACGACTCGTCCACCCCGCCGATCCGGTCCAGCGTCTCCCGCCGGATCGCCACGAACGGCCCGGAGAGCCAGTCACCGCGCTCCGGCGGGGCCACGATCCGCAGCCTCGGGAACACCAGGCTGAGCCCGGTGGCGTGCGCGAGTCCGGTGCCCACGGTCAGGAACCGGCCGGCGGCGGTCTGGTCCCGGCCGGTCGCGTCGAGCACCTTCGGGAACGCCGCGCCGACCGCCGGGTCGTCCAGCTCGGCCACCAGCCGCTCGATCGCGCCCGGCCGCACCAGGATGTCGTTGTTGGACAGCACCACCCGGGACCGGGTGCTGTGCCGGACACCGAGGTTCATGCCCTTGGCGTAGCCGAGGTTCGTCTCCGAGCGCACGTACCGGGCGCCGGTCTCGGCGCACATGGCCCGCAGCCGGTCGCTGATCTCGGCGGCGCTGCCGTTGTCCACCACGACGGCTTCCACACCGTCTGGCAGCGAGCGGACGCAGCCGTCGGTGCGCTCGAAGTCTTCCCAGGTCAACACGACGATTGAGACGTCCACCGCTAGGCCATCCGATTGACGAGGAGGTGCGTGGACCGCTGGAGTCGCTGCCGGGTGCGCAACGCGTAGACGCCGTAGGCGACCGACGACGCGACCGCGGCGCCGAGCGCGCCGGCCCACGGGATGAGCAGAACGTACAGCACCACCGACACCGACATGGTGACGAGGGCCACGGCGGTGGTGGCCTGCTCGCCCGCGCGCTTGAGCAGCGCCGCGCTCCACGTCTTGCCGGCCGACAACGCCAGCGTCCCGGGCAGCAGGAGCAGCCCGAAGAGCCAGGCGTCGCGGTAGTCGGGCGCCAGCACGCCGAGCACCGCCAGGCCGATCACGGCGAGCGCGGCGATCGGCAGCGCCGACTTCACGACCTCGCGGCCGTGGTCGCCGATCGCGTCCGGGTCACGCTCGGCCAGGATCCGCTGCGCCCGTACGACCGCGCCGGACTGCGCGAACTCCAGCGCCGCCACCGCCAGCGCGAACACGCCGAGCGCGCCCGCGCCGGCGAAGCGGGCCACCAGGACCTGGCTCAGCCGGTACGTCAGCATCTGCGCGCACACCCCGACGTGCAGCCGGCCCACGGCGAGCAGGTCGGCGCGGTACTCCGTGCGCCCCGCCGTCGCCGCCGGCACCGGCCCGAACCGCCGCGCCCAGCCCAGCACCGCCACCCCGAGCACGGTGGCGGTGGCGACCTGGACGCCCAGCCACAGCACGCTCCACAGGCCACCGTCGAGCCGGTGGCCCAGCCAGAGGAGCCCGTACCCGGCGACCAGCACCGCGCCGCCGAGCGCCCGCATGGTGTAGACGAACCAGAACCGCTTGAGGCGCAGGCCGAGCGAGGCCGCCGTGTTGAACACGGTGAGCGCGCAGCCCGCGCCGATGCCCACCGGGTGGCTGCCCAGCCCGGCGAGCGTGGTCAGCAGCCCCGCGGCCAGCGCGGTGAGGCCGAGTGAGACGGTGAGGATGCCGGCGATCCACAGGCGACCGCGCGACATGATCCAGCCGGCCGGACGGGACAGCAGGAACGTGTCCACGGACAGGCCACCGAGCGCCGCGCCCACGGTGGCGCTCACCATGTTCGCCGCGAGTTCACCGCGTTCGGCGGCCGGCAGCGTCACCGACACCAGCGCGGCGAGCCCGGTCAGGCCCAGGGCGACCAGATAGAGACGCTCGGGGGAGACGATCCGCCGGACCCGGCCTAACACCCGGCGCCCAGGCGCCGGCACCGGCCGCGAGCCGGCCACGCGGAATCCACTCGTCTTCCCCCAAGATGCGCGGATGTGTGCGGGCCTGTTCTACCCGACATGAGCGCCGCTGCGCAATGGACCCGGCGGGCGGGTACGCCCGCGGCGTCCCGCCGCCGGTAGGGTGACGCGTCGTGGACCTCGCCCACTTCCGCGACACGATCGGCAGGCGGTGGCCGATCGTGCTGGCGCTGACGCTGCTGTGCGGCGCGCTCACCGGGGTCCTCGCCGAACGGCGGCCGCCGGTCTACCGGGCCGAGACCCAGATGGTCGTCACGTTCGCCGCCGAGAAGTCGGCCGCGCCGCAGCCCCGCCCGCCTGCCGACGAGGCGGGCCGGCTGATGCAGCGGCGGGTCAAGACGTACGCCACCATGATGAACACGCCTCGGCTGACCCGCCCGGTGATCGACTCGCTCGGACTGCCGTACACCACCGACGACCTGGCCGGCCGTGTCGTCGCCTCGTCCACCGTCGACTCCCTGGCGATCGACGTGGCGGTCACCGACCGGTCCGCCGGCACCGCCGCGGCGATCGCCGCGGCGCTCGCCGCCGAACTGCAACGGATCGCCGAACGCGACCTGCCGCCCGCCGGGCTCGGGCTCAAGGCCCACGTCGCGGTGGTGCGGGCCGCCGCGCCGCCGCCGCGTCCCGAGCCGGTGCGGTGGCAGTGGTACGCGGCCGGCGGCGCACTCGGCGGCCTCGCCGTCGGGGCCGGGATCGCCCTGGTGCTCGGCTACCGCCGGGCGGGCACGCCGGTGAGCGCGGACGTGCGGACACTCTGGGCGGCAGTGGCGCGCCGCCGTCCGCCGGCTCCGGCGGTACCGGATGCGGTGGCTGCGGATGGGGTGGCTTCGGACACGGCGACCTCGGATGCGGTGGCTCCGGACACGGCGACCTCGGACACGGCAGCTTCGGACGCGGCGGCGTCGTCGGGTCCGGCGGCTTCGGGCGCGGCGGCTTCGGGCGGCGTGGCCGATGACTCGGCCGGGGTGCCGGGTCAGAGTGACGGCCGCGTGGCCGACGCCTCCGTGAAGGAGCGGCAGGCGTCGTAGCCGGGCAGCAGCCCCGCGTCGCGCGCCTGCGCCAGGCGCGGTGCCGCCGCGTCCCGCTCGGACAGCAGCGGCGACGCCGCCGGCCAGTCGATCCCGAGATCCGGATCCAGCGGGTGCACCGTGTGCTCGGCCGCCGGGTGGTACGTGGCGGAGCAGAGGTAACTGAGCGTCGCGTCGTCGGTGAGCGCGCAGAACCCGTGCCCCAGCCCTTCGGCCAGGTAGACGGCCCGCCGGTCGCTGTCGTCGAGGCGTACCGCCTCCCACCGGCCGTACGTCGGCGAGCCGACGCGTACGTCCACCACCACGTCCAGCACCGCCCCGCGTACGCAGGTGACGTACTTGGCCTGGCCCGGCGGTACGTCGGCGAAGTGGATGCCGCGCACCACGTCCCGCGCGGAGACGGAGAGGTTGGCCTGCGCGAGCCGCAGCGGATGACCGACCGCCTCGGCGAGCCGGTCGAAGCGGTACCACTCCAGGAACAGGCCCCGCGGGTCGCCGTGCAGGCGCGGGGTAACCTCCCAGGCGCCCTCGATGCTCAGCGGACGGATCTTCACGACGCGCTCCCCGAACCGGACCGCTCGGCCAGCAGACCCAGCAGGTATTCACCGTAACCGCTGCGTGTCAGCGGGTGGGCCAGCATCCGCAGCCGCTCGTCGTCGATCAGCCCGGACCGCCAGGCGACCTCCTCGACGCAGCCGATCTTCATGCCCTGGCGTTCCTCGATCACCCGGACGAACTCGGCGGCCTGCATCATCGACGTGAACGTGCCGGTGTCCAGCCACGCGGTGCCCCGGTCGAGCACCGTCACCGTCAGCTCGCCCCACGCCCGGTACGTCTCGTTGATCGCGGTGATCTCCAGCTCGCCACGGGCGCTCGGGGTCAGCTTGCGGGCGATGTCGACCACCCGGTTGTCGTAGAAGTAGAGGCCCGGCACCGCGTACCGGGACCGGGGGCGCTCCGGCTTCTCCTCGATCGACAGCACCCGGCCGGCGTCGTCGAACTCCACCACGCCGTAGTCCTGCGGGTTGGCGACCGGGTACGCGAAGACCCGCCCACCGGCCGGTTCGCCGTGCTGGGCGAGCTGCCGGCCGAGCCCGACGCCGTGGAAGATGTTGTCGCCGAGGACCAGCGCCACCGACTCGTCGCCGATGAAGTCGGCGCCGAGCAGGAACGCCTGCGCGATGCCCTCCGGGCGGGGCTGCTCGGCGTACGCCAGGCGCAACCCCCACTGGCTGCCGTCGCCGAGCAGCCGCTCGAACTGGGCACGGTCGTCCGGCGTGGTCACCACCAGGATCTCCCGTACCCCGGCCATCACCAGAGTGGAGAGCGGGTAGTAGACCATCGGCTTGTCGAACACCGGCATCAGCTGCTTGGAGACGGCCCGGGTGATCGGCCAGAGCCGGGATCCGGTGCCGCCGGCGAGAAGGATTCCACGCACCCGCGGAGACTACCCGCGGGGCCGCCGCCCCCGTGGCCCGTCGACGTCCCGCCCGGGCTGCCGGTACGGCGTAGACTCCACGACCCGTGAGGATCCTCGTCACCGGCGGCGCCGGCTTCATCGGGTCGGAGTACGTGCGGATGCTGCTGGGTGTGCCCGGCGGCGACGCGGCCGGGGTGCCGGTCGAGGGCCCGGCCGCGCTCACGGTGCTGGACAAGCTGACCTACTCCGGCAACCCGGCGAACCTGGCCCCGGTGCGCGACGACCCCCGGCTGCGCTTCGTCCGCGGCGACATCTGCGACCCGGCGCTGGTCGACGAGGTGGTGCCCGGTCACGACGTGATCGTCCACTTCGCCGCCGAGTCGCACGTGGACCGGTCGATCACCGGCGCCGCCCCGTTCGTCACCACGAACGTGCTCGGCACGCAGACGCTGCTGGACGCCGCGCTGCGGCACGGCGTCAGCCGGTTCGTGCACGTCTCCACCGACGAGGTGTACGGCTCGATCGACTCCGGCTCGTGGACGGAGAGCTGGCCGCTGGCGCCGAACTCGCCGTACTCCGCCTCGAAGGCGGGGTCGGACCTGCTGGCGCTGGCCTACCACCGCACCCACGGCCTGGACGTCGTGGTGACCCGCTGCTCCAACAACTACGGGCCGTACCAGTTCCCGGAGAAGGTCGTCCCGCTGTTCGTGACCAACCTGCTCGACGGCGGCACCGTGCCGCTGTACGGCGACGGCGGCAACGTCCGCGACTGGCTGCACGTGCACGACCACTGCCGGGGCGTGGCGATGGTGCAGGAGAAGGGGCGGGCCGGCGAGGTCTACCACATCGGCGGCGGCACCGAGCTGACCAACCGTCAGCTCACCGAGCGTCTCCTGGCGGCGTGCGGGGCCGGCTGGGACCGGGTCGTGCCGGTCACCGACCGCAAGGGCCACGACCGCCGCTACTCGCTGGACATCAGCAAGATCAGCAACGAGCTGGGGTACGCCCCGAGCATCGACCTCGACCGGGGTCTCGCCGAGACGGTCCGCTGGTACCGGGACAACCGGGCCTGGTGGGAGCCGCTGAAGACGGCCGGCCACTGATGACCCGGGTGCTCGTCACCGGCGCGGGCGGGATGCTCGGGCGGGACCTGCTCGCCGTGCTGCGGACCCGGCCGGACCTGTCGGTCACCGCCGCCGGCCGCGCCGACCTCGACGTCACCGACGCCCACGCGGTGCGGAACGCGGTCGGCGGGCACGACGTGGTGCTCAACGCCGCCGCCTGGACCGACGTGGACGGCGCCGAGACGCGCGAGCGGGACGCCACAGCCGTCAACGGCGACGCGGTGGCCGCGCTGGCCCACGCCTGTGCCGTGTCCGGCGCGCGCCTGGTGCACGTCTCCACCGACTACGTGTTCGGCGGCGACGCCACCGAGCCGTACCCGGAGGACGCCCCGACCGGCCCGGTCAACGCGTACGGGCGCAGCAAGCTCGCCGGGGAACAGGCGGTGGCCCGGCTGCTGCCCGAGACCGGGTACGTCGTGCGGACCGCCTGGCTCTACGCCACCCACGGGCGCAACTTCGTCACCACGATGCTGCGGCTGGCAGCCGAACGCGACCGGCTCGACGTGGTGAACGACCAGTACGGGCAGCCCACCTGGTCGTACCGGCTCGCGGAGCGTCTCGTGGCGCTCGCCGACGCGGCGCTCGCCGGCGACGCGGCGCCCGGGACGTACCACGGCACCGCCGCCGGCGAGACGACCTGGTACGGCCTGGCCCGCGCCGTCTTCGCCCTGCGCGGTCTCGACCCGGACCGGGTCCGGCCGACCACGAGCGACCGCTTTCCGCGGCCGGCGCCGCGCCCCCGCTACAGCGTGCTGGCGCACGGCCGGTGGGCGGCGGCGAAGCTGCCGCCGCCGGGCCACTGGTACGCGGACCTGACCGAGGCGCTCAGCGCCCCCCGCCCCGGAACACCTCGGTGACGGTACGCAGCACGATCTTGATGTCGAGCCAGAGCGACCAGTTCTCGACGTAGTAGTTGTCGAACCGGGCCCGGTCCGAGATCGGCGTGTCCCCGCGCAGTCCGCTGACCTGCGCCAGCCCGGTGAGCCCGACCGGCACGCGGTGACGCATCGCGTACCTCGGGTACTCGACGGAGAACTTCTCCACGAAGTACGGCCGCTCCGGCCGGGGCCCCACCACGCTCATCTCGCCGCGCAGGATGTTCCACAGCTGCGGCAGCTCGTCCAGCGAGGTGCGCCGCATGAACCGCCCGATCGGGCCGACGCGCTCGTCGTGCGCGATGGACCAGGTGGTCTGCGACTCGTGCTCGTCGGCCGGGCGCATGGACCGGAACTTGATGACGTGGAACGGTCTGCCGTACCGGCCGATGCGCTCCTGGCGGAAGAACACACCCCGGCCGCCGTCGAGGAACGTGGCGACGGCGCAGAGCAGCAGCAGCGGGCTCAGCACCACCAGGGCGGTCACCGCGAACACCACGTCGGAGGCCCGCTTGAGCCGCCACCGGGGACCGGTGAGCGTGGTGTCGCCGATCTTGATGATCGGGATGGCGCCGATGTGGTCGGGGTAGCCGCCCTGCGACCGCGACCCCCACAGGCGCGGCACCGCCCACAGGTCACAGCGGGAACTGGCCGGGCGCAGCAGCGCCTCCATCAGGTCGGCCTCGGAGCAGTCCGGGTCCGCGATGACCAGGACCTCGCACTCCAGCATGTCGGCGAGCTTCTCCAGCTCGTCGATCGTGCCGATGAGCGGCAACGCGCCGATCCGCGGCCGTGACGGGGCGTCGACAGCGCCGACGAACCGCAGCCCGTACTGCGGGTATCGGCGCAACAGCCGGGCCAGCTCACCGCCGATCGGCCCGCCGCCGATCACGATCGCGTTGTGCTCCACCCACCGGCGCTTGCGGGCCAGCAGGATGAGCCGGCTGTTCAGCGCCCGTCCGACGATCACCAGGCCGGCGGAGAGCGCGACGCCGCGCATGAACCCGCTGACGTGCGGCACCGAGTCGTGCCGCAGCGCCGCGATGATCGCCCCCACCGCGCCGGAGGCCAGCAGCCGGCCGCCGAGGCTCGGCAACTCGTCCAGGATGCTGATGTGCCGGCGCGGCCGGTAGAGCCCGCCCGCGGCGAACAGGCCCACCGTGAGCGCGGCGTTGAACAACGTGCCACGCCAGTAGTCCTGCGTCAGCAGCAGCGGCGCGAGCAGCGCCGCGACGTCGATGGGCGCGGTCACCATCCAGGCCCGCAACGAGCGGGTACGCGTCGACGCCCGCGAACCCGCGTACGGCAGCACTGTCGTCGTGTCCAGGCCGCTGTCCGTCGGCGTGTTCATGGCCACACCGGACGGTGGCGCGGACGGATGCTCGAACGCCGGCAGGCGTGGCATGGTCGATCCTTCCCCGTGGCGCCCCCGGCCCGGATGCAGGGACCGACGGCGATCGCAGGATACGAGCGGCCCCGCCTCGCCGCCAGCACCGGCATGACAGATCGACGTCCTACTTTCCGCTGATGGCGAGGATGTCGGGGACCGAGTCCCGGCGCACCGCGTCGAACAGCGTCTTGGATCGCGCCGGATCGGGGAACACGACGCTCTCGCTGCCGACCCGGCCGGTGCCCTTCACCGGGCAGGTGAAGAACGTCAGGTTGCCGCCGCGCAGGCCCCGCATCTCCATCGCCAGGTCCACGAGCGACAGTGACTTGTCGACAGCCACCGAGTCCGACGTGGCGCGGACGAACGAGTTCAGCTTGGCCGGGTTCGTCAGCACGCCGCCCGAGGCGGCCTTGTCCAGAATGGCCTTGATCACCTGCTGCTGGTGCCGGATCCGCGCGAAGTCGCCGTCGGGGAAGGCGTGCCGCTCCCGCGCGTAGTCCAGCGCGGCGGCCCCGTCCATGGTCTGCCGGCCCTTCTCGAAGGTCCGCGTGCCGATCAGCGAGTACTTCGTGGTAAAGCCCTTCTCCACGTCGATCTCGACACCGCCGAGCGCGTCGATGATCTCCTTGAAACCGGCGAAGTCGACCATCGCCACGTTGTCCACCCGTACGCCGCTGAACTTCTCCACCGTCTGCACCATCAGCGGCACGCCGCCCCAGGCGTACGCGGCATTGATCTTCGCGTCGCGACCGCCGCGGCCCTCCTTCGACTTGGGGATGGCCGTCCAGGTGTCCCGGGGGATCGAGATGAGCTGGGCGCTCGACCGGTCCTTCGGCAGGTGGGCCAGGATGATCGTGTCGCTGCGCGAGCCGCCCGTGCTCTCCGGGTCGCGGGTGTCGCTGCCCAGGATCATGATGTTCATGGCGCCCTTGGCCTCGACCTGTGGGCGCGACTCCTCCGGCACGCCCTCGAAGGCGTCGACCCGCTCGATGGACTTGTCGACGGAGCGGTAGTAGAGACCACCGGCCAGGGCGCCGCCGCCGGTGAGCAGCACCACCACCAGCAGCACGATCAGGGCGATCCGCCGGCCCCGGCGGCGCCGGGGCGCCTTCTCCTCCACGGGCCCGCCAGGCTCCACATCGGAGCCCTGCGCGCGCCGGCCGGAATCGGTGAGCTGGTGGCGATCTGACATGCCGCGATGCTACTGATTCGCGTCGCACCGCGTGGACCCGTGCCCGGCCGGTGACGCCAGCGGTGGTCCGCGGCCGCCGCGGCGAGCCGGCCGGCGCCGGGCCTTGCCGCCGGGCCCCCGCCGGATCGATGATGGTGCGGAAGGCCAGGTCGACCGAGGAGTCGAGATGCAGGTCATCCACCAACCGCGGGTGGCGTGGGACGCCGCCCGGGTCATCGGCGGGGCGATCCACGACGAGCGCCTGTTCGGCTGGCTGCGCGGCGAACTCGGCGCCCTGATGGGCCCCGCCACGGCGGCGGCCCTCGACGAGACCCGGGACCGGGTCCGCTGGGCCGGCGACGCCCGGCTGCCGGTCGAGACCGGCGTGTGGCGGGTCCGCCTGGAGGACTCGCTGCGGCAGCAACCCGACCTCGCCGGCAGGCTCGCCGGTGTCGTCTCCACCGCCCGCGCGCTGCGCCCGGTTTAGCTTTCGCTTAGCTCGCTTGTCCGGGGGCGCGCCGGTCGGGCAGCATCGACCGGCGTGACCGACGGCCCCACAGCCCATCCGCCGAACGCCGGCGACGCGCCCGGACCCGCCATCCCGGACGGTCGTCGCCGCGCCGCCACACGCCGTCGCCGCCTGGCCGCCGCCGGTCTGGTCACCGTGGCCGCCGCGGTCGCGGTGACCCTCGCGGTACGCGGTGGCGCCGCCCCGGCCTGCGCCGCCCCGCCGCGCGCTGCCGTGCCCGCTCTCCCGCCCGTGGCCGCGCTCGCGCCCGGTGCCGCACTGCCGGTGGCCGCCGTTCCGCCGCTCGGCGCTGCCCTGCCGGTGGCTGCCGCCCCGCCCGTCGGCGGCGCGACGCGCAGCGGCAAGGCGACCTTCTACGACTCCGAGGGCGCCGGCGGCAACTGTTCCCGGCCGGCCGCGCCCGCCGACCGGATGTACGTCGCGCTCGGCCCGGCCGAGTACGCCTCCGGCGCCTCCTGCGGAGGCTTCCTCGACGTCACCGGCCCACGCGGCACGGTGCGGGTGCTGGTGATGGACCAGTGCCCGGAGTGCGCGCCGGGTCACCTCGACCTGTCCGCCGAGGCGTTCGCCCGGATCGCCGATCCGGTGCAGGGGGTGGTGAAGGTCAGCTACCGCGCGGTGGTGAACCCGAGGTTGTCCGGTCCCCTCACCTTCCGGGTGAAGGAGGGCTCGTCGCAGTGGTGGTTCGCCGTGCTGGTCGGTGACCACGGCAACCCGCTGCGTTCGGTCGAGGTGCGGCAGAACGGCTCGTGGCGTGCGGCCCAGCGGCAGGACTACAACTACTGGCTGATCGAGTCAGGGGCCGGTCCCGGCCCGTACGAGATCCGGGTCACCGACGTGTACGGCCACCGCGCGACCGCGACCGGCATCCGGATGCTCCCCGGTCAGGTGCAGCGCAGCAGGACCCGCATGTACGGCACCGGTCCCGCCGCCCCCGGGCCCGCCCCGAAGAAGCCGAGCCCCACACCCCCGGGCCCCACCCCCACCCCCAGCCCTTCCGCCCCCACGCCGCCGCCCACCCCGGCCACCCCCACCCAAGCCCTCACGGAGCCCGTGGTGCAGGCAGCCGCCGCCCCACACACCCCGTCCCCCTGCTCCTAGCCCTCAGCCCCGCCGATCTTGCACTTGCTGCCCTCCAGGTGTCCTGGATGTGGTTTTTGCCGGGGCTGAAAGTGCAAGATCGCCGAGCCGGGGCGGGCGGGTCAGGTCGGGAGGTCCAGCCACATGAGGATCTCGTCCCGGGCGTCGGTGGGGGACAGGCGCAGCGCGGCGGGGAGGCGGCCGGTCTCGCGGTATCCGAGGCGCTTGTAGAAGCGATCCAGGCCCAGACCGTCGCGGACCGTCACGTGCAGCGCCGCCAGGTCGAGCCCACGGGCGATCCGCTCGGCCTCGCGCATCAGCGCCGCGCCGTACCCGCGTCCCTGGGTGTCGGGGTGCACCATGACGCGCTTGAGCACCCGCCAGTGCGTCTTGAGGTGGAACCGGTTGTCGGCGATGACCAGGACGGCGACCAGGCGTTCGCCCTCGTAGCCGGCGAGCAGCCGGTCCGGCCCGTCCGCGACCTCGTCGAGCGTCGACGTGGCGAGCGGGCGTACCTCGTCCGCCGTCACGGGGGCGACGAAGCCGACGGCGCCGCCGGCGTTCGTCACGTCCACCCAGAGCGCGACGATCTGTTCGCGCAGTTCGGGGGTCAGGTCGGGGTCGAGTACGAAACGCAGGTCCACGACGCCATCCTGCGCGTGGCGACGCGGCCCGAACCCGCGTTCGTGATGCGCGTGACATCGCTGATGGTGCGGGAGGGGGGTTTCGAACCCCCACGTCCTCTCGGACACAGGCTCCTAAGGCCTGCGCGTCTGCCGTTCCGCCACTCCCGCCCGACCCGCTGAGTTTAGAGTGTCGCGCCGCAGCCGTGTGTACTCCGGGCCGCCGCCGGCCGCCGTCGGCCGCGACGCGACGAGCCGCGAGGAGGCAGCCCGTCCGGCAGCCTCAGTCGAGGCCGAGATCCCGGCGCAGCTTGGCGACGTGGCCGGTGGCCCGCACGTTGTAGAACGCCTGCTCGATCTTGCCGTCCTCGTCCACCACGAACGTCGAGCGGATCACGCCGGTGACCGTGCGGCCGTACATCTGCTTCTCGCCGAACGCGCCGTACGCGGTCAGCACCGCCTTGTCCTCGTCGGAGACCAGCGGGAACGTGATGGCGTCCCGGTCGCGGAACTTGGCGAGCTTCGCCGGCTTGTCCGGCGAGATGCCCACCACCTCGTAGCCGGCGGCCTGGAGGGAGGCGAGCGAGTCCCGGAAGTCACACGCCTGCTTCGTGCACCCGGGCGTCATCGCGGCCGGGTACGCGTACAGGACGACCTTGCGGCCGCGCAGGCCGGCCAGGGACAGCGTGCCGCCGTCGTCGGTGGGGAGGGTGAACTCGGGGGCGGGGTCGCCGGGCTTGAGACGGTCGGTCATGGCGGTGACGATACCGCCGGGCCGACGCGGGCGGCCGACGGTGACGCGCGGGTGCGGTGACGGCCATCATGGGGTTGTTGCCAGATATTGGCAACAGTGCCTTCCTGGAAATACGCTGAGCGCGTGGACACCCTGGCGATGCACATCTCCAACGGGATCATCAACGGTCCGGTCGCCGCGATCTTCGCGGCTCTCGCCCTCGCCGCACTCGCCTTCTGCGTGCTGCGGGGCCGCGCCGACCTCGACGACCGGCTGGCCCCGATGGCCGGTCTGGTGGCGGCGTTCATCTTCGCCGTGCAGATGCTCAACTTCCCGATCTTCACCGCCGGGGTCAGCGGTCACCTGCTCGGCGGCGCGCTGGCCGCGCTGCTCGTCGGCCCCTGGGTCGGCGCGCTCTGCGTCGCCGTGGTGCTGATCGTGCAGGCGCTGGTCTTCGGTGACGGCGGGGTGGCGATGCTCGGCCTCAACATCACCAACATGGCGCTGCTCGGCACCGCCGCCGCGTACCTGCTGATCGCGCTCCTGCTGCGCGTGCTGCCGCGCACCCCGGCCGGGCTGGCGGTCACCGCGTTCGTCTCCGCCCTGGTCAGCGTGGTGGTCGCGTCCCAGGGCTTCGTCCTGCAGTACTGGCTGGGCGGCACCACCGACCTCGGCGGCAACCTCGCCGGCCTGGCCGGCACCATGGCCGTCGCCCACCTGCTCATCGGCATCGGCGAGGGCCTGATCACCGCGACCACGGTGGTCACCGTCGCGAAGGTCCGGCCCGACCTGGTGTACGCGCTGCGCGCCCTCAAGCCGGCCACGCCGGCTCCCGCCGTCCCGGTCGCCGGAGGTGCCCGATGAGCAAGCGTCACTGGCCGTTCCTGCTCGGCGGCCTGCTGGTGGCACTGCTGCTGGCCGGCGTCGTCAGCAACTACGCCTCCTCGCACCCGGACGGCCTCGACTCGTCACTGCTCAAGGGCTGCACTGTGAACGCCGACGACGAGATCACCGGCGGTAACTGCCCGGCCCAGCAGGCCAAGGACCACGAGCTGGCGGACAGCCCGCTCGCCGACTACGGCGTACGCGGGATCGGCAACGACTTCGTCTCCACCGGCCTGTCCGGCGTACTCGGTGTGCTGCTCACCTTCGCGCTCGGTGGCGGCCTGTTCTGGCTGGCCCGCCGCCGCGGCCCGGCGACGCCCGCCGCATCCGCCCCGCCCACCACGAGCGCCGACTCGGCGGACGAGGCCGCGACCCCGTCCACCGGCACCCGCTGACCATGGGGGCCGGGCACGCGCACGTGCTCTACCGCGAGTCCGGCTCGCCGGTGCACCGCCTCCCGCCGGAGGTGAAGATCGCCGCGATGGTGCTGTTCACCGTCGCGGTGGTGGCGACGCCCCGGGAGGCGTACTGGGCCTTCGGCGGGTACGCGCTCCTGGTCGCCGTGGTGGCCGCGCTGGCCCGGGTCGGCCCGCGCTGGCTGCTCAGCCGGGCGCTGATCGAGCTGCCGTTCGTGTTGTTCGCGTTCGCGCTGCCGTTCCTCGGCGCGGGGGAGCGGGTCGAGGTGGCCGGGCTCGCCCTGTCCGTCGACGGGCTGCACGGCGCGTTCAACATCCTGGCCAAGGGCACGCTCGGCGTACTCGCGTCGCTCCTGCTGGCGGCGACCACGACGACGCGTGACCTGCTGCTCGGCCTGGACCGGCTGCGGTGCCCGCAGATCCTCACCCAGATCGCCACGTTCATGCTGCGCTACCTGGAGGTGCTCGTCGGCGAGGCCCGGCGGATGCGGGTGGCGCGGGTGTCGCGCGGTGACGACCCGCGCTTCCTGTGGCAGTTGCGCGGCTTCGCGGCCGGGGTCGGCGCGCTGTTCCTGCGCGCCTTCGAGCGCGGCGAGCGGGTCTACCTGGCGATGCTCTCCCGCGGCTACACCGGCCGGATGCCGGCGGTGTGGCAGGGGGCCGGCGCGGCCACCGCCGGCCAGTGGGCGGCCGCCGCGACGGTGCCGGCGATCGCGGCCACCATCGCCGCCGTCGCGCTCGTCCTGCAATGATCGGGTACGTGCAGCAGCCGCCCTCCCTCGACATCAGCGGCGTCCGGTACGCGTATCCGGACGGTCACGTCGCCCTGCACGGGGTGGACCTGACCGTGCCGCGCGGCGAGCGGGTGGCGCTGCTCGGGCCCAACGGCGCCGGCAAGACCACGCTCGTGCTGCACCTCAACGGCATCCTCACCCCGACCGAGGGCACGGTGAGCGTCGGTGGCCTGACTGTCAGCCGCGACCGGGACACGCTGGCCGAGGTACGCCGCCGCGTCGGCATCGTCTTCCAGGATCCGGACGACCAGCTGTTCCTGCCCACCGTCGCCGAGGACGTCGCGTTCGGCCCGGCCAACCTGGGCCTGCGCGGGGCCGAGCTGGCCGCCCGGGTCGACGAGGCGCTCGCGGCCGTCGGCATGAGCGAGCACCGGGAGCGGGCGCCGCACCACCTGTCGTTCGGGCAGCGGCGCCGGGTGGCGGTGGCCACCGTGCTGGCCATGCGCCCGGAGATCCTGGTTCTGGACGAGCCCTCGTCGAACCTCGACCCGGCCGCCCGGCGGGAGCTGGCGGAGATCCTGCGCACCCTGCCGGTGACGCTGCTCATGGTCACCCACGATCTGCCGTACGCGGCCGAGCTGTGCCCCCGCTCGGTCATCCTGGACGCCGGCCGCATCGTCGCCGACGCCCCCACCGCCGACCTCCTGTCCGACGAGGCACTGCTCACGGCCCACCGCCTGGAGCTCCCCTACGGCTTCGCCCCCCGCCCCACCTGACCCGGCCCGGCGCTCGCCCCTCCCGCCCTCTCCGCCGCGATCTTGCACTTTCGGTCCGGTCATTCCGGGGCAAAAGCCGCAAGCTCGGGGCGGCAACTGCAAGATCACGCCGCCCAGGGGTGAGTGCGGCGGGAGTGGAACGTGATGGGTGTGTCGGGGGCGGTTTGACACCCGTGGTGTTCCACTCGTGCGCTCGCCACAACAACCGGCCCGAACGAGGAACTACTGCCCACCTGAACCTAAACTCCGCGATCTCGCATATTCCGCCCCGGCATCCAAGGCGTTCACAACATCTCCGGGGCCGCAACGCAAGATCACCGAGCGCTGCGAGCGCCCTGGGCGCGCCCTCCCGCTATGCGAGATTGGCGTTTCGCATGGTGGGAGCAGTGCAGATCTTGGTAGGACCGGGCCCCTATGAGGGCCGTTTGGTACCAAGATCTCGCCGGGGGCCGAGGGCCGGGGGCCGAGGGCCGGGGGCCGAGGGCCGGGGGCCGGGGGCCGGGGGCCGGGGGCCGGGGACGCTTGGCAACCTCCACTCACAGATCGCCGGGGCGGTGCGGGGTCAGGGCGTGGGGGTTGGGTGGGGGGTGGGGCGGGCTGCTCTTGCGGCGGTGCGCAGGCGCAGCAGGCCCGCCGCCACCGCGCCGGCGCCTGTCGCCAGGCCGACCACCACGAGCACCCGGACCAGCACGGCCGGGCCGGCGGCCGGGGGAATCGAGCGGGACAGCGCGGCCAGGTTCGTCACCCCGGCGAACAGCGTGAGGCACGCGCCGGCGAGCGCCAGCACGAAGTCGGCGGCCGGGCGGCGGGCCAGCGCGTACCCGCCGGCGGCGAGCGCGCCGAGCCCGGTGAGCAGCGTCCACACCTGACCGGTGACCAGTTCGGCGAGCGTTCCGCCGGTGCCGGGGGCGCCGGTGTCCAGCGCGCGGGCCACGGTGAGCGCCACCGTGGCGGCGCCGCCCGCTGCGAGCAGCGCACCCACCGCGCGTAGCGCCCGCACCCCGGCGGCGGTGCCGCCCGGCGCCAGCCCCGCCGCTCCGATCAGCAGGAAACCCAGCGTGGCGGCCACCCACCAGGGGTACGGGTCGGGCGGTGGCACCCAGTCCAGCGTGCCGCGTACGGCTCCGGTGGTGTCACCGGCGCGCAGCGGCACCGCCCAGTCGCGTACCCGGTGTTCCCGGTCCGGGGCGGCGGCGACGGCGACCGGCGGGGCGTCCTCCCGCCACAGCGTGCGCTGGTCGTGCCAGCGGGCGGTGGGTCCGTCGTCGATCCGCCGCCAGTCCGGCGCGGCGGCCGGGTTCGCCTCGGCGGGCAGGCGGGTCTCCCCGGCCAGCGTCCGGTTCAGGTACGTGGCGGGGGAGTGGCTGTTCTCGTACACGCCGCCCGGGCCGATGCGCAGGTACGGCTCACCGGAGTAGCCGAGCACCGTGACGTCGGCGCCGGTGTCGTTGGTCAGCTCCAGCCGCGCGCCGGCTTCCACCATCCGCGCGGTGAGCCCGGGGCGGTCCGGGTCGACGCCGCTGATCGTGGCGCGGTAGTCGGTGCCGTCGGGCGCGTCCGCGCCGTGTGCGGCGGCCGGCGCGGCGAGCGTGAGCAGGGCGGTGGCCGCGACGGCGAGCACCAGCGCGGCCCGGCGCAGGGGTGCGGTCACTTGCCGGCCGCCTCCACCGCCGACTTGATCCCCTCGGGGCTGCGGTCCTGGAGCTCACTGCCGTTGACCTTGATGGTCGGGGTGCCGGTCACGCCGGACTTGCTCGCCTCGTCGGTGACGTGCTCGGTCCACGACCGGTACGTGCCGTCGGAGACGCAGGAGGCGAACTCGTCGCGGTTCAGCCCGACGCCCGCGCCGATGTCGACGAGCTCGTCGTTGCTGAGCCCGGCGCCGCCCTCCGGCGGCTGTTTGGCGAAGAGCTGGTCGGTGAACTCGCGGAACTTCCCGCCCTGTGCGGCGCAGCCGGAGGCGGCCGAGGAGCGGGTGGAGTACTCAGTGGTGGAGAAGCGGTTCAGGAACGCGACCGGGTGGAACACCAGCTTCGCCTTGCCCTCGTCGACGAGCTGGTTGAGCGTCTCGCCGTTGACCTGCTGGAACTGCTTGCAGGCCGGGCAGAGGTAGTCCTCGTACAGGTCGATGGTGACCGGTCCGGTGCCGAGCACGATGCCGGTGCCGGCGTCGTTGGCGCCGGGCGGGGCGGTGAACTCGTCGGACTTCTGGCTGGAGTAGACGGCCCAGCCGATGCCCCCGGCGATGACGAGCACCAGCACCGCGGCGATCGAGGTCCAGAGCGTGCGCTTGCGCCGCTTCTCCCGGGCGATCTGCTCGCGTACGACCCGGGCCGCGTCCTTGCGCCCCTTGCGACTACTCATCGGTGTCCTCCACGGTGTCGTCGCCCGCCAGCCACCCGTCCACGGAGAACGGGGTGCGGGGCCAGATCAGCAGGAACCCGGCGAGTACCAGGAACCCGAGGTCCCGGAGGATCTCCGGGAGGTAGCTGGGCGTCTGGCCGGCGGCGAGCTGCCCGCCGCTGCCGAAACACCCGCAGTCGATGGCCAGGCCCCGGGCCCAGGCCGAGGCGATGCCGGCGATGAAGACCACGAGCAGCGCCGCGGAGACACCGGCGCTGATCCGGGTGGCGAGCCCGGCGAGCAGCAGGACGCCCAGGGCCAGCTCGACGAACGGCAGCGCCGCGCCGATCACGGTGGCCACGTCGTACGGCATCACCTGGTAGGCGTTCACGGCCCGGCCGGAGGCGGCCAGGTCGCCGACCTTGGTGCCGCCGGCGATCAGCCACACGGCGGCGAGCCCGAGGCGGGCCGCGACGCCGAGCCAGGGCCGCAGGGCATGCCATCGGCCGGCCCGGGAGGGGGAGGGGGTCACAGTCATTCGTCGTCCGAGCGCCACGAAAGGTTCCCGCTATCCGGCCAGCGTGTCGCCGACGGCGTCGACCAGTTCGTCGCGGGCGCGGGCCACCCGGGAGCGGATCGTGCCCACCGGCACCCCCTCCACGTCGGCGGCCTCGGCGTACGACAGGCCGAGCAGCTGGGTGAGCACGAACGCGGAGCGCCGCTCGGCGGGCAGCCGGCGGACCAGGTCGGTGGCGCCGAGCTGGCCGGCCGGGTCCGGGTACGGGCGGTCGGTGGCGGCCTGGGCGGCGAGCCGCGCGTCGAGCCGGCGGCGGCGCACCACGGTGCGCAGGTGGTCGGCGCAGGCCCGCCGGGCGATCCCGAGCAGCCAGGTACGCGCGCTGGAGCGTCCCTCGAAGCCGGGCAGCGCCCGGAACGCGCGCAGGTACGTCTCCTGGGTCAGGTCGTCCGCGGTGTCCGGGTCGACGAGCGCGGCGGCGAAGCGCCACACCTCGGCCTGGGTGGCCCGGACGAAGGCGGCCTGCGCGTCGCGGTTCCCGTCGCGGGCGGCCAGCGCCCAGCCGGTGGCCGCGTCCCGGGCAGCGTCGGGCGCCGACTCGGGGCGGTCGGCGGCGGTGTCGCGCGGGCCGGGGATCACGTCACCCGAGGTTACGCGGCGTACCTGGAGGGGACAGGGTCCTTCGACCCATTCCGTGGTCCCGCACACGCCGGGAACTTTTCCGGCCGGCCGTCCGACTACCTTCCCATGACCTCCGAGCAGGCGCGGCGTGGCGCGCGCCGCCGCGCGGGTGGGCGTTCGATCACGCCCGCCGGAGACCGGCTCGCCGGACCCGCCCCGGTTCGGGAACCATGGCGGTCATGACTGCTGCCGTACGCCGCCCGTCCCGGGTCGTCGCCGCCCGCTCCGGGGCCGTCGCCGGGCTGCTGCTCCTGCTGGTCGCCCTGCTGCTCGTCCCGGCCACCCCGGCCGCCGCCCATGCGGTGCTGGTGAGCAGCAGCCCGGCCGCCTCCGCCGTGGTGCCCGAGGCGCCCGCGCAGGTGGTGATCACGTTCAGTGAGAGCGTCCGCAAGGTGCCCGGGAAGGTGCGGGTGATCGCCCCCGACGGCTCGCGGGCCGACCGGGGCGAGCCGACGTTCCAGGGAGCCGAGGTCACCATCCCGGTGGACCCGTCCGGCGGGCGCGGCACCTATCTGGTGAGCTACCGGGTCATCTCGGCCGACAGCCACCCGGTCTCCGGCGCGTTCACCTACTCCGTCGGCGCGCCGTCGGAGCCGCCCACCGACAGCGGCTCGGACAACCGGGCGAATCCGGTCACCGAGAACGCGGTGAAGGTGGCAAAGTACGCCGGCTACGCCGGGCTGCTGCTGCTCGTCGGCCCGGCGCTGGTGCTGGCCGCGCTCTGGCCGCGCCGGCTGTCCCGCCGGGGACCGGCCCGGCTGGCCTGGACCGGACTGGGCCTGCTGGCGGTCGCGACGGTGGCCGAGGTGTGGCTCCAGGTGCCGTACGTCAACGGCGGCGGCCTGTTCGACGTGACCGGTTCCGGCCTGGGTGACGTGCTGGGCAGCGCCTACGGCACCACACACCTGGTCCGGCTGGGCCTGCTCGCCGCGGCGGCGTTCCTGCTCCGGCCGCTGTTCGCCGGCCCGATCGGCCGTACCGACGGGATCATCCTGGCCGTCCTCGGCGGCGCGGCGCTGTTCACCTGGCCGCTGGCCGGGCACGCGGCGGCCTCACCCGCACCAGCGGTCTCCGTGGTGGTGGACGCGGTGCACCTGGGCGGCATGGCGGTATGGCTGGGCGGCCTGGTCATGCTCGCGGTGTTCCTGCTGCGCCGGGCCGACGAGCGCGAGCTGGACGCGATCCTGCCGATCTGGTCCCGCTGGGCCGCGCTCGCGGTGGCCGCGCTGCTGCTGGCCGGCACCGTGCAGGGCCTGATCGAGGTGGCCTCCCTGCAGGCGCTGTTCGACACCACGTACGGCCGGCTCCTGCTCGCCAAGATCGTGCTGTTCGCGCTGGTGATCGGCGTGGCCGCGTACTCCCGGGCGCTGGTGCGGCGGCGGGTCGCCGCCGGCCGGCCGGGCGCGATGCGGCGCGCGGTGGTGGCCGAGCTGGTGATCACGGCGGTGGTCCTGGGTGTGTCGGCGACGCTCGTGCAGACCACCCCGGCGCGTACCGCCGCCGCGGACGTCGCGGGCGCCGAGCAGGGCTACTTCTCCGCCACGCTGAGCAGCCCGATCTACTCGCTGGAGGTCCAGCTGGACCCGGCCGAGACCGGCAACAACTCGATGCACCTGTACGCCTACACCAAGGACAGTCGTCCCCAGCCGGTGCAGGAGTGGAAGGTCACAGCCGCGCTGCCCTCGGCCGGGATCGAGCCGATCACCGTCCCGCTGCTGCCGTTGAGTGACAACCACGCCACCGGCGAGGTCAACCTGCCGGCCCGGGGCGACTGGCAGTTGCGCATCACCGTCCGCACGACCGACATCGACCAGGCCACGGTGACCGCCACCGTGCCGATCAAGTAACGGAAGGTTCCATCTGATGATCCGTCTCCGGCGTCCCGCGACAGTCGCCGCGCTGACCCTCACCGCCGTCGCCACGGCCGTGCTCGGCCTGGCCGGGCCGGCCTCGGCGCACGTCACGATCAACCCGGCCGAGGGTACGCAGGGCGGCTACGGCCGGTTCGCGTTCCGGGTGCCGAACGAGAGCGACACGGCGTCGACGGTCAAGGTCGAGGTGAACCTGCCGGAGAACGCCCCGGTCGGCTCGGTCTCCACCATGCCGGTGGCGGGCTGGACGGTCGCGGTGGAGAAGCGCAAGGTCGACCCGCCGATCGAGGTGCACGGCAGCCAGCTCACCGAGGCCGTCTCCAAGCTGACCTTCACCGCCGCGCCGAACGGCGGTGTGAAGCCGGGCGAGTTCCAGGAGTTCCCGGTGTCGATGGGCCCGCTGCCGCAGGCCGACACGATGGTGTTCAAGGTGCTCCAGACGTACTCCGACGGCAACGTCTCCCGGTGGATCGAGGAGCCCACGCCGGGCGCGGAGGAGCCGGAGAACCCGGCGCCGGTGCTCAAGCTCGCCG
Organism: Micromonospora sp. CPCC 205554; assembly: GCF_036902745.1. Taxonomy (NCBI): domain Bacteria; kingdom Bacillati; phylum Actinomycetota; class Actinomycetes; order Micromonosporales; family Micromonosporaceae; genus Micromonospora; species Micromonospora sp. CPCC 205554. The sequence goes on along the minus strand of NZ_JBAKHP010000002.1, from coordinate 518,626 downwards.
CCGCGGCGCCCGCCTCGCCGGGCGCGAGCGCGCCGTCCGCCGCCGCGGACGACGACGATGACGACGACGGCTCCGGCGCCGCCACCGCCCTCGGTGTGGCCGGCCTGGTCGCCGGACTGGGCGGCCTGGCCCTCGGCGGCCTGGCGTTCGCGCGTACCCGTCGGGAGCCCGCCGCGAAGTCCTGAACGCGAGCGGTTCACCGGCCCGGCGGAACGATCCGCCGGGCCGGTCGCCGTCCCGGACGGGTGCCGCCGATATCCGGCGATCGGCCGACGCGCGTCGGTAAGGTCGGCCGGGTAGTTGGCTACCGAGAGGGACGACGCGAATGCGTTTCGTACGCACGATCGCCGGCGTGGTGCTGCTGGCGTTGGGGATTCCGGCGCTGCTGGCGGGTGGGGGTCTCTGGCTCGCCGCCCGGCACGCCGACCCGGACGGCGGTTTCGGCGCCCGGTTCGAGCCGGTCCGCACGCCGGCCCGCGCGGTGCTGGTGGCCGACGTGGACGCGTTGCTGCGCGCCGACCTGCCGCTGGCGCGCACCGGGCAGGCCCGGCTGCACCTGACCGCGCGGGACGACGACGGCGAGGTCTTCCTCGGCCTCGCCCCGGCCGACCAGGTGCGCCGGTGGCTGGCCGACGTCCCGCACAGCACCGTGCGCCGCGTCGCGGTCACCCGGGGCCCGCTGCCGGTCGATCTCGACCCGGCCACCGCCGGCGCCGGCACCGCCGCGCCGATGACGGCCCCCTTCTGGGTACGCGAGGGCGTCGGATCCCTTGAGTGGAGCCCGTCGGAACTGTCCGGCCGGTCGTTGAGCCTGGTCGTGATGCGCGTGGACGGCGCGGACGGGCTCGACCTGCGGATGCGTGCCGAGTTGCGGGCCGGATGGTTCCCCGGGCTGGCGTGGGCGCTGCTGGCCGGCGGGTCGCTGCTGGTGGTTCTCGCCGTGGTGGTGCTGCTGCGCCCGCTGCGGCCGCGTGAGGTGGTCTTCGTGGTCGAGCCGGACCAGGTGCCGGTGCTGGCCGGGCGTCTCGGCGTCACCTCGCTGAGCGGGCTGGGCCGCCAGCCGGGCCCGGCGTCGCGACCCGAGCGGCACCTGGTGGCGGTGGGCTCCGGGTCCGGTGGGCGGACCCGCGCGGCGATCGCTGCGCCGCCCAGCCGGTGCGCCGACGACCAGGACTGACGAGGAGAACCCGAACGGCCCTCCGCGCTGCCGACGCGGAGGGCCGTTCTTTCACCGGGGGATCGGTGCTACCTGGGAGAAAACTGAGGTAGTTGGTACCAGATTAGCGCTGATCGCCGTTTGTTGCGAGGTGTGTCCGTTCAGTCCGAGTCATCGGTTTCTCGTCCGCGTGCCGGCGGATCGGCAGCGCCACGAGCACCAGCAGGCTCAGCAGGACGTACATGTTGCGGACCACGAAGTCGACCGGGTCGTCCGTGTGCACGATGGCGGTGCCCCAGTCCTGGAACGTCACCAACCCGTACACGATCGGCAGGCCGACGACGGCGGCCAGCGCGAAGAGGCCGCCGCGACGGCGGGCCCCGGCGGGCGTCGCCGGATCGGCGTCCAGTGCCGCGTCGACGAGCACCACCACCGCGGGGATGAACCAGTACAGGTGGTGGATCCAGGTGATCGGGCTGACCAGCCCGCCCACCAGCCCGGTCAGGGTGAGACCCACCAGCGCGTCCCCCGCCCGGGACGCGCGCGCCGCCCGCCACAGCCCGAACGCGGCCACCGCCAGCGCGAGCAGCAGCCACAGCAGCCGGTCCGGCTCGGCCGGCGCGGTCAGGCGGCTGAGCAGCCCGAACAGCGACTGGTTGCCGGTGTAGTCGGGGCGGCCCACCCGGTCGGTCACCCACAGCTCATGGGTCCAGAACCGCCACGAGTCGCCCGGCGCGACCGCCGCCGCCAGCAGCGTGGCCACCGCCGCGGTCACCGCCGCCACGGCCGCCGCCCGCCACTTCCGGGCGGCGAGCAGGTAGAGCACGAAGATGCCGGGGAAGAGCTTGAGCGCCGCCGCCAGCCCCACGCCCACGCCGGCCCAGCGCCGACCCTGCGGTACGGCGAACAGCAGGTCGCCGAGGATCAGCACCACGAGCAGCATGTTGATCTGCCCGAGCGTGATCGTCTCCCGGGTGCTCTCCACGGCGAGCACCAGCAGCACGGCGACGGTGAGGCCGAACCCCAGCGGCAGGTCGTGCCGCCGCAGCACCGGCAGCACCAGCCAGCGCGTGGTCACCACCACCGCGGCCACCGTCAGCACCGCGAAGGCGGCGATGGCCACCCCGAGCCGCAGATATCCGAACGGCGCCAGGAGCAGCGCCGCGAACGGCGGATAGGTGAAGTAGAGCGCGCCCTGCACCCGGTCCGGCTGGACGTAGTCGTAGAGCGGGTGCCCGGCCGCCCACCAGTCCATCGCCGACATGTAGATCTTCTGGTCGTAGTAGTCGTGCCGCAGGTTGCGCAGGTAGGGCGCCGGCAGGATCGCGATCAGCGCCAGCACCACGACCACCCGGCGAGCCGTACGCCCGCCCGCGTCGTCACGGGGGACGGCGGGTGGGGCGACGGGTTCGGCTGGCACGCAGGAAACCCTAGCGGTCCACCTCGGCCGCCGGGCCGAGGCGCGGGCGCGTCGGCGGCGCGTAGTCTGTTCCGGTGGCTGATCTTCTCGTCTGGATCGACTGTGAGATGACCGGGCTCGACCTGCGGCGGGACGCCCTGATCGAGGTCGCCGCGCTCGTCACCGATCCCGACCTCAACGTGCTCGGAGACGGCGTCGACGTGGTGATCCACGCCGACGACGAGGCGCTCGACGGCATGCCGGAGATCGTGCGCAGCATGCACGCCAAGTCCGGCCTCACCGAGGAGGTACGCCGCTCCACGGTGACGCTGGCCGAGGCCGAGGACATGGTGCTCGACTACGTGACCAGCTACGTGAAGGATCCGCGTACGGCCCCGCTGTGCGGCAACTCGATCGCCACCGACCGGGGTTTCCTGGCCCGCGACATGACCCGGCTCGACGCGCACCTGCACTACCGGATGATCGACGTCTCCTCGATCAAGGAGCTGTGCCGGCGCTGGTACCCGCGGGTGTACTTCGGGCAGCCGCAGAAGGGCCTGGCCCACCGGGCGCTCGCCGACATCCGGGAGAGCATCCGCGAGCTGGAGTACTACCGGCGGACCGTGTTCGTCCCGCTGCCGGGGCCGGACGTCGAGGCCGCGAAGGCGATCGCCGCCCAGCTCTGACGCCCGCGCCGAACCCGGTGGACGGGGTCGGCCGGAGTGTGGCTATGATTAGTCCGCGCACCGCCCGGGCGACCGGAGCGGCGAGCATGGTGGCTGTAGCTCAGTTGGCAGAGCACCGGGTTGTGGTCCCGGTTGTCGTGGGTTCAATTCCCATCAGTCACCCCATCGACGAAGCCCCCTCCTCCGGGAGGGGGCTTCGTCGTGTGCGAGGGTCAGGGGGTGGGCTCGACGCTCGGCGTGCCGGCGTCCGGCGTGGTGTCGGCGGCCGGCGGCTCGTACGGCAGGGCGCTGCCCTTGACGTACTCGTCCCAGCTCATGTTCCAGTCGGTCCAGCCGTTGCCGTTCTGGAGCTTGCGCTCGGTGCCCTTGACGGTGATCGGGTCACCGATGCGGGTGTTGGCGAACAGCCAGTTGCCTTCCTTCATCGACACGTTGACGCAGCCGTGCGACACGTTCGTGCGGCCCTGCACGCCCTCGGACCACGGCGCGGCGTGGATGAACTCGCCGCCCCAGGTGAGCCGCTGGGCGTAGTCGATCTCGGTGCGGTAGCCCTCCTCCGGGCCCAGCTCCTCCATGGTGTCGAAGACCGTGTGCCGGAGCTTCTCGATCACCACCATGGTGCCGCTGGAGGAGGGGGTGCTCTTCTTGCCCAGGCTCACCGGGATGGTCTTGACCACCTTGCCGTCGCGGGTGACCGTCATCCGCTTGGTGCGGTTGTCGACGGTCATCACGAACGACGGGCCGATCTTGATGTCGACGCTGAGGTCGGCGCGGCCGTACCAGCCACCGCCCAGCGGCAGCCCGCCGGCCTGCACCTTGTAGCTGACGGTGCTGTTGGCCTTCCAGAACGTCTTGGGCCGGTAGCGCACCTCGGTCGGGCTCACCCAGTGCCAGATGCCCTCCTGGGCCGGCTTCGAGGTGACGGTCATCCGGCGCTGGACGTCGTCGCGGTAGTCCTCCGGGATGGCCCGGCCGAACTTCACGATCAGCGGCATGGCCACGCCCACGACCTGGTTGTCGCCCAGGAAGCTGGTGACCCGGATCTGCTTGGCCGGCTTCGCCATCGTGGTGAACGTGCTGGTCGCGGTGGCGGCCTTGCCGTCGTCGCCGGTCGCGGTCACGGTCGCCGTGTACGTCTGCCCGTACTCCAGGGCCGCTGACGGCAGCCAGCTCCCGCCGTCCGCCGCGAGCGTGCCGTCGACGACCTTGCCGGCGGCGTCCTTCAGCTCGACCGTGGTGTCCTGCGCCTCCTTCGTGGTGAAGGTGATGGCGGTGGACGCGGGCACGTCCTTGGCGTCGGCGGCGGGCTCGCTGATGGTGGCCGTCGCCTTCGGCGCCTTCTCGCCGCCGTCGCCGCCGCCCTGCCAGCTCGACGGCTTGTCGCCGCCGCCGCTGGTGCAGGCGGTCAGGGCCATCGCGGCGGCGAGCAGCCCGGCTGCCAGCGCACGGCGGCGGCCGACGCGTCGGGCGCTCACGCCCCGGATCGGTTCGTCCTGCCCAGCTCGCATGACTCCCTCACAAGGTGATGCCGTTCCCCGTCGTCTCAGGTCAGACGCGCCGGAGCGGGTACGCGTTGCCGGACGTGAAACGGAACACCCCGCGCGGGTGTAACGATTCCCCTGTCGTCCGGCGCTTCGTCGGAGGTGGCGTGTCCGACCACGTTACGCCGGTCAGAACGGCGCCGGCTGCCCGCCCTGCGGAACCGGCAGTGCGCTGCCGGCGACGAACTGCGACCAGCTCATGCTCCACGCCGTCCAGCCGTTGCCCGAGGCCAGGCGGCGCTCGGTGCCCTTCACCGTGATCGGGTCACCCACCATCGTCTTGCCGAACAGCCACCGGCCGTTGGCCATCGACACGTTGACGCAGCCGTGCGAGACGTTGCGGCGCCCCTGCACACCCTCGGACCAGGGCGCGGCGTGGATGTACTCGCCACCCCAGGTGATCCGCTGGGCGAAGTCGATCTCGGTGACGTAGCGGTTGGCCGGGTCCGGCTCGCTGCGGGTGTCGAAGACGGTGGACTCCTTCTTCTCCATCACCACCATGGTTCCGCTCGAGGAGGGGGTGCTCTTCTTGCCCAGGCTGACCGGCAGCGTACGGATGACCGAGCCGTTCTCGGAGACCGTCATCTGCTTGGTCGCGTTGTCCACCGTCATCTCGAACGCGCGGCCGATCTTGGCGGTGGCGCTGCGGTCGATGTTGCCGTACCGGCCGTTGCTCAGCGGGATCCCGGCCAGCGCCAGCCGGACCGTGATCGTGGTGCCCGTCTTCCAGTACTCCGGCGCGCGGTAGTACGCCTGGGTGCCGTTGTCGACCCAGTGCCAGGCGCCGGGCTGCGGCGGGTCGGTCTGCACGAACATCCGCTTCTGCACCGCGGCCCGGTCCTTCTTCGGGATGCCCGGGGAGAACTCGGCGACCACGGGCATGGCCACCCCGTACGTCTTGCCGCTGAACATGTAGAGGCCGGAGCCGATCATCGACTTGGGCTTGGCCATCGTGGTGAACGTGCTGGTGCCCTGGTAGGTCTGGCCGTCCTTGCCGGCGCCGGTGACCGTGGCGGTGTACTTGGTGCCGTACTTCAGCGCGGCCGACGGCACCCAGCTGGAGCCGTCACGCCGCATCCGCCCGGCGACGTTCGTTCCGTCGGCGGTGGCGAGCACCACCTTCGAAACGGTGCCGCCACCGGGGATGCGGGCGCTGATCTCGGTGCTGACCGGCCGGGCGTTCGCGCCGTCGGCCGGGCTCACCGTCAGTGGCGGCGCGGCGGCGCTGTCGCTGGGTGCGACGCTCGGGTCGGGCGCGGAGGACGAGACGCCGCCGACCTGCTGCTGGCCGGGCACGAACTCCGGCTTCTTCCCCTCGTCGCCGCCGCCGCACCCGGTCAGTGCCAGCGACGCCGTCAGGACCAGGGCGCCCACCGTCGCCCCGGCCCGCGCGAACCTGCCCATGCCCACCCCTGTCCTCGCGTGCCTGGCGGACATCGTGCCGCATCGACGCTCCCGCGCCCGCCCCCGCGCCGGATGAGGTGACCGTTTTGGTCGCTTTCGCCGGTTAAGCTCGTCCGAAGGGTGGACCCCGGTATCGGATTGGAACCCGGCTCGGCGGGCGTGCTAATCTTCTTCCCGTTGTCAGCGAGCGCCGCTAGCTCAACTGGCAGAGCAGCGGACTCTTAATCCGCGGGTTCGGGGTTCGAGTCCCTGGCGGCGCACCAACGATCAAGGCCCTGACCAGGCGTTCCACGCCGGTCAGGGCCTTTTCGTGTCCGGGCGTGGGTGGTGGTGGCTCGGTGGGTGCTCGGGAGCCGTTGGACCGGGCCGGCGTTGCTGGGACATGTCGTTGTTTTCCGTGGACGCCTGGGCTCATCGTCATTTTCTGAGGTGGCCAGCCCGCGTCGGGCCCGCGGGGTCGTTGGCGCATCTGCCCGCCCGGGCGTCGACGCGCTTCCTTCGAGCATCCACGCGGGGCCGATCATTGGCGATTACGCTAGCGGCGTGGGGGTAGAGCTGCGGGTTCGTGTGCAGGGGGACCTCTATCACCCGGTGGTGCCGCCCGGTGCCGTGTATGTCGGGCGGCAGGGGTTCGGGTTGCGGCGTTCTCCCTGGGCGAACCCGTTCAGTCTGCGAAAGCATGATCGGGCGGAGGCGTTACGCCTCTATCGGCAGTGGCTTGTGGGGCAGCCGGCCCTTGTTGAGCGGGCGCGGCGGGAGCTTACGGGGAAGCAGTTGGCGTGCTGGTGCCGCGTCGAGGATGCGTGCCATGCCGACGTGCTGGCCGACGTCATTGGTTGACGTGCAGTCGGTACCGGGTGGTGGGCCGTCTCGGTGCGTAGACGCCGCCGATGCTGAAGGACTGCGGTCTGGCCGCTTGGTTGCCCACGTAGAAGGCGACGTCGCGGTCGGCGGCACAGAGCTGGGTGAAGAACTTATCTCTCAGCTGCTCCTCGGCCTCCGCGTCGGTGAGCTGGCCGAGGCGGCGCTGCAGGGCGACGAACTCACAGTCTCGGAGTGTCTGCTCGTGACCGCGGCAACGGCGGTCGGCGCATCGGTAGCGGTAGGTGCCGGTGAAGCGCGGTGCATGAAGCGGGCTGCGCTTGGCCGGTTCCAGTAGGTCGAGCTGATCCAAGTAGCGAGCGATCTTCTTCCGATCCTCCGCCGACCAGCCGCGATGTCGTCTGACCTGGAGATCCGAGATGTCGGCCGCGCGAATCAGCGCGATCGATCGTGCGCTCCGGTCGTCGGGGGCCTGTGCGTTGAGCCGGCACATGGAGTCTTCGACGAGTGGATCGAGGAGGTGTCGACGCGACTGCCGGCTGGCGAGGTGCCGTTCGATGGTGATGGTGTCCACGATCGGCTTCCAGCTCTCGCGCCGTGGGTCGTCCCTGGCCGGCCGCGCGTCGACCTGGATGATGTCGTACTTGCGGAACGTGCCGTCGTCGCCGAGGTGACGATGGTGGACCGGGTAAAGGCGAATCCAGCCCGTCCAGGGTGGGTCCATGCCTAGTGCCCCGACGCAGACCGTCTCCCCGTACCGCGCGGAGGGGATGGGTGCCGCCTTCACGGTGATCAGCAGGCGGAGTTTCGCTGGTCGCGTCAGGACCGGCTTCGGTCTCGGCTCTTCGTCGGTGCTCGGTCCCCACAATGGAAGCTGTTCCAACGGAACCACCCACATCGCTAAATGCATCTGTCCAGGCACATTTAGTTACATCGACAGTCTCACATCTAGGGGAAGTTGGCGCCAGCCGGCCGGGGCGAGGGGTGGCTGCTCGGCCGAACGCTGGTGCAGAGGCTCGCGTGAATCCGTCACTTTCGGTAACCAATTCTCGGCGTGTGGCGCTTCATCTCGAGCCGGGAAGTCGCGTGTCAGGCGTTTCTGGCGATCGGTGCTGGCGGTGCAGTGCTCTCCTTGGAGATCAACTTTTGGTGGCCCGGTTTGACCGCTTCGCTTCCTTCGTCCTCGGCTCTTCGGCTGATTCATTGAACAGTGATCTCCAAAATCGGCCCCAAAACCACGGTTTGGGTATGTGGGTGCTCGCACGGCTCGCCGACGCCTGGCCCAACGGCCCACGGCGGGCGCTGTCTCCGGCCACGGCGGTCCCAACTTCCGATCACCCGGTCAGAGCATCGATCACTCTCTGTTGAGGCTGTGGGAAACAGGATGTCGGACCGCCGGGGCTCGGAGGGATCATCAGGGGATGGGCGACCAGGGTGCCGCGCGGCGGTTGTCCCCGCGGCGGTGGCGGATCCTGTCGTACCTGGCGCAGCACGGTTCCGCGTCGACGCTGGACGTGGCGCTCGTCTGTGCGGTGTCGCGGCTGACGGCCCACCGCGACCTGGTGTGGCTGCACGAGGCGGGGCTGGTGCGCCGTGAACGCTCGCCGGAGGACCGGACCCACACCTGGTGGTACGAGGTCACGGCCGAGGGGACGGAGGTGCTCCGCCGCGCCCTGACGGCGTCGGGGCGGCCGGTTCCGCTGCGGTTGGGTCAGCGGCCCTCCGGCAGGGCGGATGCCCTGCTGTTCCTGCCGTTGATCGAGGTGTCGCGGCGCAACCCGGGGCGGTGCGAGCTGTTCCAGTGGCTGGCGACGATGGAGACCTCGTCATGGTTGCGCCAGCACGACCTCGCGCAGTTGCGGGCCGACGGCTACGGCATATGGCTGCAGGACGGGCGGTGCCTGCGGTTCCTGGTACACGTCGACCGTGGCCCGGTCGGCGACGTTGTCGCCGAGCATGAGCGGCCGGCGTCAGGGCTGGGTGGACTGTTGGCCGGCTACCGGCGTGCGGACCGGCTGGTGCCGGTCGGGGCGGTTCTGCTGATCGCGCAGGACGCCGAGCGGGAGGAACGACTGCAGGCCGACCTGTTTCGTGGGCCGCTGCCGAACGCTGTCGCCACGACCACACGGCAGCTGTTGTATCGCCACTGGCCGGACGAGCAGGTGTGGCAGGTGCCGGGCGAAGGCGGCAGGCGTTGCCTCGTCGAGGTCGGATACTGACCGCAGCCCTTCACGATGCCTTGGCCGCCGCCAGCCCTCTGGTCCTGACGAGGTCAGCGGCGTGGTGCTGGAGTCAGCGGCGTCCTGCTGCCCTGCTAGCCCTACGCTGGCGGCATGAGGGAACCAGCGCGGACCGGACCTGGTAGGTGCTGATGAACCGGCATGCAGAGGCACCTGCCGAGGCGATCCCTGACGCGATCCGGGCTGATGTGGAGACGCTGTGGCGCTACCACGACATGCGTCACGAGTTGCGCCCGTGCGACGTGGGGATCGGATTGGGCAGTCATGACCTCGGGGTGGCTGTCATCGCGACGCGCTTGTTTCACGAGGGCCTGTTCCCCAGGATCGTGTTCACCGGCGCGAACGCCCCGACGACCGTCGAGCGTTTTCCGCGTGGAGAAGCAGTGCACTACCGCGAGTACGCCATCGAGCAGGGCGTACCCGGGGAAGCGATTCTCGTGGAGCCGCGTGCCACGAACACCGCTCAGAACCTGGAGTACTCGCGTCAGCTCCTGACCGAACACCAGATTCCGGTGAAGTCGGTGCTGATCATGTCGCGGCCCTACCAACAGCGTCGGGCCTACGCCACCTGCAGGCTGATCTGGCCGGAGGTCGATGTGGTGTGCGCCTCGAATCCACTAAAACTGGACGACTACGTGCGCAGCATTGGCGACCCGCGGCGGGTGGTGGACATGCTGGTCGGCGACACGCAGCGGATCGAGGTGTACGCCGAGCGCGGGTTCGCGATCCCGCAGGAGATGCCGGACGAGGTGCGGGCGGCCTTCGAGCGCCTGGTGGCAGTCGGCTACACGAGCCGGTTGATCTGAGTCCATTTACCAGCGGGGGCCTCCCGTCCGGACGCCCATTCGGTCGCTGAGTTCGACGGCCAGTCGTGGTGGCCGGGGGCGGGTGAGGATGTCTCGGACGAGGTCGCGGGAGAGCTGGTGGTAGCGCACCTGGTCGGGCCCGAGGGTCTCGGCGTCTAGGAGCGCGGCGAGCGCGTCGTCGATGCGGTTCCATCGGGCGAGGGCTCGGGCGGTTTCGATGGCGTGCCGGACCCGCCGCTCGACGGGCACGGTGCTGGTGTCGAGTGGGGCGCCGATGGCGATGGCGCGTTGTACGTCGCCGAGTTCCATCGCCACGGTGGTCTTGTGGATCGACACGTTGGTCGGCCCGAACGCGGTCCACACGTGGTTGCCATCGGCACCGAGTCGCTGTGCGGCGGCATCGGCCTCGGTGATGTGGGTGTCGGCCGAGGCGCGGTCGTCGTCTCGAGCGGCGGCCAGCGCGCAGACGAGGTGCAGGCTGCCGTAGACCGACAGCAGCTGCGGAGTCGGCCTGACGAGCCGGGGTTCCAGGAACCGCGCCGCCGTGGCGGCGAGGCCGCGGGCTTGGGCGTACTCACCGATGGACGCCAGCGAGTGCGCGGCGGAGCGGCTAAGTGAGCCGATGACGACGTGATCGTGGCTGGCGTTAGCGGCCGCCAGCCCTCGGCTGGCGGCGGTCCACGCGAGGTCACCTTCGCCGAGTTTGGTGAGGAACAACGCGGCGAGCTGGTGCGCGTAGGCGGTCATCGCGTGCGCGCGCTGGCCGTCGTCTCCGTCGTACGCCTCAGTGGCGGTGAGACAGTCGTGGATGAGGTAGGGCAGCCGGCGGGCAAGGGTGCCATAACGGGAGTGCTGGTAGGCGGTCCAGATCTCGGCTACGTCGTTCTCGATCTCGCGCAGGGCAGGTGCCTCGACGTCTCCCGTGCTGGCAAGCGCCGGCGCGAGGTGACGATAGTCGTGAAGCGCGGCCCGCAAGGCGGGGATGGTCTCGCGTCCGGAGTCGTCCGACCACTCGAACAGGCTCGGGGCGCCGATCAGGTCGCCGAGGGACACGTCGAGGGCCTTGGCGATCGCGCGTATGACCGACAGCCGGTCCAGGTCGGCCCGGTTCGTCTCGACCTTGCGTAACCACTCCTGCGTCTTGCCGACCAGACCGGCCAGCACCTCCTGGGAGAGCCCTCGCCGACGCCGGTAGAAGGCGACGCGCTGGCCGATCGTCATGTCGTCCGTCATCCCTCGCACACCATCACCCTGCCCGCTGAAGCCCGCCGGACCCGGTACGGATTTTCCCGGTCCTCCGTACCGGCCGCCCCTACGTTCAGTTCACCCCGGATCACCGGCGCGTGTCGATGCCGGTGTTAGGGATGACTGACAGGGAGCTGCAGATGGAGGGATCGATGAGCGGCGCACCACACCACGGCTTGGGCCGCTGGCTCGGCCTGTCCAGGAGCGAACTGTCTCGGCGCTTTCCCCGCCTGCGTACCGCCATGAGGGCTGCGCGGGTGGGTGATCGGCGGTCTGCTCCCAGCCGCCGTGGTGCGGCGGCGGGCCCGCCCTTCCCCCGGCGAGCCCGCCGCTCATCGTCCCTGGTGGGGGTGGCGGCATGACGGTGTACGTCTCGCGTAACGCCATGGCCGGCCAGTCCCGGCGCCCCGAGCCCAGGTGGACGGCCTCACCGGGGCAGGTGTGGCCCGCTGACCCGCCGCTGCTCACCTTCGTGTGGCGTCGGCTGTTCGAGCAGCAGGCCCGCGAGGGCGGTCGCCGGTGACCGGGCCGCAACGCCGTCTCGCAGCGAACCGGCTCGCGCCAGCCGAGGTGGAACACTTGCCGATGCGCCCGCTGTGGCTGTGCCGCCGATGCGGGCAGCCGTGGCCCTGCGGCGCGGCGAAGCTCGCGCTCCTGGCCGAGTACCGAGAAGTGCCGGTGAGCCTATTCCTCTACCTGGCCAGCTGCCTGCACGACGCAATCGACGACCTGTACCGGCTCAACCCGAGCGTCACTGGCAGCGCCGCCGACATGTTCGACCGGTTCCTCGGCTGGCCCGCCCGCCACACCCACGCCTACCGCGTCAGCACCACCACGGCCGGCAGCACCGAACAGGGCTCCTCGTGAACGGCATCGGCCTCATCAACGCCACCGACCAGCCGGCGATCGCCGGCAGCTTCCACACCCTGGTCGTGCAGCCAACGACCTTCTGCAACCTCGACTGCACCTACTGCTACCTGCCCGACCGGAGATCCCTCCGCCTGATGAGCGCCGCGGTCGCGCGGGCCTGTGCCGAGTCGATCGCCCAGCAGAACAGCGGTCATCCCGTGAGCGTCGTGTGGCACGGGGGTGAACCCACAGCCACACCCATCGGGCTGTTCCGGGGCCTGCTGGCCCCGTTTGAGGAGCTGCGGCGCGCGGGGATGGTGCGTCACGAGATCCAGACGAACGCGACGCTGATCAATCGACAGTGGTGCGAGCTGTTCACCGATTATGGGTTCGAGGTCGGGGTCAGCATCGACGGACCGGGCGCGTTGAACCGGAACCGCCTCGACCGGGCCGGCAACCGAACGGACGCCCGAACCCTGCGCGGCATGCAGACCCTGGCCGAAGCGGGGCTGAGGTACTCGGTTATCTGTGTGGTCACCCCGGAAACCATCGACCACGCGGACGCCCTCGTCGACTTCTTCACCGGCCTGCCCGGCTGCGAGTCGGTGGGCTTCAACATCGAGGAGCAGGAGGGCGCCGACCGGGCGCCGGTGGCGGAGGATGCCGCGTACCGGTTCTGGCAGCACCTCATCGCACGTCGCGTCGGCGGCAGCCCGCTGCGGATCCGCGACGTGGACCGGCTGGCCGACTACCTCGCCGCCACCCGCGCTGGCCGCGTCGACCACGCGCCGTATGAGCCGATCCCGACCGTCTCCTGGGATGGGCAGGTCGTGCTGCTGTCACCGGAGCTCCTCGGCATCACCGAGCCGCGATACGGCGACTTCATCGCCGGCAACGTCCTCCACCAGCCGATCACCGCCATGCTCGCCCGCGCCGGCGACCTGGACTATGTCGCCGAGTTCGTCGTGGCCCTCAACGACTGCGCCGACCACTGCGCCTTCTACGACTTCTGCCGGGGCGCCCAGGCCGGCAACCGCTACTTCGAGCACGCGACGTTCACCGCCCGCGAGACCACCTACTGCCGAACCACCCGACAGGCCCTCGTCCGCGCCGCCGCGGATCACCTCACCCCGCAAGGAGAAGCCCCATGACCAACGCTCTCGCGGTCCTCGTCAACGCCGCACCTGAGCAACTCGCCCGCCTCGGCGTCGACCCTCAGCGGTCGGTAGAGCCGATCGACGCGGCGAAGTTCGACAACCGCCCCACCTGGGCCAACAAGGGTAAGTTCGACAGCCGACCCGGCTGGGACAACTGGAACAAGAAGAAGTAGCCCGCACCACGGGACGCGCGGGGTGGCGTGCCCACCCCGCGCCCGCACAGGTTGAGGAAACATGCGCACCACCACGATCGGCGATGTGAAGGTCCTGCTGCCGGACCTCGAACCAGACGACCTCGACACCACGACGGACCTGGCCGGCGACCTCACCGAGGCCCTCGTCGAGGGTGCAGGGTGGCACGGCTCCCACCTTGAGGACGCCAGCATCCGCAGCAGCCTGATCACCGGCGTGGACCTGAGCGAGAGCACCTGGGAAGCCGGCAGCCTCTACGGCTGCGAGATCACCCGCACCGACTTCTCCGGTGCCACCCTGACCGGCATCACCATCGAACGGTGCGCGATCACCGGCTCCCGGTTCACCGGCACCAGACTCACCGACGTACGCCTCAAGGACGTCCTATTCGACGGCTGCCGCTTCGACTACGCCACCTTCCAACGCGTCACCGCTGCGGGCTCAGTCGCGTTCACCGAGTGCACTCTCACCAACGGCGCGTGGTCGTCCTGCCGACTACCTCGCGTCGCGCTGCGGTCGTGTGAGCTCGCCGGCCTGGAATTTGACTCCTGCCACCTCGACGGCGCCGACCTGCGGGGCAGCCGGGTCCACGGTCTCAAGACGCCGCTGGACAACCTGCGCGGCGTCACCCTCGGCGAGGACCAACTTACTGACCTCACCCAGCTGACCGTCGCCGCCCTCAACCTCACCGTGCGCAACGAGTGAAGCCGAGGAGGGGTCGTGCTCGCTGAACCCACTGGCAGCCCGGACACGATCCTCGTCTGCATCCGAGGCAACTCCGGCTCAGGCAAGAGCAGCATCGCCCGCGAGCTACGACGCCGGCACGGCCGGGGCTGCGCCCTAGTCGAGCAGGACTACCTGCGCCGAATCGTGCTGCGCGAACGGGATCTGCCCGGCGGTGCCGCACCGGCGTTGATCGCGCAGACCGTCCGGTTCGCGCTGGACCACGGCTATCACGTCGTGCTGGAAGGCATCCTGCACAGCAGCCGCTACCGCAGCATGCTCACCTCTCTGCGGGACGGCCACCGCGGCCGGTCGCTGTTCTGCTATCTCGACGTGTCCCTGGCCGAGACCCTGCGCCGGCACCTCACCCGCCCGCAGGCCAGCGAGTTCACCGCCGAGGACATGAGCGGCTGGTACGCCGCTCATGACGTCCTGGGCTGGCCCGACGAAATCGTCCTACCCGAGACCACCGGACTGAACGAGGCCGTCACAGTCATCGCCGCTGCCGCTGGGCTACCCCAGGCCGGACGCGACGACGACCTGCTTCCGAACGTTTCGTCCCCGTAGAGCAGCCAAGCCGGCTACCGTGTCGCCGTTTCGGCGCACCGTTCGCCAACGTCGGTCCCGGGTGGTCAGACAACTCGTCAAGCACGGCGACTGCGACGGCGTGGAGCTCGCGCTACCGCGCCCGCCGGAGCCAGCTCTCGATGACCGTGAAGTCGTAGTGGGTCAACCCGCGACGGGGATCGACCTGATGCAGCAGGGCCGGGGCGTGGTGATGAGTCGACACCCACTGTTGATCGGCGTGGGAGATCTCGTCGTCGACCCAGACGAAGGGGCGTCCCTGCGCCCATTCGACCAGCCCACGGGTCTTCCAGTGCAGGACGCCGACCTCGTCGGAGTCGGGCCAGTCGACGACCGGCAGGGCCGGCAGCCCGAGCCGGGGTGCGAGCACGTCGTTCGCGTCGTTCATCCAGGTTGTCGCCCAAACGAGATCACATGGCAGGGCGGCCAGTCGGCGGCCGTGCTCCGGATCGACCTTGTGCAGCAGGGGATGGGCGTCAGCTGGTAGGGCCGGTACTTGGGTGTTGCCATGCGGCACGCCCGGCTGAGCCGCCGTGGGTGTTCCGAGCGGGATGACGGTGCCGTCCACGTCGAGGAACAGCAACGGACGCGGTGCAGGGGCGGACATGACCGAGAGGCTAACCCTCGCCCGGCCAACGGCTATTTCCGCGCGCTTGCCCAAGGCCATTCGTTTCGCTGCTGTTCCCGGCAGCGGGCAGTCATGTGCCGCGGACCCCGCCGCGGCAGGGGCGGCGCCGGCCTCTCACCGGCCCTTCCGCTTCGGCACGCTCCAAGCCATCAGCACCACATCCACACCTCAACCAAGGAGTTCTCGTGCTTTCGTCGAAACCTTCACCTACTGCCGTAGGCATTGACAGTGATGAGTTCCGGCTTGATCCCCGTTCGGGGGTCGGGCTTGGCGTCAGCGTTGACGTCAGTCTTCAGCCGGACCCCTGGACGGACCCCCCTGTTCCCTCTCACACCGCAGGTCGGTCCGGCTGACTACGCGATCGGCTTGTCCTGCGACAGACCCTGTCTGGTCTCGGGTCTCTCCCCCTGGGGCCGGCATCCGTACAGGAAGGAGGTGGTAGCTGGTGGATGATCCGGTTCTTCGTGTCCAGTCCCAGTTGACCGGCTGTGACCGCGTGTTGCTGGGCTGGTTGTACGACCACGGCGTGTTGACGTCGTTCCAGCTCGCGACCGCCCTGTTCCCGTCGTTGGATTTCTGCCAGCGGCGGCTGCGGACCCTGTACCGGCTGCGCCTCGTCGCCCGGTTCCGACCGCAACGGGCCGACGGCGGCTCGTACCCGTACCACTACGTCATCGACCAACTTGGCGCCGAGGTCGTCGCCGCCAGCCGCGACGAACGCCCACCCCGGCGGGACCACGCCCGGGTGGAGCGGCGGCGCTGGACGTCGACCCGCAGCCTCGCGCACCGCCTCGGGGTGAACGGCTTCTTCACCGACCTGGCCGGGCACGCCCGTACCCATCCCAGTGCCGGCTTGGTGGAGTGGTTGCCGGAGGCGGTGTGCCAGCGCGCCGGGACGTTCACCAGCCGGCAGGATCCGGGACTGGTGCGGGCGTACCAGCCGCGGGTCCGTCCGGACGGCTACGGCCGGTGGATTGAGAACGGTGTCGAGGTGCCGTTCTTCGTCGAGTACGACACCGGCGCCGAGCAGTTGTCGATCCTGGCCGGCAAGGTGGACGGCTACCGGGAGCTGTTCGTGAAGATCGGGCGGGCGTGGCCTGTGCTGTTCTGGCTGCACTCGGCCGCCCGCGAGCGCAACCTACGCCGCGTGCTGGCCGACGGGCCGCTGTCGGTGCCGGTCGCCACCGGCGCCCGCGACCACGCCGCGACGACGGGCCTGAGCTTGGCAGGGGCTGTGTGGGCCGTGGCCGGCAGGGAAGGGCAGCGGCTGCGGCTGGCGGATCTGGCCGGGTATGCCGTTGACGTCTCCAGCCGGGCGGGCGAGGCCGCGTGATCGGCGATGGTCCGAGGGCCGTGGACGGTACCTCCGCGGCGGAGCGGACATCAACGGCCGGCGTCTGTCACGGATCTGTCGTGAGCAGCGCGGTCGGCGCTGACAGATCCGTGAGAGCACCAGCCGTCCGCTCCCACAGCGGCGGACCACTTCTCGGTCCGGCGTCCGCGTCGGGCGGTCCGCGACCGGTGTCCGGTCCCCGTCCCGACTGTTGTCCGACGCCGGATTGGTCCGCCATCCGGTCCCGCCTCCTGCGACTGACGGACGGACCGGAACCCCTGTCCGGGGTCGGGGAGGTGATGGGCCACGACAGCACCGATCCCTGACCCAGACACCAGTCCGCGCGGCAGTCGCGTCGAGGGCGTCGTCCAGGTCGTCATCATGCTGGCCATCGGCGGCGCGGCCGGGGCGGCCAGCTTCACCCACGTCCACAACGTAGCCGCCGCGCACGGCCAACCCGGCTGGCTGGCCTGGGCCGACGCGATCGTCCTAGAGCTGATGTCCATCGCCTCCGGACTGGAACTGCGCCGCCGCAAACGCGCCCACACCTCCACCGTCTTCCCGGCCACCGTGCTGGCGTGCGCGGTCACCCTGTCCCTGGCGGCGCAGGTCGTCGAGGCCGAACCCTCGGTCATTGGGTGGGTCGCCGCCGCCGTACCCGCGCTCGGATTCCTCGTCATGGTCAAGATCGCCCTCGGCCGGACCAGCACCGCCACGCCCGCCAACCCCGCCTGGACGGTTGGGGACGGTCGACTGGACGAGGCCGGGCGGACCGTTCCGGACAGCGGACCAGTCGAGGCGACCCGGTCCGCTGTCACGCCGGGGAAGCGGCTGTCCCGGACCCGGACCGTCCACTCACCGGAGCCTCCTCGCCGACACGGCGGACGGAACCGGCAGCGAGCGGACCGGGGACGGTCCGCGCAGCCGTCCGGCGACGTGGCCGAGCTGCTGCCGGCGGCGCGCAAGGTCCGGGACCGGCTCGCCGCGGACGGTCAGGCACTGACCCGGGCAGCACTCGCCGAAGCCCTCCGCGCAGCCGGTCACACCGTGTCCAACACCCGAGTATCCGAACTCCTCAAGACCCTCAAGGTCGAATCGTCCGCACCACCTGAGCTGATCGCTAGCCCGGCCGTGCCGACCAACCCGACGCCATCGCCTCTGTCACCGGAGCGGCGCAACGGTGGCGGAGCAGCCACCCCTGCGCCGGTCGACCCCGACGGGGCTAACCCGCTCCTACCGCACAGCCATCCAACTCACCGCTAGGAGAAGCCTGATCATGAACAGCCCAACGAATCACGCTGACCAGACCACCCGCACCACGACCGACAACCCCACCGCACCCAGTGTCGGGGAGGTATGGACGATCGAGCGCATCCGTGCCCTCGGCGTCACCACCACCCTCGCCACCACCGCCTCGGTGCTCGGGATCAGCCGATCCCAGGCGTACCGGCTCGCCGCCACCAACCAGTTCCCCATACCGCTGATCCGGGCAGGCAGCCGCATCATCGTCCCGGTCGCCGCTCTGCTTCAACTCCTCCAACCCGACGCCGACGCCACCGGCGGCGGGCGACTTGATGCCGACGCGAAGGTGAGCGTAGATGCGATGACCCCGCCACCAGCGGATTCCACCCGACACCGCTGGCGGCACCATACGAAGCATCCAGGAGACGATGAGTGAAGGGATACACCTTCAAACGCTGCGGCTGCCGCGACAGCGTCACGGGCCGGCGACTGGGACGCTCCTGTCCCCAGCTTCGCCGGCCCGGCGGCGGCTGGTCCCGCACCCACGGCCACTGGCACTGGCAGATCGAGATCCCCGCCCGCGCCGACGGCACCCGCCGCCCACTCCGACACGGCCCGTACGCCACCCAGGCCGACGCCGACGCCGTCCTGGACCGCCTCCGGGCCGCGCTCGCAGTCCCCGACCCCACCGACCCGCACACCACCGTCAAGACCGGCGACCTGATCGAGGCAGCCGTCAAGACCGGCGCACCCGTTCCCAGCCCGGACCAGGTCCGGCGCGCGCTGCACCTGGACATCACCCCGACCGAGCTGCCCACGATGGAGGCGTACCTGACCGACTGGCTCGCCGGACGCAAGAACATCAAGACCGGCACCCTGCGCTCCTACGAAGGGCACATCCGGCTGTACCTCATCCCGCACCTCGGCCACCTACGCATCGACCGACTCCGCCCGGCCACATCGACGCCATGTACGACGTCATCGCCGAACGCAACACCACCATCGCCACCCTGCGTACCAGCCGCGACCCCGCCAAACGCGACCAGGTCAAGAACCAGCGGATCGTCGGCCCGAGAACCCTGCACGTGATCCTGCGCAAGGCCCTCAACGACGCGATGCGCCGCCACCGCTACATCGACACCAACCCCGCGCTCATGGTCGAACTACCCACAGCCCGACCACCCAAGCCCACCATCTGGACCGACCAACGCATCCGCACCTGGCGCGACACCGGCAAGACCCCCAGCCCCGTCATGATCTGGACCCCCGAACACACCGGCAGATTCCTCGACCACACCCACGACGCCAACGACCGCCTCTACGCCCTCTACCACCTCATCACCTTCACCGGCCTCCGCCGCGGGGAAGCCTGCGGCCTGCACTGGGACGACCTCGACCTCGACGCCCACACCCTCACCGTCCGCTGGCAACTCGTCCATCACGGCTGGGCCACCGCCATCGACACACCCAAAACCACCGACAGCGAAGCCGCGGTCGCCCTCGACACCGAAAACCGTCGCAGTGCTGCGCGCCCACCGCACCCGGCAACACCGCGAACGCCTCGCCGCCGGTATCTCCTGGACCACCACCGGGCTCGTGTTCACCACGCCAACGGGCGGCCGGCTCCACCCTGCCGACGTCACCGACCACTTCCACCACCTCGCCACCCAAGCCGGGCTACCACCCATCCGACTCCACGACCTCCGCCACGGCGCCGCCACCATGGGCCTCGCCGCCGGCGTCCAGATGAAGATCATCTCCAACCGGCTCCGCCACTCCAGCCCACACTTCACCGCCAAGTTCTACGGAGACGTCCTACCCGAGCTATCCCACGCTGCGGCCGAAGCCACCGCGTCGGTTGTCCCGCGCCGACGTGGCGCGACAAAATCCGGCGTGATCCGCAGCCTGCCCTAACCGTTCATCCGGTAGCGCGCTTAGGTTTGTAGCGCGTACGCGACGCCGCCGGATCGGTCGCCGGCCCTCGCCTTCGTCACCCCTAGTCTAGATTGATCTACTTCGTTGGAATCTGCCCGCTTAGATGAGCTGCTGCAACACGCCGTTCCGGGAATCGGTAAGGGCCTGGAAGTGTGCGACGAGTTTTCGCGCCACCTCCGGATCGTGGAGCACTACGCCGACCTCAATGTTGTGAGACAGCGCTCGGTCGGTGAGGTTGGCGCTGCTGATCAGCGCGACCCTGCTGTCCGCGGCGATGAGCTTCGCGTGCAGGGCAGCGTGCGAGTTCCCACTGGCGGCTCGTCGTGCGGCCGGCCAGTGCCAGAACGTCGCCTGGTGACGGAGAGCGGCGAAGGTGAGTGCGACCCCCGCGGGCCCTCGTAGGGCACCGCCGTCCTCGGCTGAGCTTTCTAGGATCAGATCGATGCGTACGCCTCGGAGGGCTGCAGACCGCAGTTCGGCGACCACCTCGGCGACCCCGTACGCGGCAAAGCTCGCAACGAGCAGGCTGCTTCGCGCCGCCCGGATGACCTCGATGACCACGGAGCTGGTGAGCCGTACCGGCACGGCCGCACTCGTCGGCCCGCTGACCGCCAGCTTGGTGCGCCTCGCGTCCGCGCACCGATGCAGGTGGGCGGCGCTGCGCAGGGCGAGAGCGACCGCTGAACCGGGTAGGTCGGGTGCCTCGACTCGCCAGCTCTTCACCAGACGTGCTGCGTAGGTTCCGACCGAGAACCCGGGACGGGCACCGATCAGGTCGGCGGTTACCACATTGTCGTCGGGAGTGTCCACGCGCATCAGCACACCAGCCCAGGCGGTGACATGATCGGCGGGAAGTCTGCTGGCGAGGTCGGCGATCACCTCCGCGAACCGCTCGTGGCTCATTGGGCGAAGAACCCGGAGCCGGGGTCGGTGAGGGTGTCGACCAGCAGGGCCCGGTCCAGATAGTGGTTGCCACGCTCGCAGGAGGTCTCCGCGGCGAAGAGGCAGGCATGGCAGGCGGCGGCCGACAGGCGGGCGTGCACGGTCGGGTCGTGCTCGGCGCAGAGCGGGTCGGAGCTGCACAGCCGGGCGGCGTCCAGGGCACGTTCGATGAGTGGGCCGAGCCTGTCCGTGCGTCCCAGGGAAACGAGGCCGCCGAGGGTGCCCTCGCTGTCCGGTGCCGAGGTGTAGAGCAGCACCCCGGCCATGGGAGTGTCGTCGGCACGGGCGTAGATGCGTTCCCCGATGCCGGCGGCGCTGTATCCGCACTCCAATGCAAGCTCGCGCATGAGCACATGGGCGAAGGTGTGCAGCAGGACGTACCGGGGACCGGGGTGCGGCTCGGAGGCCAGCCTGCGCTGCGCCCGCCAGAGGTCCTGGGCGCGGGTCAGCAACTGTTCCCGTTGCTTGACCTGCGGCCGGTGTTCCCACTCGACGATGCGATCCTCGTCGAAACGGAGGAAGATTCCTTCGCCCCGCATCTCGGCGCAGGGCAGCCAGGTCGGCTTGCCGATGGTCAGCGGCGCCCGCCGGCGGTCCGGTGTGTCGAGCACGTCCCATTCGGGGGAGTCGATCCGCGTGAAGCCGTACAGTGCGGAGACCTCCCGCAGCCGGGGGACGAGGACCACGTGCTGGAGCCAGTCTCGCTGCTGGGGCGGCACCGGCTCGGGACGAGTGGTGAAGTCGGGTAGCTCGGTGCTGGTGCCGGCGGTGAAAGCCAGCCATTCGGGCGTGCGCAGGTCGTCGCCTTCGTCGGGCTCGTCGGCCGCCCCGGCCTTGCTGCGTCGCTGGATCGCCGTCCAGACCCGGTCGACGCCGTACGGCTTCAGCTCAGCCCAGCAGCCCTGGGTCGGCATGATTTGCTTGGCGATGACGGCGTCGAGCCCGGCGAGGAGAGACAGGTCCGGCCAGTGGTCGGCGACGACCTGGTCGACCGGATGTTCGGCCCGGGGAAGACTGAACACCCGCAGCTGCATGGCGAACCAACTGTTGGTGGCGCCCAGGGCGAGCGTGCGGGTGGGGGCGTCGCAGGGCTCGTAGGTGCCGAGGTGGGGGTGGCGTCCGCGGCAGGCAGGCAGGGTCCGCTCGGCGTGCAGACCGATCGCCGTCGACATCGGTCGGGCCGCCTTGCACTCGCAGGAGATGAAGATGTTGGCCGCCTCGCCGGTGCTGCCGCGTTCGGCGAGCGTGAGCGAGTGACCGGGGCCCGGGTCCGTCCCGCCGTGCACGACGTACGACCAGGGGAAGTCGTCCAGGTGGCCGTTGTCGCAGGCCAGCACGAACCGGGCCGGCACTGCGGTGGGGCGGGAGTTGCCGTTGCCCCGGCAGCTGTGCACGTAGCGGGCCCGGTCCGGCTGGTAGGGGGACGACAGCAGCTCGAACAGCCCGGAATCCGCCGGCGCGAGTCGGTTGCACCGGGTGTCCGAGCAGCGCAGCCAGGTGGGGAAGAGCGCCACCGGCACACCCACCCGAGTCCAGTCGGCGAATGCGTCGGAGGTCTCGGGCAGGTGCGGCGGAAGCCGGAGACTCTCCACCTGGTCGCCGAGGCTGCGCCGGATCGTCGCGAGCAGCCTGTCCTCGATGACCGTGGCGGAATGCGTGAGATCCCAGTGCGCCAGCCCCAGGGTCAGCACCGACAGGCTGGGCAGATCGGCGACCGAGCCGACGCCGTAGGTGTGCAGTAGCTGGTTGGGGCGCAGCGCGCCGACCCGCAGGCTGCGCGGCTGTGAACTGCTCACGAGGACAACCCCGCAGCGCCCACGGTGGGTGGAACGAATGGCGGTGGATCGTCCCCGACAGCGCCGAGCTGTAGCTGAAGCTGGATACCGGGCTCCACGTCCCGCAGCGAGGTGGGGCAGGTGGTCTGCGCCCACCGGCCCTCCTCCGGGCGGTGCAACAGCCCGGCGACATCGTCGCTGTGGTACGGCTTGTCGTAGGCCAGCCGCCGAGCGGGCCGGGCCCGCTCCCGCGCCCACAGGTCGAGGCGGGCCTCCAGCTCGTCCTCCACCCGTTGGCGAACCGTGTTGTCGGCGGCCACCTCGCTGCGACGCTTGAGGAACCGTACGACGTGGTCGGCGAGCTTGCCGTGCCGGTCGAAATCGCGCGCCCGCAGGTTGCCGTTGTAGGTGCTCTCCAGATCGCGGACCAGGGCCACCAGCACCCCGGTCAGTCCCCGGTCGATGGCCCGCTCCGCGAACGGGGTCACCGACAGGGCTTCGACCTGGCGGTAGACCGTGGCATGGAAGTGGTCGAACCGTTCGTAGTGCGACAGATCGCGGGGGCGGGCCCAGTTGTAGACGGTGAACACGAGGCCCGGCGCCCGCCGCCCGACCCGGCTCGTCGCCTGGATGTATTCGGCGGCGGACTTCGGCTGGTTGGCCACCACCATCACGCCGAGCCGGGCGATGTCGACCCCGACGGCGATCATGCTGGTGGCGAGGAGCACATCGACCGGCCGGGGAGCGCCCTTGGGCCGAATGCCGTCGAAGCGCAGCGCGAGCCGGTCCAGCAGCGGCCGGATGGCGTCCGAGGGCATCCGTGAGGTCAGCTCCTCCAGGTAGGGGTCGTACCGCCGGGCGAGCCCGCGCTCGTCGGCGCGGACCAGCCGGCTGGAGACGTCGTCCTCCACCAGCCGGCGCATGCCGCCCAGGTCCCGCAGGCTGTTGAAGTAGCCGACCAACGTCATGTAAGGGTCGGTGACCGGATTGCGACCGTAGGTCTCGTGGAGCTTCTGTGCCGCGCCGAGCACGGAGACGTAGACCCGGATCAGGGTCGACCGGAGCCGGTTGCCGTGCGCGCAGATGCCGATGTAGCGGCGGCCCGGATGGTCCTCGGTCTCGCGCTGCCGGGCGAAGAAGCTGTCGGAGGCGTCGAGCCCCGACGGTGGGAAGATCCGGGTACGCCGGTTGAAAAGCGCCCCGATCTGCTGCTGGGCGCGGCGCACGGTGGCGGTGGAGGCGATCACCTTCGGCCGGGACCAGTGCCCGGGGGCCGGCTCCCAACTGGCCAGCCGGTCCACCGCGGTCTCGTAGAGCCCGACCAGAGACCCGAGCGGCCCGGAGATCAGGTGCAGCTCGTCCTGGATGATGAGGTCCGGCGGACGCAGCCGCCCGCAGGGGACGACCCGGTTGCCCGGCCGGTGGCGCCTGCGCTCCCAGTCGGTGGATTCGAGGTCCTCGGTGAGATAGCCGTGCTGCTGGCAGTGCTTGGCGACCCGACCGAAGAGGGCAGCGGTCTCACCCTTCCACGGCAGCTGGGCGAACTTGTCGACGGTGGCGATCAACAGGGCCGGGGGATGGCGGTAGAGCTCCTCGTCGACCAGGATCACCGGCAGCCCGACCTGGTCGCCGCCCAACGGATAGCTGCCCGCCTCACTGAAGGGACACTCCACATTGCAGCAGAGCACCAGGGTCCGCCAGTGGTCCCGCTCCACCTTGATGTCCCGGCCCGGCTCGACCTTCGTGCCGCACCAGGGGCAACTGGTGAGCTGATGCGGTGAGCCGATGCCCCGGTGCGACCGCCCTCGCCGCCGCTCGTCCAGCCAGTCCTTCGCGTCCTGGGTGCGGTTCGGGGTGACCCGGCCGCCGACCCACAGCCCGATCCGGATTGGCGTCTCGCCCCAGGTCTGCGGGTCTGCGCGGCGCAGGGACTCCGCCGCGCAGATCAGGGTCGCAGCACGCTCGAACTGCTGGATGGTGAGCAGGCGCAGGGTGTACCGCATCAGCACCGCGAGCCCGGCCCGGCCGTTCAACCCACCGAAGTCCGGCTGGCGGCGACGTACCGCGATGGTGAAGGCGGTGAGACCGAGGTACGCCTCGGTCTTGCCGCCACCGGTGGGAAACCAGAGCAGGTCGGTGATGGCGCGCTCGACGTCGTCACCCCGTTCCGGGTGCCGGGGGTCGGCCAGGGCCGGCAGGCTGATCAGGACGAAGGCCAACTGGAACGGACGCCACCGGTGGTTCTCCGGCCGATCGGCGTCGGCGACCGCCTGCGCCAACGGAAGGTTGGGGTGCTCCCGCCGCTGGGCGGCGACCACACTGTGCACGCGTTGCAGGTACATCGTCCGGTTGGCGAAGCCGAATGCCTCTCGGGCCGTCGGGTCCGGGGCGGCGAGCAACCTGATGCCGGCGGCGATCCGGTCGGCCGCTTCCCGGGCGTCGCGCAGCGCGTCGCGTACCTGCGGGCCGTACTCGTCGAGTTGCCGCTGCGGGTCGGCGGTGCTCGCCTCGTTGCGGTCGATCCACGCCCGGTAGCCGGTGACGAGGGGCTGTAACGCTGCCGTGAGGGATTCGACCGGGCTGGCTGCCAGCTCGGCGAGCCGCCGCATGTCCAGTTCCACGTCGGCCAGCTCGGGCAGGTCATGGTCCTGCTCGCTGCTGGGCACGTCGGTGAACGGCAGCTCGTGCGTCGGGACGGTGGTGGTGCATATCCGATGGGCCCGCAGCGGGTCGGTGGAGGCCGGCTCGGCGCGGACGGCCGTGCCGTGCCCCACCGCGAACTCGGGGTGGAACCGGTAGGCCATCGCCAGCCGGAGTCGCTCCGCTTGGTCGGCGTCGTCGCCGCCGGTGACCTGCTCCGGCCGTTGCACGAAGACCGGCTCGCCGTCCGTCGGGCCGGTCGCGGTCAATGCGACCTGGAAGATCCACCGCGTAGCCTGGCGCGGCGAGTCGCTGTGCTCGCGGTTCTCCAGGAAGAGCGAGACCAGCCAGATGTCGCCCAGGCGACGCACGCGGCCCCGCACCACGACTTTCGGCTGGGCCGCGTCCACCGACAGCGGGGCGATCGGCCCCTCGTGCAGGGGCACGGTGACCGTGCCGCCGCGCTGGTGCCGCCGCCAGACCCTGCCGCCGGCGTGCTCCGCCCGCTCGTTGATCCCGGTTTCGTAGCTGCCCCAGGCGGCGGTGACCCGCAGCTCGGGGACCGATGGCGGCACGCTGGTGGTGAAGCCGAGCGCGGACGGTGCCAGGCTGGGCACGTTCGGGGCGGTCGGCTCGGGGCCTCCCTCCGCCGCGTCCGATTCGGTGGCCTCGGCGAAGGTGTCCTCAGTGGCCGGATCGACGGAGACGCCGTTGGGGGCCAGCCGCCCGAGAACGTAACGGTCCAGCGGATTCTCCCTGGCGGAGAACTCCTCTGCCAGTCCACCGAGCGGCCCCAGCAGGTCGTCAACGACCAACTGCTGGAGCTGGTCGCGGATCGCCCGCTCATCGGGTACGGCGAGGACGTTCTCCCCAGTCATGAGAGCGACCGTAGCGTTTCCTACGACATCGCGCGGGGCGGTCGGTGCGGCACCTTCGGTGGCGTGGATCCGTTAAGCTGCTGCGAGTCGGTCATGCGGTGTTTGCCACGGGCAAGGGCCGGGGCGAATCGAGGTGGCGAGATTTCCGAGCTGGAGCCAGACGTCCTCGAAGAATTGGACTCGCTCGGTCGAGCGACGGGCATCGAGGTCGACGACGCCCAGGACGCCCGAGCCGATCAGACGATCGACGCGATCCACACCCCGTTCGACCCGGAAAAGATCGACGTGGTCACCCGCAACACCACTGTCGATCTGCTGTTGTCCCGCATCCGTACGGGGCGCGTCGACCTGCAACCCGACTTCCAGCGTCAGGCCGGGATCTGGCGGGCGATGGCCAAGAGCCGGCTGATCGAGTCGCTGCTGCTGCGCATCCCGCTGCCCACCTTCTACGCGGCCGAGGGCGACGATGAGGCGTGGGCCATGGTTGACGGTATCCAGCGGCTGACCACGATCGCGCAGTTCATCGAGCCGCAGGCGATCCGGCGCGAGCCGCTGCGACTGGTCAACCTCGAATATCTCGGCAAGGAATATGACGGCAAGACCTTCGACGATCTGCCCGGGCGATTGCAGACCAGACTGCGGGAGACCGAACTCATCGTGCATCTCATCCGGCGTGGCACGCCGGAGGAGGTCAAGTTCAACATCTTCGCCCGGATCAACACCGGTGGCCTGCCACTCTCCCGGCAGGAGCTGCGGCACGCCCTGATTCCGGGCAAGGGCCGGGAGGTCTTGAGGGAGTGGGCCGAGTCCGATGTGTTCCGCTCAGCGACCAGCGACAGCGTACGCAGCGAGCGGATGGTCGACCGGGAGATGATCCTCCGGTTCATTGCTTTCCGGCTGACCAGCCCATACGACTTCGACCACGACGACTTCGACCGCTTCCTGCGGGAGGCGATGCGTAACCTGAACTCTCTTCCCGCCCGCGAGGTCGAGCGGCTGTGGAACGAGTTCGTCATGGCGATGACTGCGGCCGAGCAAATCTTCGAGCAGCACGCTTTCCGCAAGCGTGATCGCGCGGGGGGCAGCCGACGTATGCCGATCAACAAGGCGTTGTTCGAGGCGATATCGGTCAACCTCGCGGAGCTCGGCGGGCCGGGGATGGCACTGCTTGTCAAGCGGCGACGCAAGGTGGAGAAGGAGTTCATCGGCCTGATGAACGACGTCGACTTCCAAGGGGCGATCTCCCAGGGGACGGGTGACCCGGGTAAGGTGCGCCTACGCTTCGAGCTCATCCAGGAGATCTTCGAGACGGTGATGGGCCGATGATCGAGCGGCTGCGCCTGGAGAACTTCAAGGCGTTCCGGCAGATGGGCCTCCCTCTTGCGCCACTGACCCTGCTCAGCGGCGTGAACGCGGCCGGCAAGAGCACCACGATGCAGGCGTTGGCGTTGCTGCGCCAGTCATATGACGCGGGCGTGTTCGACCACAGAGATGGGCTGCTGCTCAACGGAGAGCTCGTCGAGTTGGGGGTCGGGCAGGACGTCCTGCATGAGAACTACGCCGATGGGGGCCACGAGGGCCGGATCTTCATCGCGATCGCCGCCACGATCGACGGCTCCGAACGGACCTGGCGGGTCGAATACCGGCCTGCCCAGGACCGAGAGGCCGACCTGCTTGAAATGCCGCCGGTGGTGCGCCCTTCCGATCGGCAGCCGCCGCCAAGGCCGTCTGGGCTCTTCGGGGCCGGCTTCCAATACCTACGGGCCGATCGGATCGTCCCGGCGGTGACCTACCCGAAGTCGTTCGAGATGGCGGTGCGCAGGGGGTTCCTCGGGGTCCGGGGCGAGCACACGGTCAACTACCTGCGGGCCCGCCACGAGGACCGGGTCTCCTCCCCCGAGTTGCGCCATCCAGCCGCGAAGTCGACCGGCCTGCTCGACCAGACCGAGGCGTGGTTGCGGGAGATCTGCCCCGGTGTCGACCTGATGGCAGAGGACCTGCGGGGCACCGACATGGTGCGCTTGAGCTACGGATTCGGTGGCACGGCAGGCATCACGTCGTCCAACATTCGCTACCGTCCCACCAACGTCGGCTTCGGTCTGACGTACGCCTTGCCGATCATTGTGGCCTGTCTTTCCGCAGGTCCGGGCCGGTTGGTGATGCTGGAGAATCCGGAGGCGCATCTGCACCCCCGGGGTCAGACAATGGTGGCCCGGTTGTCCTGTCGCGCGGTGGCTGCGGGCGGGCAGTTGATAATCGAGAGCCACAGCGATCATGTGCTCAATGGAGTGCGCCTCGCCGTCAAGGACGGGGTATTGACGCCGAATCACGTGGCGTTGCATTATTTCGACCGGAACGACGACGGTGAGATCGAGGTCAGCTCTCCCGAGATTGATCCCGACGGCATGTTGTCGCAATGGCCCAGGGGTTTCTTCGACGAGTGGGACAGGGCGCTTGATCGTCTGCTCGACTGACGAGGAGTGACTCTTGTCCTTGCTGTTGGTGCTGAACGAGCTTTCCTACCGGGAGACCAAAGCGCGACGCGAGGAAGTGTCAGATTCTCTACACGGCCTCGTGGGATTGCTGCGGAAGGTTCGTCAGCACCGCACTGACGTTGCCCTGGTCACCGAGCGTCGGTTTTTCGACCTGGACCTGGGCGACGACTATTCCGTCCGTGAGTGGGCCGGCGACGGGCGCAATCGCGACGCGCTGCGCTACCTACGTGGCATGCGCCAACGCGCGCCGTTTCGGGACGTGGCCCCGGCTGACCTGCGCGACGGGACGGAATACTTCCACGGTGAGCGGCCGGCGGAGGGCCTGGGCACCGCGCACCAGGTTGGCGGGCTGGCCGTGAGCCTGCCGCTGGCGCAGCTGTGGGAGAAGCCGCTGCTGCGGCTGAGTCAGCGGGGCCTCGCCGAGGACGACGCCGGAGCCGTCGCGCTCACCGAGACGGAGGTGGACGTGCGGCACGCCTCCCGGAGGGAGCACGTCGACGAGCATCGGCAGTGGCTCTGCGATTCCGAGCTGACCCGGATCCACACTGGAGCGGCCCTGTGGGAGGCGCGGGAGGATGTCTTCCCGCATCTCCGCTTCCTGCCCCGCGTCGCCGACGACCTGCTCCGGCTCGCGCCGGCCCGGCTCCACCCGGTGAAGGAGAGGCTTGCCGAGCTTGAGCTGGCGGCGGCCGTCTGGGCGCCAGCCGTGGAGGCTGCCCCCAAGTGGCGGAGCAAGGTGACGCCGGAGAGCGACACCCGCAAGGCGCTCTGCCGTTTCGCCGACACCGACGGGCAGTTGTATCTCTTCGACTGGCACGCTCGGTTCACTCCGGGTGCGGGGCGACTGCATTTCCGCATGGACGGGGTCCGGCAGCAGCTCGTCGTCGCTTACATCGGCACCAAGCTCTCCTGACGCCAGTCGCTCGGCGGGCGCCGCTGGCAGTCGGCTCCCCCGCAGCCGGCATGCTGAGCTTCGACGCTGCCGCCTGGGACGTGTTTGTCAGCAGCATCAAGTCGGACGGCGGTCGCCCCTCGGCCTGAGGCGACGTATTGAGGGCTCAAGGCCGGCCCGCCTCACTCCTGAACCCAGAACTGCCACCCCTGTGGCGCGGGGGGCCACGACGGATCGGGCCGCCACCCCTGCGGCGGGACCCAGCCCGCCGGAGGTCGCGGCCACTCTGGGGGCACGACGAACCTCCACCGTGCTGCCGTCGTCACCTCCCGGCTCGTTGACGACTCCGCCCGCTCGGCCGGATGGTGGCCCTGAGCGGTGGGTGGCGAATCCAGCCAGGCATCCGACAGTTCGCTCGCCTTGGCCAGGTTGACCGCGACATCGGCCTTGACCCGGTTCCCCTTCAGGACAGCGCGGGCAGCGGTGGTCAGACCCTTTTCTCTCAGGTGGCTGATCACCGGCAGGTTCTCCGTGGACATGCCCGGACTCAGGGTGCCGGCGGCCAGACCGTTGATCCGGACCTCGACGAGGGTGCGGGTGGACCGGGCCCGCTGCACCTCGACCTCGTGCAGGGTCACGTAGACCCAGGATTCCCCGTTCGGGCTGATCAGGGACGCGAGGTGCGACATGTGCTTCTCCTCGCCGGTCACCTGGATGAAGCGGCCGGTGGGCAGCACGGTGTGCAAGTCCGACGGTGGCATGTTCGTCGGCACGATCATGTGCGGCTCGGCGAGGTCGATCCGCACGGAGGCAAAGAACGTCCGCTTACGTGGATCGTCCCAGTCCTCGCGCTCCTGCGCCCAGACCCGCGCCTGCACCTGAGGCGTCCAGCCCTGGTCGATCAGCGCGGTGAGCACCGGCGAGAACTCCCGGGCCTGCTCCTTCGGCAGATGGCCGACCTGCTTACCGGAGCAGAGCACCCTCACGGCGTGCGGATCGTATCGGTTGCTCGGCTCCGGAATGAGCTGAGCCGGAACGGTCAGTTCGTTGTCGCCGTCCGGATCGAACGCCCGCCCGAACAGGACGCGGATGTTCTTGGCGTAATGCGATTCGCCAGCAACTTCCTGCGAACACCAGCCGCGCTGGCCCCACAGATCAAACGGTCGGGTCACCGAGGCAAGGTATCGCCTGGGTATCCCGAACAGGGTTCACCTGATCGGTTGGGGTGGTTGTCCGGCATCCGACACCGCTCAGAACAGGGCGTCCGGAAGGGGAAACAGGCCACCGTCCAGCGCGGGCGGCATCGAGTCCGGCGCCTCTGGGGACCTGGGGTGCGGCACGGGCGGCGGCTGCTTCCGCGGCTTGCGGCGGGCGGTGGTTTGTTGGGGCTTCTCGTGTTCGTGGCGCTGGTGGTTAAGTTCGAGCAGCAGGTCCAGCACGTCGACCTGGGCGGTTGGGTCGATGGTGAACCGGACGCCCTGCCGGGTCCGGTGGAAACCGTGCCCCAGCCCGAGGCCGAACCCGTACGCCTCGTTGACCGCCTCGTCGACCTCGATGTGGATGTCCCGCAGCCGACGGATGTCGGCGTTGGTCACCTGCTCGTCGTGAACCAGGTTGTAGAGCTTTGTCAGCCCCGATTCCCGCCCCAACATCACCGACCGCCGGTACGAGTCCAACTCCGCGCCGACCCGCGCCATCCGCTCGGTCGGCTCTGGCATCGGAAAGGTCTCGAACCCGTCGGACGGCGTGTATCGAGGGTCAGACCGGAGGCTCGATTCGCCCTTGGTCGTCCACCACGAGAAGTGAAAGCTGCTAGAGAGGGAGGTGAGGTCTTCCGCACGGTCGGTGGCGAACACCCCAAGCATGTGAGAGAAGACCTGTCCGGTCGGGACGAAGACGGGCAAGCCGGTCTTGCTCACAAGAGCGATGACGAGCACGCGGTCGAGTCCTTCGATTGCCGAGTAGAGTTCCGGGGTCGGTCTCGTGAATCGCCACCAGATCTCACGACGCCTGCGGTCACTATTGGTGGCCCGGAACGGCTTGACATCCCGCTCGACGATGGCGAAGCAGTCGGGGTATTCCTGGGCGCGTTCGAGGGGCCAGTTGCGGAAGTTGATGACCCAGCGGCGGGCCGAGCAGTCGGGGCGCCCGTTCAGGTCCTCCCCGTTGAGGTAGGGAAAGAGCACATCCCTGTTGCGCGGGTCCTTCGCGATCAACGCCTGCGCCTGTTCCGGTTCGAGGAGGAAGCCTTTCCCCAGGACATTGGACCCCTGAAAGGACTTGTCGGCGTTGGCTGCCAGGCGGTACGGGTTGCCGGTGACCCGGGAACGAACGTCCAGCGATGGGGTGATGCCGAGCACCCGGTTGCCGTCGAGGATCGGCTGCTCGTCGTCGGCGGCGTGGCCGACCCAGAGCAGGGAGACCTCCAGCGACGCCGTGCCGGGCCAGGGCTGGGACTTGTTCGCCCGGTAGACGGTCCAGCCCATGTCCACGGCCTGGTCGAGGCCGACCTCGCGGGTGTCGCCCTGGGCGATCGTGTTGGTGGCGATGATGCCGACCCGCCCCTTGCCCGTGATGCTCAGGTTGCGCAGCAGGAAGTAGGAGCAGAGGTCGGCGCTGCCCCGTTTCCCCCGGCCGATTCGCTCGACTAGGTATTCGCGTACGTCCGGTCCGATCGCCCCGGTCAGGCGCTGGCCGCCGACGAACGGCGGGTTGCCGATGACGGCGTCGAAGCCGGCCCGGTTGACCACCTCGGGGAACTCCAGCGGCCAGTGCAATGGCCGGATCGGTTCCGGTCGGGTGCCACGCAGCCAGCCGGCGACGGTGATCGCGAGTTGCTGCTCCAGCTCCGCGTCGTACGGCCCGTTCAGCAGGCGGTGCACGTCGTCGCTGATGTCGAGCAGGCGGTCGTCGTACTTCCGCTCGGGGTCGTCGGTGTCGTCCTCCGGATCCCACGGGCGGCGCTGGGCGCGGACGGCGGTGGAGAGCGCCGCGCCGACCACTGCGTCCGCAGCCCGTCGCAGGCCCAGGCCCAGGTGCCTGACCTCGGTGAGCTTGGCGGCCTTGTCGGCGGCGTCCCGGCTGTCCTCGACCACCGTCGAGCCGATCGACTCGCGCAGGGCGGTCATCTCGTCGACGGTCCGGTGCAGCCGGTCGACCAGGTCGCCGAAGAAACGGCTGTGCTGGAAGCGCCCCGCCTCCGGGTCGAGGTGAAAGGCGGTGAGCTGGTCGACAGAGGTGATCCCGACCAGCGAGTCGCCGCAACGCAGCGCGTGGTCGAGGAAGCCGAACGGCTTGCCCTTGGCCAGGGTCACCAGCCACAGCGAGAGCTTCGCCAGCTCCACGGCCATGTCGTCGCGGTCCACCCCGTAGAGACAGCGCGCGGCGACCAGGCGGCGGGCGGCGAGCAGCAGGTCCTCCTGGGCCGGGTTGCCGTTGGCCAGGTCGGACAGCTCGGTGGGGAGCCCGTCGCGGTGCCAGGCCCGCACCACCACCTCGGCGAGATAGCGGCAGGCCGCCACCAGGAACGCGCCGGAGCCCATCGCCGGGTCGAGCACCTTCAGCCGCAGCAGCTCGTCGGCGGTCCTGGCCCGCCACGCGCCCTCGTCGGTGACGCCTTGGGCCGGGCCGGGGGAGAAGCAGAGCGGCGCGAGGGTGTGCCGGACGACCTCCTCGGCCAGCTCCCGGGGGGTGTAGTGGGTGCCGGTGTTGCGCCGGTCGCCGAGCTGGGTGAACAGCACCGAGCCGGCGGGGAAAACCGTGGGCAGGTCGCGCAGGTCGGCGCGGAGCAGGCCCCAGAACGGGCGTACCCGATCGGTCAGGTCGGCGTCGTTGTCGCAGGCCGCGTGCAGCGCGGCGAGCTGGTGCAGTGCGGGCGTCGCAGCCCTGGCCTTCGCCACCTGCCGGACCGTGAGGTCGCAGCGGGCGACCAGCCAGACTCGCAGCTCCGCCTCGCCCCGGGCGGCCGCCACCTCCAGTTCGGTCAGCGGCAGCTCCGGCTCGGCCTTGCCGAGCAGCCCGACGTAAGGCTCAAGCACCCGGGCACAGGAGAACTCCAGCAGGCCCTCGTAGACGTGGCCGAGCTGCTCGACCCCGAGGCTGGAGTAGCTGAGCTGCTCGGCGGCCCTGCCCCGGTGCCGCAGCACCAGCAGGGCGTCCAGCATCTCGTGCACCACCCGGTCGGTGACCGCCGCGTCGACGAGCCAGGGGAACCGCTCGGGGGCGAACAGGGACCCGCCGTGGGCGGGGATGCGCAGGTCGGGGTGCTCGCAGCCGCCGTGCACGGCGGCGAAGAGGGCGAGTAGCCGGGGCCAGGCGGCGGTGCGCCGGTCGCCGACCTCGTCGCCGTGCAGGTCGCGGACCGCGCCGAGCTGGCCGTGCAGCGTGGACGCCGCGTACGCCTGCGCGTAGAGCGGGTCGGTCACCGGCAGCAGCCGCTGCTCCTCGGCGTAGAGCAGGAAGACCAGGCGCATCAGCACGGTCAGCGCGCCCCGGTAGATCTCCCGGTCGCTGACCTTGCCGAGCAGTTGCCCCTCGGATTCCCGGTCCAGCCGGGCCAGCTCGCCGACGAAGAGCTCCACCGCCCGACGGACCTGGTCGCCCAGGGTGGTGGTGATCTGTGTGAGCGCCTCCGCGCTGCGCGCGAACAGCCCGGCGAGGCTGGCAGACGGGCGCCCGTCGGCGCCGGTCGGCGGGATCAGCACCCGGGACGCGGTGAGCAACGTCGCGAAGGCGCGCAGCAGCGTCGGCTCCTCCAGCCAGAGGTCGGCGTCGAAGACACCCACCCCGGTCGGCTCGCCCCGGCGGGCGTGTACCAGCGCCCAGTGCTGCCTGTTGGTCACCAGCGCCAGCGGCACCCCGGTGTCCCGGCACACCTGGGCGGCCTGCTCCACCGGGGACGGCCGGCCACCCCGGGCGGCGGTGAGCGACGCGTCGAAGGGCAGGCGGTGCACGTGCAGCCGGGCGGCCCGGCCGTCGCCGGGTTGCGGGCCGGACAGCACCGCGTCCGGCCGGAAGTCGCCGCTGCCGGCGACCCCGACCGCGTCATCGGTACGTGCGCTCGCCGGATAGCCGAGCAGCTCCCCGAGGATCAGCTCGACCCAGGCCGGGCCGAGCAGGTCCGGGGCGTCCTGCACCTCCGCCCAGCCCCGGCGGATCCGGTCCCGCGCGTCGTCCGGCACGGTGTCCAGCCCGTGCGGCAGCGCCTCGACGAGCACCGGCACCGTCAGGAATGGGCCCTCCGGGCGCAGCAGGCCGAGCCACTCGGCGTGCTGCTCATCGACCTTCTGCACGGGGGGCCGGGGAGCGCGGCGACCCGCGCCGGCACGGCCGGACGCGCCTCGGGACTGGCGGGGGATGGCGGGCATCAGCGGGCACCTCGGGCCAGGGACGCGGGGACCAGGAAGGTGACGGCGGCCGGGAACCAGCGGGCCGTCGGGTCGGCGTAGCGGCGGCGCAGCGCGTCGCTTTCCCGTTCGCGCTGCGCCGGGATGTCGCGCAGCCGGGCGTGCAGCGCGTCCCGGTCGGCGTGCAACTGCTCACGCTCGACGGTGAACAGGGTCGGCTGCTCCCAGTACGGCTCGTCGGCGAGCTTGCTGCGGATCGAGGTCTCCAACTCGGTGAGGACCGCGACGACCGCGGTGACCTCCTCCTCGCAGCGCCGGGCGAGCAGCCCGTGCAGGCTGCGGGCGCGCTGGTCGGCGCGGGTGCCGAGGGCGCGACCCAGCGGCCCGGCCAGCGTCGGCCACAGCTCGGTCAGGCTCTGCCGGACCTGCTCGGCGGGGACCTGGTCGGTCGCGGCGGCCAGCAGGGCCTCCAGCTCCTCCTGGCGGGCCCGGGCGAGTTTCCCGCCCTCGATCGGGCCACCAGCGGTGACGATCTCCTCGTGCAGCCGGGTGCCCTCCGCGCCGGTGACCACCACCCGGCCGTGCGCGACGAGCGCCGGAGTGCTCAGCAGGTCACCGGGCACCACCCGGGCGGTGACCCGGCTGAGCTTCGCGCCGCCGGACCCGGCGTCGCCCCGCGCCTGGGCCCACAGCTCGGCCCGCAGCAGGCGCAGGCACATCTGCACCAACTGGTGCCCGAGGTGCAGCAGCACCACGTCCGTGCGCCCCACCGCCGCGTCCGGATCGAAGGTGATCGGCCGTTCCCGGCCGGTGACCGGATGCAGCAACCCGTCGTTGCGGGCCGCGGCCCACGCGCCGGGCAGCTCGGGCAGCCGAAACCAGGGGCCCGACGCGCCCGCCGGGGTCGCCGCGTCGACCAGGTCCCGGCGGTGGGCCAGCCGCAACCCCGTGCGGACCACCCGTTCCACGGTGGCCGGGGTCAGGTTCAGCTCCGCCCGGCTGCCCTTCAACGTCTCGGTGAGCCGGTGCAGGTCCCGGGCCAGGTCACGTTCCACCCGCAGCCGGGCTCGGCTCGCCCGCCGGTCGATCTCGACGTCGGTGACCTGCCAGTCGGTCCGCTTGCCGGTCATCTTCTGCTCGACCTGGACGGCGATCACCTCGCCGGCGCTGCCCAGGTCGGTGCGGATCGCCTCGACCTTCTCCACCGCCAGCCGCAGGAACGCCAGCTCGTCCTCCAACGAACCGGTGGTGTAGTCGACGTGCTGCCAACCGGCCGGCACGAAGTGCAGCACGTCCACCCGCGCGGCGCGCTGGCCGTGCCGGTCGATCCGGCCGTTGCGCTGCTCCAGGCGGTTGGGGTTCCACGGGATCTCCCAGTGCAGCAGCCGGTGGCAGTGCCGTTGCAGGTTGATGCCCTCGCTGGCGGCGTCGGTGGCGAGCAGGATCCGGACGTCGTCGAGGTCGGGGTGCTCCGTGAAGACGTTCTTGACGTGCTCGCGCTCGTCCGGATCCTGGCCGCCGTAGAGCAGCGCGATCCGTTCCGGCGGGTAGCCGGCGCTGAGCAGCCGCTCGTGCAGCCAGCGCTGGGTGTCGCGGTACTCGGTGAAGATGATCACCCGCTCGGGCTGCCACTCGCCGCCGGGCCGCACGATCGGATCCAGCCAGCGGCGCAGCGCGGCGAGCTTGGCATCCGGCCGGTCCTGCGCGGAGCGGGCCCAGGTGCGCAGCTCACCGAGGAGAGCCCGTTCCTCTGCCGACAGTGGGGCCGCGTAGCGCCGGACGGCGGTCAGGGCGTCCGCCTCGGCGCTGCCGTAGGCGGCATCGTCCTCGGCCGTCTCGGCCAGCCGGTCGATCACCGGCTGCAGCACCTTCTCGCCGACCGGCCGTTCCGCCTCGCGTGCCGGCTCGCCGGAGGCGGCGTGGTCCCGGGCGGTCATCGTCGTCAGGTGGGTCTCGACGGTCTCGGCGAACGCCTTCGGCGAGGAGAAGAGCCGCCGCTTGAGCAGGGTGGTGACGAAGTCGGCGGCAATCTCGCCGGCTCGACCATCGGCGTTTGTCCGGCGGCTCGCCGCGTACCGGCTGAGCAGCTCGTGGGCGTGCCGCTCGGCCTCCGGGTAGTCGACCTCCAGATAGCCGAGATGACGTGCCGGGAAACGGGGAGAGCCGTCCCACCTGGGCGGCAGCTCGCTCTTGAGCCGTCGCACCATCACGCGGGCCAACTGCTCGTCGGTCGGCTTGACGCCCCTAGCGAACCGCTGGTCGTCGAGGAGTTCCAGCAGTGCGGTGAACGACTCGGTGAAGCCGTTGTGCGGGGTGGCGGAGAGGAAGAGCCGGTGCTCGCAGTGCGGGGCGAGGGCGCGGATCGCCTTCGTGCGGTGCGAATCCACCGCGTACCGCCCCCGGCCGGACGGCGCACAGGTGTGCACCTCGTCCACCACCAGCAGGTCGACGGCGCGCGGATAGCGCGGCGTCGTCGGCAGCACCTCGCGGAGCAGCCGCAGCGGCCGGTCCCGCTTCAGCCAGTCCACGCTGACGACCAACCGCGGGTAGTGCGTCCACGGGTTGGTGTAGAGGCCCCGGGTGCGGCGCAACTCCCGCAGCAGGGCCGCGTCCACGATGCGGAAGTCGAGGCCGAACTTGTCGCGCATCTCGTCGCGCCACTGTCGGGTCAGCCCGGCCGGGCACACGATCATCATCGTGCGGGCCCGGTGCCGCAGCATCAGCTCCTGCATCACCAACCCGGCCTCGATGGTCTTGCCGAGGCCCACGTCATCGGCGATCAGCAGATTCGTCCGCGGCATCGACAACGCCCGGACCACCGGATCGAGCTGGTAGTCCTCGATCTCGATGCCGGAGCGGAAGGGCGCTTGAAGGGCAGTCCGGTCGGCCGAGGCGATGGCACCCCAGCGCACGGCGTCCAGGAACGCGTCCAACTGCCCGGGGTCGTCGAACCCGTGCCGAGGGTCCGGCAGCGTCGCGCTGTCGTGCACCCGTCGGCCGGGTTCCAGCTCCCAGACCACCCGCAACTCCTCGTCGCGGGCGTCGTCCTCGACGCTGACCAGGATGGCCAGATGCGGGGTCTGACCGGTGAACACGTGCGGATCACCGCTGGCCACGTCGCTGCGGACCACGTCGGCGACGACCCAGCGTCGGTTGCGTACGGTGACGAGCTGGCCCGGTGCCGGAGGGGTGTCGGTCGCCATGGTCATCCGGCTCGAACCATCGTTGTGCTCCTTCAGCCCGTGTGTGGTCGTCGCCAATTCATCGAGTCCCCCGCGCGGAGGGGAGAGCATTGGGCGGCAGACGTGAAGGCTAATACCTTAATCCACACAGGATTGACCTGAGTTCCACAAAGGAGGCCATCGGCTGACGTTCGATCGGTAAACCGACAGACGTGACCCGGACGCGGCCCTTATTCCGTAGGTTGGTCGGCACCGCTCTGTCAGGAGGATGGATGTCTCACGTCCGCATCCGGATCGACTTCACGCCCCTCACCGACGACGACGAGTTCATCCTCGGCGAGCTGACCGACGAGCTGGCCGACGACCTCCGTGAGGTCGGGGAGGTGGAACGCGCCGAGCGACCCGTGACCGACCCGCGCGCCAAGGGCGTTGCGGAGTTGGCGCTCGGC
The DNA here is from genome assembly GCF_036902745.1 of Micromonospora sp. CPCC 205554. Taxonomy (NCBI): domain Bacteria; kingdom Bacillati; phylum Actinomycetota; class Actinomycetes; order Micromonosporales; family Micromonosporaceae; genus Micromonospora; species Micromonospora sp. CPCC 205554. The sequence goes on along the minus strand of NZ_JBAKHP010000002.1, from coordinate 480,085 downwards.
GTCGTCACAGTGCTGGCGGGCGCGGATACCGGTTACGTGCAGGCACTGGTCGATGTCGTCCTGGCGTTCCTCCAACGCCACACCGGTCGTCGGGTGCACCTGCGGGTCGGCGACGTCGAGCTGACCATCGACCGGCCCACCCACCGTCAGACCGACGAACTGGTCGCGACGGTGCGGGCGGCGATCGAAAGGGCCCGCCGCTGATGGGTCGGCATGCCCTGCTGCTCGGCACGGCCACCTGCCACGCCGACCCCGAACTCGCGCCCCTTCCCTCCGTTAGGCAGGACGTGGCGCAGCTCAAGGCGCTATTCGACGGTGCCGGCGAGTTCGACACCGTACGCGCGGAAGTGGATCTGCCGGCGACACACCTGCGTCAGGTCGTCGAGGAGTTCTACGGTGCCCGGCGCCCGGGCGACCTGGCGTTGTTCTACTACTCCGGGCACGGGATCCTTCACGGCGACGGGCAGTCGCTGTTCCTGGCCGCTACCGACACTGTCGGCGGGCAGTTGCACGCGACGGCGTTCGACACCGACGGCACCCTGCGTCACCTGCTCAACACCACCCAGGCCGGTCAGAAGGTGGTCCTGCTGGACTGTTGCTTTTCCGGCGCGTTTACGGCCCGGAACCGGTTCCGGGGTGGGGTGCGCGAGGAGCCACGCCGCCTCAAGCGTGAGCGTGGCACCTTCATTCTGACCTCCAGCACCCACCAGAAGGCGTCGAAGACGCAGGGGTCGGACCGTCCATCGGTCTTCACCGAGGTGCTTCTCGATGGTCTGCGAGGTGCAGCCGAGGGGCCGTCCGACGACGGGTGGATCACCACCAACGATCTTTCCCGGTACGTACCGACCGAGATGGCCCGTCGCCGCCAGCACCAGACGGTCGAGTCGAGTGAGGGCGTCACCGAGCCGATCCGGCTGGCGACCGTGCCGGGTTCCGCTGCCGAGGCGAGGCAGGTCACCGCCGTGACGGCGAGCCCGGCCGACGAGGCGGCGTTCGACGCGGACCAGTGGCGTCGCCTGGTGACCTATTACGTCAACTGCATGCAGCGGTCAACGGTCCTGCAGTCGTTCATCGACCCTCAGGCGACCAACACGTACGTCCCGGCTCCGCCGGGCGCGGAGGCCGTCTTCACCTCGGAGGCACCTGTCCGGCTGGCCGGCACGGCAGCCAGCCTCGCCGCGCGGGCCCGTGCGGACGGCAGGGAGCTGCAGTACGGCTACCCGGTCGTCGCCGTCCGGCCGGCCCCGCAGAAGCCGGTGCGGCTGGGGCCGCTCCTGGTCTGTGATGTGACCGTCGGCGCAGACGACGTCCTGCACGCCTCCTTCCCGCCCCGCCCCAGCGCAGCTCTCGTCGACCTGTTCCAGCTCGCCGAGGTGGAGAGCGACGAGCTGCTGCAACGCGTCGAGCAGGCGTTCGCGCCAGGTGACCCCGCCTCCCTCGCCGCCACCGTCGACGTGTTGGTGAAGACTTTCGGGCTCAGCCCGGTGACGGAGCTGGACCCAGTGAGGCTCGGTGGCACCATCCGGCCGGGGCCGGTGAACGGAGTGCAGAACGCCGCGATCCTGTACACCGTCGATGCCGCCGAATCGCCGCAGCGGCAACTCGTCGACGACCTGCGCGGGATGATCAAGAACCCGAAGCTCATCGAGCGTACGGCGCTGGGCGCGCTGGCGCTGCGGCCGGAGGCGGCAGCGGCGAGCCGAGACAAAGGCAACTCGACGCCCGTGGTGACGGTGGCGATGAGCGCGGCGAATGAAGCGCAGGAAGAGATCATCCAGGCGGCCATGTCACAACCGTTGACGGTGGCCCAGGGGCCTCCGGGCACCGGCAAGAGTCAACTCGTCACCGCCCTGCTGGCCACCGCAACCGCCGCCGGCCAGAGCGTGCTGATCGGCTCCACGAGCAACCAGGCCGTCGACTCGGTGCTCGACCGGGTGACCGATCTGGTCGGCCCGGGCCTGCTGCTGCGTACGGGCAACAAGGAGCATCGGCTGCAGGAACCGAAGCACCTCGCGGACATTCTGGCCGCCTACCCGCCGGCGGAGCGGCCCACCCCAGCGGACCACCGGACCCCGCTGCACGAGCTGCGGCTGCTGGCGGAGGAGGCCGCCGCCATCCGCAGGGCGCTGGACGAGCGGCGGCTGCTCGAACGCGACCTCGCCGACCTGGCCGCCGAACGGGTCGGCGACCCGGACCCGGGCGCGGTCACGCTGCCGGAAGACGACACGGAGCTGGCGCGGCTCGTCCAGCTGACCGATCGGGCGCTCGACAGCCGGTGGTTCGGCTGGTGGTATCGATGGCGGCTGCGGTCGTACCAGGTCGTCGACCGGGACGCCGTCACGGTGCTCGCCGAGCGGGCGGTGATCGAGCTGCGTTGGCGGGAACGCCTGCGACGCCTCGCCGACCTGCCCGACGTCGAAGCCTCCTGGCGGCGGCTCGTCGGCCTGATCAGCACCGAACGGCCTGCTCTCAGCATCGATCTGCTGCAAGCGCAGATCGCCCGGAGGGTGGCTGCCGGAGCGCGCCTGCTGCAGGATCGCGCCGACGAGATGGCCAAGCCGCAGTCGGACAGCTGGGCCTGCTTCCCGGAGCTGCTGCGGGTGCTACCGGGCTGGGCGGTGACCGCGCTTTCCGCCCGGCGGTTGAAGCGAAGCCCCGCCTTGTACGACCTCGTCGTGATCGACGAGGCGGCGCAGTGCACGATTCCCGCGATCCTGCCCATGCTCTACCGGGCCAGGCGTGCACTGCTCATCGGTGATCCGCGTCAGCTCGCGCCCGTCGTGGACCTGCCCGAGTCCGACGACGTCGCCGAGCGGGCCCGGGCCGGTCTGAGCACCGGCTGGCTGACTGCCCGCCGGCTGACCTACACGGCCCATTCCGCGTACGACGCGTTCGCCGCGGCTGCGGGCGCGACGCATCTCCTCGATGAGCACTACCGGTGTCACCCGGACATCGTGGAGGTGCCGAACCGGGAGGTCTACCAGGGCCAGCTGACCGTGCTGACCGATCCCGCACGGCTGGCCGCTCCGGCCGATCCCGCGGTGCGCTGGCACGACGTGCCAGGAGTGTTCAGCCGCGGGACGACCGGGTCGGGGCTCAACCCGGTTGAGGCAGACGCGGTCGTCGCCGAGGTGGTGGCCCTGCGGGCGGCGCATCCCGACGCCTCGATCGGAGTGGTCACGCCACTCGCCGCGCACCAACGTTGCCTGATGGCGGCCCTGCACGACGCAGGCCTCACCGACAACCTGCTCTGCGCGACGATCCACAAGTTCCAGGGCAGCGAACGAGACATCATGGTCGTCTCGCCGGTCGGCGCGCACGGCATTCCGGACCGCACCCGGGGCTGGCTGGTACACCAGACCAACCTGTGGAACGTCGCCGTCACCCGCGCCCGGTCCCAGCTCGTCGTGGTCGGTGACCGGTCGTGGTGGTCGGGTCAACGCGGCCTGCTGACCGCCCTGGCGCTGGTCGGTCAGGTCGCCGATGCTCAACCGGGCTCTGCGACCGTGCCGGCGGATCGATTGCACCTGGCACTTCGGGGCGCCGGTCTCACCGTGCGACGGGACGTCCCCGTGGCCGGACGGGCTGTCGACCTTGTGGTGGGGCGCGGGGATGTCGAGCTCGTTGTCGTCGTGGACGATCCCGCGGGCGATCCCACCGGCCGGGGACTACGCCGGGTACTCGCCCAGCTTGATGTCATCAGTGGTGCCGTACCTGTCCGTCGAGTGCCCGCATGGCGTTGTCTGGCCGAGCCGGAGCAGGTGGCGGCAGAGTTGATCGACAGTCTGTCCCGGTCTGGGCCGGAGCAGAACGACGGGTAGATCGGTGTGCGCCGCAGCTCCCAGTGGCAGGGAAGCACATAGGCGGCCAGCGACGCCCTTATGAAGAAGGTCGTCCCGCTCGTGCCGACCAGGGGTGTACCGGTGCCCCTCCAGGTCGTCGGCAAAGTCCGACCACAAGTGCACGTACAGCGACAGCGTTGACAGGGCCGAAAGCCACTGGTCGTCGGGATTCGGTGATGTAGACGTTTGTCCTCCCTGCTGGGAGCCGCGAGTGCGGGCGTCATGGCAGGTCCGCCCACGGGCGCCCATTGGTGCTCGATGGGTGCTCGGGCGCCGTGGACGGACCCGCGGTCGGGTGGACTAACTGGGACGCCGACTCTGCCGGATCGGGCCATGACCGCGAGCAAATGGATTCACGCGACCCGGTTGGACCGGTCGACTCGACCAAGAGCAAGCTCTTAATCCGCGGGTTCGGGGTTCGAGTCCCTGGCGGCGCACCAACGATCAAGGCCCTGACCAGGCGTTCCACGCCGGTCGGGGCCTTTTCGTGTCCGGCCCGGGTGGCACGCGTGCCTCATTGCGGGCGCCCCCGAACTGCGGCCCAGGCCGGATACGCGCTCAGGGGTGCAGTGGGGGTAACGCCCCTCCGGACAGTGGCCGGAGGGGCGTTCTCTCGCTACCGGTCGCGCGATGTCAGCGCGTATGCGCCGTCGACCTCGCCGCGCAGCGCAGCGAGATACAGCGACTGAAGTCGCGGGTCGGGATCGATGCCCAGTTCGCTGGCCAGCCTCGCCTGGAAGCGGGTGTACGACTGCACTGCCTCAGCGCTGCGTCCGGCGGCGCACAGCGCCCTCATCAGGGCCTCCGTCAGCGGCTCCTCCAGCGGGTACTCCCCGGTGAGAGCGGCCAGCGGGCCGACGACCTCGTTCGTGCGGCCCGTCGCCAGTTCGTACCCAGCCCAGTCCACGGCCGCACTGATGTGCCGCTGCCGCCACTCCTGGCGGGTGCGTGCGGCCCAGTCGCCCGGCAGTCCGGCCAGCGGCTCGCCACGCCAGAGCTGGAGCGCCTCGCTCAGCAGCACGGCCCGTTCGCCGGGGTCGAGACCCGGCGCGGCGGCCTCGGTGGTCAGTCGGCTGAAGCGGTGGGCGTCCACCCGGTCCGGGGGGATCTGCAGCACGTAGCCGCCCGAGCGGCGCAGCAGCCGGATGTCATCGCATGCCGGGACGGAGTCCATCAGCCGCCGGATGCGGCTGATCAGCACGTGCAGGGTGCGCCGTGCGCCGTGCGGCGCACGGTCCCACACACAGTCGATCAACGACTCCGAGGTGACCGGGGAGCCGGCGCTCAGGGCCAGGGTCGCCAGGACCAGCCGCTGTTGCGCCGGTCCCACATCAAGTACCTGGTCAGCGATGTCGACATGAACGACACCGAGTAGTCGCAACAGCATGGGGCCCACGTTCCATAAGCCCGTAGTCGAATCACTCCTGATCGACGATTAAGAATCTATATGCATCTGCTTCAGGGCCGCAAGGCAAGCTTGCCCTACGAGAGCGGCTGATGATCGTAATGAAGGCGTAGTCATGCCATTGGCGATGAGGTTAGTTCGGACGGCGCCGGTCGGTTGTTCGCCAGGTGACCAGAACGGTGACGTGGTACGCGGCGCTGAGCTGGTGAGATGTTCATCGTGAATCAGCGTTCGGGGGCATTCATGATTCGACACGTCGCTTTGAATCCCGCAGTGAACTACCATTTGCGCCGCTTAAAAGGGGTGCCTACGCCGGTGCCGACACTCTAATTAACCCCACTCTTCGCCCGCCAATAGGGCCTGTCCGACCCGGCAATTAATTACCCGCAACTCGTCTGCCGGCCCAGGCGGAGGCCGGTCGAGTGCGTGGCGGAAGTCCGGCTGTGAGCACCCGTGACGCGACGACCAGGAGGTTCTTCCGAGTATGACTACCCCAACACTCGTCACGCAGACGCCGGCCGCCTCGCAGCTCAGCCTCACCTTCGATGTCGACCGCCTACGCGCCGACCTGGCCCGTCTCACCGACCATCAGTGGAAGCACCAGCGCCGCTACGGAGGTACCGGCGAGGCGGCCACGGTCGACTGGCGCGTGCTGTCGCTGCGCAGCGTCGGCGGTGATCACGAGCGTACCGACCCGGGTGGTCCCGGGCTCCATGAGTTCGCCGGCACGTCCTGGCTGGAGAGTGCGCCGTACCTCGCACACGTGCTGGCCAGCATTCCCGCACAACTGCGCAGTGCCCGTCTGATGGCGCTGGGGCCCGGGGTGGACAGCGGGGAGCACAGCGACTACAAGTACGGCCCGCCCTGGGGCACCGCACGGTTGCACGTCCCCATCACGACGACTCCCGGGGCCAAACTCCATCTGGAGGGCACGCCATACCAGTGGCAGCCGGGCACGCTGTGGTTCGGCGATTTCAGTCGGACCCACCGGGTGCAGAACGAGGACGATGTGCCGCGGGTGCACCTCGTCATCGACACGCTCGTCTCCCGGCAGTTGCTGGATCTCTTTCCCGAGGAGCAGCGGGAGCAGTTCCTCGGCGCCGCCCTCGTCAATCGGTGGCCGGTCAACTGCACCGCCGCGGAACTGTCGGCGTACCGGCTGCGCTGCGCCATGCCGTCCTCGTTCCTCGACTGGACGGAGGAGGACGGCGACTTCCAACGTCCCGAGGACCCGCGTCGGGACGTGACGCTCGACATCCACGGCGGCCGGCTGGTGCTGTCCGTCGACGACGTTCCCACCATCGCGCTGGTGCCCCTGAGCAACGACGAGTTCCGCTTCGTGGGTTGGACCGACGAACGGACCATCCGCGTCGAGCGGATCGACGGTCAGGCGTACCTCGCCCTGCGCACAAGGACCGGCCCCGCCGTGCGGGAACTCCGCGTCCTTGCGAGCGACCTCTGACAGGGTCGTTCGACCACGCCGACCGAAGGGAGACCGTCATGCGCTACGCCTACTGAGATCGCAGGCCGGGCCCACGCTACGGCGTGGGCCCGGCACCCCATCTGGACGATGTGAGGAAGCGCGGATGCTCGACTATGACCCCCTCTCGCCCGCCATGGTCGCCGACCCGTACCCCTGGTACGCCGAACTGCGGCAGGGCGGGCGTGTCCAGTACAGCGAGCGGCTCCGGTCGTGGCTGATCCCCGGGTACGACGACTGTCGGACGGTGCTGAGCGACACGGCCCGGTTCGCGAGCGACTGGCGCCGGGTCGGTGAGGAAGCGCCGGACGCGGTCCTCAGCATGCAGGAGCTCGACCCGCCGGAGCACGGGCCGCTGCGCCGGCTCTTCACCACGGTCTTCCGCCGACAGGACCTGTCCGGGATCGGGGAGGCCACGTACGAGGTCAGCCGGGACATCATGCGGACGGTGCGCGAGTGGCCGCGGTTCGACTTCACCGCCGAAGTGGCCCGACCGGTCGGGTTGTTCGCGGTCTGCCGGCTGCTGGGCGTACCCGAACCGAAGGTGGAGACGTTCGCTGCTCAGGTCGATGCGCTCAACCGCGGCATGGACGCCGGGTTGCTGCCCGAACTGAGGGAACCGGCAGTCGCGGCGCGCGCGGAGATCAACGAACTGCTCGCTTCTTGGCACCGGGAGGCCGGCGGTGAAGGGCTGCTCGCCGACGTCCTCACCGGCGCACGCGAGACGGGCGTGTCGGAGCAGGCCGTCTGGAACACGGTCCGGGTGATGTTCCTGGCAGGCTTCAGCACCACAGTGGGTGCCGTGGCAAACGCGGTCCTCGCCCTGGTCGAGCGGCCGGAGCTGGTCACCCGGCTGCGTCAGCCATCTGCTCTGGACACGGCGGTGGACGAGTTCATGCGTTTCGATGGTCCGGTTCAGGGGACCAGCCGCGCCGTCGTGGTGAACTCCGAGCTGGCGGGCGTGCGGCTGAGCCGGGGCGACACCGTCCTGATGTTGTTTGCCGCGGCCAACCGCGACCCCGCCCAGTTCGATCGGCCGGACGAACTCGTGCTGGCCCGCAGCCCCAACCGGCACCTGGGAATGGGCTGGGGAGCGCACGCCTGCACCGGTGCCATCCTCGCCCGTCTCGTCATGAAGGCGGTTCTCCGCAGCCTCATCGAGCTGCCGGCCGTCCCGATGCCGGCCGGCGCGGTGGTCCGCACTCCCCGCGCCACGCTTCGATACCCGGACCACCTACCCCTGGCCGTTCCGCCCCGAGAGAGGTCCTGACCCATGACCGCGCCGTCCTACCACCCGCTCGACCCGCAGACGCTCGACGACCCGTACCCGGTCTACCGGGCCATGCGGGAGCAGGGGCGCCCAGTGTGGAACCAGGCGCTGGACAGCTGGGTGCTCACCTCCTACACGCACTGCCGCGAAGTGCTGAGCGACCCGGTGACGTTCGCCGCCGACTTCCGGCGGGCCGGCGAGACGGTGGCCGAGGTCGGCCTCGACGTGCACACGATCGACCCACCCGAGCACACCGCCATCTACTCGGTGATGGGTAGCGTGATCAACGGGATGGTCACACCGGAGCTCTCGATCGACGTCCGTAGCAAGGTCACCGCCATGATCGATGACCTGCCGCCGGGCCCGGTGGACCTCATCCGGGAGTTCACCGAGCCGCTCGCCCGCTGGTTCATCCCCCGGGCGATCGGACTGCCGCCCTTCGACCTCGAGGTCGTGGCCCCGATCGCCGACGCGATCACCGAGGCGATGGATTCGGGCCTCAATCCGGCCGCTCGTGAGCCGGGCGTCGCCGCACAGGGTGCCCTGGCCGCCCTGATCGAGGAGTGGGTCGCCGACCTGCCGGCCGATCAGCACCTGCCCATGCTCGTCAGCCGGGCCACCGGGGCGGGCGTGCCCCGGCACATCATCATGAACTCGATGCGCACGCTGGTGGTCAACGGCTTCACCGCGATCCCCGCCTCGCTGGGCAATGCGTTGCACGCGGTGGGGCGTCACCGGATCCGGCTCGCGGAATGCACCAGGCCGGCCGAGCTCACACGGACCGCGCACGAATTCTTCCGCTACGAGGCGGCCATTCAGGGTACGACACGGCTCGCGGTCACCGACACCGATCTCTTTGGTGCGCCGGTGAAGCGCGGCCAAGGAGTGTTGATGCTCTTCGCTGCGGCGAACCGTGATCCGCACGTCTTCCAGAATCCCGACGACATCATGCCTGATCGATGGCCTAACCCGCATCTCGCATTTGGCTACGGCGCTCACGCGTGCACCGGGTCGATCCTCGCGGCGCTCCTGCTCCGGGAGGTAATCTCAGTGCTCGCTGACCGGAAGCTAATGGTGTGCCTCGATCGGCCGGGCGTCTACAAGCGCCTCGCGACCGTGCGGACACTGGACACCCTGCGCGCGGAGTTGAAGGAATGACTGACAGCGGATATCGAGCGGCTCTGCGCGTACCCGAGTTCCGGGCGGTCTTCGCGGCGCACGTCGTCGCGATGGGGGGCACCGTGATGGCGAACTTCGCCCTCACGGTGCTCGTCTACACCCGAACTCAGTCACCGCTTTTGTCCGGGCTTGTCTTCACCATCGTCCTGGCGCCCCACCTCATCGGCGGGACCTTCCTCTCGGCGCTGGTCGACCGAATCCCGGCCCGCCGGTTGCTCGTCGCCTGCAACCTGATCTGCGCCGGACTGGCCGCGACCATGGCGGCACCTGGGATGCCCATCGTGGTACTGCTGGGCTTGGCGCTCGTGCTCGGCATGGTGGAGACCGTCTTCATCGGTGCCCGGGCGGCGACGCTGCCCGATGTGCTGCCCGGGGACGCGTACGTGCCGGGGCGCAGCCTGATGCGGGTGGTCTCGCAGGGCGCGCAGACCGTCGGGTACGCACTCAGCGGTCTGCTCATGACGGCGCTGAGTCCGGCGCAGGTGCTGCTGCTCAACTCCGGCTGCTTCGTCGTGTCGGCCCTCATCCTCCGGGTCGGCACCCGCAAGCGGGGAGTACCGGGCCGTGGTTCCCAGCATTCGCTGCTGCGCGACTCCCTGTCGGGGCTCGGTCAGGTGATGCGGGTGCCGGCGCTGCGGGACATCCTGGTCCTGGGCTGGGCGGTGCCGGCGTTGGCCGTGGTACCCGAGGCGCTGGCCGTGCCCTACGCGGCGAGCTGGCAGGCCAGTACCCTCGCCGCCGGCCTGTTGATGTCCTCGATCCCGATCGGCATGCTGCTGGGCGAGATCGCTGCCAGCAACATGCTTCCTGCAGCCTGGCAGGTCCGGTTGATCTATCCGGCGATCGTCGCCGGCTTCGTGCCGCTGCTCATCTTCATCGCGCGTCCGGTGCTCTGGCTGGCTGTCCTCGCCCTGTTCGTGTCCGGAACCTTCGCCTGGTTCCACCTCGGGCAGGACCGCCGCGTCCTGGAGGCCGCTCCCGAGCACCTGCGGGGCCGGGCCCTCAGCATTCAGTCGGCCGGTCTGATGTTCTGGCAGGGCGTGGGCTTCGCGTGCGCCGGTGCCGCCGCCGAACTGCTGGCGCCGGAAACGGTGATCTTCCTGGCCGCGGTGATCGGCATCGGGTTCGCCCTGTTCATCGCCGTGGCGTCCCGGCGCCGGACGGTGGGTCCGGTGCCCGTGATGAAGGTGGCTCACAGTGAGCAGTGAACGCTGGGTCCAGCGGTACCTCGCCGCGCACCTGACCATGCTCCGCTACGCGCGTCACGAACCGGATCGGGCGATCTTCCGCTCCAACGAGACCGGCCGGTGGCAGATATACGCGTACGACCGCGCGACCGGCGAGACCCGCCAGGTCACCGACCGACCGGGCGGTACCGTCCACGCCGAGCTGTCCGCCGACGGCGAATGGATCTGGTGGTTCGACGACCGGGACGGCAACGAGTTCGGCGTTTGGCGCCGGCAGGCGTTCCACGGCGGCCCGGACATGCTGGCCGCTGCCGGTATAGCGGCGGGTTACCCGGCGGGGATCGCGTTCGCCCGGGACGTCGCGGTGGTGGGACATGCCACGGCGGCCAGCGGGTCCGGCGGTGGTGGATCAGTCTTGCAGCGCATCAGCGCGGACGGTGCGGCGACGCTCGTCTACTCGCATGAGCATGACGCGCACGTGGCCGACGTGTCGGCGGACGGAACCCTCATCGCGATCGCGCACAGCGAGCACGGGGACAGCAGACACCGTGCGCTACGAGTCGTGAGGCCGGAGGGCACGACGCTGGGCGATCTGTGGGAAGGGCCAGGGCTGGGGCTCGGCGGCATGTGGGGCGGTCCGGACAAGGGGTTCCCCGGGGTGTCGTTCGGGCCGCTTGTCGGCGACACCCGGCTGCTGGTCCGGCACGAGCGGCGTGACCGCGGCGAGCTGCTGATCTGGGATCCCTCGGACGGCACTGTCCGCGAGGTCCTGCTGGATCTGCCGGGCGAGGTGTCCGGGCGGTGGTATCCGGACGGCGGCGCGCTGCTCGTAGCCCATGCCCATCATGCCCGCGACGAGCTCTACCGATACGACCTCGACACCGGAACGACGACCCGGCTGAACACGCCACGCGGTGTCATCCGCGGTGCCGAGGTTCGTCCGGACGGCACGGTGGAGTTCGCCTGGACCTCTGCGGCGGCGCCCCTGAGTATCCGCTCCACGACGGGCGAGGTCGTGCTGACGGCGCCCGGTCCGCCCGCTCCGGGATCGGTGCCGCTGCAGGATGCCTGGGTTCCTGGCCCGGGCGGCCCGATCCACGCGCTCATCTCGCTACCGGACGACGCCCCGCGGCCGCTACCTTGCGTGTTCGAGGTGCACGGCGGGCCCATCGGGTACGACGACGACGCGTTCGACCCGTCGGTGGCAGCCTGGGTGGATCAGGGATACGCGGTGATCCAGGTCAACTACCGAGGTTCCACCGGGTACGGTCTCGAATGGCGCAACGCCATCGAGGACGATCCCGGTCTGACGGAGCTGGCGGACATCCAGGCCGTACGGGATTGGGCGGTGGCCGAAGGACTGGCCGATCCGCGTCGTCTCGTGCTCACCGGGCGTTCGTGGGGCGGGTATCTGACCCTGCTCGGCATCGGCCGGCAGCCGGACGACTGGGCGGTGGCGGTCAGCTCGATGCCGGTTGCCGACTACGTGGCCGCATACGAGGACGAGATGGTCGCGCTCCAGGCGTTCGACCGCTCTCTCTTCGGTGGATCTCCTGCCGAGGTGCCGGATCGGTATCGGAGAGCCTCGCCGATCACCTACGTCGATGCGGTCACCACACCGCTTCTCGTCATCGCCGGGGAGAACGATCCGCGGTGTCCCATCCGACAGGTGGAGAACTACGTGCGGCGCATCCAGGAGCGCGGCGGCGAGGTGACCTTCTACCGGTACGACACGGGCCACGGCTCGCTGGTGATGGCCGAGTCGATCAGGCAGAAGCGGACCGCACTGGAGTTCGTGGCCGACCAGTTCGCCCGTCTCGATCGGCACGACGCGAGCCGCGGCGGCAGGGGCGGAAGCGGCCCTCCGGGCGCTGCGCCGGTGCCCGCGTCACGACTCGCCGTGCCTGTCGCCGTCCACCCCGAGACCACCGGACTGGACGAGGCGGTCGAGACCCTTGCCGTCGCCGCCCGGCTCCCGCAGACCGGCGGCGACGACGACATCCCGCCCCCCTGACCGGGCCGCCCGTCACTCTCCGCGGAGGCTCCGGCGGTACGCCTACGGGCTGGTGCCGGTCTGCTCGCGGAACCGGTGGTTCAGGGTGCGGACGCTCAGGCCGTCGTGGCGGACGATGTCGGCGAGCGTCAGCTCGCGCCGGTCACCGGGCATCGGCCCGGCCCAGCACCAGCGTGGTGCGCAGGTCGAGCACGACGGTGCCGCCGAAGTCGTCGACCAGCCGGTCGAGGGCGGCGATCCCGCGTCGCTGCTGCTCCGGGGTGCGGGAGAGGTACGGCCCGAATGTGCGCATCAGCGCCAGGTACCGCTCCTTGTCCAGCGGCAGTTCCCGCCGGAACACCTCCCGGCGTACGTCGTCGAACTGCCCGCTGTCGAGGATGTCCCGATGGAACCAGTCGACGGGCCGCTCCCGCACGGTGGGGTCGACGGATCGCAGCGCGGCCCGGACGGCGGCCTGCTGATCGGCGTCGGCGTAGTCGTAGCGGTGCCCGAAGACGGCGAGCGTGCCACCGGGCGCCAGGGCGCGCCGGGCGTGTGCGTTGCGGGTGGCCGGGTCCAGCCAGTGCCAGGCCATCGCGCAGGCGAGCACGCCCACCCCGCCTGAGGGGGGCGACCACAGCTCGAACGTCGTCGCCTCGACGCGGGCGTCCGGGAACCGCTCGGCCAGCCGGGCCGCCATCCGCGCGTCGGGCTCCACGCAGGTCAGTGGCGCGCCGAGGCGGGCCAGCACCTCGGTGCCCTTCCCGGTGCCGGCGCCGACCTCGGCCACCGACGCCGGCGTTCCGCCGTGACAGGCGAGTATCGACTCGGCGATCTCGGGCGGATAGCCCGGCCGCGCGCGCTCGTACAGGTCGGCGACCGTGCCGAAGACATTCATCACCAGCAGGATACGGCTCCGACCGGTCCCCGACAGACCGCGCGGAAACCGGCCCACGCGCTTCTACAGTCGGCACCATGAGGTGGACCCTGCGGCTGGCGGCGGCGCTCGGCGTACTCGTGACCGCCCTGGCGACCGGGGCGGCGAGCGGCGCCGCGGCGCCCGCCGACGGCGGCCTCGGCCTGGCCCTGCGGCCCGGTCAGGCCGACTACCGCGCCGGGGACCAGGTCCGCCTCGACCTCACCGTCACGAACACCACCGGGTCGGCCTGCGCACTCGCCACCCGCGCCGTCGGCACCGTGCAGGTCACAGGGGTACGCCGGGACGGGCTCGACGTCGCGCCGACGCTCGCCCGCAGCTTCCACGACGACGGGATCGGCGCCGCTGCCACCGCCGGGCTCACCACTGTGGAGCCGGGCGCGACCGCCGCCGTTGCGTTGACCGGGGTACGGCTGCACGACGGCGAGGTCGTGCTCCGCTCGGTGGCCGCCACTCCGGACGGCGGTGGGCCGGACACGCTCTGGCCGGTCGGCGCACCCGGCCGGTACGAGGTGACCGCGGGCTACGTGACGCTGCCGGTGACCGGCGCGACGAACCCGTGCGCGGGCGCGACGGCGCTGCGGACCGCCACGTTCACCGTGTCCGACGACGGCGGGACCGGCGGGCGCCGGCTCCGGGTGGTGGCCGGGGGAGCACTGGCGCTGCTCGTCGTCGCGTCGGGCGTACTGCTGCTGGTGCGCCGACGACGCCGGCCCACCGCCGCCGCAGCGGCGCTGGTGCTGGTGGCCGTCGCCGCCTACGTCGGCGGTGGTGCCCGGCCGGCGCGGGCCGACTACGGCGTCGACCCGACCGCCGGGGTGCCGGTCAGCGGCGTCGACTTCCAGGCGGCTGTCGACGGCTGCCTGGCCGGGTTCGCGCTACCCGGCGGCGACCCGTCCGGTCTACTGCCCCGGCTGCGCGACAAGAAGAGTCCCCGGGTGCGGATCATCCCGACCACCGGCGGCTCCGGCGCGTTCGAGACGCCGGACAGCGCCGACGGCAAGGGCTCCTCCACCGTCACGTGGAACCCGACCTCCACCGACCCGTACGGCGACGGGGTGGCCCGCGATCCCTGCGCCGCGCTCTACCACGAGCTGAACCACGCCGACGACATCTCCCGGAACGCCGTGCCGCAGGGCGAGTGCGGCGGCACCGGCATCCGTACCGCCGAGGTGAAGGCGACGCTCGCGGAGAACCGCTACCGGGCGGCGAAAGGGCTGCCGCCGCGCACCGAGTACGACGGGAAGACGCTGCCGAAGAACCTCGACGAGTGCAAGAAGCCGGCCAGGAAGACGCCGCCGCGGAAGGGGCCGGTGAAGCTCTGCGAGGACGGCGCGGACTGCGGCGGCAGCAACGGCGACCCGCACCTGGTCACGTTCGACCGGGTCGCCTACGACTTCCAGGCCGTGGGCGAGTTCGTCCTGGTCGCCTCCACCGGCGGCGACCCGCTGGAGGTGCAGGTCCGGCAGGCCCCGATGGCCGGCACGCGTACCGCCTCGGTCAACACGGCGGTCGCGTTCCGGGTCGGCACGCACCGCGTCGCACTCACCCTCACCGACGGCGGCACCCGCGTGCACATCGACGGCGCGCCGCCGGCCGCGCTGCCGGACCGCACCGACCTGTCCGGCGGCGGCACCCTCGCCCGCCGCCCGTCGGACACCGGCCCTGCCGACGGGTACGACGTGACGTGGCCGGACGGGTCCGCGGCGGCGGTGGACCAGATCGGCAGCTACGGCTACCGGATCCTGGTGCGGCTGGCCGACGGACGGGCCGGGAAGGTACGCGGACTGCTCGGCGACTTCGACGGCGACCCCGCCGACGACATCACGCCCGCCTCCGGGGCGGCGCTGGCCCAGCCCGTGCCGTTCGGGAAGCTCTATCCCGCCTACGCGGACAGCTGGCGGATCGCCCCGGACCGCTCGCTGCTGCACTACGACGACGGGCAGGACACCGGCACGTTCACCGACCGCGCGTTCCCGGAACGGGAGGTCACCGTCGGCGACCTCGACCCGGCCCGGCGCGCGACGGCCGAACAGGTCTGCCGCTGGGCCGGTGTCACCGCGCCCGCCCAGCTCGCCGAGTGCGTCTTCGACGTCGCCGTGAGCGGCCGACCCGAGTTCGCCGTGGCCGGCGCGAGCACCGAACGGGTCGCCCCACCGGCGGCCACCCCGATCACCGCCGTCCCTGTCGCCACCGCCACGCTCACCCCCGGCGGGGAACCGCTGACGTTCGACGCCCGCGCCGGGGACGCCGTCTTCGTCGACGCCACCGCGCCGGGGATCGGTGACCGCTGCTCGCCGTACGTGCTCACCGAGCCCGGCGGCCGGGAGATCGCCAGCGGGTGCAACATCAAGGGCGCCGGGTACGTCGACCGCGTCGACCTCACCGCCACCGGCACGTACGCGCTGCGGGTCACCGCCGCACCCGGCGACACCGGCCGTGCCGCCGTGCGGGTGTACACGGCGCGGGACAGCGACGGCACGGTGCAACCGAACGGCGCGGCGGTCACCGCTACCGTCGAGCAACCCGGCGCGCGGGCGCGCCACCGGTTCACCGGGCGCGCGGGGGAGCGCGTCTACGTGGAGGTGCCCGCGAGCACGCTCACCGACCAGTGCTCGCCGCTGGAGCTGCGGGACGCCGACGGGCGGCTGCTGCGCAGCGGCTGCGTGATCAACGGCGTCGGTGAGATCGACGGCACGCTGCTGCCCGCCGACGGGACGTACACCCTGGTCGTCGACCCGACCGAACGCGGCACCGGCACGACCACGGTGCGTGTGGTCACCAGCCGGGACCGGGGGGCGGCGGTCGCGCTCGGTGGGCCGCCGGTCGTCGCCGTCGTGGACCGGCCCGGCGCGGTGACCAGGTACCGGTTCACCGCCGACGCCGGTACGTCGGTGACGGTGAGCGCGACCGCCTCGAACCTGCCGGATCAGTGCGGCGTGCTGGCGCTGCGGGCTCCGGACGGCAGCACCGTGGCCACCGGCTGCGTGATCAACGGGGCGGGTGGAATCGGGCCGGCGGTGCTGCCGGCCTCCGGGGCGTACACCCTGGTGGTGGACCCGTCCGGGGCCGCGACCGGGCAGGTCACGCTGGCGTTGCGGTGAGGCCGACCCTGCGTTTCCGGGGTGGTGGGCGGGCGTGCTAACGTCTCGTCCCGTTGTCAGCGAGCGCCGCTAGCTCAACTGGCAGAGCAGCGGACTCTTAATCCGCGGGTTCGGGGTTCGAGTCCCTGGCGGCGCACCAACGATCAAGGCCCTGACCTGGTGGTGCACACCGGGTCAGGGCCTTCGTCGTACCTCAGTAGTCGATGTTGATGGCGGCGACCTGGCGGCTGCCGTTGAAGACGATCGCCGGGCCGGCGAAGCGGGAACTGGCGTACGTCAGCGCCGTCTTGTGCCCGGGGCTGTTGAACCATGCCTCGATCATCTGCTCCGGTGAGGAGTTGCCCGACGAGGCGAACAGCACCTCGTGCCCGCAGTGCTGCAGGCCGCTCGCGTTCAGGTTCTGCCGCACACAGGACTCTGCCTCCCGGTGCTGCGCCGCGCCCAGCTTGACCTCGTTCAGACCGAGCGCGCGACGCCGCTCGTTGAGCAGCACCAGCAGCCGCCGTTCGGCGGCGGACAGGCCGGTGGACGTGGCGGCGGACCTGGAGGGCGACGACGACGGGGTCGGCTTGGGCGACTTGCTGGGCTTCGCCGACCTGCTGGGGGTGGGGCTCGTGCGGGCAGCGGTCGGGGACGGTTCCACCGCGGACGGCGAGGGCGTGAGCGCCGGTGCCTCGGTCGCGGCCGAGGGCTGCGCGGCTGCCGCACTCGCCGGCTGCGGTTCCGGCTCGCTCGGGTAGTTGGCGAGGACGAGCGCGCCGCCTCCGGCCACCGCGACGGCGGCGACGACGCCGACCAGGACCTTGGACAGCGAGAGCCCCGACCGCGCTCCGGCGGTCACGGCGTGGAGGCCGGGCGAGGCGGCCGGCGACCCGGCGACGGTGTGCATCCTGTGGGCGACGTCCGAGGCGAGCGCGGCCGGGGGCGGCGTGAGCGCCAGGCCGGCCAGCAGCCGCTCGGCGGGGACCAGGTCGTTCGTCGCGTCCGGGCAGTGCGGACAGTCCCTGATGTGCCGGGCGAACCGCTTGCGCCACACCGGCGCGGGCTGACGGTCCCAGCCGGCGGCCGTCTCGGCCAGGGCGGCGCAGCCGGGCCGGGCGGTGAGCGCCCGCACCACCAGCCGGGCGGTGTCCAGCTGAGCCTTCATCCGGGACACCCGGACGGTCACGTGGTGCGGGGCCAGGTTCAGGGCGTCGACCAGGTCGGCGCGGGTGAGGTGACCGGCCTCGACCAGCCACCACAGCGACAGCAGGTGACGGTGGTCGTCGTCCAGCCAGCGGGTGGCCAGGACGACCTCCCGGCGCTGGTCGGAGAGCCGGAGCTGGGTCAGGGTCAGATCCTCGAAGTCCGCGCGCGGGTCGATCACGTTGTCGATGTCCTCCGGCGGCGCCGGTGTGGTGTGCCGGCGCTGCGTGTGGGTGCGGATCTCGTTCATGGTGACGGCGACCAGCCACGAGCGGAAAAGTTGCGGCTCGCGTACGCCCGGCAGCCCGCGGACGACGCTCAGCATCGTGTTCTGCACCACGTCGTCGACGTCCGTCGACCGGTTCAGCGACCGGCCGACGATGTTGTAGACCAGCGGCAGACAGTGCGAGACCAGCTCGTCCATCGCCGCCCGGTCGCCGCGGCGCGCCGCTTCCACCACCGCCGGCATGCCGGCCCTGCTCGGGTACGCGGGATAGGACACCCTCACCACCTCGTCTTCGCGCAAACGATCTCGTACACGTTGGAGACTGTCCGGTACGCGGTCAGGTCACACAAAATGCGTGCCGTGTCGGAGGAGAGCGCTATCTTCTCCGCCATGCCATTGATCACAGTCACCGACGAGGTCGTCGGAGCGCCGAGCGGACCCGCGTGGACCATCGAGGTCTTCGAGGAAGAGGTACGCCTCGCCGAGTTGATCCGACGCCGGGTCTCCCTGGAGATCGCCGAGTCCGGCGTGGACGCCGATCCGGAGGAGCGCACCCGGACGACGCTGGAGGCGTTCGGCCGCAACGCCTTCGTGGTGCTCGTCGACGACCGTCAGGTGACGGATCTGGACGAGAAGGTCCGCCTGCACGCCGGCTCCCGGGTCACCTTCCTCAAGCTCGTCCCGCTGGTGGGTGGCTGAATGAAGATGTACGACCCCGAGTCGGCCCTGCGCGATGTGGCCGCCACCGCCAAGAGGTGGTGGGGCCCGAGTGCCCAGAACCTCAACGAGACCGGCAAGCAGGAATTCGTCGACCGGGTGGTGACGGTGTGCGGCTGGGCACCGGCGGGGACGGTTCCGTCGCTGCTCGCCGCGCTCAAAGATCCGCACGGGCCCTACGATCTTGCTGCGCCGTTGGTCGAGCTGCTGCCGGAGGCCACCCGGAAGGTCGAGTCGGTCGCCGCCGCCGTGGCCGACCTGACCGGCGACGACGCGGATCACGACAGGCGTGTCGCCGCCGCCTCCACCCTGATCGACAGCCTGCCGCACCTGCCGTACCAGCACGAGGAGCCGTGGGACCGGGCCCGGGGCGAGGCGTGGCGCCGGACGGAGGAACTGCTGACCGCGCAACCGGCACCGGTACGGCAGGTGGTGTTCGACGCGCTGGCGGTGCCGGGGCTCAACATGGACGGGGCGAGCAGTCTGATCAGTGCCGCGCGCTCCGGCGGCGGGCTCGACGGCTCGGCCTGGCTCGGCCGACTGGGCACTCAGGCCTGGCTGGGATTCAATTACTGGAGTTGGCGCCTCAACCGGTTCACCTGGGAGGCCATCCAGGCGGAGGCGGCGGCCGGGCGGGTGAACCCGGCGGCGCTCGCGACCTGGCGCCGGACCCGGCTCGAACGCTCGATGAGCGACATCAGCGACGAGGCCGACCGGATCTGGCCGATCCCCAACGTCGGTGAGCAGTGGGCCGACCGCGCCGTCGCGGACATCGAGGCGATGCCGGCGGATCGCCGGTCCGCGTGGGAGGCGCTGCTGGCACACTGCCCGGTCGAGGTGGACAAGGCGAAGCCGACGGCTGGTTGGCGCAAGCAGGCCCGGTCGCTGCTCGACGCGGTGGGCGTCGACGATTTCACCGCCCGGCTCGACGACTGGCTCCCGCTCGTCGGGCAGTCCCGCAGCCTGCCGCTGCGCATGACCACATGCTGCCCCGGCCACATCAAGGACATGCCACCACGGATGATCGACCGCTACAACGTCGGGCTGCTGTGGGGACTGATCTGGACGCGGACGATGTGCCCGCCGTCCGAGCAGACACTGCGCAGCCTCGGCCAGATCGCGGAACGGGCCGCCCGCAAGATCTCCGGCCACGGCCCGGCGAGCCCGAAACTGGCGAACGTCGCGGTCGCGGCGCTCGTCGACACCGATCACCCGGCCGCGCTCGCCCAGCTGGCCCGGCTGTCCTCGCGGCTGACCTACAAGAGCACGCTGCGCCTGGTGGAGAAGGGACTGGCCCGGCACGCCGAGGCACGCGGCGTCAGCCGGGAGGACGTCGAGGAGATGGCCCTGCCCGGCTTCGGGCTGCCGCTCGCGGACAAGCTCGGCGACTGCTCGTACGAGCTGGAGGTGCGCGGCGTCGACGCCGTGGTGGTGTGGCGCAACGCGGACGGCAAGGTGGTCAGGACGCCTCCGGCGCAGGTGCGCAAGGAGCACGGCGACGAGGTGAAGGAGCTGAAGGCGACTGTCGCCGACGTCGCCGCGACGCTCGTCGCCACGCGCGACCGGCTGGAAGGGCTCCTGCGGCGGGACCGTTCGTGGACCGTCGAGCAGTGGCGCGAACGGTTCCTGGACCATCCGCTGGCCCGTACCCTGGCCCAGCGGCTCGTCTGGACGGTCGACGGCGTCGCCTGCTGCTGGGCCGGTGAGGCGCTGCGGACGGTGGACGACACCGTGTTCGAGCCGGCCGGCGATGCGACGGTCCGGTTGTGGCATCCGGTGCTCGACCCCGACGCGGTGGGGCCGTGGCGGGACTTCCTCACCCGGCACGCGATCACCCAGCCGTTCAAGCAGGCGCACCGGGAGCAGTACCTGCTCACCGACGCGGAGCGGGCCACGGGCATCTACTCCAACCGGTTCGCCGCGCACATCGTGCGCCAGCACCGGCTCAATGCGCTGCTGTCCCGGCGCGGCTGGTCGTACGTCCAGCACCGCAACGACGGGGCCTCGTACAACCTGCCCTGGCTGGCCCTCCCGGACTGGGGGCTGCGCGCCGAACTGGGTGTCGCCGGGATCGAGGACCGGGGCGACGACCTCGTGTTCGACACGATGGGGACCGACCAGCTGTTCTTCGTCCGGGGAGAGCGCCTGCCGGTTCCGCTGGCGGAGGTTCCGCCGGTCGTGCTGAGCGAGGTGATGCGCGACGTCGACCTGTTCGTGGCCGCGGCCGGGGTGGGCGCCGACCCGAACTGGTACGACGGCGGGCCGGAGGGCCGGTATCGCGACTACTGGGCGCAGAGCAGCTTCGGCGAGCTGACCCCGCCCGGCCGGACGCGCCGGGACGTGTTGGCGGACCTGATCCCCCGGCTGGCCATCGCCGGCCGCTGCACGCTCACCGACAGGTTCCTGGAGGTACGCGGCGACCTGCACACGTACCGCATCCACTGCGGCTCGGGCAACATCCTGATCGCCCCGGACGAGCGGTACCTGTGCATCATCCCGGACTCGGCGAAGGCGAAGGAGCCGGAGATGTTCCTGCCCTTCGAGGGTGACAGCCGGCTCGGCGAGATCATCAGCAAGGCGTTGCTGCTGGCCGCCGACAAGAAGATCAAGGATCCGGTGATCCTGCGCCAGCTGTGAGGGGCCGGCGGGCGCCGGGCCCAGGGTCAGCCCGGCGCCCGCTTCGGCAGCAACAGTTCCTCGTGGTCGAGTTCGCGTTCCAGCACCCGCAGTTCCTCGTCCGGCAGCCGGCCGGAGTCGCGCCACCGCAGCAACTCCTCGCGCTGCGCTTCGAGGACGGTCCGGCGGACCCGCAGCGCCGTCTCGTACTCCGGTGACGTGGGCAGCTCCGACGAACCGCTCTGCTGGATCAGGTCGAGCCGTCCCCGGTAGCGGGCCAGCCGGGTCTGCAACTGGGCCCGCGTGGTGTCGACGGCGACCCTGCTGTCCGGCTCCTCCTCGACGACTGTGTCGAGGCGGGCCAGCGCGGCCTCCACCGCCGCCGAGCGGGCCTCGTTGCGTACCCGGGCCTGGTCGGCCTCGTTGGCGCGCAGGCCGAGCATCCGCACGAGCGGCGCGAACGTCAGGCCCTGCCCGACGAGCGTCACCAGGACGACCACGAAGGTGCAGAACAGCAGCAGGTCACGGTCGGGGAAGGGGTCTCCGCTGCGGGTGGTCAGCGGCAGCGTGAAGATCGCGGCCAGGCTGATCACGCCACGCGTACCGGACCAGCTCAGCGCCACCACCTCGCGGGAGGTCAGCCCTCGGGCGTTGCGGTCGACGCCACCGAGCCGCCGCGCGGCGTCCGGCTCGTCGGTGTCGTCCTGCTCGGCGACGCCACCCAGCCGGGTGTGCAGCGACCGGGGGAGCCACTGGGTCAGGATCAGCCAGGCCGGGCGCAGGAGCAGCACCACGCCGACCGACACGGCGACGGCGACGACGATGGTCGACGTGTCGTACTGGCGCAGGCCCCGCATGACGGCGGGGAGCTGCTGGCCGATCAGCAGGAAGACGAAGCCTTCGAGGAGGAAGTCGACGAGCCGCCACACGGCGTTGGTCTGGAGGCGGGCGGCGCCGGACCCGAACTGCGGCGTCTGGTGACCGACGATCAGGCCGGCGACCACCACTGCGAGCACACCGGAGACGTGCAGCGCCTCGCCCAGCAGGTACGCCACGAACGGTGTCGCGAGCGAGATCGCGTTCGACAGCAGCGGGTCCGCGGTGAGCGGCCGGACCAGCCGCTTCGCCCGGGCGACGACCACGCCCACCGCGATCCCGCCGGCCGCCGCCAGCACGAACTGCCCGATCGCGGCGTGGAACGAGAACTCGCCGCCCACGGCCGCGGCCACGGCGACGCTGAGCATGGTCAGCGCGGTGGCGTCGTTCAGCAGTCCCTCGCCCTGGATGATCGTGACCATCTTCGGCGGCAGGTTGACCCGGCGGCCCACGGCCAGGGCGGCGACCGGGTCGGGCGGGGCGACGGCGGCGCCGACCGCGATGCCTGCGGCCAGGGTCGCGCCGGCGACGAACAGGTGGAACCCGACGCCGACGAGCAGTCCGGTGAGGAGCACCAGCACCACGGAGAGGCTGACCACGATCCGCAGGTTGCGGCGGATGTCCAGCAGGGACGAGTCGAGCGCGGCGCTGTAGAGCAGCGGCGGCAGCACGACCACGAGCACCAGCTCGGGATCGAGGCCGATGTTGGGGCCGGGGAGCAGCGCGTACGCGATGCCGATGAGCGGCAGGAGCGCCGCCGCCGGCAGACCGGTGCGGGCCGCGACCCACCGCACGGCGATGATCACCGCGACGGCGGCGAGCACGAACAGCAGTGTCGAATGGGTGCTCACCCCGACCGACCCTACCGGGGCCGAGATCATCGTGCGACGCCGACGCTGCCGTCAACCGATGGTTGACGGCCGAGGATCGTCAACCTATGGTTGACGTATGGAGGAGACCCCACCGCTCAAGATGACCCATCCGGTACGCCTCGACGACCTCATCGACGGCATCAAGAAGGCACACACCGACGCGCTCGACCAGTTGTCCGACGCCGTCCTCGTCGCCGACCACCTGGGCGACGTCGCGGACCACCTGATCGGGCACTTCGTCGACCAGGCACGCCGTTCCGGCGCCTCGTGGACGGAGATCGGCCGCAGCATGGGCGTGAGCAAGCAGGCCGCCCAGAAGCGATCCGCCGCCAAGGCGGAGACCGCCGCCGCGCTCGACCCGAACTCGGGGTTCGGCCGGTTCACCCCGCGCGCCCGCAACGTGGTGCTGGCCTCGCAGGAGGAGGCCCGGGCCGCGGGCAACGCCGAGATCACCCCGGGGCACGTCGCGCTCGGGCTGCTCGCCGAGCCGGAAGGGCTCGCCGCCGCCGCGATCGTGGCTCGGGGCGTACCCCTGGAACGCCTGCGGGAGGTCGTCACCGCGACGCTGCCGGCGAAGGCCGGCCAGGTGCCGGACCTGATCCCCTACGACGCACGGGCCAAGAAGGTCCTGGAGTTGACGTTCCGGGAGGCGCTGCGGATGGGACACAACTACATCGGTACGGAGCACATCCTGCTCGCCCTGCTGGAGGAGGAGGGCGACGACGGCGTGCTGCGCGGCCTCGGCCTGGAGAAGTCCGAACTGGAGTCGGCGTTCGAGGCGGCGCTCGCCGAGATCACCCGGAAAGGGGCCTGACGCCGCGCCGGGCACGCGTCACGGGGGCGCGTGCCCGGCGTACGGGTCGTCAGCCGGCGGTGGGGAAGCCGTACCGGGCGGCGTGCTCCGGGTCGGCCGGGTCGACCTGGCGGATGCCGGCGTCGGCGAGGCGCTTGTTCACCTCGTCGAGTTGCTCCCGGACCAGCCGGGCCTCCTCCTCGGTGACCCGGCCGCGGTGCGGGCGCCCGGCGTGCTCGATGGTGCCGTAGTCGATCTTCTCCGAGGTGCGGCGGGCCTTGGGCGGCTTGACCCGCTCGGCGGTACGCAGCAGCTGTGCCATCGGCACGTCGGTCGCCATCGCGTCGAACTCGCTGGCGGTCAGCACCACCCGGCGCGGCTCACCGTGACCGTGCCGGTCGTGGATCTCCACCACCGCGACGTCGAGCGCCGCGTCGTCGATGCTCTCCACGTCGACCGGGGTGGCGTCCAGCTGCACGGGCCCGGCGACCAGGTCCGGGTGCTCCAGGACGACGACCTTGACCACCTCGTCGTCGGGGCTGAGCACCTGACCGGTGAAGTCGGAGACGTGGATCGTCTTCTTGCCCATGCGCGGAGCTTCTCCTGTCGTAGGCCGGAAATCGGACCACAAGACGCTACCGCACAGGTGTGCGAAGGCCGGTACGCCCGCCCGGCCGGTGTGTCGCCGCCCGCGTTCCTAGAGGGGTGAGAGGCCACGCCAGGCGGCGGTGCCGGCCGGTTGCGCGTTCAGCTCGGCCCAGGAGAGCCCTCGGTCGCGGACCTCGCGGTACGCCGGCTGCGCCGGGAACCGTCCGGCGTCTGCGGCGGCCCGCCAGCCGCGCTCCGGGTCCTGCTGGAATCGGTCATTCGGTTCGTGAGGCATGACCACTACCGTCCCAGAGAAACTTGTCCATGTATGGAAATGAATATGACGCAGGGGCGATGCCTTCGGTTCCGCGAAGCGCCGGGTTTCCTGCGGCCGGTGGCGGGACCAGGAATCGGCGTCCGTCGCTGGCGTGCCGACCCACTACCCACCTGTCGCGCGTCTCAACCGCGCCGCGATCGGCGAATTCCGCGGGCACGGGCGCGGCGTACCGGCGTACCATGATCACGTGCTCGACCGGCGGGTCTTCCTCCATCTGGCGACCTGGTTGGGACAGTGGCCGGCGGGCCCCGGGCTGCACGTGGTCCGGTCGTACCGCCGCGCCCGTCCGGCCTGGGACGGACGGCTGCGTCCGGCCGTCGCGGTGACCGCGGGCGGCAGCACCGTCCTCTCGGTGGCCGCCGACCGGGTGGAGGCGGTACGGGCTCTGGTGCGCGACCGTCCGATCGGCGAGTGGCTGCCCGCCCTGCCGGACACCGTCGGCGCTCCTGAGTTCATCGCGCACACCTCGGTCTTCCGCTGGTGCACCGACCCGGCGCCGCTGCCCGAGGTGGGGGAGTGGGTGCCGTCCACGCTGCCCGGGCTGCCGCCGTGGCTGCGGCTGTTCGACCGGGAGGTGCTCGTGGTCCGGGGCGCCGACGGCGCGTACCGGGCCGGCGTGGGGATCAAGCGGCACGACGCGTACGGGCACGAGCTGGCGGTGGGCACGGTGCCGCCGGCGCGCGGGCGCGGCCTGGCCCGCCGGCTGGTCGCGCAGGCGGCCCGCCGGGTGCTGGACGAGGGAGCGATCCCCACCTACCTGCACGATCCGGGCAACGTCGCATCGGCGCGGGTGGCCGAGGCGGCCGGGTTCCCGGATCGGGGCTTCACCGGGTTCGGCGTGTTCCCCCGCTGAGCGCCTGCGGATCCCGGCCTGGCGCGGACCGTGGATCCCGGGCCGGATCCACGGTCCGCAGCTCTCCCCCAGGCCCCGACATCGGTAACGCTATGTGTTAGTCCCGGTGGTGAACAAGGGGTGGGTTACTGTCCGGTTGCGGACTATCACCTGCGGAATCGCTTGCCGGCCCGCCGATCGGGTCAGTGACGCAGCGTGTGGATGAGGGCGAGCGCCTGGCGGGTGACCGGCCGCAGCACGCGCAGCCGGGACAGTCCCACCAGCCGGTCCACGAGCGGCACCACGCCGTCGATGAGCTGCCGGGTCTTGACCTGCCCCTCCGAGCGGTCGTGCACCCAGTAGAGCACCACACCCATGTAGCCGAGCCAGAGCAGCTCGGGCAGAGCCTCGCGCAGCTCGTCGTCGAGCTTGACGGTGGAGCCGGTCAGCGCCTCGCGGAACAGCGCGATCGACATGTCCCGGGGCGTCGACGACTCGGCGGAGAACGGGCTCAGCGGCGAGGTCGGCTCCGCCGCCGTCTTGAAGAAGGCGCCCGCGAACGCGTGGTACGGGCTCAGCACGTCGACGCCCGCGTGCAGCACCCCGGCCAGTCGCGGGCCGAAGTCCCGCTCCCGGGCGAGCACCGGCGCGGTCGCCTCCCGGTGCTCGCGCTGGGTGCCCGCGTAGAACTCCTGGACCAGGTGCTCCTTGGAGCCGAAGTAGTAGTAGGCGTTGCCCACCGCCACGCCCGCCTCCTGGGCGACCGCGCGCATCGTCGTCCGCGCGTATCCGCGCTCCCGGAACAGCCGCATCGCGGTGTCCAGGATCAGCTGGCGGGTCTGCTCACCGCGGGCCGTCGACCCCTGCCCACCCGCAGCGGTCGTCGGCGCACTCTGCTCGGTCATCGTCGTCACCGTATCCCGGTTCCCGGATCCGCTCGCGGACCGCCGAGGCCGCCGCCACCACCCGCCGGGCCAGCGGCAGCAGGTGTGGGCGGGCCAGCCGCTCGGCCGTACCGCGATGCTCGGCGAGCGCCCAGAGACAGGCGAACCAGGCGCCGTCGCCGCGGTAGACCGCGCCGGTGTCGGCCACCACCGTCAGGTCGCGCAGCGTGGCGTCGTGGTCCAGCCCGGGGAAGCGCCGCCGGGCCTCGGCGGACCCGGCCGGCACGAACTCCAGCGGTACGAGCTGGGCGCGCGAGGCGAGCCACCGCCGGGCGGCCCGGCACATCGGGCAGTCCGCGTCGAACAGGACGGTGAACCCGCGGATCCCACCGGCCCCGTGCCCGGTGGGATCCTGCTGGTGCCCGCCCGCGGCCGACGTCACCGGGCCGGCGGGTTCGGGCCCGCCGCCGGTACGGGGCCGCCCTGCGGCGGGAGCATTCGAACCGGCGGCAGCGGCGGGTGGACGGCCTGCTGGCGCAGACGGCCACGCCGGTAGCGGCCGAGTGCGAAGACGTTGAAGAAGTGCAGCGCACCCAGCACCAGCAGGACGAATCCCACCTTCATGGAGAGCTGCTCCAGCGCCTGGCTGGTGTCGCCGACCGGATCGGACTCCTTCATCGCCACCGTGACGTAGCCGAGGTTGAGCAGGTAGAAGCCGACCACCAGCAGGCTGTTGACCGCCCCGGCCAGCCGGCTGTCGGCGAACACGTCCTCCAGGAACACCAGCCCGTTGCGGGACAGCGCCCGCGCCACCCAGATGGTGAGGCCGATGCTCACCGTCAGGTAGGCCAGGTACATCCAGACCTTCATGTCCATCCCCGTCGCCTCTCTTGAACGTGTTCAAAACCAGGGCGCCCCGAGCGTACGACAGAATTTGAACGCGTTCAAGAGAGCCCGCCGTCCGGGGACGGCGGGCCGGTGCAGGGGCGTGGGTCAGGCGGTCAGGCCGAGCACCTCGGCGGCGGCCCGGCCGTTGGCGTGGCTGGCGCCGTGGGTCGCGACGAACGCCCGTGCGGCCGCCGGCCGCCAGGCGCCCGGCCAGCCCATCTCGACCACAGTCACCCGGTGCGTGGCGGCCAGCGCCTCGACCAGCTCGCGCGCGCCGGGCAGCCGGTGCAGGTGCCGTCCGACCAGCACGACCGGCCGGTCCCCGGCGAGCCGCCGCAACTGCTCCGGGTCGGTCTCGCCCGCCACCGCGCGGGCCTGCTCGACGCCGGCGGCCAGGTGCGGGCCGAGCCCCCACGGCACCCGCCCCTCGGCGATGGTGGAGGTGGCGTGCACCTGCACCACCAGGGGCGCGGTGTCGCGGGTGAGGTCGCCCTCGACGCGTACCGCCCGCAGCGCGGCGGCGTAGCCGAGGCCGTCGACCGCGGGCGGCGGGGCGTCGGCGGGGCCGGTGGCGGCGGCGAGCGCGGCGTTCCGGCCGGCCGCCTCCTCGACCCGCTCGCGCGCCAGCCGGCCGTCGGCCATCGCCGCGACGATCTCGGCGGCGACCGACTCGACCAGCTCGGCGTCGACCCGGGCGCCGATGCAGAGCAGGTCCGCGCCGGCGGCCAGGGCCCGGACCGCACCCGGACCGACCCCGCCCGCGGCGAGCACGGCGCCCTTCATCTCCAGCGCGTCGGTGATGATCGCGCCGGTGAAGCCGTACTCGACGCGCAGCAGGTCGTGCAGGACCGCGCGGCTGAACGTGGCCGGGCCGTCGCCGGTCAGCGCCGGAACCCGGATGTGCGCGGTCATCACGGCGCGGACGCCCGCGTCGACCACGGCCGCGAACGGCGGCAGGTCGCGGTCCCGCAGGACGGCCGGCGGCACGTCGACCGTGGGCAGCTCGTGGTGCGAGTCGGCGACCGTGGCGCCGTGGCCGGGGAAGTGCTTGGCGCAGGCGGCCACGCCGGTCGACTGGAGGCCGGCGACGGCGGCGGCCGAGTGGACGGCGACCCGCTTCGGGTCCGCCCCGAACGAGCGGGTGCCGATCACCGGGTTCTCGTCGGCGGTGTTCACGTCGACAGTGGGGGCGAGGTCGACGGTGACGCCGAGCGCGGCCAGCTCCGCGCCGATCGCCGCGTACACCTGGCGGGTGAGGTCGGGGTCGTCCACCGCGCCGAGCGCGGCGTTCCCGGGGTACGGGCTGCCGGTGGCGTGCGCCAGCCGGGTGACGTCGCCGCCCTCCTCGTCGATCGCGACGATCACGTCGGGGCGGCCGGCGCGCAGCGCCGCGGTGGACGCCGCCACCTGGGCCGGGTCGTGGATGTTGGTGCCGAACAGGGTGTGCCCGGCGAGCCCGTCGGCGAGCAGGTCGACCGCCCAGTCCGGCGGGACCGGTCCCGGGTACGCGGCCAGCAGCGTGCCCAGCGCGAGCCGGCGCAGTCCTGGATCCAGACCCACGAGTATCCCCTTTCCCTGCCGGGTCGTCCGACCTCCGCGGATGGGGGTGGCCGATACGCTAACGGGCACCCCTCGGCAGGCGTTTTGTGGTTAGAAAACTTTACTGAAAATTGAGGACGTTGGCATGAGTGCGACCCGGCTGCCCGGCACCCCCCGACTCCTGCGGGCGCTCAACGACCGTGCGGCGCTGGAGCTGCTGCTCGAACGCGGCCCGCTGACCCGGGCCCGGATCGGTGAGCTGACCGGGCTGTCCAAGGTCACCGCGTCCCAGCTCGTCGAGCGGCTGGAGGAACGCGGCCTGGTCGCCCGGGTCGGCGAGCAGGCCGGCGGGCGGGGCCCGAACGCCCAGCTCTACGCCGTCCGGCCGAGCAGCGCGTACGTGGTGGGCGTGGAGGTGGGCGCGGAGCGGGTGGTCGCGGCGTGCGCCGACATCACCGGCACGGTGGCGGGCCGGGTCGAGCAGTCCACGAAGGACACCGACGACCCGGTCGGCGTGGTGCACAACGCCGTGGTCCAGGCGGCCGCCAGCGCCGGTGCGGAACTGTCCGCCGTCCGGCGCGTCGTGCTCGGCACCCCGGGCCTGGTCGACCCGCAGACCGGCGACATCACGTTCGCGTTCAACCTGCCGCGCTGGCACAGCGGCCTGCTCGCCGCGCTGCGTGAGGACCTGGACACCCCGGTCGTGTTCGAGAACGACGTGAACCTCGCCGCGGTGGCCGAGGCGCAGTCCGGCGCGGCCCGTGGCACCGCCGACTTCGTGCTGGTCTGGGTGGACGCGGGCGTCGGCCTGGCGATCATGCTGGGCGGCCGGCTGCACCACGGCAGCAGCGGCGCGGCGGGGGAGATCGGCTACCTGCCGGTGCCCGGCGCGCCCATCCCGCGCGACGTGTCCAAGCGGGCCAAGCCGGCGTTCCAGCAGCTCGTCGGCGCCGACGCGGTGCGCGCGGTGGCCGCCGAGCACGGTTTCGCCAGCCCGGAGGCGGCCGAGCAGGGCGTCGCGGCGGCCCGGGCGGCCGAGGTGGTGCGCGCCGCCATCGCCGCCGGCACCGCGGGTGGGCCGATGCTCGACGAGCTGGCCCGGCGGCTGGCGCTCGGTGTGGCGAGCACCTGCGTGGTGCTGGACCCGCCGCTCGTGGTGCTCGCCGGCGCGGTCGGGCAGGCGGGCGGGGCGGCGCTGGCCGAGCGGGTGCAGCACGAGGTCGCCGCGATCACGCTGGTGCGGCCCCGGGTGGTGACCACCGGGCTGACCGAGGAGCCGATCCTGCGCGGCGCGCTGCGTACCGCGCTGGACGCCGTACGCGACGAGGTGTTCGGCTCGACGGTCGGCTGACCGCGTCGTGCACCCTGGCGCCATGTGAAGGAATCCTTCATCATGGCGCCAGGGTTCGCAAGGAGTTGCCGGAGTGTGGCCTCCCTCAGATCAGGTCGCGGCGGCGGAACACCGTGAACGCGGCGGCCACCAGCGCGCCGGTGAGCCCGAGCAGCACCACCAGGCCCGACGTCCAGGTCAACGTGTAGGAGCCGTCGCAGTAGCCGGAGATCCCGGGGCCGCAGGCGTTGTTGTCCCACAGCCGTACCTCACCGGACAGCCACGCCGCCAGATAGCTGGACAGCATGTACCGGTCCGGCCGGCCGACCTCCAGGATCTGGAACACCAGCCGTGCCCCCAGCTCCCACACCACCACGTACGCGGCCACCGTGCCGAGCGCCGCCGAGGTGTGCCGGCCCAGCGTGGCGACGGCGAACCCGAGCGCCGCGGCGAGCAGCACGAGCATCAGGCCGCGTACCCAGATCGCCGCCAGCGACGGCCAGAAGTCGCCGCCGGTCCGTCCGACCAGGCCGGACGCCTGGCCGATCAACCAGAACGCCCCGAGGTACGCCGCCGACGCCAGCACCGACAGGCCGAGCAGCCCGCCCAGCAGCGTGCCGAGCTTCGCGGCGAGCACAGTGGGCCGTCGTGGCCGCCACAGCAGCAGGTTGACCACCCCGCCCGAGTTCAGGTCGGCCCCGATGTAGGAGGCGCCGACCAGGAACCCGAACAGCGTCAGGAACGCGATCAGGAAGTAGAGCAGCGGCTCGGCCTCCTTGGCGAAGACGAAGACGCCGCTGAGGTAGTCGGCCGCGCTCGGCAGCTCCTCGATCTGGGCGGGGTCGATCTGGGCGCAGTCGCGCGGCAGGTAGTCGTTCTCGCCCGGCGGGAGCGAGCCCTCCCGGATCCGCAGGCAGCGGTCGTACGTCATCTCCATCTGGCGCACGCTCTCGGCCGCCTGGGCCTGCGCCCGGCTCAGCTCCGCCGGGCCGGGCCGGTGCGAACCGCCGAGCGTGGTCACCACTGTCACCGCGAAGGCGGCAGCCAGCAGCACCACCATGAGCTGCACGAAGCGCCGGGCGGCCAGCCGCTCCAGCTCGGCACGGACAAGGTTCACGCGTCCACCTCCCGGCTCTCCCGGACGTCGAGGTCGATCACACCGTCGTTCGGCGGCGCACCGTCGACCTGTCGCGGCACCGCCACGTGCTCGTGGCCGCCGGTCAGCTCCAGGAAGACGCTCTCCAGGTCCGGCCGCAGCGGGACCAGCTCGCGTACCCACATGCCCTGCTCGCCGAGCGTCCGGCTGATCGTCTCCGGATCCTGCACGCCGGTCACCACCAGGTGGTCCGGCGCGACAGTCACCGACAGGCCGGACCGGCCCAGCACCTGCCCGGCCTGCTCCGGGTCGGCCACCCGGACCCGCCACTGGTGCTGGTCGAAGCCGGCCAGCACCTCCTCCACCGGCCCGTACGCGACCCGCTGCCCCCGGCTGACGATCGTCACGTGGTCGCAGATCAACTGGATCTCGGCGAGGATGTGGCTGGACAGCAGCACCGTCACCCCGGCCTCGGCCAGCGACCGGGTCAGGTCACGCATCTCCCGGATGCCGGCCGGGTCCAGCCCGTTCGCCGGCTCGTCCAGGATCAGCAGCTCCGGGTTCTTCAGCAGGGCCGACGCGACCGCCAGGCGCTGCTTCATGCCCAGCGAGTAACCCTTGACCCGCTCGTCGCCCCGGTCGCGCAGCCCGACCTGCTCCAGCACCTCGTCCACCCGGGCGGTCGGCACGCCGCCGGCCAGCGCCAGCAGCCGCAGCGTCCGGTGGGCGGTGAAGTTGGCGAAGAACTGCGGACTCTCCACGATCGCGCCGACCCGGCCGGCCACGTCCGGCAGGTGCTCGGGTGACTCGGCGCCCAGCACGCGCATCCGTCCGGAGTCCGGCCGGACCAGCCCCAGCAGCGCGCGCAGCGTGGTGGTCTTCCCGGACCCGTTCGGCCCCAGGAAACCGTGCACCTGGCCCGCCTCGACCAGCATGTCGAAGCCGTCGACGGCGACCCGGCGCCCCTGGCGCAGCGTGTGGAACGTCTTGCGGAGTCCGGCGATCTCGATGACCGCGCTCATCCGCGCGCCTTCCGGCAGCGGTCGGGCATGGGTGTCCTTCCGGAAGTGGTGACCAACGACACGGCGCCCCACCCTATGGCGGCGGCGCCGCCCGTGGGGGGCGCCGGGCCGGGTGCGTGATTGGATGGAGCGGTGACTGGTGACCTGATCCCCGGCGCCCCGGGCGCCCCCGCCCCCTCGACCGTGGACGCGGATCTGGTGGTCAGCCTCGACGGGGTCGTCGTCAAGCGTTCCGGCACCGCGCTGGTGCACGACGTCGACTGGCGGGTCGAGCTGGACGAACGGTGGGTGGTGCTCGGGCCGAACGGCGCGGGCAAGACCACGCTGCTCAACCTGGCCGCCGGCCGGCTGCACCCGACCAGCGGCGTCGCGCACGTGCTCGGCGAGCGCATCGGCCGTACCGACGTCAACGAGCTGCGTACCCGCATCGGCCTGTCCACCGCGACGCTCGCCGAGCGGATCCCCGCCGAGGAGCGCGTCGTCGACGTGGTGGTGACCGCCGCCTGGTCCGTGGTCGGCCGCTGGCGGGAGAGCTACGACCGCACCGACGTGGCGCGCGCCGCCGCGCTGCTGCGCCAGCTCGGCGTCGGCCACCTCACCGACCGCACGTACGGCACGCTGTCCGAGGGCGAGCGCAAGCGCGTCCAGATCGCCCGCGCCCTGATGACCGACCCGGAGCTGCTGCTGCTCGACGAGCCCGCCGCCGGGCTCGACCTGGGCGGGCGCGAGGACCTGGTGGCCCGGCTGGCCGAGCTGGCGTACGACCCGGACGCGCCGGCCATGGTGCTCGTCACCCACCACGTCGAGGAGATCCCGCCGGGCTTCACCCACGCGCTGCTGCTGCGCGAGGGCGGCGTGGTGGCGCAGGGGCTGCTCGCCGACGTGCTCACCGCCGACAACCTGTCGAAGACGTTCGGCCTGCCGCTGGTGGTCACGCGGTCCGGCGACCGCTGGGCCGCCCGCGCCGCCTGAGCGACGGGACGACACAGTGCCGCAGACCCGGATCGCCGTCGTCGGCAGCGCCAACATGGACCTGGTCGGCATCGGCGCCGCGCTGCCCCGGCCCGGCGAGACGGTGCTGGGCGACGACTTCGTCATGCTGCCCGGCGGCAAGGGCGCGAACCAGGCGGTCGCCGCGGTACGCGCCGGCGCGTCCTGCGTCTTCCTCGGCGCGATCGGCTCGGACTCGTTCGGCGTGACGCTGCGGGCCCGGATGACAGCGGCCGGCGTGGACACCGGACACCTGCGGGTGGTCTACGGCCCGTCCGGCGTCGCGCTGGTCATGGTCGGCGGCGCGGGGGAGAACGCCATCCTGGTCACCCCCGGGGCGAACGCCGCGTTCACGTCGCTGACCGCCGACGAGCTCTCCGCCGTACGCGATGCGGATGTGCTGGTCGCGCAGCTGGAGGTGCCGGTCGAGACGGTGACCGAGGCGGCGCTGGCGGCCCGGTCCGCGGGCACCCGGGTGGTGCTCAACGCCGCGCCGGCCCGGCCGGTGCCGAGCGAACTGCTGGCGGCCACCGACCTGCTCGTGGTGAACGAGCCGGAGGCGCAGGCGCTCACCGGCCGCGGCCGGGACGAGCCGGCGGCGCTGCTCGACCTGGTGCCCCGGGCGGTGCTCACGCTCGGCGGCGACGGCGCCTGGTACGTCGACCGGGAACGGCCGCCGACGCACGTGCCGGCCGTGCCGGTGGACGTGGTCGACTCGACCGCCGCCGGGGACGCGTTCACCGCCGCGCTCGCCGTGGCCTGGGGCGAAGGGCGGGAGCTGGTCGACGCGGTGCGCTGGGCGGCGGCCGCCGGTGCGGCGTGCGTGCGCAAGCTTGGCGCCTCGGTGGCGCTGCCGCACCGCGCGGAGATCGACGAGCTCTTCCCGGCCGGCTGAGCCTCAGCCGGCCGGTTCGTCGGTGAGGCGCTCGCCGCGGCGGCGGAGCATGCCGAGCCCGGGGATGCCGGCGACCGCGAGCTTGAGATCGCGTGTGACGTCCAGCAGGTCGTGCAGGTCCGGGCCGACCCGGTCCAGTGTGGCGAGGATCGGCAGCACGTCCGAGGTGAGATGGTCCTTGAGCTTCGGCAACTCGTCCACCAGCCGGATCGCGGCGGTCACCTCCTCCGGGCTGAGCTGCTCCACGAAACGGGCCGCCATCGGCGCGGCGCGGCGCAGCGTCGCCTCGTACGCGGTCAGCAGCTCGGTCGCGACGCCCGTCGCCTTCTCGGCGGTCGCCAGCGTGCCCGCCGCGCGCGCGGTCACCGCCTCCGCCTCGGTCACCACACCGGCCGCCGTCCGGGCCACCCGGTCGGCCTCGCCGACCACCGCGGCCGCCGCCTCGGAGACCCGCTGCGCCTCGCCGACCACGACCGTCGCCGCGGCGGCCACCTCGGTCGCCGTGTCGATCGCCGCGGTGGCGGCGGCACTGATCACCGCCACCTCGCGGACCGCCGTCTCCGCGTCGGTGAGCACCCGGTCGGTGCGGTCGAGCGTGCCCTCGATCCGGTCCACCACCCCGTCGATCCGCCGGACCAGCGCCTCCACCTGGTCGAGGACGGCGAAGGCGCGAGCGGGCACCGAGGCCACCGTGGCGGCCGAGCCGAGCGCCTGGTCCACTGCGGTGCGGGTGAGGCCGAGCAGGGCGCCGGGCCGGGGAAGAGGGATCGCCATGGCATCCAGTGTGCGGCGTCGCGGCCAGTGCCGCCGGATGAGGTGGCCGCCGCGCTCCGACCGTCTCACCGCAGGTCGCCCTGCTCGACGGCCCGCTGCACGGCCCGGTAGATCTGCCCGAACCGCAGCGCGTCCGGCGTGCGGACCAGCATCGTCTCCCGGCCGTGGTGCTGCACCCACAGTTCGTGCACCCGGTTGCCGCGCTCGTAGGAACGGTCGAGCCACCCGAGCGGCACCTCCAGGAACGGGGTGAGCGCCAGCCCGGCCACCACGAACGCGGCCAGGATGATCAGGGCGAGCATCCACTCGCCCCGGTCCTGCGCGGACCAGGCCAGCGAGAGCACGCAGACCACCGCGACCAGGGGTGGCAGCGACAGCAGCAGGACCAGCACCCCGCGTCCCAGCACCCGCCCCCGGACGGCGAGCGTGGTGGTGCCGCGCGCGTGCCAGACGTACGTGACGTCGGCGAGCGCGACGACCTGCCCGCCCGCGTGGATCGCCTCCGAGGTGACCTGTACGGCGTCGTCCCGGTAATCGAGGACCATGAATCAGCCTAACCGCGTGCGTCGATGCCGGCGCGTCCTGCGGCGGTAGGCTGGCGGGCATGGCGGACCGGAACGGGGCCGGGATCGGTGACGAGCAGGCGCGCAACGTCGAGGTGGTCAAGCGCTACCTGCGCACCTTCGTCACGAAGGATCTGGCCGAACTGGCCGAGGTGGTCGACGAGGACGTGGAGATCTACGGCTCGGGCACCGCGGTCCGCGGCCGGCGCCATCCCGAGGCGGCCGTGTCCTCACCGGGCCTGACCGTGCTCGACCAGGACATCCGGGAGATCTTCGCGGCCGGGGACCGGGTGGTGGTGTCGATGGCGCAGACGTACCGGCGGGACGCGACCGGTGCGACCACCGTGCAGAGCGCCTGCAAGATGTACCGCCTGGCCGGCGGCCGGATCGTGCAGTTCTGGGGCGAGCAGGACACCTACGGCCTGTTGCGCGGGCTGGGCCTGCTGCCGGACGAGCCGATCACGTTCTGACCCGGAGCGGGACGGCCGGGCGCGGCGCGCCCCGGGGCGGACGGCAGGGCCTCCATGGCCCGCTGCACCGCCCGGTAGACCTGGCCGAAGCGCATGGCGTCGCGGGTGTGCAGCAGCCGTACCGGCCGGCCCCGCCACTCGGCCCACATCTCCATCTCCCGGCTACCCCGGGCGTAGGAGCGGTCCAGGTGCTCGAAGAGGAAGTCCGCGAGCGGCCCGACCGCGAGGCCGACCAGCACCGAGACCCCGACGACGGCGACGGTGACCGCCGCCGAACGCTGGAGCCACACGGCCAGTGCGATGCCCAGCACGGCGGCCACCAGCGGCCCGGCGAGCGCGGCCCCGATCGCGCCGCGCCCGGCGAGCACCCGCCAGGAGCGGTCGCCCCGCCGGTGCCACACGGTGGTCAGTTCGGCCAGCGGGTAGCTGCGCCCGTCCACCCGTACCGCGGTGGAGGTGACCTGGACGGATCGGTCGTCGTAGTAGGTGATCATGGCCTCACTCCCGGTGGCGGGGCGGCGGCGACTCCGGCGCGGCGGCCTGGGAGTCGCCGGCACCACACTGTCTACCCCAACGAGGCGAGTCGTAAGGTTGGCACGCGACTTCGACGAGGAAGTGAGGGCAGCGTGGGCGAGTTCGTCAGGCTGGAAGTGAAGGACGGCATCGGCACCATCCGGCTGGAGCGGCCGCCGATGAACGCGCTCAACACCCAGGTGCAGGAGGAGCTGCGCGCCGCCGCGTCGGCGGCCACCGCCGACGCCGAGGTCCGCGCCGTGATCGTGTACGGCGGCGAGAAGGTCTTCGCGGCCGGCGCGGACATCAAGGAGATGGCCGACATGTCCTACGTGGACATGGCGGAGCGTGCCGCCGACCTGTCCAGCGCGCTCGGCGCGATCTCCCGCATCCCCAAGCCGGTCGTGGCCGCGATCACCGGGTACGCGCTCGGCGGCGGCTGCGAGCTGGCGCTGGCCTGCGACTGGCGGATCGTCGCCGAGGACGCCAAGCTCGGCCAGCCGGAGATCAAGCTCGGCATCATCCCGGGCGCCGGTGGTACCCAGCGGCTGGCCCGCCTGGTCGGCCCGTCCCGCGCCAAGGACCTGATCATGACCGGGCGGATGGTCGACGCCGCCGAGGCGCTGCGGATCGGCCTGGCCGACCGGGTGGTCCCGGCCGCCGAGGTCTACGACGCCGCCGTGGCGTACGTGAAGCCGTTCCTGACCGGGCCGGCGCAGGCGCTGCGCGCGGCGAAGGCGGCCGTGGACGCGGGTCTGGACATGGACCTCACCTCGGGCCTGGCCTGGGAGAGCCAGCTCTTCGCGGCGCTGTTCGCCACCGACGACCGGCGCGAGGGCATGACCGCGTTCGTGGAGAAGCGCAAGCCGGGCTTCACCGGACGCTGACGCGAGAGCTGTTCACATCCGCGATACCGGCCAGTAGCGTGACCCCGGTCGGTCGACGAAGGGGAATGGCATGACGGAGCGGATCGAGGGCCACGGGGGCGATCTGGCACTCGCGGCACTACGCGCGCACGGCGTACGGGAGATGTTCACGCTGTCCGGCGGGCACGTCTTCCCGCTCTACGACGCCGCGCACAAGGCGGGTTTCCCCCTCTACGACGTGCGGCACGAGCAGTCCGCGGTGTTCGCCGCCGAGGCGGTGGCCAAGCTCCAGCGCCGCCCCGGCCTGGCCGTGCTCACCGCCGGCCCCGGCGTCACCAACGGCGTCTCCGGCCTGACCAGCGCGTTCTTCAACGCCTCGCCGGTGCTGGTGCTCGGCGGGCGGGCGCCGCAGTTCCGCTGGGGCTCGGGCAGCCTCCAGGAGATGGACCACCTGCCGCTGGTCGCGCCGGTGACCAAGCACGCCGAGACGGTGTTCAGCGCCGACGACATCCCCCGCGCGGTGTCGGCGGCGCTGACCACCGCGCTCACCCCGCACCGCGGCCCGGTCTTCCTGGACTTCCCGCTGGAGGCGGTCTTCTCGGTCGGTGACGCCGACCTGCCGGCGGTCACGCCGCCGGCGCCGATCGAGCCGGACCCGGACGAGGTGGCGAAGGCGGCCCGCCTGATCGCGGGCGCGTCCCGTCCGGTGATCATCGCCGGCTCCGACGTGTACGCGGGCGACGCCGTCGAGGCGCTGCGCGCCGCCGCCGAGTCGCTGCGGGTGCCGGTGTTCACCAACGGCATGGGCCGGGGCGCGCTGCCGCCGGAGCACCCGCTCGCCTTCGCCAAGGCCCGCCGGGTCGCGCTCAAGGGCGCCGACGTGGTCGTGGTGATCGGCACCCCGCTGGACTTCCGGCTCTCCTTCGGCGACTTCGGTGACGCCCAGGTGGTGCACGTGGTGGACGCGCCCAGCCAGCGGGCCGGGCACGTGCAGCCGGCCGCCGCGCCGGCCGGTGACCTGCGGCTGATCCTCGGCGCGTTCGCCGACCACGCCGGTGACCGGGCCGACCACGCCGACTGGATCGCCGACCTGCGGACCGCCGAGGACGCGGCGAAGACCCGCGACGCGGAGGAGATGGCCGCCGAGAGCGACCCGATCCGTCCGGCCCGGATCTACGGCGAGCTGCGTAAGGTGCTCGCCCCGGACGCCATCACCATCGGCGACGGCGGTGACTTCGTGTCGTACGCCGGGCGGTACCTGGAGCCGGCCCAGCCCGGCACCTGGCTCGACCCCGGCCCGTACGGGTGCCTCGGCACCGGCATGGGCTACGCGATGGGCGCCCGGGTCAGCCACCCGGACCGGCAGATCTGCGTGCTGATGGGCGACGGCGCGGCCGGCTTCTCGCTGATGGACGTGGAGTCGCTGGTCCGGCAGAAGCTGCCGGTGGTGATCGTGGTCGGCAACAACGGCATCTGGGGGCTGGAGAAGCACCCGATGCGGGCGATGTACGGCTACGACGTGGCCGCCGACCTCCAGCCCGGCCTGCGTTACGACAAGGTGGTCGAGGCGCTCGGCGGTGCGGGCGAGACGGTGGAGAAGGCGGCCGACCTCGGGCCCGCGCTGGGGCGCGCGTTCGACTCGGGCGTGCCGTACCTGGTGAACGTGCTGACCGACCCCGCGGACGCGTACCCCCGTTCGTCGAACCTGGCCTGAACACGGCGCGTGCGGGCCGTCCGCCGGGTGACCGGCGGGCGGCCCGCGGCGCGTCTCAGACCTCGGGGCGGTCCCGGTCGTCCGGGCGGCCGCGCAGCTCCTCCTCGCGGCGGCGCAGGTCCTCCTCCCACAGCCGCAGCCGTTCCTGGTCCTCGCGGCGGGACCGCTCGTCGAGCGAGGCGAGGAACTCCGGGTCGTCGTCCGGTGCGAGCGGGCGGCGGGCCGGGGCGGCGGGACGGGTGATGCCGGTGACGCCGGCGGTCCCGGCCGGGCGCTCGCGGCCCACCAGGAACCAGGCGATCGAGCCGACCAGCGGGAAGAAGAGGATGATCAGCACCCAGATCATCCGGGGCAGCGCCTTGACCTTCTCCTCGTCGGCGGAGAGGCAGCTGATCAGCGCGCACACGGCGAGGACGATCTGAACCAGGAAGAGCAGCACGTAGAGGCGGGCCATGCCTCATGATGGCTCACCGCCGCACGTCAGCGCACCCCGCCGAGCACGTGCGCCACGCCGAGCACCGCCAGCCCGGCCGCGCCGAGCGCGGTCAGCGGCACCGACCAGCGGTCGAGCCGGCGCGGTCCGGTGCCGGTGGCCCGGTGCCACGTCACCACCAGCACGGCCAGCCAGACCAGGACCGCGACCCCGGCCGGCGCCGCGTCCACGGCCCGGCCGCTGAACGCCGGCCGGAGCTGGAGCAGCAGCACCGCGGTGAGCGTGAGCAGCGTCCGCCGCCAGGCCAGCCGGGTGCGCTCGGGTTGCAGGCCGGGGTCACGGGTCACCGCGCGCCGCCCAGCAGCACGGCGGTCACCAGCAGCAGCGCGCCGACCGCGACGACGAGCGCCAGCACGGCCGGGAAGCGGGACGCGGGCAGCTCCTCGTTGAGCCGCATGGCGCGTTCGGTGCGCGCCCAGTGGTCGACCGCCCGGATCGAGACGGTGGCGCCGAGCAGCAGCAGCGCGACCGCGAGCGCCTCGCGCAGGTGGGCCAGGCGCAGCGGCGGGAGGAACTGCGCGGCGGCCAGCCCGCCCGCCACCAGCGCGAGACCTGTTCGCAGCCAGGCCAGGAACGTCCGTTCGTTCGCCAGCGAGAAGCGGTAGTCCGGCGGGGTGCCGACCGAACGCAGCTCACGCGGGTCGAACCAGCTCTTGATCGACTCCCACACGCTGCCGATTATCCGCTTTGCCCCGCGCCTAGCCTGGGGGGATGACCGATCTTGACGCGCGCGAGCTGCGTGACGCCTACGACAGCCAGATCCGACCGGAGCTGCCGGACCCGCTGCCGGACGGGGTGACGGTGGAGCGTGACGGCCCGCTGTTCCGCGTGCTCGGCCTCGACCACCGGGGCTTCCTCACCTACCGGACGCTCGACGGCCTGGCCGGCGGCGAGCTGGACGCGCTCATCGCCCGGCAGGTCGAGGTCTTCCGGGCCCGGGGTGAGTCGGTCGAGTGGAAGCTCGCCGGTCACGACGAGCCGGCCGACCTGGGCGACCGGCTGCGCGCCGCCGGGTTCGTCCCGGAGGACCAGGAGACCGTCGTGGTCGGCCCGGTCGCGCCGCTCGCCGCCGCCGTTCCGGTGCTCCCCGAGGGGGTACGCCTGCGCGAGGTCACCGGCCGGGCCGACCTGGAGCGGATCGCGGCGATGGAGGAGGAGGTCTGGCACGACGACCGCAGCCACCTGGTGATCGGCCTGCTCCGGGAGATCGAGGCGGACCCGCAGTCGATCACGGTGGTGGTGGCCGAGGCGGGGGAGACGGTGGTCAGCGCGGGCTGGATCCGCTACCAGCGCGGCACCGGCTTCGCCAGCCTCTGGGGCGGGTCGACGCTGCCGCAATGGCGAAAGAAGGGCATCTACCGGGCGCTCGTGGCGCACCGGGCGCGGCTGGCGCAGCAGCGCGGCAAGACGCTGCTCCAGGTGGACTGCTCGCCGGACAGCCGGCCCATCCTGGAGCGGCTCGGGCTCGTTGCGGTCACCACCTCCACGCCCTACGTCTACACTCCGTGATCATGGAACGGTTGACGGCGGACGAGCGGCTCACCCTGAAGACCGGCGCGTTCGGTGCCGTGTTCCTGGTCTCCAACGCCGTACCGGGGGTGCTGGCCATGGTGCGGGAGAGCTTCGCCGCCTCCGGCGCGCTCGCCGAGGTGGGGGGCGTGGTCAAGGAGGCACTGACCACCGGGCCGCTGCCGCAGCTCCCCCGGGACTCGGTCATGGAGATCGAATCGGTGGTGCTGCCCGCGCTGGGCCGGTCGGTGGAGATCCTGCGCGCCAAGTCGCCGGGCGACGTCGATACGTACCGGTCGGTGGTGCTGGCCGCGGCGGAGCGGGTGGCGCAGGCGCACCGGGGGATCGAGCCGGCCGAGGCGGCGGCGATCGAGAAGATCCGGCAGGCGCTGACCGAGGCGGCGTGACGGTTGGTGAGTTGCGTCACTCCGGCCCGCCGGGGTGGCCATGCTACTTGCGGGTAACATTGCGCTCGTGGGGAAGTGCACAGCTGCCCGCGGTTGACCCACGTTGCGTCGCGCGGGAGGCTGCGCCCGTGACCGGGCGAGTGATCGCTACACCAAACAGGAGGGTCGTCGAAGCGCGATGAACATCGTCGTACTCGTCAAGCAGGTGCCCGATTCGGGCGCGGACCGCAACCTGCGTTCTGACGACAACACCGTCGACCGCGGTTCGGCGAACAACGTCATCAACGAG
The DNA here is from genome assembly GCF_036902745.1 of Micromonospora sp. CPCC 205554. Lineage (NCBI taxonomy): Bacteria > Bacillati > Actinomycetota > Actinomycetes > Micromonosporales > Micromonosporaceae > Micromonospora > Micromonospora sp. CPCC 205554. Next base: position 438,404 of record NZ_JBAKHP010000002.1, on the reverse strand, counting down.
ATGGACGAGTACGCCATCGAGGAGGCGTTGAAGATCAAGGAGGCGCACGGCGGCGAGGTCACCATCCTGACCATGGGTCCGGACCGGGCGACCGAGTCGATCCGCAAGGCGCTCTCCATGGGCCCGGACAAGGCCGTCCACGTCGTCGACGACGCCCTGCACGGCTCCTGCGCCGTGGCCACCTCGAAGGTGCTCGCCGCCGCCCTCGGTCAGCTGGGCGCCGACCTGGTCATCTGCGGCGCCGAGTCGACCGACGGCCGGGTCCAGGTCATGCCGCACATGATCGCCGAGCGGCTGGGCGTGGCCGCCCTGACCGGTGCCCGCAAGCTCACCGTCGACGGCGCGAACCTGACCGTCGAGCGGCAGACCGAGGAGGGCTACGAGGTGGTCACCGCCTCGACCCCGGCCGTGGTCTCCGTCTGGGACACCATCAACGAGCCGCGCTACCCGTCCTTCAAGGGCATCATGGCCGCCAAGAAGAAGCCGGTGCAGACGCTCTCCCTGGGCGACCTGGGCGTGGCCCCGGCCGAGGTGGGCTTCGACGGCGCCACCAGCGCCGTGGTCGAGCACTCCAAGCGCCCGCCGCGCTCCGGCGGCGAGAAGATCACCGACGAGGGCGAGGGCGGCGTGAAGCTGGTCGAGTTCCTCGCCACCGAGAAGTTCGTGTGAGAGGTCTGGGACATGTCTGAGGTTCTCGTCGTCGTCGAAGCCACCCGGGAGTTCGGCGTCAAGAAGGTCACCCTCGAGATGCTCACCCTCGCCCGCGAGCTGGGCACCCCGAGCGCCGTCGTCCTCGGTGGCGCGGGTGCCGCCGAGGCGCTGAGCGCCAAGCTGGGCGAGTACGGCGCGGAGAAGATCTACGCCGCCGAGGGTGAGGAGATCGACGGCTACCTGGTCGCCCCGAAGGCCACGGTGGTCGCCGAGCTGGTCAAGCGGGTCCAGCCCGCCGCCGTGCTGCTCGCCTCGTCGCAGGAGGGCAAGGAGATCGCCGCCCGCCTCGCGGTCAAGCTGGACAACGGCATCCTGACCGACGTGGTCGGCCTGGCCGCCGACGGCACCGCGACCCAGGTCGCGTTCGCCGGCTCCACCATCGTCAAGTCCAAGGTCACCAAGGGCCTGCCGCTGGTCACCGTCCGGCCGAACTCGCTCAACCCGGCCCCGGCCGCGGCCACCCCGGCCGTCGAGCAGCTCACCGTGTCGGTCACCGACGCGGACAAGCTCGCCAAGGTCGTCGAGCGGGTCGCCGAGCAGAAGGGCTCCCGCCCCGAGCTGACCGAGGCGTCGGTCGTCGTCTCCGGCGGTCGCGGTGTCGGCAACGCCGACAACTTCAAGCTGGTCGAGGAGATGGCCGACCTGCTCGGCGGCGCGGTCGGCGCGTCCCGCGCGGCCGTCGACTCCGGCTACTACCCGCACCAGTTCCAGGTCGGTCAGACCGGCAAGACGGTCTCCCCGCAGCTCTACGTCGCGCTGGGCATCTCCGGCGCGATCCAGCACCGGGCCGGCATGCAGACCTCGAAGACCATCGTCGCGGTGAACAAGGACGCCGAGGCGCCGATCTTCGAGCTGGCCGACTACGGCGTGGTCGGCGACCTGTTCAAGGTCGTCCCGCAGGCCGCCGAGGAGATCCGCAAGCGCAAGTGAGCGTCGCGTGAAAAAGGCCGCCGCCCGGTGCACCGGGCGGCGGCCTTTCCTCGTGGGGAGCTGATCGGCGGGCCGGGGAGCTGAGCCGGCCCGCCGATCAGCCCGTCAGGGTGCCCCTCAGCAGGCTGTCGCCGGAGTGGCCGGGCTTGTTGTCGTACTGCTCCGCGCTGACGTCGACCACGGTGTAGGTACGCAGGTCGACGTTCGGGGGGATCGGCAGGAGCGCATCCCCCGAGCCGTTGCTCAGCGTACCCACGGAGAACATCTCCATCGTGTTCGGATCGATCAGCCAGACCTCGTAGTACCCCGGAACGCTCGGGAGATTCGCCACGTGCAGATGCAACCGGTGGTCGCCGAGCACCCGGGCGTCGCCGGAGGCGTCCTTCGGCGTCGTACCGAACGCGGCGAGCGGCGCGCTGGCCACCACGGGCGGCTGCGGATCGGTCGGCTCGCCGCCGCCACCGCCGAGCACCGCGGCCGTGCCGGCCACGCCGATCACCGCGGCGGCGGTGGCGGTGACCGCAGTGGTCGCCCACCCCGGCCAGCGCCGGCTCCGCCGCGGACGACGTGCCACGACGGGTACGGCGGCCGGCTCCACCGGGTCGGCGGGGCGCGGCAGGCGACGCTCGGTCAGCGCCGGCAGCTCCTCGGCGGCCCGGATCTCGGCCACGATGCCCTGCCAGATGTGCTCCGGCGGGTCGGGCAGCTCGGCCAGGCCCTGGGTGCCGGCGCCGAGCCCGGCGACGTGCTGGAGCGTCTCCATCTCGCCCCGGCAGTGGTCGCAGGTGTCCAGATGGGTGGCCTCGCCGTCAGCCGCCTCGCTCTCACCGAGCGCCAGAAAGACCAGCCGGTCGTGGTCCAGGTGCTGCACCGTCCACCTCCCATCTGCGTTTCAGGCTCTGCATGCCGCGTCTGATGTGACTCTTGACGGTGCCGAGCGGCACTCCGGTCACCGCCGCGATCTGCTGGTGTGTCAGGTCGTCGTAGAACGCCAGCTCGAGCATCCGGCGTTGTTCGTCGGGGAGCCGGGCCAGCTCGTCGGCGACCACCAGCCGGTCGACCACGGTGTCCGGGTCGGGGCCGGTGGAGACCGGCTCCGGCAGTTGCTTCACCGTCTCGACCACCCGGGTCTCGCGGGCCGCGGCCCGGATCCGGTCGACCACCTTGCGCCGCCCGATCCCGAGCAGCCAGCCGACCAGTGAGCCTTTCGCCGGGTCGAACGTCTCCCGGCCGAGCCAGGCGGCGACGAACGTCGCCTGGGTCACGTCCTCGGCGTCGCTGCGGTTCACGAGCGTCGTGGTGGCCAGGTGCAGCACCGCTCGCCCGTACCTGTCGTACGCCTCTCGCAGGGCCGCCTCGTCGCCGTCGCGGAACCGGGTGGCGAGGTCGTCCTCGCCTGGCGGTTCGGGGCCCTGCCTGGCCGCCGTCACCGGGCGGCTCGCCTTCCGTGGGGCATGCCCGACTGTAACTCCCACAGCCCCCGCCCCACTCTCCCGGTGTGTCCGTCACGACCCTCGTCACCTCTCCTTCGTCGCCGGAGGGTCCGGCGGATGCGCCCGGAGACGGGAAAAAGAAATCGGATCCGGGCGCATCCGGGGGCGACGGAGCCGGCGTAACCCGTTCTGCAAGCCAGGCCTGACGAATCAGCATCAACCACCAGGAGGCAGACAATGCAGTACGCGATGTTCCGTCGGGTCGCCGCGGGCGGCGCGGTGGCCGCCCTCACCTTCGCCGGCGTCGGCGCCGCCACCATGAGCCCGGCCTACGCCGCCTCGTCGAAGGTCTCCGTGGTCCACGGCATCCCGGACACCCCGGTCGACGTGTACGTCAACGGCGAGAAGACGCTGAACAACTTCAAGCCCGGCGACGTCGCCGGCCCGCTCACCCTGCCCGAGGGGGAGTACGACATCGCCCTGACCAAGCCGGGCGAGGCGATCGACAAGGCGATCCTGAAGGTGGACGACGCCGAGGTGCCGGGCGGGGCGAACATCAGCCTCGCCGCCCACCTGAGCGCCGCCGGCGAGCCGCAGATCACCCCGTTCGTCAACGACGTGTCCAAGGTGGGCGCCGGCAAGGCCCGGCTGATCGTCCGGCACACCGCCGCCGCGCCGGCGGTCGACGTGCGGGCCGGCGGTAAGCCGGTCTTCGAGGGCCTGACCAACCCGAAGGAGGCCAAGGCGGACGTGGCCGCCGGCTCGGTGAAGGCGGACGTGGTGCTCGCCGGCACCGACACCGTCGCCATCGGCCCGGCCGACCTCAACCTGAAGGAGGGCACCGCCACCATCGTCTACGCGATCGGCTCGGCCGAGGCGAAGAACCTGAGCGTGGTGGCCCAGACCATCAACGGCCTGCACTCGGCGCCGGGCGGCGTGCCCAGCGGCACCGGCGGTCAGGCCGGCACCGGCGTGGACACCTGGTGGTACGTGCTGGCCGGGGCCGGCGTGCTGCTCCTGGTCGGCGGCGGGGCGCGGGTGGCGGCAACCGCCCGGGCCGGTCGCCGGTGACGGTGCGCAATCGCGGGGCGCTGGCGGCGATGGCCGCCGGCGCCGCCGCGCTCACCCTGGCGACAGTGGTGGCGTGCGGCTCCGAGCCCGCCGGGGACGTCGGCGGCGACGAGGTGGCGGCCCTGGCCAGTGCGACGCCCACGTCGCCCCCGGCGTCGACCGGCGGCGGTCCGGTCCCGGTGAACCCGGGCACGCTGCCCGCCGATACCGAGATCGTGCCGCCGGTGAAGTTGAGCATCCCGCCGATCCGGGTCACCGCCACCGTGAATCCGGTGGGCGTGAACGAGCGCACCGACGAGTTCGAGGTGCCGCCCAGCGTGGACCAGGTCGGGTGGTACCGCTACGGACCGGGCCTGGAGGCCGACGCTGGCTCGGTGGTGATCGCCGGGCACGTGGACAGCGCCGAGCAGGGAAAGGGGGCGTTCTTCCGGCTCCGCGAGCTGGGCCGGGGGGACGAGCTCACCGCCACCGGCTCGGACGGCCGCGAGCGCTCGTACCGGGTGGTGGCCCGGGAGGAGTACCGGAAGTCGAAGATCCCGTTGGAGCGGTACTTCGCCCGCGACGGCAAGCCCCGCCTCACGCTGATCACCTGCGGCGGGCCGTTCGACGCGAAGACCCGCAGCTACCGGGACAACATCGTGATCACGGCCGTTCCCGCGTGATCGTGGCGTTCCCGCATGAGCGGGCCGGACCGCCCCGGGTGGGACGGGGCGGTCCGGCCCCCGGTGCCGGGTACGCAGGCCGTTAGGCTGAACCGTGATGGCATACCTTGATCACGCGGCGACGACCCCGATGCTGGACGAGGCACTCGAGGCGTACGTCGCTGTCGCCCGCGAGGTCGGCAACGCCTCGTCGCTGCACGCGGCGGGTCGCCGGGCCCGGCGACGGGTGGAGGAGTCCCGCGAGCGGGTGGCCGCCGCGCTCGGCGCCCGCCCCTCCGAGGTGATCTTCACGGGCGGCGGCACGGAGAGCGACAACCTCGCCGTGAAGGGCGTCTTCTGGGCCCGCCGCGCCGCCCGCGCCGACCGGGTCCGGGTGGTCTCCAGCGCCGTCGAGCACCACGCCGTCCTCGACGCGGTGGACTGGCTGGTCGAGCACGAGGGCGCGCAGGCCGGCCGGCTTCCGGTCGACGCGGCCGGGCGGCTCGATCCGGAGCGACTGCGCGCCGAGCTGGCCGAGCACGGTGAGCACGTCGCGGTGGTCACCGCCATGTGGGCGAACAACGAGGTGGGCACCGTCCAGCCGGTGGCCGAGCTGGCCGCCGTCGCCGCCGAGCACGGTGTGCCGTTCCACACCGACGCCATCCAGGCGGTCGGGCAGATACCCGTCGACTTCGCCGCCAGCGGCGTGTCGGCGCTCACCGTGACCGGGCACAAGCTCGGCGGCCCGGCCGGTGTGGGCGCGCTGCTGCTGGCCCGCGACGTGGCGGCCACCCCGCTGCTGCACGGCGGCGGCCAGGAGCGCGACGTGCGCTCCGGGACGCTCGACACGGCGGGCATCGTCGCGTTCGCGGTCGCCGTCGAGAGCGCGGTCAAGGGCCAGCAGGAGTACGCCGCCCGCGTCGCCGCGCTCCGCGACGAGCTGGTCGAGCGGGTCCGGCAGGCCGTCCCCGAGGTGATCTTCAACGGCGATCCGGCCGACCGGCTCCCCGGCAACGCGCACTTCTCCTTCCCCGGCTGCGAGGGGGACGCGCTGCTGCTGCTCCTGGACGCCCAGGGCATCGCCTGCTCGACCGGGTCGGCCTGCTCGGCCGGGGTGGCCCAGCCCTCGCACGTGCTGCTGGCGATGGGCGCCGACGACGACCGGGCCCGGTCCTCGCTGCGCTTCACGCTCGGGCACACGAGCACCGGCGCGGACGTGGACGCGCTGATCGCCGCGCTGCCGGCCGCGGTGGAGCGGGCCCGCCGCGCGGCCGCCCTCCGCACGCCCCGCTGACCCGGATACCCTCGGTGAGGACGAGGGGAGTGGGCCGGTGAGGGTTCTGGCGGCGATGTCGGGCGGGGTGGACTCCGCCGTCGCGGCGGCACGGGCGGTCGAGGCCGGGCACGACGTGACGGGCGTGCACCTGGCGCTGGCCCGTAACCCGCAGACGTACCGCACCGGCGCCCGGGGCTGCTGCACGCTGGAGGACTCCCGGGACGCCCGGCGCGCCGCCGACGTGCTCGGGATCCCGTTCTACGTGTGGGACATGGCCGACCGGTTCCACGACGACGTGGTGGACGACTTCGTGGCCGAGTACGCCGCGGGGCGTACCCCGAATCCCTGCCTGCGCTGCAACGAGAAGATCAAGTTCGCCGCGGTGCTGGACCGGGCCGTGGCCCTGGGCTTCGACGCGGTGGTGACCGGCCACCACGCCCGGCTCGGCCCCGACGGCCTGCTGCGGCGCAGCGTGGACGCGGCCAAGGACCAGTCGTACGTGCTGGCGGTGCTGACCCGCGCGCAGCTCGACCGGTCGATCTTCCCGCTCGGCGACTCGACGAAGGCCGAGGTGCGCGCGGAGGCCGCCCGGCGCGGCCTCGCCGTGGCCGACAAGCCGGACTCGCACGACATCTGCTTCATCGCCGACGGCGACACCCGCGGCTTCCTGGCCGAGCGGCTCGGCGAGGCGCCCGGCCAGGTGGTGGACGCGCTCACCGGCGCGGTGGTGGGCAGCCACAGCGGCGCCTACCAGTACACCGTCGGGCAGCGGCGTGGCCTGCACCTGGACCGCCCGGCGCCGGACGGCCGGCCCCGCTACGTGCTCTCCATCACCCCGACCACGAACACCGTGACGGTCGGCCCGGCCGAGGCGCTGGAGGTCTCCGACGTGCGTGCCACCCGCCCGGTGTGGACCGGCGGGCCGCGCCCGGACGGGCCGGTCGAGTGCGAGGTGCAGCTCCGGGCGCACGGCGACGTGGTGCCGGCCGCCGTCGAGGTCGACGCCGACGGGCTGCGGGCGTCGCTGCGCCGCCCGGTCCGGGGTGTCGCGGCCGGCCAGGCGATCGTGGCCTACCGGCCGGACCCGGCCGGCGACGTGGTCCTCGGCTCCGCCACCATCACCGCTGCCTGACCGGCGACGGGCAGCGGATAGGCTGCGGCCGTGACTGAGCAGGCGTGGCCCTGGCCCACCGGCGCGGCGACCGGGATCGGGTCGCTGCCCGGCACCGACATCGCCGAGGCGCAGCGGATCGTGCTCGGCGAGCTGCCCGCCCTGCCGCACCTGCCCGAGCTGCCCGCCCGCGGGCCGGGCGCGGACATCGTCGGCCGCACCGCCGGTCTGCTCGTCGAACTCCCGGTCGAGCTGTACGCGGCCCGCTGGCGGATCGCCCCGCGCCCCGGCCGGGACCTGCGCCGCGCCCGCGACCTGATGGAACGCGACCTCGACCAGCTCGCCGAGCAGGCCGAGGAGTACGCCGGACCGGTCAAGGTCCAGGCCGCCGGTCCGTTCACCCTCGCCGCCGCGCTGGAGCTGCCGATCGGCGGCCGGATGCTGCGCGACCCGGGCGCGGTACGCGACCTCGGCGGCTCGCTCGGCGAAGGACTGCGCGGGCACGTCGAGGCGGTGACCCGGCGGCTGCCCCGCGCCTCGGTGCTGCTCCAGATCGACGAGCCGTCCCTGCCGGCGGTGCTGGCCGGGCGGGTGCCCACCGAGAGCGGCTTCGGCACCCACCGTCCGGTGGAGACCGAGGTGGCGCGAGGGCTGCTGCACGACGTGATCGAGGCGGCCGGCGTCCCGGCGCTGGTGCACTGCTGCGCGCCGGACGCCCCGCTGGAGCTGATCCGGTCCGCCGGGGCGGTTGGCGTCGCGCTCGACCTGTCGCTCGTCACCGACCTCGACCCGCTCGGCGAGGCGATCGACGCCGGGCTCGGGCTGCTGGCCGGCGCCGCGCCGACGCTGCCGCCGCCGTCCGGCCGGGCGCCGACGTCGGCTGAGGTCGCCGACCGCATCCGGCGGGTCTGGGACCAGCTCGGCTTCCCCCGTCGCCGGCTGGCCGAGCAGGTGGTGGTCACCCCCGCGTGCGGCCTGGCCGGCGCCACCCCGGCGTACGCCCGCGCGGTGCTCACCGCCTGCCGCGACGCGGGCCGGCGGCTCGCCGAGGAGTGACGTTTTTCCGTCGTACCCGCCGGGCACGATGACCGGCATGATTGGACGACTGCGTTCCACAGTGATCGACTGCCCCGATCCGCACGCGCTCGCCGCCTTCTACTCGGAGCTGCTCGGCCTGCCCCTGGTGGAGGAGAACTCCGACGGCGACGAGTGGGTGGTGCTCGGCGGCCCGCCCGGGCACCAGCCGCGGGTGGCCTTCCAGCGGGCGCCCGGCCTGCGCGCCCCCGACTGGCCCGACCCGGCCCGGCCGCAGCAGTTCCACCTCGACGTGACAGTCGACGACATCGAGGCGGCCGAGAAGGCGGCACTGGCGCTCGGCGCGCGGCGGCTGCCGGGCGAGGGCGAGGGCTTCCGGGTCTACGCCGACCCGGCCGGTCACCCGTTCTGCCTCTGCTGGGACTGATCTTCCGCGACTTGCCCGTCAGGGGCATGATCGCCACCGTGACCGCCTCCACCGCCACCGGCCGCGCCGCCGGTTCGCTGTTCGGCCTGGCCTACGGCGACGCCCTGGGCAAGCCGACCGAGTTCCTCACCGTCACCGAGATCGTCCGGCGCTACGGTCCGGCCGGTCCGCGCGAGCTGACCGGCGATCCGGCCCTGGTCACCGACGACACCCAGATGGCGCTGGCCGTGGCGTGGGCGCTGCACGACGCGCCCGCGTACACGGCCGCGGCGGTGGAGCCGCTGCTGCGGCAGCGCTTCGTCGACTGGTCGGTCAGCCCGGAGAACAACCGCGCCCCCGGCATGACCTGCCTGCGGGCCTGCGCCGAGCTGGCCCGGGGCGCGCGCTGGCAGGAGGCCACGGTCGCCGGTTCCAAGGGCTGTGGGGCGAACATGCGCGTCACCCCGGTCGGGCTGCTCGACGTCGACCTGGACACGATGGCCGGGCTGGCCCAGCTCCAGGCCGGTCTCACCCACGGCCACCCGACCGGGCTGGCGGCGAGCGAGCTGACCGCGTACGCGGTCCGGCTGCTGCGCGACGGCGCGGCGCTGGCGGAGCTGCCCGGCCTGCTCACCGAGCGGGCCCGGGAGCAGCGCACCGTCTACCGGGACGACTGGCTCGGTGACCTGTGGCAGCGGCCCGGCGAGAGCAGCGCGGCCGAGTTCGTCGCCCGGGGCTGGGACGACTGCCTGCGCGTGCTCGCCCGGCTGGAGGCGGCGCTGGCCCGCCCGGACGACGGCGGCGATCCGTGCCGGTTCACCGGCGAGGGGTGGATCGCCGAGGAGGCGCTCGCCACCGCGCTGCTCTGCGCGCTGCGCCACACCGACGACCCGGTCGGCGCGCTGGCCCGTGGTGCCACCACCGCCGGTGACTCGGACTCCATCGCCGCGCTGGCCGGCGCGTTCGTCGGTGCCGCGTACGGCACGGCCGCCTGGCCCGCCGGGTGGGCCGGCCGGATCGAGTACGCCGACCAGCTCACCGCGCTCGCCGGGACGTTCGACGGAGGGCTCAGCCGGTGAGGTGGTCGAGGCGGCGGATGCCGCGCCACAGGGCCGGGTCGCAGGTGCCGGCCCGGTCGGCGAACGCGCCCAGCGGCACCGGGATCGGCTCGCTGACGTCGAGGTAGCTGTCGTGGTCGGCGTCCGGATCCCAGTCCCGGGTCGGAATCGGCAGGTGGTCGTCCCGGTCCGACTTGTCCTGGCTGGTGATCTTCAGCACCTCGGCGTCCCGGCCGTCGACGCGCAGCACCAGGCAGGGGCGCACCTTGGAACCGGTCCCGTCGGCGTAGGGCACGTCGGCCCACCAGATCTCCCCGGGCCGGGGCTCGTCCCGGCCGGTCCGTCCGGTGCCCCGCGGCCTCGGCGTCGTCGCGGTGCGGTCACCGCGCGCCCCGGCGCCGGCCCGGTCACCGCGGCGTCCACCACCGGGCCGCTCGTCGCCACGTCCGCCGCCGGGCCGGTCGGTGCCGGTCCGGTCGCCGCCCGGTCCGCTGCTCCGGCTGCCACGGCCGGTGCCCGGCCGCCGTCCGCCGGTCCGGTCGCGCGTCCCGGCGGCGCGTTCGGCCGACCGGCGGCGCCAGTCGTTCCACAGCCAGCCGGCCGCGACGCAGGCCACGATCACCAGCGCCCAGATCACCCCGTCGCGCATCCGTCGCCCGCCTTCCGACCGTTGTCGCCCAGCACCGCCGACGCGATCGTCGCACGGCCGGGCCGCACCCGCCCGGGTGGCGCGACCGGCACCGGTTCGCCCTGCTCGGCGCGGGTGGCCGGACGACTGTCACCCCCGACCGCTACGGTTCTCGGGTAGCACGAACACGGGAGGTCGACAGCGGTGTCCGAAGGCGGCGGCGTGTCCGAAGAAGCGGTTCCCCCAGCGGTCGACGCGGCCCAGGACGCGGCGGCGGGTGCCGAGCCGACCCCGGCGGCCCGGGAGCGGCACGCCACGCTCAGCCAGGAGCTGACCGAGCACCAGTACCGCTACTACGTGCTCGACGCGCCGACCGTCACCGACGCGGAGTTCGACAGGCAGCTGCGGGAGCTGGAGGCGCTGGAGGCCGAATACCCGGCGCTGCGCACCCCCGACTCACCCACCCAGCGGGTCGGCGGCACCTTCTCCACCGACTTCACGCCGGTGGCGCACGCCGAGCGGATGCTCTCGCTCGACAACGCCTTCGCCGACGAGGAGCTTGCGGCCTGGTCCGAGCGGGTCGAGCGCGACGCGGGCGGCCCGGTGCCCTACCTGTGCGAGCTGAAGGTCGACGGCCTCGCCATCAACCTGACCTACGAGAAGGGCCGGCTGGTGCGCGCCGCCACCCGGGGCGACGGCCGCACCGGCGAGGACGTCACCGCCAACGTGCGCAGCATCAAGGGTGTGCCGGCGCGGCTGACCCCGGCCGACGACTTCCCCGACGTGCCGGAGCTCCTGGAGGTGCGCGGCGAGATCTACTTCCCGGTGGCCGCGTTCGCCGATCTGAACGCGAGCCTGGTCGAGCAGGGCAAGGCGCCGTTCGCCAATCCGCGCAACGCCGCCGCCGGCAGCCTGCGGCAGAAGGACCCCCGGGTGACCGCGTCCCGCCCGCTTCGCCTGGTGGTGCACGGCATCGGCGCACGCACCGGGTTCCGGCCGGCCGCGCAGTCCGAGTCGTACGCCGCGCTCAAGGCGTGGGGGCTGCCCACCAGCGACCGGTGGCGGGTGGTGGACGACCTGGCCGGGGTCGCGGACTACATCGCCTACTACGGCAAGCACCGGCACGACGTCGAGCACGAGATCGACGGCGTGGTGGTCAAGGTCGACCCGGTCTCCATCCAGGGCCGCCTCGGCTCGACCAGCCGGGCGCCCCGCTGGGCGATCGCCTTCAAATACCCGCCGGAGGAGGTCAACACCAAGCTGCTCGACATCGACGTCAACGTCGGGCGCACCGGCCGGGTCACCCCGTTCGCCGTCCTCGAACCGGTCCGGGTGGCCGGTTCCACTGTCGCGCTGGCGACGCTGCACAACGCCCGCGAGGTCGAGCGCAAGGGTGTGCTCATCGGCGACACGGTGGTGCTGCGCAAGGCCGGCGACGTGATCCCCGAGGTGCTCGGCCCGGTGGTCGAGCTGCGCCCGGCCGACGCCCGCCCGTTCGTCATGCCGACCACCTGCCCGGCCTGCGGCACGCCGCTCGCGCCGGCCAAGGAGAGCGACGTCGACATCCGCTGCCCCAACGGGCGGGCCTGCCCCGGTCAGATCCGCGAGCGGGTCTTCTACCTGGCCAGCCGCAAGGTGCTCGACATCGAGGTGCTCGGCGAGAAGGGCGCGGCGGCGCTGCTCGACGCCCAGATCATCACCAATGAGGGCGACCTGTTCCAGCTCGACGCCGAGCAGTTGAGCCGGTCGCCGTTCTTCGTCAACAAGGACGGCAGCCTGGGCAGCAACGCCACCAAGCTGCTCGACAACCTCGCCGAGGCCAAGGAACGCGACCTGTGGCGGGTGCTGGTGGCGCTGTCCATCCGGCACGTCGGCCCGACCGCCGCCCAGGCGCTCGCCCGGCACTTCCGCTCGGTCGCCGCGATCGAGGCCGCCGGTGAGGAGGAGCTGTCCTCGGTGGACGGCGTCGGCCCGACCATCGCGGCGAGCGTGAAGGAGTGGTTCGCCGTCGACTGGCACCGCGACGTGGTGCGCAAGTGGGCCGAGGCGGGCGTACGGATGGCCGAGGAGGCCGCCGACGAGGGGCCGCGACCGCTCGACGGCGTCACTGTGGTGGTCACCGGCACGCTCAGCGGGTTCAGCCGCGACCAGGCGGCCGAGGCGATCCAGGCCCGGGGCGGCAAGGTGACCGGCTCGGTCTCCAAGAAGACGGGTTTCGTGGTGGTCGGCGACAATCCCGGCTCCAAGGCGGACAAGGCCGCCACCCTGAAACTGCCGATCCTCGACGAGGACGGATTCCGTGTGCTGCTGGACTCCGGCCCGGAGGCGGCGCGCGAGGTGGCCCGGGTGGAGGACTGACAGGCTGGTCACAGCTTTCGTCCGGCGGATACCAAGTTAATTACGACTACGACCGATTCGTGACTGTCGTGTCGGGGAAATCGCCTCGGAGGGCGTTTCATTGGCGTACGACGCGTGACGGCGCGCGCCAGGACGTTTCCCGGGAGGTGCGATGGAGACCGGCGACCCGCGCAACTCCGTCCCGCCCGGGCGGAGCGGGCCGTTCTTCGGCTTCGTCGGCGCGATCGGCGTCGTCGCCCTGGCGGTCTCGGCCGGGCCGCTCGTCGCGCTCGCCGACAGGTGGAGCGACCTGCCTGCCGCGTTCTGGACCATGGCGGCGCTCGCCGTCGCCTGCGACGCCCGCCCGTTCGTCCCGCCCGGCCGGCGGCAGACCTCGGCGGTGTTCCCGTCCACCTGCTTCACCTTCGCCATCCTGCTCGGCTGGGGCTTCGGTCCGGCCGTCGCGGTGCAGGCCGTGGCGGTCGCGGTCAGCGGCTGGCGGCTCGGGTACGCCCCCTGGCGCACCGGCTTCAACGCGGCGCAGTACGCGTGCGCGCTCGCCGCCGCGTACGCGGTCACCCGGCTCGGCCCGGGTGAGCTGTTCGACGGCGGCCGGTTGCACTGGACCGACGTGGCGGCGGTGGGCGGCGCGACGGTCGCCTGGTTCGTGGTCAACTACGGGCTGGTCAGCTCGGCGGTCCGGTTGCGCTTCGGCGACCGGTGGTGGCCCAGCGTCCGCAGCGGCCTGGCCTACGAGCTGCTCGCCACCGGCTCACTGCTGCTGCTCGCGCCGGTGCTGGTGGCCGCCGCGCGGGCCAGCGCGGCGCTGATCCCGCTGGTGCTGGTGCCGCTGTTCGCGGTCTACCGGATGGCCCGGCTCTCCGCCGAACGGGAACAGCTCGCCGACGTGGATCCGCTCACCGGGCTGCCCAACCGCAAGGCGCTGCTGACCGAGGTGGCCGAGCAGGTGCACCTGCACGGCGACCGGGCCGCCCGGGGCGCGCCGGACGCCCACCTGGCGCTGCTGCTGCTCGACCTGGACCGGTTCAAGCACGTCAACGACGCGCTCGGGCACGCCGTGGGTGACCGTCTGCTGGTCGAGGTGAGCGCCCGGCTGATGGGCGCTGTGGACGGCGGTGACATGGTGGCGCGGCTCGGCGGCGACGAGTTCGCCATCGTCGTACCCCGGCTCACCGACATCGATGAGGCCCGCGAGCGGGCCGACCGGGTGGTCGCCGCGCTCGCCGAGCCGGTGCCGCTGGACGGGCTGCCGCTGGACGTGGGCGGCGCCATCGGCATCGCGCTCTACCCCGACCACGGCGAGGACTTCGCCACCCTGATGCGTCACGCCGACGTGGCCATGTACGACGCGAAGCATCGCAACGACACGGTGGCGGTCTACGCGCCGGAGTCCGACCACAACTCGGCCGAGCGGCTGAGTCTGCTGGCCGACCTGCGCCGGGTGCTGGAGTCCGGCCCGTCCGCGCAGGGCGGCGAGACGGTCGGCGTACGCGGGGGTGACGGCGCCGCCCTGCAGCCGGCGCTGCCGGCCCGGGCCGACCGCCCGGCCCGCAACCAGCGCCCGGCGCGCGACGGCGGCCGGGGACGGTCCGGCGACGGGCCGAACCGGTGGCTGCGGCGCCGCCGGGACCGGGTGGAGGAGCGGCACGACGACGACCTGATCGAGCGGATCCTCACCGGCGCCGACCCGATCCGCCGCCGGGCCGCCCACGCCGGCGGCACCGGAGCGGTGGTGGCGCCGCTCGTGGTCGGTGGCGGGGACGCCGACGCGGAGGCCGCGCGCGGGACGGACGCCGGGCACGACGTCGAGGCCGCGCGCGAGGCCGACACCGGGCACGACGCGCAGGCCGCGGTGAGCACGGGCGCGCCCGGCGTCATCGGCCCGACCGCCGACGGGAGCACGACCGCCGAGCCGGACGACCAGCGCGGGCACCCGGGCGAGATCACCATGTACTACCAGCCGCAGATCGCCATCGCCACCGGCGAGGTGGTCGGCGTCGAGGCGCTGCTGCGCTGGCGGCACCCGCGCCGGGGCATGGTCGACCCGGGCGAACTGATCCAGGTCGCCGAGCAGAGCGCGGTGATGCGGCTGCTCACCCGGCGCGTGGTGGACGACGTGGTGGAGCAGCTCGCCAAGTGGTCGGCGGCCGGGCTCACGCTGCGGGCCGCGCTCAACGTCAGCGTCCGTGACCTGCACACCGGCGAGATCGCCGACCAGATCGCCGACCGGCTGGCCCGGTACGGCGTGCCGCCGGAGCGCCTCCAGGTGGAGATCACCGAAGGCGCGCTGATGGCCGACCCGCGGCGGGTGCTCGCCAGCATCACCCAGTTGCACCGGATCGGCGTCGGCATCGCGCTCGACGACTTCGGCACCGGCTACTCGTCGCTGCAGCACCTGCGCCGGCTCCCGCTGTCCGAGGTGAAGGTGGACCGGTCGTTCGTCCTGGGGATGGCCGAGGACCCGGACGACGCGGCGATCGTCCGCTCGATGATCGAACTGGCCGGCGCGCTCGGGCTGCGGGTGGTGGCCGAGGGCGTGGAGGACGAGCGCACCTGGCGGCTGCTGCACGCCGCCGGGTGCGACGTGGCGCAGGGCTGGTTCCACGCCCGGCCGATGCCGGCCGAGGACCTGGTGGCCTGGCTGTCCCGCTACCGTCCGGTGCGCCCGGCGGAGGCGGGGAGCCGCAGCGGTCCGGCGCCGGAGGGGGAGTCGAAGGCGTCGTCGTGACGGCGGGACAATAGACTCGCTCCGGTCACCGCGCGTCATCGAGCACGCCCGCACGCGCGGCCGGCCCACCGCAGACGTCTCAGGACAGCCACGAAGGGGGCACTGATGGCCGCCATCTCCCGCGAGGAGGTCGCGCACCTCGCGCGACTGTCGCGGCTCGCCGTCACGGAGGAGGAACTGGACACCTTCGCCGGCCAGCTGGATGTGATCCTCCAGTCGGTCGCGCAGGTCGGCGAGGTCGCCGCGGCGGACATCCCGCCGACGTCCCACTCCGTGCCGTTGACGAACGTGCTCCGCGAGGACGTGGTGCGGCCCGGCCTGACCCCGCAGGAGGCGCTGTCGGGCGCCCCCGACGCCGAGGAGCAGCGGTTCCGCGTCCCGCGGATCCTGGACGAGGATGTGGCCTCATGAGCGAGCGCAGCGAGAGTGCCGGCATGACCGACCTGACGAAGCTGACCGCCGTCGAGATCGCCGGGCTGGTGGCGAGCGGCGAGACCTCCGCGGTCGAGGTCACCCGGGCCCACCTGGACCGTATCGGCGCCGTCGACGACCGGGTGCACGCGTTCCTGCACGTCGACACCGAGGGCGCGCTCGCCGCCGCTCGCGCCGTGGACGAGCGGCGCGCCGCCGGTGAGGAACTGGGCCCGCTCGCCGGTGTGCCGGTCGCCGTGAAGGACGTCCTGACCACCAAGGGCGTGCCGACCACTGTCGGGTCGAAGATCCTGGAGGGCTGGCGCCCGCCGTACGACTCGACGATCGTCGAGCGGCTGCGCGCCGCCGGCACGGTGATGCTCGGCAAGACGAACATGGACGAGTTCGCGATGGGCTCCTCCACGGAATACTCGGCGTACGGACCGACCCGCAACCCGTGGGACACCGACCGGATCCCGGGCGGCTCCGGCGGTGGCAGCGCGGCGGCGCTGGCCGCGTACGAGGCGCCGCTGTCGATCGGCTCGGACACCGGCGGCTCGATCCGCCAGCCCGGCGCGGTCACCGGCACCGTCGGCGCGAAGCCCACCTACGGCGGCACCTCCCGCTACGGCCTGGTCGCGTTCTCCTCGTCGCTGGACACGCCCGGACCGTGCGCGCGTACCGTGCTCGACGCCGCGTTGCTGCACGAGGCGATCGGCGGTCACGACCCCCGCGACTCCACCTCGATCCCGGCCCCGGTGCCGGACGTGGTGGCCGCGGCGCGGCGCGGCGCCACCGGCGACCTGACCGGCGTCAAGCTCGGCGTGGTCACCGAGTTCACCGGCGAGGGCGCGGAGCCGGGCGTGATGGCCGCGTTCCGCGAGTCGGTCGAGGCGCTGGCGAAGCTGGGCGCCGAGATCGTCGAGATCTCCTGCCCGCACTTCAAGTACGCGCTGCCGGCCTACTACCTGATCGCGCCGAGCGAGTGCTCCTCCAACCTGGCCCGGTTCGACGGCGTCCGGTTCGGCCTGCGGGTCGGCGACGACGGCAACCGGTCGCTGGAGGAGGTCATGTCGCTGACCCGCGAGGCCGGCTTCGGTCCCGAGGTCAAGCGCCGCATCATGATCGGCACGTACGCGCTCTCGTCGGGCTACTACGACGCCTACTACGGCCAGGCGCAGAAGGTCCGCACGCTCATCACGCGGGACTTCACCAGCGCGTTCGAGCAGGTCGACGCGCTGATCTCGCCGACCACGCCGTTCGTGGCGTTCCCGATCGGGTCGCGCACCGCCGACCCGTACCAGATGTACCTGGCCGACCTGTTCACCATCCCGACGAACCTGTACGGCGGCCCGGCCATCTCGGTGCCGTGCGGCCTGTCCGAAGGGCTCCCGGTCGGCTTCCAGATCATGGCGCCGACCATGGCCGACGACCGGATGTACCGGGTCGCCGCCGCGCTGGAGAGCGCCGTCGGCACGCTCACCCCGCCGGCGCTCTGAATCAGGGGTACGGAGGCGGGCCGCCCGCCTCCGTACCCGTACCGGGAAACGCCCCGCGCCCGGTGCGGTCACCACGACCGTGCCGGGCGCGGCTGTCGTCGCGGCGACACGGTGATCACCGATCAGTGGATTGCCCGGGGTCGCTGGCACTGGTCGAATAAACTCCGAGTCTGCTGGATCGACTGGACTGTGGCCCGCTGGCGGACGCGAGCGGTTCCGACCGAGAGCTGGATGTGCGATGGGGACACTTCGCCCGGTCATGGCCCTGACGATGGTTGCCGCTCTGCTGCTGGGCGCCGCGCAACCCGCCACCGCGCAACCCGCCACCGCCGCCACGGAGACGGTCACCATCACCTCGGGCAAGCCCCGGCCGGTCATGGACATCGGGCAGGTCTACGCGATCCACACCGTCGAGGCGACCGGTGGCACCGGGCCGTACCGGTTGTCGGTGGTGTCGGGGAGCCTGCCGCCGGGCATGCTCGTGGTGGGGAACTCGCTCGGCGGTGCCCCCACGACGCCGGGCACCTACACGTTCACGCTGCGGATGACCGACCAGAACGACCTGTTCGGCGAGCAGACGGCGACCGTCGAGGTACGCGAACCGAAGGTCGTCATCACGTCGGGCAAGCCCCGGTCGCCCATGTACCTCGGGCGGGTCTACGCGATCCACACCGTCGAGGCCACAGGTGGCACCGGGCCGTACCGGTTGTCGGTGACCTCGGGCAGCCTGCCGCCGGGAATGCTCGTGGTGGGGACGTCGCTCGGCGGCGCGCCGACCACCCCTGGCACGTACACCTTCACGCTGCGGATGACCGACAAGAACGACCGATTCGACGAGCAGAACGCCACAGTCGTCGTCGCCGAGGCGGCGACCGCGTTCACCTCCGGCGAACCGCCCGCCGCCACTGTCGGCAAGCCGTACTCCTTCCGGTTCACCGCCGACGGCGACTCCGGCATCGCGTTCGCCCTGGCCGCGGGAGCCCTGCCGGGCGGCCTCACCCTCGGCGAGGAGGGCCTGCTCAGCGGCACCCCGAACAGCGCCGGCACGTTCGCCTTCACCGTCGCGGCGAAGGGGTACGGCACCAGCGCCACGAAGCAGGTGTCGCTGACCGTCGCCGCCCGGACCCCGGGCACCCCCACGGCGACCCCGGCCGACCCGACGGCCACGCCCACCCCGGCCGACCCGACGGCGACGCCGACGCCGGGCGACCCGGCCGCCACACCGTCGGAGAGCAGCACCGCGGCGCCCCAGCCGACGCCCTCGCCGTCGAAGGTGAGTGGTGCGTGGCTGCCGATCACCGGGCCGGGTTCGCCGCTCGTCCTGCTGCTGCTGAGCGTCGTGGCCTTCTCCATCGGCGGCATTCTGCTCGTGCTGGCCTACAACCGTCGGCGAAGCTTCACCACGCCCGAGTGACGCCCGGCCGAGGCCGGGTAGGCGGAGCGGTAGGCTTGGCGGCGTTGTGTCCGGATGCCGCCGTGGGCCGGCTACCGCCTGCAAAGCTGGAGTTCTCATGACCACGACGCTGCCCGCGTACGACGACGTCGTCGCGCGCTTCGAACCGGTGATCGGCCTGGAGACCCACGTCGAGCTGGGCACGAACACCAAGATGTGGTGCGGCTGCCCGACCGACTTCGGCGGCGAGCCGAACACCCGGGTCTGCCCGGTCTGCCTCGGCCTGCCCGGATCGCTGCCGGTGGCGAACAAGGCCGCCATCGAGGCGACCATCCGGATCGGGCTGGCGCTGAACTGCTCGATCGCGCAGTGGTGCCGGTTCGCCCGGAAGAACTACTTCTACCCGGACATGCCGAAGAACTTCCAGATCAGCCAGTACGACGAGCCGCTGTGCTTCGACGGCTACCTGGACGTCGAGGTCAACGGCGAGCTGGTGCGCATCGGCATCGAGCGGGTGCACCTGGAGGAGGACACCGGCAAGACGCTGCACGTCGGCGGCGCCACCGGCCGCATCCACGGCGCCACCGAGTCGCTCGTCGACTACAACCGGGCCGGCATCCCGCTCGTCGAGATCGTCACCAAGCCCATCCCCGGCACCGGTGCGCTCGCGCCCGAGGTCGCCCGCGCGTACGTCGCCGAGCTGCGTGACGTGATCCGCTCGCTCGGCGTCTCCGACGTGCGGATGGAGGAGGGCTCGCTGCGCTGCGACGTCAACACGTCGCTGAACCGGCCGGGCGAGGAGTGGGGCACCCGCACCGAGACCAAGAACGTCAACTCGCTGCGCTCGGTCGAGCGGGCGGTGCGCTCGGAGATGCTGCGCCAGGCGTCGGTGCTGGAGGCCGGTGGCCGGATCACCCAGGAGACCCGGCACTTCCACGAGGACACCGGCGACACCACGCCGGGCCGGTCCAAGGAGACCGCCACCGACTACCGGTACTTCCCGGAGCCGGACCTGGTGCCGCTGGCCCCGGACACCGCGTGGGTGGCCGAGCTGAAGGCCGCCCTGCCGGAGCTGCCGCGGCTGCGCCGCAAGCGGATCCAGCAGGAGTGGGGCCTGTCCGACCTCGACATGCAGTCGGTGGTCAACGCCGGCGCCGTCGAGCTGATCGAGGCGACTGTGGCCGCCGGCGCCACCCCGGCCGCCGCCCGCAAGTGGTGGCTGGGCGAGCTGTCCCGCCGGGCCAACGAGACCGGCGTGGAGCTGGCCGACGTGGGCGCGACCCCGGCCCAGGTCGCCGAGCTGCAGGGCCTGGTCGACGCGGGCAAGCTCAACGACAAGCTGGCCCGTACCGTGCTGGAGGGCGTGGTGGCCGGCGAGGGCTCGCCGACCGAGATCATGACCAACCGCAACCTGGAGGTCGTCTCGGACACCGGTGCGCTCACCGCCGCCGTGGACGAGGCGATCGCCGCCAACCCGGACGTCGCCGACAAGGTCCGCAGCGGCAAGGTCGCGGCGGCCGGCGCACTCGTCGGCGCGGTCATGAAGACCACCCGCGGCCAGGCGGACGCGAAGACCGTCCGCGAGCTGATCCTGGCGCGCCTCGGCGCCTGATCCGGTCGTGTGGGCCCTTTCCCGGCAGGGGAGGGGCCCTTCGTCCGCTCCTCATCCCGCAGAGGGCGTCAACGGCGACGCCCGGATGGAGTCACCGTGAATCAGCACGACCTCGACGTCCTCGACGAGATCCAGCGCCGGGTGCTCTGGCTCGCCACCCGCATCGTCGACGCGGCCAACCACGACCGCGACACCGGTGACGGGGTGAAGGTCGGCGGCCACCAGGCGTCCAGCGCCTCCCTGGTCACCGCGATGACCGCGCTCTGGTTCCAGCACCTGGACGCCGAGGACCGCGTCGCGGTGAAGCCGCACGCCTCGCCGGTGTTCCACGCGATCCAGTATCTGCTCGGCAACCTCGACAAGTCGTACCTGCCGAAGCTGCGGGCACGCGGCGGGCTCCAGTCGTACCCGTCGCGCACCAAGGACCCGGACGAGGTGGACTTCTCCACCGGCTCGGTCGGCCTGGGCGCCGCCGCGCCGCTGTTCGCCGCCGTCACCCGCCGCTACGTCGACGCGCACTTCGGCCCGCGCCCGCACTCCCGGTTCGTCGCCATCATCGGCGACGCCGAGCTGGACGAGGGCAACATCTGGGAGGCGGTCGCCGACCCGGCCACCACCGGGCTGGGCAACGTGATGTGGCTCGTCGACTTCAACCGGCAGTCGCTGGACCGGGTCGTACCCGGCATCCGGATCAACCAGTGGCGCGGCCAGTTCGAGGCGGCCGGCTGGCACGTCGTGGAGGTCAAGTACGGCCGTCGGCTCGCCGAGGCGTACGCCCGGCCGGGCGGCGCGACGCTGCGCGACTGGATCGACCGGATGCCCAACGAGCAGTACCAGTCGCTGTTCGGGCTGGCCGGGCCGGCGCTGCGCAAGCAGTTCCTGGACGGCGCGCCGGCCGAGGTGGCCGCGTTCGTCGCCGACATCGGCGACGACGAGCTGGGCCCGCTCGTCACCGACCTGGGCGGTCACGACGCGCAGGCCATGCTCGACGCGTACGCCCAGTGCGACGCGGTCACGGACCGGCCCAGCGTCGTGTTCGCGTACACGGTCAAGGGCTGGGGCCTGCCGATCGCCGGCAACCCGCGCAACCACTCGGCGCTGCTCACCACCGAGCAGGTCGACGCGCTGCGCACCGCGCACGGCCTGACCGCCGAGACCGAGTGGGACCGCCTCGACCCGTCGTCCCCGGCCGGCATCCGGGCCGGCGAGCGCCGGGAGGCGCTGTCCCGGCCGCCGCGCGAGCGTGCGCTGGGCGTCACCGTTCCGGAGACCACGCGGGTACGCGCGAACAAGCCGGTCTCCACCCAGGAGGTCTTCGGCCGGGTGCTCGTCGACCTGGCCCGCGATCCGCAGGTGGCGCCCTACCTGGTGACCACCGCGCCGGACGTGGCCACCTCGACGAACCTGGCCGGGTTCATCAACAAGACGGGCGTCTTCGCCCCGACCGAGCAGCGTTCCTGGACCGAGGACCGGATGCTGCGCTGGACGGAGAGCCCCGCCGGGCAGCACATCGAGCTGGGCATCTCGGAGATGAACCTGTTCCTGCTGCTGGGCCAGCTCGGCCTGTCCTGGGACCTGTCCGGCCAGCCGCTGCTGCCGGTGGGCACCGTCTACGACCCGTTCGTGCTGCGCGGTCTCGACGCGTTCCTCTACGGCACGTACTCCGGCTCCCGGTTCGTGGTGGCGGGCACGCCGTCCGGTATCACGCTGGCCCCCGAGGGCGGCGCGCACCAGTCCACCATCACCGCCTCGGTCGGCCTGGAGCTCCCAGGGGTGACGTTCCTGGAGCCCGCGTACGCCGGCAGCCTCGACTGGCTGCTCTGCGACGCGCTCGGGCAGATCGCCGGCGGTTCCGCCCCGGCCGCGACCGCCGCGCCGGCCGAGGACGGGGCGTACTACTTCCGGCTCAGCACCCGGCCGATCGACCAGGCGCCGTTCGAGGCGGCCCGGGCGCGACTCGGGGACGCCGTGCTGCGGCGGCAGGTGGTGGCCGGCGCGTACCGGCTCGTCGACGCGCACCAGGCGTACCCCGATCTGGCTGATGCCCCGGTCGTGCAGCTCGCCGCCTCCGGCGCGGTGCTGCCGGAGGTGCTCGCGGCCGCCGCGGAGCTGGCGGAGGAGGGCGTGGCCGCGCACGTGGTGGACGTGACCAGCCTGGACCGCCTCTACCGGGCGTGGCAGCGGACGCTGCGCCAGGGCGTGCGGACCGCGACCGTGCCGAGCGTGCCCGGCGCGCTGCGGTCGGCGTTCGCGGACCGGGTGCCGGTGGTCACCGTGCACGACGCCGCCTCGCACGCGATGGCGTGGCTGGGCTCGGCGGTCGGCGCCCCGGCGGTGCCGCTCGGCGTGGACGAGTTCGGCCAGTCCGGCAGCGTCCGGGAGCTGTACGAGCTGCACGACCTGTTGCCGGGCAGCATCGTCAACGCCGCGCTGGCCGCGATCGCGCTGCGCTGAGGCGCCTCCGTTGCGCTGACCGCACGCCGCCACGGGGCCATCCCGGGCGGCCCCGGCTCTCCCGCTGGACTCCGGCACGGCGGGCCGCGTCCTGGCCCGATCCGGGAGGTGTGGTAGCCGGTCCTCCTCACGGAACGTTACGGCTGGCCCGGTTGCGGAGAGTGACGTTCTCTGGCGGCCCGGGGAATCGCCCTCCGGCCCCTTTGCTCTGCAGCCATATCCGCATCAGTGCTCTGAGCTGGGGCGGAGCGGAACGCCCGCCGCTCTGCAACCGCCCAGGCGGCGACTCTCGGTGCCTGCTGCGCCGATGGGTGCAGAGCAAAGGCGGCGGCGGGGCATGCCCGTGCCGGGCGGCTTCATGACGCCGAGTGACCGGATGTCGGTGCGGCCGAGCGCCGGACCGACCGTGGGGAGAGACGGGAGAAGCGGGGCGGTCAGCTCGTGGGGGTGGGGCTCAACGTGGTCGTACCCGGTGAGGGCGACTCCGACGGGCCGCGGGTCGGGGTCGGGGTGACCGGCACCTGGTCGCCCTTGGCCGGGTCGCGGATCACGTGCCGTTCCAGGTTGACCTGCGACTGCCCGGTGCCGCCCACGGTGATGTCGTCGTACGCCTGGAGCAGCTTCTGCTGGTCGAAGTAGAGCACCGTCATGGTCAGCGGGGTCGGCTTCTCGCCCTCCAGGCCCCGCAGCCCGGCCCCGCCGGTGGAGCCCTGCACCATCAGCGTGGTCGGCTGCTTGCCCTCGACCTGCGGCAACTTCGACACCTGCCGGGAGTGGGTGTGCCCGGAGAGCACCAGCGGGCAGGTGCCGGAGAGCGGGCCGGCCGAGGCGGGGTCGTGGATGAGCGCGATGTCGACCTTGCGGGGCGACTTCCCGATCGTGCCGGCGAGCTGTTCACCGGCGCCGATCACCTGGTCGGCGACGGCCGAGGTGAGGCCGCTGCCGGCCGGTGAGGTCTCCTTGTCCGGGGTGAAGCGGGGGTCGCCGATGCCGGCGATGGTCAGCCCGCCCACAGTCGTGACCGAGTTGTTCAGCACGATCGCGTTCGGCTGCTGCGCCACGGCGGCGGCGGTGCGCGGCGAGTCGTGGTTGCCGCGGATGAACACGTACGGCTTCTTGAGCAGGCCGATCGAGCCGACGAACGACGCCTCCGGCTCACTGCCCCAGTCGGTCATGTCGCCGGTGTCGATCACCACGTCGATGCCGAACTGCTCGACCACGGTACGGATCAGCTGCCACCCGGTCGGGTTGAGGTGGATGTCCGACACGTGCAGCACCCGGGTGGTGCCGGGCGACGGCTGCACCACGGGCAGCGCGGAGACCGTGGTGTAGAGCTTGCTGACGTTGCCGACCAGCCGCTGGAGCTGCTCGGCGTACTTGGTGTAGTCGTTGGCGATCCGCCGCGCGTCACCGACGATCGCCGGCGCGTTGACCAGCAGGCCCTCGTACCGGGGCTCCTCGATCGCCTGCGGGCGCAGGGTGCTCGCGGCGACACCGAGGCTGCCGGCGGTCACGACGAGCGCCAGGCCGCCGGCCCAGGCGGTACGCCGGACGTCCCGGAAGACGAGCGCGGCCAGCAGCAGCGTGGCCAGCACGGCCGAGGCGAGCGTACGCAGCCCGAGCCGCATCACGCCGTCGCGGACGTCCTGGACCGCCGACTGGCTGGCCCGGCTGATGCTGGCCGGGTCGTCGATGAGCGCCTCGGTGCGCCCCTGGTCCAGCGAGCCCACCTCGACGGTCAGATACGCCGGGCCGTCGTGGCTGTCCAGCAGCAGCGCGCCCAGCGGCGGGATGTCGACAGTGGTGCCGCCGCTGAGCGACGGGCTGAGCTTCAGCTCGGCCCGGAACGGGCCGATGTCGGTGCCGACGTGGCCGCCCGCGTACGTGCCGACCACGATGCCGCCGAGCGTGACCGCGAGGACAGCCAGCACCACACCGAGCCGGCGCAGCCGGTGACCGGGCCGCCAAGCCGTCCAGCGGCGGGCGCCCCCGCGCTCCGGAGACGTCTCGTCCCCGGTGCGGTGCTGTTCGTTCTCGTGGCCGTCCATGCTGAGATCCTGACCTGCCCCTTGAGCGATCTTGACAAACCCGGTGGGCCGGATCAGCTCCGGCCGGCACCCCCGTCGGCGAAGACGAGCCGCAGGATGCGGTCGTCCTCGGCGGTGGGCGTACCCCGCCCGTCGCGGTTCGAGGTGCTCACCCAGAGCGAGCCGTCCGGCGCCGCCGCGACGGCCCGTAGCCGACCGTACCGGCCGGTGAGCAGGTCGCGGGGCTGACCGAGGACGGTGCCGTTGCCGGCCAGCTCGACCAGCCACAGTCGCTGGCCGCGCAGGCAGGCGGCGACGAGCAGACGGTCCGCCGCCGCCAGGCCGGAACAGGAGGCGTCACCGGTGGGCCACTGCGTGATCGGGTTCACGTAGCGCTTGTCGTCGCCGCGCCCCTCCACCCGGGGCCACCCGTAGTTGCCGCCCTTGTTGATCTGGTTGATCTCGTCCCAGGTGTTCTGGCCGAACTCCACCGCGTACATCTTCTTGTCCGGCGCCCAGGCGAAGCCCTGGACGTTGCGGTGACCGGTCGACCAGACCGGCGACCCGGCGGTGGGGTTGCCCGGCGCCGGCTTGCCGTCCGGCGTGATCCGCAGGATCTTGCCACCGAGACTCTTGGCGTCCTGGGCGTTCTCGGTGCGCCCGGCGTCGCCGGTGCTCGCGTAGAGGTGGCCGTCCGGGCCGAAGCCCAGCCCGCCGCCGTTGTGCGTGCCGGACTTCGGGATGCCGGTCAGGATCGGCTTCGGCGCCTGCCCGAGCTGCATCTTCGCGATCCGGTTGTCGTCCTCGGCCGTGTAGTAGACGAAGACCGTGCGGTCCCGGGCGTACGCGGGAGAGACCGCGATGCCCAGCAGGCCGCCCTCGCCACCGGCGGCCACGTCGGGCACTGTCTGCACCGGCCGGACGGCCAGCCCGTCCGGGCCGGACTCCGGGCCGACCTGGAGGATCCGTCCCTTGTCCCGCTCGGTCACCAACGCCCCGCCGTCGGGCAGGAACGCGATGCCCCACGGCACCTCCAGCCCCTTGGCCAGCACGGTGGCGACCACCTGCTGGCCGGCCCCGCCGGGGCTCGCGGTGCCGGACGGCGTCGGCAGGTTGGGCGGCGCGCCGGCCGGGTCCGGCTCGGGCTCGCCGAGGGCGCAGCCGGCGGTGCCCAGCAGCAGCGCCGCGCAGGACGCCGCCAGCGCCGTCCGGAGGCGGCGGACACGGGGGTACGCAAGACGCGGGCTCACCCGCCCCAGCCTAGCCGGGCGGACCGGCGAACCGGGCACGTCACGCGCACGCCTGCCCGCGTCCGGCCGTTCGGGGGAGTGCCGGTTCAACCGGCCCGCAGCGCGAGCAGGGCGACGTCGTCCTCCCACTGGTGCGCGGCGGCGAGCAGCCGGTCGCAGAGCAGGTCCAGCGGTACGGCCGGCCCGCCGGCCCGGAGGTGGGCGAGCAGGTCGGCGTGGCCCTCGTCGATCGGCTGGTCCCGGCGCTCGATCAGCCCGTCGGTGTGCAGCAGCAGCGTGTCGCCCGGGGCCAGGGTCAGCGTCCGGCCGGTGCGCCGGGGCGGCCGGGCCAGGCCGAGCAGCGGCCCGCGACCGTCCGCCGCCGAGACCGTTCCGTCGGCCCGCACCAGCAACGGCGGTGGATGCCCCGCGTTGCACCAGGAGACCGTCAGCCCGTCGGCAACCGGGCGGACCCGGGCGAGCACGGCGGTGGCGACAGTGGGTACCCGCAGCCCGCCCATGGCCCGGTCGAGGTGGGCCATCAGGTCCTCCACCGGATCGCCCCGCCCGTACGCGTTGCCCCGCACCAGGTTGCGCAACTGGCCCATCGTGGCCGCCGCCTCGATGTCGTGCCCGGCGACGTCACCGATCGCGGCGATCAACTCGCCGTCGGGCTGGACGAAGGCGTCGTACCAGTCGCCGCCCACCTCCACCCGGTCGGCAGCCGGCAGGTAGCGGGCGGCCAGCTCGATCCCCGGTACGGCCGGCAGGGCGGGCAGCATGCTGTGCTGGAGCACCTCGGCGACGTGGCGCTGCTCGCCGTAGAGGCGGCTGTTGCCGACCGCCTGACCGGCGCGTACCCCGATGTCCTGCGCGGTACGCAGGTCGCTCGCGTCGAAACCGCGCCGCCCCTGACGGTTGACCAGCGTGACGGCCCCGATCACCCGGTCCCCGGCGGCGGTGATCGGCACGGTCAGGTGGGAACCGACGCCGAGCCGGTCGGCGAGCGGCACCAGCTCCGGGTGCGTGGTGCCGCGCGCCACGTCGTCCAGGCCGGCCACGGCCCGCACCGCCGGACGCCCGGTACGCAGCACCGACCGGATCTGCGACTCCGCGCTGAGCCCGGTGGTCAGCAGCTCGGCGAAACGGGCCAGGTCGGCCTCGCACTCGGCGTCCCGGTGTACGCCGGTGACGGTGCGCGGCCGGCCGGCCGGGTCGACGAGCGTGATCAGGCACCAGTCGGCGAGCAGCGGCACCATCGCGTGCCCGAGCCGGTCGACGGCAGTGGCCACGTCGAGCGTGCCGCCGAGCATCTCGCTCATCCCGGCCAGCATGGCGAGCCGGTCGTGCGCCTCCTCGGCGCGGCGGCGGGCCTGCTCGGCGCCCCGGACCGCGATGCGCAGCCGCAGTTCCGAGGAGCACGCGGCGGCCAGGTCGGCGAGCGTCCGCAGCTGCTCCTTGGTCCAGGCCCGGGGCTTGCTGTCGATCGCGCACAGCGAGCCGAGCACCCGCCCGTCCAGGTCGGTCAGCGGCATGCCCGCGTACGCCACCACGCCCAGGTCCTCGATCGCCAGGTTGAGGCGTACGCGCGGGTAGAGGCGGGCGTCGGGCAGCACCAGCGGCATCTCGATGTCGACGACGTGCTGGCAGAACGAGTGGGTCAGCGGCGTCTCCCGGCGGCCCGTCCACGGCTCCGGCAGCCCGGTCGCGCCGGGGAAGAACTGACGGTCCGCGTCCACCAGGGAGACGAGCGCGACGGGTACGTCCAGCAGATCCCCGACCAGCCGCGCGAACCTGTCGAACGCCTCGTCCGGTACGGCGTCGAGCCGCGTCTCGTCGAGTGAGCGCAACCGGTCGGGGTCGGCGAGCGCCGGAATCGGCACGGACACCCGTCCCCGGCCGTCCTCGCTCATCGCCACCGCCCTCAGCAAGTGGAACACCCGACCGGCATCCCGTCCTCGGTTATACCCCGCCGGACCGCCACTCCATTCCCGGCGCGGTGTTCGTCACGGGTCACGCCGTACCGGCCGCCCGGGGCCGATATCGTCGGCGGTCGTGAAGGCATGGATCCCGCACCCCGAGGGCCGGCGGCTGCTCGGCGAGCTGCCGCCCGGCGTCACCGTGGAACTGCTGGACGACCCGCACCGGCTTCCGTCGTCCCCGTCCGGGGTGCGGTTCTGGGTGCCGCCGTTCCTGTCCGGCCCCGACGCGGGGGCGCTCCTCGCCGAGCTGCCCGACGTCGAGGTGGTGCAACTGCTCTCCGCCGGGGCGGACGCCTGGGTGGGACGGATCCCCGACGGCGTGACGCTCTGCGACGCCCGGGGCGTGCACGACTCGCCCACCGCCGAATGGGTGGTCGCCGCGATCCTCGCCTCGCTGCGCGGGTTCGCGCCGCTGGCCCGGGCGCAGGCGCGGCGCGAGTGGGCGTACGACGAGGTGGCGCCCACCGACGAGCTGGCCGGCAAGCGGGTGCTGATCGTCGGCGCCGGCTCGATCGGCACCGCTGTCCGCGACCGGCTCGCCCCGTTCGAGGTGACCTTCACGCTCGTGGCCCGTACGCCGCGCCCCGACCAGGGCGTGCACGGGGTCGACGAGCTGCCTGCGCTGCTGCCAGAGGCGGACGTGGTGGTGCTGCTGGTGCCGCTGACCGAGCAGACCCGGGGCATGGTCGACGAGCGTTTCCTCGCCGCGATGCCTGACGGCGCGCTGCTCGTCAACGCCGCCCGGGGGCCGGTGGCCCGTACCTCGGCACTGGTCGCCGAGCTGACCTCGGGCCGCCTGCGCGCGGCGATGGACGTCACCGACCCGGAACCGCTGCCCGCCGACCATCCCCTGTGGGAGCTGCCGAACGTGCTGCTCACCCCGCACGTCGCCGGCTCGGTACGCGGGCTGCTGCCCCGCGCGTACCGGCTGGTGGGCGAGCAGTTGCGCCGGTACGTGGCCGGGGAGGAGCTGACGAACCGGGTGGTCGACGGCTACTGATCGCCGGCGGTGCCGGAGAGCTCCTGGCCGGTGACGGCGACCAGCCGGGGCAGTTCGGTGGCGCGTACCGCCGGCAGCACCACGACCTCGCCGTCGTCGAGCCGGGCCACCGCCCGGCCCCGGGGGTCACCGGCGAGTTCGGCGACCCGGTTCCACGGCACCCGGCGCTGCCCGACGAGTGCCCGCAGCCGCAGCTCCCGGGCGTCGGCGTCGGTGCCGGCCCGCCACGCCCAGACCGCGACGGCGAGCGGTACGAGCAGCACCCAGAGCAGCCACCAGCGGGCGGAGGCCAGCGGCAGCGCGCCGATGAAGGCGACGATCGCGGCGACCAGGATGGCCTGGTTGTGACGGAAGCGGACGGTATCGGCGCGGCTCACCCCCCGATGATCCCATCCGGCCAGTTCACGCCACCCCGCGGGCATCCCCACCCGCCGCAGATCTTGGTACGGCCCCGCCCTTCCGGGGGCGGTTCGGTACCAAGATCTCCCCGTGCTGGAGATCTTGGAAGCGTTGGGCCCCTCTGGGGGCCGTTTCCTTCCACGATTTCGTCTTGGGCGGCCGGTACGGAACCGACGGCGTCGATCTTGAACGGGATCCGTCGCCGTGACGTCTATTGATGTGACGGACGTCACTGGTGCGGTGACGTCACCGGGCGCTTCCGGGATCGTCTCTAGGCGTGGCCGCAGCGGTCCCCGCCGATGCGTCCCCGGCCGCCCCGACCCCGCACGCCGTACCGCGTACCGCAACCGCACCGCCCCCGTGCCCCCTCACGAAGGCGACCGCCGTGCCCGTCCCCCCTTCCGCCGTCCCCCGTCGGCGATCGGTCCTGCCCGATGTCGCCGTGTCGCTCACCGGCGCGGCCTTCCTCCTGGCCGGCGTCGCCGGTGCCCTGCCCGGCCCCGCCGCCGCCGCGCTCGCCGTCGCCGGAGGCTTCGCCCTCGCCTGCGTCCGGCTCGCCTGGCTGGCCGGAGCCGCCCCGCCGCCCCACCGTCCCGCAGCCGACGGTCGCCCCGCGCCGACCGATCGCCCTGCACCCGCCGGCCGCGCCGCGCCGCCGGATCCTGTCGCGTCGACCGGCCGGCCCGCGTCGACCGGCCGGCCCGCGTCGACCGACCGCACCGTGCTGGCGGGTGATCCCGTTCCGGGTGGCATGACCGCCGAGTCCGGGCGGCACGCGTCGGAACGCGACTGGCACGCGGAACCTGGGCGCCGAGCCGCCGAACCCGGACCGCAGCAGGCCGTCACGTTCCGGTGGCACGCCGACGTGACGGCGGGCGACGCCGTACCGCACGGCGCGACGGCGACCGGGCGGCGGGCGCGACGCGCGGCGCTGTCCCGCCGGGTCGCGGCCATCCTCGACAGCGCCGTCCTGGTCGCCGGGCTCACCGTCGCGGTGCTGCCGCTGAGCGACGCCGCCCACCGGCTGCCGATCGCGCTGGCCGGGCTGTGCCTCACCGGGGCGCTGCACGTGACGGCCCTGCTGCGCCTGCCCGGCCGGTCGCGGCTGTCCGGCCCGGAGCTGTTGCGCCGTACCGTCGACGTGCTCGCGCTCGGCGTCAGCCTGGTCTTCGCCGGCTGGATGCTGTTGCCGGGCGGCCCGGTCCCGGCCGTCGCCGGGGTCGTCGCGGCGGGCGGCGCTGTGGTGCTCGCCGTGCTCGCGGTGGCGGCCGTCGCGGAACGCCGCCGCCGACCGGGCGCCGCGCGCTGCCATGCCGGTGCGGCCCTGACGCTCGGCGGGCTGACGCTGCTCGTGGTGCTGCTGGCCTGCGGCGCGCCGGACCGGGCGCTGCCGCTCGTCGCGGCCCCGCTGGTGGCCGGGGCGCTGCTCACCGCCGCCGGGGCCCGGCGCACCTCGGGCGGTGAACGACCGGGCCGGGACGTGGCGCCGGCCGCGTGGCCCCGCCTCACCGCGCCGGCCGGGATCGCCGCGCTGGCCGCCGGGATCCACCTGGGTACGGCGGGGGAGTTCAGCACCGCCGCGATGGCCCTGGGCCTGGCCGTCATTCCGCCGATCATGGTGGGTGAGCTGCTCGCCGCCGCCGACCAGCGACGCCGGGTGCAACGGCTCGCGGCCCGCGAGGCGTGGCTACGACGCCGGCTCGGACCGGAGGCCCGGGCAGCCGGGCCCGTGCCGCTGACGCGCGCCGAGCTGGTCCGGGCGATGGCGGAACGCAGTGGTGGCGCGCTGCTCGTCGTCGACCTGCACGGTGCGGGCGGCGCGGTGCCGGAGGGGCCGGTGCTCACCGAGGCCGCGCGCCGGTTACGGGCGGGCTCCGAGACGCACGATCTGGTCGCCCGGCTCGGCGACACCGAGTACGCGGTCCTCACCGATCGTGGGCCGGTGCTCGCGTACGCGCTCGGCCTGCGGCTGCTGGCGGCGCTGGGCGAGCCGTACCCCCGGCCCGGCGGCGCGGTCCGGCTGGGGGTGAGCGTCGGGCTGGCCGAGACCAGCGGCGGCGATCCGGAGGACGTGCTGCGTCAGGCGGGCCTGGCCCGGCGCCGGGCGGTGCAGCTCGGCCGGGACCGGGTCGAGTGGTACGACGCCTACCTGGAGGAGCAACTGGTCCGGCGCCTGGACCTGGAGCGGGAGCTGCCCGGCGCGGTGGCGCGCGGTGAGCTGGACCTGGTCTACCAGCCGGTGGTGGCGCTCGCCGACCGGATGCCGGTGGGTACGGAGGCGCTGCTGCGCTGGCGCAGCCCGGCGCTGGGCACCGTGCTCCCGGCCGAACTGCTGCCGGTGGCGGCCGACCTCGACCTGACCGGCGAGATCGGTCGGTGGGTACTGGACCGGGCCTGCCGGCAGCTCGCCGCGTGGTCGGCGGGCGGCCGCGAGCTGTGGATGGCGGTCAACGTGACGCCGCGCGAGCTGGCCGCGCCGGACTTCGTGGCGCGTACCGCGACCGCGCTGGCCGCGTACGACGTGGCGCCGGAACGGCTGGTGGTGGAGGTGGCCGAGCCGGTGGTGGGCGCGGAGCCGTCCACTGTGGTGGCCCGGCTGGCCGGTCTGCGGTCGATCGGCGTGCGGATCGCGCTCGACGACTTCCGGGCCGAGCACGCCTCGCTCGCCCAGCTCCGCCGGCTGCCGATCGACCTGCTCAAGGTGGGTCCGCACCTGGTCGGTCCGGGCGGCGACGGTCAGCGCCCGCTGATCGACGTGGTGGCGAACCTGGCCGACCGGCTGGGCGTGGAGCTGGTGGTCGAGGAGTTGGAGTCGGAGGGGCAGGTGGCGGGGGCGCGGCGGGCCGGCTGCCGGTACGGCCAGGGTTTCGCGCTGGCCCGGCCGGCGACCGCCGAGCGGGTCGAGGCGTGGTTCGAGGAGTACCCGTCCACCGCCCGGTGAGCTGAACCGGTTCAGCGGGCCGCCGTACGAGGTGGGGCGGTGCTGCCGCGCGGCGTCAGGTGCGCCGTCTCGTCCTGTACGACGGCGGCCGGCTCGCCCGCGATCACGGCCAGGAGCTGCCGGGCGGCGTGCGCTCCGTACGCCGGTATGTCCCGGCCCAGCGCGGTCAGCGGCGGGTGCACCAGCCGGCAGAGCGGCGAGTCGTCCCAGGCCACGATGGACAGGTCGCCGGGCACTGTGAGACCCATCTCCTGGGCCACGGAGAGCCCGGCGATCGCCATCACGTCGTTGTCGTAGATCACGGCGGTGGGCCGCCCGGCGGAGCTGAGCAGCCGGCGGGTGGCCCGCGCGCCCTCCTCGCCGGTGTAGTCGGACCAGACGGTGGTCGCCTCGTCCAGCCCGAGCCGCCGGCACACGTCGGTGAACGCCTCGGTGCGGATCTCGGTGTGCAGCAGCGAACGCAGCCCGCCGACCCGGGCGATGCGCCGGTGGCCGAGCGCGACCAGGTACTCCACGGTCTCGGCCAGTGCCGCCGCGTCGTCGGACCAGACGCTGGCCAGGCCGCCGGTGTGCCCGGGCCCGCCGATCACCACCGCCGGCAGTTGCAGTTCCTCCAGCGCCGGCACGCGCCGGTCGTCGGTGCGCAGGTCGCAGACGAGCACGCCGTCCACCCGGCGTTCGGCCCACCACCGCCGGTAGACCGCGATCTCGGCCTCCTGGTCGCTCACCACCTGGAGCGTGAGCGCGTACGAGCGGGCCGACAGCTCGGCCTCGACGCCACTGATCAGCTCCATGAAGAACGGCTCGATGCCGAGTATCCGGGCGGGGCGGCACAGCGCCAGCCCGACCGCCTTGGCGGTGGCGCCGGACAGCGCGCGGGCGGCGCTGCTCGGACGGAACCCGATCTCGGCGGCGATGGCGAGGATCCGCCGGCGGGTCGCCTCGGAGACGCCGGGCTGCCCGTTGAGCGCGTACGACACCGCGCCCTTGGAGACTCCGGCGCGCCGGGCGACGTCGGCGATGGTCGGCCGCTTCACCGAAGCGTTCCTCCACTGTGTCCGGCCCTCGCGGGCGCTCTCGGTCGCCGGATCACCGGCGTCTGGTGACGCTACTGCACGCCCCGTCGGGCCCGGGTGCCGCCGGTGGCGGCCGCGGACGGCATCGGACGGCGGTCGCTTGTGCGGTTCAGCCTAGTGCGCCGACCACCCGGCACCTGCCGTGAACGGGCCCGAACCGCCGCTGTGAGCGGCGAAGAGGTTACCGGACGAGCACATCGGTAACCGCCCGTTGACAGCCCCGGAGGCGAACCGTACGGTGGCCTCACTTATCCGGTTCAGTCAACGTTCCTCGATATCGGGAGCGTTCCCATTCGGCGCGGAGGATGACATGAAACGGTCCTGGACGCACCTGGCGCGCGTGGCCGCCGTCGGTGCCGTCAGCCTGGTCATGGTCGCCGCATGCAGCGGCAGGAGCACCACCGGCGGCTCGGACTCGGCCGGTGGTCAGGTCACGCTGAAAATCAACTTCTGGGGCGACTTTGGCCTCCAGGACCTGAAGGCCAAGTACGAGGCCGAGCACCCGAACGTCAAGATCCAGCTCAACTCCGGTGAGTACAACGCCCAGCACGAAGACCTGCAGAAGAAGCTGGTCGCGGGCAACGGGGCGCCGGACATCGCGGCGATCGACGAGGGCTTCATGGTCCAGTTCCGCAGCCAGTCCGACAAGTTCGTCAACCTGCTCGACAAGGGCGCCGGCTCGTACGAGAGCAAGTACCTGCCCTGGAAGTGGAAGCAGTCGCTGTCGGCCGACGGCAGGACGCAGATCGGCCTCGGCACCGACGTCGGCGGCCTGGCCATGTGCTACCGCACCGACCTGTTCAAGGCCGCCGGCCTGCCCACCGAACGCGACCAGGTGTCCGCGCTCTGGCCCACCTGGGACAGGTTCATCGAGGTCGGCCAGCAGTACACCACCAAGACGAAGAAGAAGTTCATCGACGCCGGCACCAACCTGTTCAACCCGATCCTCGGCCAGCAGCCGGTCGGCTTCTACGACGAACAGGACCAGCTCCGGATGGAGCAGGGCCCGAAGGTGGCGTTCGACTACACGGTCAAGGCCGTCGGCGCCGGGCTCTCGGCCAACCTGGTCAGCTTCCAGGCCGACTGGGACAAGGGCTTCACCAGCGGCGCGTTCGCGGTGCTGGCCTGCCCGGCCTGGATGCTCGGCCACATCAAGGACACCGCGCCCGGCACCGAGGGCAAGTGGGACATCGCCGCGGTACCAGGGGGCGGCGGCAACTGGGGCGGCTCCTTCCTGACGCTGCCCAAGCAGGGCAAGAACGTCGACGAGGCGTACAAGCTGCTGACCTGGCTGGTCGCGCCGGAGCAGCAGATCGAGATCTTCAAGAAGGTCGGCAACCTGCCGTCCCAGCCGGCGCTCTACGCCGACCCGGCCATCGCCGACTTCAAGAACCCGTTCTTCAACGACGCCCCGGTCGGCCAGATCTTCCCGAAGATGGCGCAGGGCCTCACCCCGCAGTACCTGGGCCGGAAGAACGGTCCGACCCGGGTGGCGGTGGAGAACGTGATCCGGCGGGTGGAGAACAAGTCGCTCAAGTCCGACGCCGCCTGGTCCGAGGCGGTCAAGGAGGCCGAGAAGGCCGCCAAGTCCTGACGTGTCAGCGGTGGCGGGGCGGCCCGGTCCGCCCCGTCGCCGTCCGATCTCCCGGCCCTGGAGTGAACCGATGTCCAGCACCCGTGCCGCGCCCGCGCCGCCCGACCGCCCACCCGCGCGCAAGCGCGGCCGTACCGGGGCCGGTGACCGGCGGATGACCTGGCGCGACCGGCTGTACCGCTTCGACATGCGCTACATGCCGTACCTGATGATCGCGCCGTTCTTCCTGCTCTTCGTGGTGTTCGGGCTGTTCCCGCTGCTGTTCAACGCGGTCGTTTCGCTGCGCAACTACCGGCTGGACGACCCGACGCTGCCGTACTGGGCCGGCGCCGAGAACTTCAGCCGCCTGGTCGCCGACGAGGACTTCTGGAACGCCCTCTACAACACCTTCGGCATCTTCCTGCTCTCCACCGTCCCGCAACTGCTGCTCGCGCTGCTCGTCGCGTCGCTGCTCAACCGCAGGCTGCGGGCGCAGACGTGGTGGCGGGTGGGTGTGCTGCTGCCGTACGTGACACCGATCGTGGCCTCGACGATGGTGTTCAGCGTCTTCTTCTCCCGTGACTTCGGCATGGCGAACTGGGCGCTCGGCCTGCTCGGCATCGGCGGCCCGGACGATCCGATCGACTGGCGGGCGGACAAGCTGCACGCCTGGATCGCCATCGCCACCATGGTCAACTGGAAGTGGATCGGCTACAACGCGCTGCTCTACCTGGCCGCCATGCAGTCCATCCCGCGCGACGTCTACGAGGCCGCGGCGATCGACGGCGCCGGCCCGTGGAAGCAGCTCTGGCGGATCACCGTCCCGATGATCCAACCGGTGGTCCTGTTCACAGTCATCCTGTCCACCATCGGCGGGTTGCAGCTGTTCACCGAGCCGATGCTGTTCGACCCGAACGCGCAGGCCGCGACCGGCGGGCCGGACGGCGAGTGGCAGACCATCGCCCAGCTCATCTACAAGGTCGGCTGGAAGGACCTCAACCTCGGCTACGCCGCCGCCATGTCCTGGGCGCTGTTCCTGATCATCCTGATCGTGGCCGGCCTCAACTACCTGCTGACGAACCGACTCTCCGGAGGTCGCCGGTGACGACGCGACGCGTGGTGGCCCGGGCGCCACAGGACACCCCGGCCGGGCTCTGGACCTACCTGCTCCTCGCGGTGAGCATGCTGTTCGCCGCGTTCCCGCTCTACTGGATGTTCGTCATCGCCACCAGCGACGACGAGGCGCTGGCGAAGCTGCCCCCGGCGGTGATCCCCGGAGACCGGTTCCTGACGAACGTCGACGAGGTCTTCTCCCTCCAGGACGTCTACTTCGCCGCCTCGCTGATCAACAGCGTCATCGTCTCCGCCGTGGTGACCGCCTCGGTGCTGTTCTTCTGCTCGCTGGCCGGGTTCGCCTTCGCCAAGCTGCGCTTCAGGGGCAGCCGCGCGCTGATGCTGTTCGTGGTGCTCACGCTCACCGTGCCCAACCAGCTCGGCATCGTCGCGCTCTACATCGTGATGGGCAAGCTCGGCTGGAACGGCACGCTGCTCGCGGTCATCGCGCCCGGCCTGGTCACCGCGTTCGGCGTGTTCTACATGCGGCAGTTCATCGTGAACACCGTTCCGGACGAGCTGATCGAGTCGGCCCGGGTCGACGGCGCCACGACCATGCGGGTGTACGCGACGATCGTGCTCCCGGCGATCCGCCCGGCCCTGGCGGTGCTCGGCCTGCTCACGTTCGTGGCCACCTGGAACGACTTCCAGTGGCCGCTGATCACGCTCAGCGGCACCGACTACCCGACGTCGATGGTGGCGGTCTCCGACCTGGCCAGCGGCAACTACGTGATCTACCGGCGGGTGCTCGCGGGCGCGTTCATCGCCACCGTCCCCCTGCTGGTCATGCTGTTCATCGGTGGACGTCAGATCGTCCGCGGAATCATGGAAGGCGCGGTGAAGTCGTGAGCCGTCGAACGCTGCTGCACCAGGGGTGGACGCTGCGGGCCGAGCCCGGTCCGGCGGTGCCGCCGGAGATCGCCGGGACGGCGGTGCCGGCCACAGTCCCCGGTTGCGTCCACACCGACCTGCTGGCGGCGAACCTCATCCCCGACCCGTACCTGGACGACAACGAGAACCGCCTCACCTGGATCGGTCGCACCGACTGGGTCTACGAGACCACGTTCGACCGGCAGCCCGGCGACGACGACCGGGCCGACCTGGTCTGCGCCGGCCTGGACACGGTCGCCACGGTCACGCTCAACGGCGTCGAGGTCGGCCGCACAGAGAACCAGCACCGCTCGTACCGCTTCGACGTCCGCGCGCTGCTGCGCCCGGGCGGCAACACCCTGGCCGTACGCTTCGACTCCCCGTACCGGTACGCCGAGGCGCACCGGGACCGGCTCGGTGACCGGCCGAACGCGTACCCGGAGCCGTTCCACTTCATCCGCAAGACCGCCTGCAACTTCGGCTGGGACTGGGGACCGGCGCTGGTCACCGTCGGCATCTGGCAGGACATCGCCCTGCACGCCTGGTCGACCGCCCGGCTCGCGTCGGTCCGGCCGCTCGTCACGGTGGTCGACGGCACCGGCCGGGTCGAGCTGCGCGCCGAGGTCGAGCGGGCCGGCGACGAGCCGCTGACCGTCCGCGCCGCCGTCGCCGGGGTCACCGCCGAGGTCGCCGTACCGGCGGGGGAGCGGACCGCCGTCGTGACGCTCACCGTCGCGGACCCCGCGCTGTGGTGGCCGATCGGGTACGGCGACCAGCCGCTGTACGACCTCGACGTGAGCCTGCACGGCGCCGACGGCCGGGAGCTGGACGCCGCGTCCCGGCGGATCGGGTTCCGCTCGGTACGCCTGGACACCACGCCCGACGCCCACGGCACCCCGTTCGCGCTGCACGTCAACGACGTGCCGGTGTTCGTCAGGGGCGTCAACTGGATCCCCGACGACGCGTTTCCCCACCGGGTCACCCGGGAGCGCCTGGCGCAGCGGTTCGCCCAGGCGGCCGGCGCGAACGTCAACCTGCTGCGCGTCTGGGGCGGCGGCCGGTACGAGTCGGACGACTTCTACCAGCTCGCCGACGAGATGGGACTGCTGGTGCAGCAGGACTTCCTGTTCGCCTGCGCGGCGTACCCGGAGGAGGAGCCGTTCCGCACCGAGGTCGAGGCGGAGGCGCGCGAGCAGGTGGCCCGCCTCGCCGGGCGCCCCTCGCTGGTGCTCTGGACCGGCAACAACGAGAACATCTGGGGCTGGCACGACTGGGACTGGCAGGAACCGCTGGCCGGGCGCACCTGGGGACGCGGCTACTACCTGGAGCTGCTGCCGGGGATCGTCGGGGAGCTGGATCCGACGGTCCCGTACTGGCCGGGCAGCCCCTGGTCGGGCAGCGAGGACGTCCACCCCAACGACCCGGCACACGGCACCACGCACATCTGGGACGTGTGGAACACCGACGACTACACGCGTTACCGGGACTACGTGCCCCGGTTCGTGGCCGAGTTCGGTTACCAGGCACCGCCCGCGTACGCGACGCTGCGCCGGGCCCTCTCCGACGACCCGCTCGCGCACGACTCGCCGGGCATGGCCCACCACCAGAAGGCGGCCGACGGGGACCGCAAGCTCCGCCGAGGGCTGGACGCGCACCTGCCGCCGCCCGCCGACTTCGACGACTGGCACTACCTCACCCAGCTCAACCAGGCCCGCGCCATCCAGCTCGGCGTGGAGCACTTCCGTTCGCACCGGCCGGTCTGCGCGGGCACCGTCGTGTGGCAGCTCAACGACTGCTGGCCGGTCACCTCGTGGTCGGCGATCGACGGCGACGGGCGCCGCAAACCCCTGTGGTACGCGCTGCGCCGCGCCTACGCCGACCGGCTGCTCACCGTGCAGCCGCGTGACGGCGGGCCGGCGCTGGTGGCGGTGAACGACACCGCCGACGCGTGGAGCGGGCCGGTGAGCGTCACCCGGCTGACAGTCACCGGGGAGCCGAGGGCGAAGACCTCGGTCGACCTCGACGTCCCGGCGTACTCCTCGGTGGTGGTGGCGCTGCCGGCGGATCTGGCGCGGCCGGACGACGGCCGCGCGGAACTGCTCGTCGCGGACGCCGGGGACGCCGCGGAGCGGGCGCTGTGGTTCTTCGCCGAGGACCGCGACGTGCGCTGGCCGGCGGCGCGGTGGGACGCGACTGCCGAGCCGGCCGACGGCGGCGTGCGGGTCCGGGTGACCGCCCGGACCGTGCTGCGCGACCTGACGCTGTTCCCGGACCGCCTCGATCCGGCCGCGCAGGTGGACCGGGCCCTGGTGACGCTGCTGCCGGGGGAGAGCGCGACGTTCACCGTGCACGCGCCCGGCCCGCTCGACGCGGACGCGCTCACCCGCCGCCCCGTGCTGCGCTGCGTCAACGACCTGATCTGAGGCGGTCACCCGCATCCTCGTCGATTTGAAGATTTCTGCAAGTGCTAAAGTCTTCAGAGTCGTCGGAGGGGTGAGTCGTGTCGGTGCCGCTGTACCAGGCCAAGGCGGAGCTGTTCCGCACCCTGGGGCACCCGGTCCGCATCCGGGTGCTCGAACTGCTCCAGGACGGGCCGTTGCCGGTCCGCGACCTGCTCGCCGCCATCGACGTGGAGGCGTCGAACCTCTCCCAGCAGCTCGCCGTGCTGCGCCGCGCCGGCATGGTCACCTCGTACCGGGACGGCCCGCTGGTGATGTACGCGCTCAGCACCCCCGACGTGGCCGACCTGCTCGCCGCCGGACGGCGCATCCTCGGCGCGGTCCTCACCGACCGGGACGCCCTGCTGGACGAGCTGCGGGCCTCGGGGACGGACCGGTGAGCGCGGCGGCGTCCGGCTCGCAGGCGCCTCCGGTGTCCGGCCGCCGTCGCGCCGGTGACGTCGTCCGGCAGGCGGGCCGGTTGTTCGGCGGGCTGCTGCCCGGCCGGGCCGACTGGGCGGCAGTACGCCGCTCGCCCCGGCGTGACCTGCTCGCCGGGCTCACCGTCGCCGTGGTGGCGCTGCCCCTGGCGCTCGCCTTCGGCGTCACCTCCGGGCTCGGCGCGCAGGCCGGTCTGGTCACCGCCGTGGTCGCCGGAGCGGTCGCGGCGGTCTTCGGCGGCTCCAACCTCCAGGTCTCCGGCCCCACCGGTGCGATGACTGTCGTGCTGGTGCCGGTGGTGCAGCAGTTCGGTGCCGGTGGCGTGCTGATGGTCGGCGCGCTGGCCGGGCTGATCCTGATCGCGCTCGCCCTGGCCCGCCTCGGCCGGTACGTCCGCTACCTGCCGGCCCCGGTGATCGAGGGCTTCACCGCGGGCATCGCCGTGGTGATCGCGCTGCAACAGGTGCCCGCCGCGCTCGGCGTCACCGGCGCACACGGGGAGAAGGTGTGGGCGGTCGCCGCCGACGCGGTCGCCCGGTTCGCCGCGCAGCCCCGGCCCGCCGCGATCGCCGTGGCGCTCGGCGTGGCGGCGCTGATGCTGCTCGGCGGGCGGTGGCGGCCCGCCGTGCCGTTCTCCCTGGTCGGGGTGGCCGCCGCGACGGCTCTCGCCGAGCTGGCCCCGATCGACCTGGCCCGGATCGGCGAGCTGCCGCAGGGGCTGCCCGTGCCGTCACTGGGCTTCGTGGACCTCGGCGCGCTGGGCGTGCTGCTGCCGAGCGCCCTGGCGGTGGCCGCGCTCGCCGCCCTGGAGAGCCTGCTCTCCGCCACGGTGGCGGACGGCATGACCGTCGGCGAGCGGCACGACCCGGACCGGGAACTGTTCGGCCAGGGCCTGGCCAACCTGGCCTCCCCGGTCTTCGGCGGCATCCCGGCGACCGCCGCCATCGCCCGTACCGCGGTGAACGTGCGCGCCGGGGCGTCCTCGAAGCTGGCCGCGCTCACCCACGCGGTCGCCCTCGCCGCGATCGTCCTGGCCGCCGCCCCGCTGGTCGGCCGCATCCCGCTGGCCGCGCTGGCCGGGGTGCTGCTCGCCACCACGGTCCGGATGGTGGAGGCGGCCTCCCTGCTGGCGCTGATGCGGGCCACCCGCGCCGACGCGGTGGTGCTGGTGCTGACGTTCGCCGTCACGGTGATCTGGGACCTGGTGACCGCAGTGGTCGTCGGGCTCGCCGTCGCTGTGGTCCTGGCGCTGCGCGCGGTGGCCCGCAGCGCCAAGCTGGAACAGGTGCCGCTGGACACCGGCGAGCACAGCGACGAGGAGCACGCGCTGCTCGCCGAGCACATCGTCGCGTACCGGCTGGACGGGCCGCTCTTCTTCGCCGCCGCGCACACCTTCCTGCTGGAGCTGGCCGAGGTGGCCGACGTGCGGGTGGTGATCCTGCGGATGTCCCGGGTCTCCACCATCGACGCGACCGGCGCGCAGGTGCTCGGCGACGCCGTCGCCCGGCTGCGCGCCCGGGGGATCACGGTGCTGCTCTCCGGCATCACCCCGGGCCACGACCAGGTGCTCAGCACGCTCGGCGTCGCCGACGAGCTGCGCCGCGAGGGCCTGGTGTTCCCGGACACCCCGGCCGCCATCCGGTACGCCCGGGGCGTCGCCCTCGCCGCGAGCCCCGCCTAGGCTTCGGCCCTTTCGAGCGCCCGCCCGCGCACGCCGAAGACGATCAGGTAGCCGAGGATCCAGACCTCGCCCACCGTGGCGGGCACCACCAGCAGGTCACCGGCGATGCCGGCGTCGGGGGCGAGGTAGGCGACGAACGTCATGAGCACGTAGCCGACGCCGCCGGCGACGAGGACCCAGCCCAGCGGCCGGGGCAGCCAGCCCGACCGGAGCACGCACCAGCCCATCGGCACCAGCCAGAGACCGAAGAAGAGGCCGCCCACCTCCCACAGGTTCCCGTTGACCAGATAGAGCAACTGGACGGTGCCGGCGTCGCCCGGCCCGCCGGTCGCGACCTGCAGAGCCGTCGCGAGGACGGCGGCGCTGCCGAGGATCGCGACGGCGTTGACCAGCCCGAAGGCGGCGATGCTGCCCGCGGCGGTGCCGTCGACGGTACGGAACAGCCGGTAGAACCAGACGGCGGTGAGCGTCTGAGTGAGGACGACCAGCAGTTCGAGCGCGATGCCGGCGCGTGCCAGCGGCTCGTGGGCGACCAGGTTGGCGAGCGTCGTGCCCGCGTCGTCGGCGTCGA
The DNA here is from genome assembly GCF_036902745.1 of Micromonospora sp. CPCC 205554. Lineage (NCBI taxonomy): Bacteria > Bacillati > Actinomycetota > Actinomycetes > Micromonosporales > Micromonosporaceae > Micromonospora > Micromonospora sp. CPCC 205554. The sequence continues at coordinate 396,308 of NZ_JBAKHP010000002.1, read as the reverse complement.
AGATCATGGGGCGGACGGTGAGGAACCCCAGCGCGCCGGTGACGGCGAGCCCGAGGTAGAACAGCCCGGTCACGCGGGCGGTACGGATCAGCTGGTGCATGGCGGCTCCTCGGGGGTGGTCGACGTGCCTTGGCTGCGCTGCCTTACGTCGTAAGGCCAACCATACGTTGTAAGGTCAAGGGGGATGGGAAGCCGGATGGGAGCGAGGAAACCGCGGGAGCCGCTGAGCCGCGAGCGAGCCCTGGCCAGCGCGATCGCCCTGGTGGACGCCGAGGGGATGGCGGCGCTCACGATGCGCCGGCTCGCCGCGGAACTCGGCGTCGAGGCCATGTCGCTCTACCACCACCTGCCCGGCAAGGCCGGACTTCTCGACGGCCTCGTGGACGCCGTCGCCGCGGAGATCACCTCAGCCGCCGAGCGGGCCGAGGCGGACGCGCCCGGCGCCGACTGGCGAACCCGGCTGCGGCTGCGCTTCCTCGCCGCGCGTGCAGTCATGCTGCGGCACCCGTGGGCCCCGGCGCTGCTCAGCTCCCGCCCGACCGTCCCCGCCGGGGTGTACGCCTACTACGACGGCATCCTCGCCACCCTCGTCGACGGCGGCTTCTCGTACCGGATCGCCCACCGGGCGCTGCACGCCTTCGGCAGCCTGGCGCTCGGCTTCGCGCAGGAGGTGTTCCGGCCGGACGCGGGCGGGGTGGCGGACGCGGCGGCCGCGGAGGCCGAGCTGGTGGCGCTGGCCGAACGGCTGCCGCACCTGGCCGCGATGGTCGCCGCCGAGACGCACGACGCGGCGGATCCGACGCTCGGATGGTGCGACAGTCAGACCGAGTTCGAGTTCACCCTCGACCTGCTCTTCGACGGCCTGGAGCGACACCTGGCGGGTTCGGGCCGCGCCCGACGGGTACCAGGACGGCATGACTGATCCGGTTGAGCTGTCCGAACTGCACGCCGAGGGCGCGGACCCCGACGACGTCACCCCGGACGAGCCGCACGCGGACCTGGACGGGACCGACGAGAACTCACCGGCGGAGTTCGGCCTGCCGATAGACGGCACCGCCCCCGCCGAGGAGGACCCCTCCCAGTCCTGACGCGCCGCTGCGCCGTGGGTGGAACGTCATGGGTGTCTACGGCCCCGTTCCACTCAGCGGTTGTGCGGGCCGCGAGCGCTAGTTGGGCAGGGCGGCGAGGCCGGCCAGCAGTTCCCACCGCTCGGCCTCGGTGAGCACCGCGTACGCGGGTTCGTCGCGGCGGTCGGTGTCCGCCTCGATCGCCGCGCGTTCCGGGCCGTCCGGCAGCGCGCGGATCTCGTCGGCGGTCAGCCCGGCGGCCCGCCACGCGGCCCGGTGCGCGTCGGCGCGGTGGTGGCGCAGCGAGCCCAGCCGGGTGACGAGCAGCAGCGCCGGGGAGGCGCCCTCCGGCTCGTACGGCGGGGACATCGCCCGGAACACCGGCCCCCCGGTGGCCTGCGCGTGCGTCAGCACCCGGCCGACCAGGTCGGCGAGGCGGGGCACGATGCTCAGTCCCGGCAGGACGCCGGGCAGCATGGTCCACAGTTCCTCGGCGGCCTCACCGGTCGCCCGCTGGGCGAACAGCGTCAGCTCGCGGCCGAGGTCGGTGAGGTGCCAGGCGCCCTCGGCGTCCCGGACGACGACACCCTGCGCCAGTTCCTCGTCCATGCTGCCGGAGGTGTAGACCAGACCGTCGGCAAGTGCCTCGGCGGGCATCGGGCGGGCCAGCACACCGGAGAAGAAGCTGTTCTCCGCGCCGAGTGTGCAGCCCCGCTCGGCGTAGAACGCCTCCATCCGGGCGCGGGCTCCCCAGCGGGCGCCCACGTAGACCCGGTCGATCGCGGGCCGGACCAGTCGCGCGTAGCTCACCGTCGTCTCCACGCCGCCGGACCCTACCGGCGGCGGGCGTGAGGCGGGGCCCCGTCGCCGGGCCCCGCGCCGCTCACTCGGGGACGCGGCGGTAGGCGCCGTCGCTGGCCGAGGTCGCCATCGACGCGTACGCGCGCAGCGCCGCCGACACCGGACGCTGCCGGTCGACCGGGGTGTACGGGCGGTCCCGCTTCTCCTCGGCCACCCGGCGTGCCTCCAGCTCGTCGGCGGGCACGTTCAGCTCGATCGACCGGCCCGGGATGTCGATGACGATCTCGTCGCCGTCGCGCACCAGCGCGATCAGCCCGCCCGAGGCCGCCTCCGGCGAGACGTGCCCGATGGACAGGCCGGAGGTGCCGCCGGAGAACCGGCCGTCGGTCAGCAGCGCGCAGGAACGGCCCAGCCCGCGGCCCTTGAGGAACGAGGTGGGGTAGAGCATCTCCTGCATGCCGGGGCCGCCCTTCGGGCCCTCGTACCGGATCACCACCACGTCCCCGGCGACGATCTCCTTGGCGAGGATGGCGGTCACCGCGTCGTCCTGCGACTCGTAGACCTTGGCCGGGCCGCGGAACGTCAGGCACTCCTCGGGCACCCCGGCGGTCTTCACCACGCAGCCGGCCGGCGCGAGGTTGCCGTGCAGGATGGCCAGGCCGCCGTCCGCGCTGTACGCGTGCTCCCGGTCGCGGATGCAGCCGTCGGCCGCGTCGGTGTCGAGCGACGACCAGCGGTTGGTGGTGGAGAACGGCTCGGTGGTGCGCACCCCGCCCGGCGCGGCGTGGAACAGCTCGACCGCTTCCGGGGTGGCCGAGCCGCCCCGGACGTCCCAGTCGGCCAGCCACTCGTCGAGGCTGGGGGAGTGCACCGCGCGCACGTCGCGGTGCAGCAGCCCGGCGCGGTCCAGTTCGCCGAGGATGGCGGGGATGCCGCCGGCCCGGTGCACGTCCTCCATGTGGTACTGCGGCGAGTTGGGGGCGACCTTGGCCAGGCACGGCACCCGGCGGGAGATCGCGTCGATGTCGGCGACGCCGAAGTCCAGTTCCGCCTCGCGGGCGGCGGCCAGCAGGTGCAGCACGGTGTTGGTGGAGCCGCCCATCGCCACGTCGAGGGCGATCGCGTTCTCGAACGCCTCCCGGCCGGCGATCGAGCGCGGCAGCACCGAGGCGTCGTCGTTGGCGTACCACTGCTTGGCGATCTCGACGACGGTGCGCCCGGCCTCGACGAACAGCGACCGCCGCGCGGCGTGGGTGGCGAGCGTCGACCCGTTGCCGGGCAGCGCCAGGCCGATGGCCTCGGTGAGGCAGTTCATCGAGTTGGCGGTGAACATGCCGGAGCAGGAGCCGCAGGTGGGGCACGCGGAGCGCTCGATCTCGCCGAGCTGGTCGTCGGTGACCGCCTCGTTCGAGGACGCGATCATGGCGTCGATCAGGTCGATCTTGGAGTGCACCACGCCCTCGATCGCCACCGTCTTGCCGGCCTCCATCGGGCCGCCGGAGACGAAGACGGTCGGGATGTTGAGCCGCAGCGCGGCCAGCAGCATGCCCGGGGTGATCTTGTCGCAGTTGGAGATGCAGACCAGGGCGTCCGCGCAGTGCGCGTTGACCATGTACTCCACCGCGTCGGCGATCAGCTCCCGGCTGGGCAGGGAGTAGAGCATGCCGCCGTGGCCCATGGCGATGCCGTCGTCCACGGCGATCGTGTTGAACTCCCGGCCGACGCCGCCGGCCTCGGCCACCGCGTCGGCGACCAGGCCGCCGAGGTCCTTGAGGTGGACGTGACCGGGTACGAACTGGGTGAAACTGTTCGCGATGGCGACGATCGGCTTGCCGAAGTCGTCGTCGGTCATCCCGGTGGCCCGCCACAGGGCCCGGGCGCCGGCCATCGTCCGACCGTGGGTGGAGGTCCTCGACCGCAGCTCAGGCATGACAACCAGTCTGACACCATCCGCGCGGCGATCCCGCGGCGCGCACCCTGTGTCCCAACAGTTGCACACCCGGTGCCCCACGGGAGGCGCTCATCCGGCAGAGTTGACGCGTGCAGTCGTCCCCGGGGATGGTCACCGTCGCGGTGTTGAGCGGCATCGTCGCGGCCGGTGCCGCCGTGCTGCTCACCGCGTCGGTGCGGCGCCGCACCGGCCCCCGCCGGCCGGCCCACCTGCTGCTCGCGGTCGCCGCCGGGGCCGCCCTGTTCAGCCTCCTGGTCGGTCTCGGCGGCCTGCTGGCCGCCGGTGACCACTGGGCGCACCGGCAGGGCCAGCGGACCGGGTGGGCGGTCCTCGTCTCCGCCGGTACGACGCTCGCCGCGCTCGGCCTCGGCGCCGCCGTCCTGCGGCTGCCCGGCGCCGCCGCGACCCGGGCCGCCACCGCCCGGCTGCTGCTCGACGGCCTGATCATGGGCAGCGCGCTCTGGTTCGTCGGCTGGGTGGCGTTCAGCGAGCCGACCCGGGTGCTCGGCGACGCCACCCCGGTCGCCTGCCTGCCGATCGTGCTGGCCACCGTCAGTGCGGCGCTCACCACCGGGCTCACCGTGATCGTCGTGCTGCGGGTCGCGCCGCCACGCGGGTGGCTGACACTGCTCGCCGCGGGCGCGATAGCGGTGACGGCCGGCGGGTTGACCGTGTCCGCCGGGCTCTGCCAGGCCGGCCCCGGCATGGTGCTCACCGGCGCGGTGCTGACCGCCGCCGGTCTGCTGGCCACCGCCGTGGCCGGGCGCCGGGCCGACCTCACGCAGCTCGACGTCGACTTCATCCGCCGCGACGGCGAGTACGCCTTCGTGCCGATGTTCGCCATCGCGGCCTCCGCGATGTACCACCTGGTGCAGGGCGGCGGATTCGACGGGTACGCCATCGTGGCCGGCACCGTCGAGGGGTTCGCCCTGGTGACCCGGCAGTATCTTGCCCTCAACGACGTGCGCGGCTACGCCATCCGGCTGGCCGAGCGGGAGGCGCACTTCCGCGAGCTGGCGCACACCGACCCGCTGACCGGGCTGGCGAACCGGCGCGGGCTGCTGCGCGCCCTGCACCGCAGTGCCGAGGCGGGCGTGCCGTGCGTGCTGCTCGGGCTCGACCTCGACGGCTTCAAGAACGTCAACGACATGCGCGGGCACGACGTCGGCGACGCGGTGCTGGTCGAGGTGGGGCGGCGGCTGCGGGGCAACCTGCGCCCGGGCGACCTGGCCGCCCGGCTCGGCGGCGACGAGTTCGCGGTGCTGATGCACGGGCCGGCCGACCCCGGCCCGGTCGCCGACCGCCTGCTCGGGGTGCTCGGCCGCCCGTACGAGCAGGGGGACGGGCCGGTCTTCCTGTCGGTGAGCATCGGGGTGGCCGCCGGGCACGGTGAGCAGGACGTCGAGCTGCTGCTGCGCAACGCCGACCTGGCGCTGCGCTACGCCAAGCAGCGGGGCAAGAACCGGATCGAGCGCTACGACGCCACGTACGACCAGTTGCTGAGCCGGCGTACCCGGATGGAGCACGAGCTGCGCGGCGCGATCGAGCGCGACGAGCTGCGGCTGGTCTTCCAGCCGGTGGCCTCGCTGCCGTCGGTGCGACCGGTCGGCGCGGAGGCGCTGCTGCGCTGGCGGCACCCGGAGCTGGGCAACGTCCGGCCGGACGAGTTCATCCCGCTGGCCGAGGAGTGCGGGATGATCGCCAAGCTCGGCGCGTGGGTGTTGCACCAGGCCTGCTACCAGCTCTCCCGCTGGCTGGCCGACGGGCACGACGTGTGGGTGTCGGTGAACGTGTCGCCGCGCGAGCTGCACGCCCCGGAGTACGTCGTCCAGGTCGCCGACGCGCTGCGCGCGCACCACGTGCCGCCGCAGCGGCTGGTGCTGGAGGTCACCGAGCACGCGGTCGCCACCGACCTGGACGAGCTGATCCGGCGGCTCACCGCGCTGCGGCTGACCGGCGTCCGGATCGCGCTGGACGACTTCGGCGCCGGCTACTCCTCGCTCGGCCAGCTCCGGCGGCTGCCGATCGACATTCTCAAGATCGACCACAGCCTGGTCGCCGAGCACGAGCCGGTGCGCCCGGTGGGGCGCGACGGCCCGGCGTTCGCCCCGATGGTGGACATCGTCATGCGTCTGGGGCACCAGCTCGGCCTGGAGGTGATCGCCGAGGGCGTCACCAACCCGACCGAGCTGGCCGCGGTGGTGGCCGCCGGCTGCCGGTTCGGCCAGGGCGCGCTGTTCGGCTGGGGCGTACCGGCCGAGCACCTGGAGGCGATGCTGGAGGCGGCCACCGCGCCCGGCAACCGGCACACCGCGATGCCGCCGGTGCCGCCGCCCGCGCCGGCGCGCGCCCCGTCGCCGCTGCTGCCCCGGCTGCGCAACAATCCGCCCGCCGCGGTGCCCGCCCAGCGTCCCCCGATGGAGGGATCTTCGCAGGTGGCGCCGGGCGCGCAGGGGGTGCCGGCGGCCGACACGCCCACGTCCGTGAACCAGAATGTGGGATCAGTTGACTCATCGCGTGAGATGCGTCAGGCTTAGCCGCATGTCGTCGAACCGGTCGCCGCGAGTACTTACCTGAGCGCACTCTCCCACCGAGAGTGCGCTGGCCCCGTGCATCCTGCACGTGGGCTTTTTTGTTGCCGTCGGACCATCGCCGGGACCTTGCCGTCCCATCCTGAGAAGCGCGTCACCCACTCACTTCCGAAGGCTTGAACCGCCATGACGAGACCCACGCCAGAGACCCTCGCCCACTCCGCCCGCCGTGCCCGCTCCGGCACCGGCGCGGCCGGTGACTCCGACCCCGCCGCCCGCCCCGGCCGTACCGTCCCGGCGGCTGCCACCACCGAGGCGCCCGTACGGGAGCCCGCCACCGCGCAGGTCTCGGGCGCCGGTTCGCTCGTGCGGTCGCTCGAGGCGCTCGGCGTCGACGTGGTCTTCGGCATTCCGGGCGGCGCGATCCTGCCCGCCTACGACCCGCTCTACGACTCCACGGTCCGGCACATCCTGGTCCGGCACGAGCAGGGCGCCGGGCACGCGGCCACCGGTTACGCGCAGGCCACCGGCCGGGTCGGCGTCTGCATCGCCACCTCCGGCCCGGGCGCGACGAACCTGGTGACCCCGATCGCGGACGCGTACATGGACTCGGTCCCGATGGTGGCGATCACCGGGCAGGTGGCCCGGCCGTCGATCGGCACCGACGCCTTCCAGGAAGCCGACATCCAGGGCATCACGCTGCCCATCACGAAGCACAACTTCCTGGTGCAGACCGCCGACGAGATCCCCCGCGTGCTGGCCGAGGCGTTCCACCTGGCCGCGACCGGCCGCCCCGGCCCGGTGCTGGTCGACATCCCCAAGGACGTGCTCCAGGCGCCGGCGACCTTCTCCTGGCCGCCCACGCTCGACCTGCCCGGCTACCGGCCGACGCTGCACCCGCACGGCAAGCAGATCCGGGAGGCGGCCCGGCTGATGACCTCGGCCCGCCGTCCGGTCCTCTACGTCGGCGGCGGCGTGCTCAAGGCCGGCGCCACCGAAGGGCTGCGCAAGCTGGCCGAGCAGACCGGCATCCCGGTGGTGACCACGCTGATGGCGCTGGGCGCGTTCCCCGACTCGCACCGCCAGCACCTGGGCATGCCCGGCATGCACGGCACCGTCGCCGCGGTCTACGGCCTGCAGAAGGCCGACCTGATCGTGGCGCTGGGCGCCCGCTTCGACGACCGGGTGACCGGCAGGCTCGACTCGTTCGCGCCGGACGCGACTGTGGTGCACGCCGACATCGACCCGGCCGAGATCGGCAAGAACCGGCACGCCGACGTCCCGATCGTGGGTGACGCGCGGCACGTGATCGACGAGCTGATCGCGGCGGTCACCGCCGAGCAGGCCGCGCACCCGTCGGTGGACCTGACCGACTGGTGGGCCCAGCTCGACGACCTGCGCGAGCGGTACCCGCTCGGCTTCGAGGAGCCGGCCGACGGCACGCTCTCCCCGCAGTACGTGATCAAGCGGCTGGGCGAGATCGCCGGCCCGGACGCGGTCTACGTGGCGGGCGTCGGCCAGCACCAGATGTGGGCCAGCCAGTTCATCTCGTACGAGAAGCCGCACACCTGGCTCAACTCCGGTGGCCTGGGGACCATGGGCTACGCCGTCCCGGCCGCGATGGGCGCCAAGGTCGGCAAGCCGGACACCACGGTGTGGGCGGTCGACGGCGACGGCTGCTTCCAGATGACCAATCAGGAGCTGGCCACCTGCGCCCTGGAGGGCATCCCGATCAAGGTCGCCGTGATCAACAACGGCAACCTGGGCATGGTGCGGCAGTGGCAGACCCTGTTCTACGGGGAGCGCTACTCCAACACCGAGCTGGGCACGCACAAGCACCGCATCCCGGACTTCGTCAAGCTCGCCGAGGCGCTCGGCTGCGTCGGACTGCGCTGCGAGAACGCCGCCGACGTGGACAAGACCATCGAGGCGGCCATGGCGATCAACGACGCGCCGGTGGTCATCGACTTCGTGGTCGGCAAGGACGCGATGGTCTGGCCGATGGTCGCCGCCGGCACCAGCAACGACGAGATCATGTTCGCCAGGGGCGTGCGCCCCGCGTTCGACGAGGACGAGTTGTAGTCATGACCGAATGCACCGAGCGCAGCGAGGGCCATGAGGGCATGACGAGGAAGGTGCCGGTCATGACCGAATGCACCGAGCGCAGCGAGGGCCATGAGGGCATGACGAGGAAGGCTCAGCAATGACCATGCACACGCTGTCCGTGCTCGTGGAGAACAAGCCGGGTGTCCTGGCCCGGGTCTCCGGGCTGTTCTCCCGTCGCGGGTTCAACATCGACAGTCTCGCCGTGGGGGAGACCGAGAACCCGGACGTCTCCCGCATCACCATCGTGGTCAACGCCGAGTCCTCGCCGCTGGAGCAGGTGACCAAGCAGCTCAACAAGCTGGTCAACGTACTCAAGATCGTGGAACTGGACCCGCAGGTGTCGGTGGCGCGCGAGCTGCTGCTGGTCAAGGTCCGCGCGGACCGCACGGCCCGCGCCCAGGTGCTGGAGACGGTCGGCCTGTTCCGCGCCCGGGTGGTCGACGTCGCGCCGGACACGCTGACCATCGAGGCGACCGGCACGCCGGACAAGCTCGACGCGCTGCTGCGCGACCTGGAGCCGTTCGGCATCAAGGAGATGGTCCAGTCCGGCACCGTGGCGATCGGGCGGGGTTCGCGGGCCATCACCGCCGGCCCGGCCCTGCGCGCCGCCTGATCCGTACCCACAAGTTTCTCGACGGGCCGACGGGCACCGCCGTACGAAAGGGAAGTCAATGAGCGTTGAGGTGTTCTACGACGACGACGCCGACCTGGGCCTGATCCAGGGCCGCAAGGTCGCCGTGATCGGGTACGGCAGCCAGGGCCACGCGCACGCGCTGTCGCTGCGCGACTCCGGCGTCGACGTGGTGATCGGCCTGCCCGCCGGGTCGAAGAGCCGGCCGAAGGCCGAGGAGCAGGGCCTGCGGGTGCTCACGCCCGCCGAGGCGGCGGCCGAGGCCGACGTGATCATGATCCTGGCGCCGGACACCGCCCAGCGTGGTCTCTACGCCGAGGCCATCGCGCCGAACCTGGCCGCGGGCAAGGCGCTGTTCTTCGGGCACGGCTTCAACATCCGGTACGGCCTGATCAAGCCCCCGGCCGACGTGGACGTGGCGATGGTCGCCCCGAAGGGCCCCGGTCACCTGGTCCGCCGCCAGTACGTCGACGGCAAGGGCGTGCCCTGCCTGGTCGCGGTCGAGCAGGACGCCAGCGGCAACGCGTTCGGCCTGGCCCTGGCGTACGCCAAGGCGATCGGCGGCACCCGGGCCGGGGCGATCCGGACCACGTTCACCGAGGAGACCGAGACCGACCTGTTCGGCGAGCAGGCGGTGCTGTGCGGCGGCGCGGCGGCGCTGGTGCAGACCGGTTTCGAGGTGCTCACCGAGGCCGGCTACGCGCCCGAGGTGGCCTACTTCGAGTGCCTGCACGAGCTGAAGCTCATCGTCGACCTGATGTACGAGGGCGGCATCGCCCGGATGCGCTACAGCATCTCCGACACCGCCGAGTACGGCGACCTGTCCCGTGGCCCGCGCGTGATCGACTCGCGGGTCAAGGAGGAGATGCGCAAGATCCTCGGCGAGATCCAGTCCGGCGAGTTCGCCCGCGAGTGGGTGGCCGAGGACGAGGCCGGCCGGCCGAACTTCGCCAAGTGGCGGGCCGAAGGTGCGGCGCACCCGATCGAGGAGACCGGGCAGAAGCTGCGGGCCATGATGAGCTGGGTCGACCGGCCGATCACCGAGACCGCCTGATCTCTCCCCTCGTGCGGCCCGTGGCCCGACGCTCTCCCCGGCGCCGGGCCACGGGCCGTCACGACGGATCGGAGCGACCGGCGTCGACCGTCTCCTGAACGGCCGCGACCTCGTCCCGGACCCGCTCCGCCTCGGCCCTGCGGTCCAGACGCGACAGCGTGAGCCCGAGGTTGCGCAGTGGGGTGAGCAGCTCCGCCCGGTCGATCCGGTCCGGGTCGGCGCGCAGCAGGTCGAGGCACTCCCGGTAGATCTCCACCGCCTCCTCCAGCCGGTCGAGGGCGTGCATCCGGTTGCCCAGGTTGCACAGGGCCTCCGCCAACCCGAGCCGGATCGCCGCCGGGTCGACGCCGAACAGCTCCCGGCGCACGGTCACGCACTCGCGCAGCAGCTCGGCCGACCCGCGCGCGTCACCGGCCAGGTTGACCGCGCCCGCGAGCGTGAAGAGGCACCGCCCGAGCAGGTCCCGGTACGCCGGGTCGCCGCCGGCCAGCAACCGGGCCAGCTCGACCGCCTCCCGTCCGGCCGCCAGGCCGTCCCCGTCCCGCCCGGCGCCCGTCGCGCCTCCGCCCGCCAGGCCGTCCGCGGCCGGTCCGTCCGGCGGTGCTGTCCCGCACCGGCCTGGTGCGGCTGCCGGCGAACCGCCGGAGCCCGTCGTCAACTCGTCCACGGTCAGCGCGCAGCGGATCAGCAGGGCGTGGGCCAGCCGGGGACGCCAGACCTCCGGCAGCCGCCCGGCGTTCGCCCGGCCGAGCGGAAGGAACTCGGCCAGCAGGACGCCGACCGCGGCCCGGTCTCCGGCCGCGGCCCGCAGCTCGAGCATGTCCGACAGGGCCCGGGCGAGCACGTCGTCGTGGCCGTCGCGGGCGAGCGCCGCCGCCTCGGTCAGGTGCGCGGCCGCGTCGTCCGGCCGGCCGACCCGGGCGGTCAGGTTGCCGAGGACGAGCAGCCCGTGGGCCAGCGCGACCCCGGAGTGCGGCGTTCCGGCCGTCACCATCGCCCGCTGCTGGCCGACGGCCTGCTCCGCCAGCCGCACGGCCGCCTCCGGATCGTCCAGCTGCGCCCGGCACTCCGCTTCGATCAGCATGGCCCGGGCCAGCAGCGGCCGCCCCGACCGGGGCTGGACCCGGCTCCACAGTTCCACGTCGACCCGGGACTCCTTGATCAACTCGAAGGCCTCGCGTGCCGCACCGGTGACCGCCAAGCCCCGGGCGAGGTCCGTCGCGGCGGACGCGCCGACGCCTGTCCACTGGATCCGCCGATAGGCGGAAAGACCGCGATGCAGTTCCAGCGCCTCTCGCCGGACCGTGTTCGCCTCCTCCGTCCGGCCCAGCGACTCCTTGACCTCACCGATCGTCAGCAGGGCCCGCGCCAACCGCATCCGCTCCGGCGGACGCAACGACCCGCAGGCGCGCCAGGTCGCTCGCGCCCGCAGCGCCAGCCTGAGCGCCTCCCGCACCTCCCCGCACAGGTGGAGGTTCAGTGCGAGGAGCCCGCGGGCGGTGGCGAGCACCACCAGTTCCGACCGGTCGTCGGTGTCCTCGACGTACCCGATGGCCTCCCGTAGCTGGCCGATCGCCTCGGCGACGGGGACGGTGTCGGGCGCGGCGGCCCGGGCCACCAGGGCCCGGGCCAGGGCGACCCGGTGCTGGTCCGGCCGCTCGGCGGCCAGCCGCCGGCAGAGCGTCACCGCCTCCTCGGCCGCCGCCGTGCGCCGGGCGGTCGAACCCGGTAGCCCGCTCACCACCTGGGACCGGGTGACCAGGACCTCGGCCAACCGTGGCCCCCACCGGTGCGGGCCCAGCCGGGCCATCGGCCGTAACAGCGCGATCCGGACCATTACCGACATCAGCGGCTCCCTCCCCGTGCGGGTGCTGCCTCCGTTGTACGGGGAGCCCGCCAGTCGCCGCGTCCGGTGAACAGGGGATGACAGGCGTGCGACGGGCCTGTGTGAGGGCCCTCACCCCGTAGTCCGGGACACGCCGGGCGGGCGGCCACCTACCATCCTTGGTGTGGTGCCCGAGCGCACCCGACGGCCGTGGCACGGATCGGCGCAGGGCGCAGCGCGGCGTCCCGGCGCCCCAGGCCGAACCATTACCGAGCGTCTACGAGGACCGATGAATCCTGTCGTACTGATCGCCGAAGAACTCGCCCCCGCCGCCATCGAGGTGCTCGCGCACGACTTCGACGTGCGCCACGTGGACGGCACCGACCGCCCCGCTCTGCTCTCCGCCCTCTCCGAGGCCGACGCGGTGATCGTACGCAGCGCCACCCAGATCGACGCCGAGGCGATCGCCGCCGCGCCGCGGCTGAAGGTGGTCGCCCGGGCCGGCGTCGGCCTGGACAACGTCGAGGTGCCGGCCGCCACCGCGCGTGGCGTCATGGTCGTCAACGCGCCCACCTCGAACATCGTCTCCGCCGCCGAGCAGGCCGTCGCGCTGCTGCTCGCGGTGGCCCGCAACACCGCCAGCGCCAGCGCAGCGCTCAAGGCGGGGGAGTGGAAGCGGTCCAAGTACACCGGCGTCGAGATCCAGGGCAAGACCGTGGGCGTGGTCGGCCTCGGCCGTATCGGCGTGCTCTTCGCGTCTCGCATCGCCGCGTTCGGCACCCGGCTGATCGCGTACGACCCGTACATCCAGCCGGCCCGCGCCGCGCAGCTCGGCGTCCGCCTGGTCGGGCTGGAGGAGCTGCTGCGGGAGAGCGACTTCATCTCGATCCACCTGCCGAAGACGCCGGAGACGGTCGGCCTGATCGGCGAGAAGGAGCTGGCGATCGTCAAGCCGGGCGTCCGGATCGTCAACGCCGCCCGCGGCGGGCTGGTCGACGAGCAGGCGCTCGCCGACGCGATCGCGGAGGGCCGGGTCGCCGGCGCCGGTGTCGACGTGTACGCCAAGGAGCCGTGCACCTCCTCGCCGCTGTTCGCCTTCGACAACGTGGTGGCCACCCCGCACCTGGGCGCCTCCACGAACGAGGCGCAGGACAAGGCCGGTCTCGCGGTGGCCAGGAGCGTCAAGCTCGCGCTCCAGGGCGAGTTCGTCCCGGACGCGGTGAACGTGCAGGCCGGCGGCGTGGTCGCCGAGGACGTCCGCCCGCTGCTGCCGCTGGCCGAGCGGCTGGGCCGGGCGTTCACCGCCCTGGCCGGCGGGGTGGCCGCCAGCGTCACCGTCGAGGTGCGCGGCGAGATCGCCGCCCACGACGTGTCGGTGCTCAAGCTCGCCGCGACCAAGGGCCTGTTCAGCTCCGTGGTGGAGGAGCAGGTCACCTACGTCAACGCGCCGCACCTGGCCGCCGAGCGGGGCGTCGAGGTCACGCTCGCCACGCCGGGCGAGACCGTCGACCACCCGAACCTGGTGACCGTACGCGGGGCGCTGCCGGACGGCCGTACCGTCCGCGTCTCCGGCACCGTGGCGCACACCGGCACCCGGGACGTGTTCAAGCTGACCGAGGTGGACGGTTTCGACGTGGAGATCGGCGCGGAGGGCATCCTGGTCTTCCTGCGCTACGCCGACCGGCCCGGCGTGGTCGGCACCGTCGGCACGTTGCTCGGCGAGGCCGGCGTCAACATCGCCGCCATGCAGGTGGCCCGCCGCGAGGCCGGTGGCGAGACGCTGATGACGCTCACCGTCGACCAGGCGCTCGGCGCCGACCTGCTGACCTCAGCCGCCGACTCGATCGGCGCGGTCGCGGCCAGCGCGGCCGACCTGCGCGACGTGTAGTCCGGACAGGACACATCGGGGCCCGGCCGGATCGGCCGGGCCCTTCGTCGTCCCGGTGGGTCAGGAACGGACGCGGGCCGGTGGCGGGTAGACCGAGCCGTCCTGCGCGTCGAAGAGCATCAGGTCGTGCTCGCCGGCCAGCCGCTCGATGTCCAGCAGCACCTGGTCCGGGCAGGTCGGGTACAGGTTCATCTCGATGTGGTCGGCCGCCGTGTGCAGCGGCGCCACCTCCCACGGCGTACCGGGCCGGGCCGGCCGGTCCGGGTAGCTCGCCGTGATCGCCCGGTAGAAGGCGACGAGTCGCGGGTCGGGGTGCTGCTCGCCGTGCCGGCCCTCGCGGCACTGCTGCACCGCCGCCCGCACCTGCTCCGGTGTCGCCCCGTTCGGCAGGGCCCACACGCTCAGATCGAAACTCACGGCGGACAGCGTGCCATCCCGGGCCCGGCCCGTCACCTCTGCCCCACCGTGCGTTCACCGCTGATTGCCGACATCGTTCACCCGGCGTCCGCTGTGGAGACTCTTGCGTCGAGTTGCGTCGATTCGCTAGCGTACCGATGCGGTTTCCGCTGAGTCGATCCCCGGCCCGTCTTCGGGTGGCGCGGTCGGGCGCCCGGCCCCTCGGCCCGCACCCCTCGATTGCGCGAGCCACGCGCACTCGTCGCTGACCGGCCCTCACGGTCGTTGCCGAGACCGTGGGGGCCGATCGCGCTCCGCGCCGGGCAGCAGATCAGCGCCGGTGGTGCGCGAACAGGGGACGGCTCAGCGCCGGTGGTGCGCGAACAGGGGACGGTAGTCCGCGTCGTGGCGGAACCAGGCCAGCCCGGCCGGTCCGGCGGCGTACAGGGCGGTGGCGTAGGCGTCGGCGACGGCGAGGTTCGGGCCGACCACGGTGGCGGCCACCAGCCGGTCGGTCGGCTCGCCGGTGTGCGGGTCGACGACGTGTCCCCGCCGGCCGGTGACACCGGAGGTGCCGACCGCGCCGGTCGTCATCTCCAGCACGACCGGTGTCCGGCGGGTGTCGGTGGGGTGGTGCACCGCGACGCGCCACGGCGCGCCGTGCGCCGCGTGTCCGCGTACCGTCAGGTCGGCGCCGCTGAGCACGGCGTAGTCGTGGATGCCGGCGGCGCGCAACCGCGCCGCCGCCCGCTCCACCGCCCAGCCGCCGAGCAGGCCGCCCGGGTCGAAGCCACCGGGCACGGCCCAGGCGTCGAACCAGCCGTCGGTGGCCGCCCGCATCGCGGCGCAGAGGTCGATCAGGTCGGCCAGCGGGGGGTACGAGTCGGGGCTGATCTCGTCGCGGCGCAACCGCGAGACGAGGCTGTCCGGCCGGTTCGGGCCGTAGGTGAGGTCGACGGCGCGCAGCTCGGCGACGGCGTCGCGCAGCGCCTCGCCGACCGCCCGGTGGCCGAACCACTCCGGCGCGTTGAGCAGCATGGTGTAGTCGGCCGTCGAGGTGGTGACGGTGTGGCGGACGCTGATCCGGCCGGACGCGGCGGCGCCGGAGCGCTCGACGCGGTGGTTCGTGGCGCCCAGGTGCAGGTCCGGGCGGGCCGGGCGGAACGCGGACTGGTCGACCCAGCGGGTACGTGGCTGTTCGTCCGCCCAGTGGGCCCGCCGATGCTCGGTCCGCATGACACCTGCCCCCTCGGTGGTCGCCGCCGCGTCGCGGCGGTGCCGGTTCCGGGCCCCCGTCGGCCCGTGACCCCGACCCTAAGCAGTGGAGATGACCGCACCATGAATGTCGGCTGGGAGCATCCTGTGATTCACCGTCCCGGATGATGGAAGATTCGTACCGGGGGCCGGGACGGCGACGTACGGTTGCGCCTAACGACGAGACGAGGAGCGTCAGGTGGCACACATCGCGGTGGTGGCCGGCGACGGCATCGGACCCGAGGTGGTCGCGCAGGCCCGCAAGGTCCTCGACGCGGTGGTGCCCGGAATCGAGGCCACCGAGTACGACCTGGGCGCGGCACGCTACCACCGCACCGGCGAGGTGCTGCCCGACTCCGTCCTCGACGAGCTGGCCGGTCACGACGCCATCCTGCTCGGCGCGGTGGGCGACCCGACCGTGCCGCCGGGTGTGCTGGAGCGCGGTCTGCTGCTCAAGCTGCGGTTCGCCTTCGACCAGTACGTCAACCTGCGCCCGTCCCGGCTCTGGCCCGGTGTGGCCGGTCCGCTCGCCGCGGTCAAGCCCGGCGAGGTCGACCTCGTGGTGGTCCGCGAGGGCACCGAAGGTCTGTACGCGGGCGCCGGCGGCGCGCTGCACCGGGACACCCCGGCCGAGGTGGCCACCGAGGAGAGCCTGAACACCCGGCACGGCGTCGAGCGGGTGATCCGCGACGCGTTCGCCCGGGCCGGCCGCCGGGAGCGGCGCAAGGTCACGCTCGTGCACAAGACCAACGTGCTCACCCACGCCGGGTCGCTCTGGGCGCGCGCCTTCGCCGCGGTGGCCGCCGAGCACCCGGACGTGACCACGGAGTACCAGCACATCGACGCCGCCGCGATGTTCCTGGTGACGAACCCGTCGCGCTACGACGTGGTGGTCACCGACAACCTCTTCGGCGACATCCTCACCGACATCGCCGCCGCCGTGACCGGTGGCATCGGGCTGGCGGCCAGCGGCTGCATCAACCCCGAGGGGCGCTACCCGTCGATGTTCGAGCCGGTGCACGGCTCGGCGCCGGACATCGCCGGCCAGGGCGTCGCCGACCCGGTCGCCGCGGTGCTGTCCGCCGCGCTGCTGCTGGACCAGCTCGGCCACGCCGACGCCGCCGCCCGGGTCACCGCCGCGGTCGGCACCGAGCTGGCCGGGCGTACGCCGGGAGCGCCGGTGCGCACCGAGGAGGTCGGCGACCGGCTCGCCGCGCTCGCCGTAGCCTGACCGGGCCGACCCTCCTGGCGGCCCGGTACCGGGCCGCCAGACCCGTCACCGGGCCCACCCGACCGTCCGGCGCGTCGCATCCGCCGGAGCGGAGCTATCCGCTGAACGACCGTTCGGGGTAAGTTTCTGGCACCAGTGACGTCGGCGTGCGATCCCGCATGCCGTGAACCCGCAGGGAGGTCAGCGCGATGAGCGGTGGTGACAAGCTCGATTTCGAGATCCGTCCGAATCCCGCGCCGGTAACCGCCGCCGACCGGGCCGCCCTGCTGGCGAACCCGGGCTTCGGCCGGGTCTTCACCGATCACATGGTCACCATCCGGTACGCCGAGGGCAAGGGCTGGTACGACGCCCGCCTGGAGGCGCGGGCGCCGATTCCGATGGACCCGGCCGCGGCGGTTCTGCACTACGCGCAGGAGATCTTCGAAGGGCTGAAGGCGTACCGCACGGGTGAGGCGGTGACGATGTTCCGCCCGGAGGCCAACGCGGCCCGGTTCAACGCCTCCGCCCGTCGGCTGGCCATGCCGGAGCTGCCGGAGGAGACGTTCGTGGAGTCGCTGCGCCGCCTGGTCGAGATCGACCAGGCGTGGATTCCCGAGCAACAGGACGCCAGCCTCTACCTGCGTCCGTTCATGTTCGCCAGCGAGGTCTTCCTCGGTGTCCGCCCGGCCAACGAATATCTCTACTGCGTGATCGCTTCGCCGGCCGGTGCGTACTTCGCCGGTGGTGTGAAGCCGGTGACTGTGTGGGTCTCGCCGGACTACACCCGGGCCGCGCCCGGCGGCACCGGCGCCGCCAAGTGCGGCGGCAACTACGCCGCGTCGCTGGCGGCCCAGGCGGAGGCGATCGAGGCCGGGTGCGACCAGGTGGTGTTCCTGGACGCGGTCGAGCGGCGGTACGTCGACGAGCTGGGCGGCATGAACGTCTTCTTCGTCTACGACGACGGCAGCATCGTCACCCCGCCGCTGGGCGGCACGATCCTGCCGGGCATCACCCGCGACGCGATCCTCACGCTCGCGGCCGAGGCCGGGCACGAGGTGCGGGAGGCGCCGGTCGCCTTCGCCGACTGGCAGGCGGACGCGGCGAGCGGGCGGCTGCGCGAGGTGTTCGCCTGTGGCACGGCCGCCGTGATCACCCCGATCGGCGGCGTGCGCTTCCCGGACGGCGAGTTCCTCATCGGCGGCGGCGAGCCGGGCCGGGCCACCATGGCGCTGCGCCAGAAGCTGGTCGACATCCAGCGCGGCCGTGCCGAAGACCCCCACGGCTGGGTGACCCGAGTCCTCTGACGGCCCGCCCGCGGTGATCAAGGAGTTCGCGTCCGGTTCCGGCGCGGACGAGGACACAAACTCCTTGATCACCGCCGGGCAGGGCCGGGGCGGGGCGGGGCAGTCAGTCCAGAAGGTGGGTGCGGAGGGACTCCAGCTGCGCCTCGGTGACGCCGGCGTGGGTCAGGTAACCCTCGACGGACCCGTAGCCGGTGCGCAGCTCGGCGAGGAACAGCTCCATCGTCTCGGCCGGTGACTCCAGGAACGGCGGCGGGGGTTCCTCCGCGTCCGGCAGCGTGGCGCGGACCCACTCGGCGAAGCGCCGCGACGCGGCGGTGCTGAGCGCGTAGTCGGCGACCACATTCTCGTCGGGCACCCCGAGCACGGAGAGCGTGAGCGCGCAGACGATGCCGGTGCGGTCCTTGCCGGCGACGCAGTGCACCACCACCGGGGCGTTGGCGCTGTCCGCGATCAACCCGACCGCCTCGGCGAGCCCTGCGGTGCCGGTACGCGCCAGGTCGGCGTAGCGGTCGGCCAGGTAGCGGGCCAGGCTGACGCCGGAGGAGTCGAACCGGTTCGCGCCCCAGTCGGCGTGCTCGGGGTGGATGTGCCGGTAGGTCAGGCCGTCGTAGTCGGGCACCCGCCCGTCTCGTTCCACCTCGGACGGCCGGCGCAGGTCGATCACGGTGCGGATGCCGAGCGCGGTGAACGCCGCCCGGTCGGTGTCGTCGATGCGGTGCAGCGAGTCGGACCGGTAGAGCCGGCCGCGGCGGACGGTGCGTCCGTCGCGAGCGGCGTACCCGCCGACGTCGCGGAAGTTGAACAGGGTGGGGAAGGGGCTCTCCGGGGCGTCCACAGCTGACACGGTAACGGCCGGCGGGGCGTTCGCACGTCCCCGCCGGCCGTCGCCGGGTTGTCAGATGCGCGGCGGTACGTCCGGCGGCAGCGCCGAGTGGTTCTCGCCGTAGTAGCCGCCCAGCCGGTCCCGGTAGCCCGGGTCGGCGTGGCTGGACTCGTCGTACTCCGGGGCGGCCTTGATCTGGTCCTTCTCCCGGTCGACGTGCACGGTGCGGGCGTCGTGGTCGACGTGGTTGACGGTGCCGGCCGGGAGCATGACCTTCTTGCCGAAGATCCACGGCCCGGTGTCCACGACCAGGTAGCTGTCGTCCACCTCGTGGCTGGCCCGGTCGATCTTGCCGATGGCGCCGTCGGTGGCCTCGACCTTGTATCCGGTCAGGTCGGCGCTCGCCACGCCCGCCTCGTCGCGGTAACGCCACGGGTCGAAGGCGCCCGCCGGAGCGCCGCCGGCGACCGTGCCCCGGCCGTCGTCGAGGATCGGCTCGGTGCCGCCGTGCGTGGCGCGCGGGTCCAGTCCGTCCATGTGCCGCCTCCCGTCCTCCAGGGCCGCGGCCGTCGCGGCGCCGTCATCAGTCGGGACGGTTACCCACCCTGTCCGGGGGCCAATCGCCGAAGGGCCGGGCGCCGGCCCGCCGACGCCGAGGGGCCGGCGCCACGGTGGTGACGCCGGCCCCTCGGGTCGTCGGCCCGCGCGGTACCGGTCGGGCCCGCGCGGGCCGGTGGATCAGGCCAGCGCGGCCTCCGCGTCCAGGGTCACCGCGGCGGCGTGTACGACGGCGGCGATCCGCAGCCCCTCGTGCACCTGCTCGCGGCTGAACCCGGCGGCGCGCAGCGTCTTCTCGTGCGACTCCAGGCAGACGCCGCAGCCGGTGATCGCCGAGACGGCGAGGCACCACAGCTCGAAGTCGGTCTTCTCCACGCCGGGGCGGGCGATGATCTGCATCCGCAGCCGGGCCGGCAGCGACGCGTACTGCTCGTCGCCGATCAGGTGCTTGGCCCGGTAGTAGACGTTGTTCATCGCCATGACCGCCGCGGCGCCCTTGGCCGCCTCGACCGCCTCGGGCGCGAGGTGACCGGCCGCCTCGGCGGCGATCTCCCGCAGGACCACCGGGTTGCGGGCCACCACCGCGCAGGCCAGCGCGGTGCCCCACGCCTGCTCCGGCTTCAGCGTCGAGGTGGTGATGGTGGAGCCGAGGTTGAGCCGGATGTCCTTGGCGTACTCGGGCAGGCCCGCCTTGATCGCGTCCAGGCCCATGGTCAGGCCCCGGCGCCGGCGAGGAGCGCGTTGGCGTCGAGCGTCGCCGCACCCTTGTTCCAGTTGCACGGGCACAGCTCGTCGGTCTGGAGCGCGTCGAGCACCCGCAGCACCTCGGAGACGTTGCGGCCGACCGAACCGGCGGTCACCATGGCGAACTGGATCTCGTTGTTCGGGTCCACGATGAAGGTGGCCCGCTGCGCGACACCGTCCTCGCCCAGCACGCCGCAGGCGGAGGTCAGCTCGCGCTTGATGTCGCTGAGCATCGGGAAGGGCAGCTCGCGCAGGTCCGGGTGGTCCTTGCGCCAGGCGTAGTGGACGAACTCGTTGTCGACGGAGACGCCGAGCACCTGGGCGTCCCGGTCGGCGAACTCGCCGTTGAGGCGGCCGAACTCGGCGATCTCGGTCGGGCAGATGAAGGTGAAGTCCTTCGGCCAGAAGAACACGACGCGCCACTGGCCCTCGTGGGACTTGTGGTTGATCGTCTCGAACGCCTTGTCGGCGTCGAGCGACACGCAGGCGGTGAGTTCGTACTCGGGGAAGTGGTCACCGACAGTGAGCACGGGTCCTCCTTGAGTGTGACCCGGCAACACCGCCGGGCCAGTAACTGGATCTGTTCAAGATTCTTCCGTAGCCCCGTTTGCGCTCGTGGCGGGCGTGCCCGGGTGTGAAGACGATCACCAGGCGGGTCGTCGTCCCGGAATATGGGTTTCGCCTCCCAAAACCGGGGGCGGGGTGGCAGAGTACGGGTCGTGACCAGCTTCGTCCTGATCATTAGCAGCTAGCGCGCCGGCCCTTCCCTCGCCGAGCGCGCAGACCTCCCGCATCCGCGGGGGGTCTTTTTGTTTGCTCCCCCAGGGCACGAGAAGAGGACTCCGATGACGTTCCAGGTGTACGACACGACGCTGCGCGACGGCGCGCAGCGCGAAGGGCTCACGTACTCGGTGGTCGACAAGCTGGCGGTGGCCCGCCTGCTGGACGACCTCGGAGTCGGCTTCGTCGAGGGCGGCTGGCCCGGCGCGGTGCCCAAGGACACCGAGTTCTTCCGCCGCGCCCGTACCGAGCTGGAGCTGCGGCACGCGATCCTGGTCGCCTTCGGCGCCACCCGCAAGGCCGGCCTCGCGGTCGAGGACGACCCGCAGGTGCGCGGCCTGCTCGACGCGCAGACCCCGGCCGTGGCCCTGGTCGCCAAGGCGGACCTGCGGCACGTGGAACGGGCGCTGCGCACCACCGCCGAGGAGAACCTCGCCATGATCCGGGACACCGTCTCGTACCTGGTGGCGCAGGGGCGGCGCGTCTTCGTCGACGGGGAGCACTGCTTCGACGGTTTCCGGTTCGACAGCGGCTACACCTCCGCCGTGGCGGAGACCGCGCTGGCCGCCGGCGCCGAGCGCTTCGTGCTCTGCGACACCAACGGCGGCATGCTGCCCTCCCAGGTCACCGCCGTGATCGAGGGACTGGTGGCGCGGACCGGCATCGCGCCGGAACGCCTCGGCATGCACGCGCAGAACGACACCGCCTGCGCCGTGGCGAACACGATCGCCGCGGTCGAGGCCGGCGTCCGGCACGTGCAGGGCACCGCCAACGGGTACGGCGAGCGCCCCGGCAACGCCGACATCTTCGCGATCGTCGCCAACCTCCAGCTCAAGCTGGGCATGCCCGTCCTACCGGAGGGCTGCCTGGAGCAGATGGTGCGGGTCTCGCACGCCATCGCCGAGATCGCCAACATCGCCCCCGACACCCACCAGGCCTACGTCGGGGCCGCCGCCTTCGCTCACAAGGCGGGGCTGCACGCGAGCGCGATCAAGGTCGACCCGTTGCTCTACAACCACGTGGAACCCACAGTGGTGGGCAACGACATGCGGATCCTGGTGACCGAGATGGCCGGCCGGGCCAGCATCGAGCTCAAGAGCCGTGAGCTCGGTCTGGACCTGGCCGGCCATCCGGACGCCCTGTCCCGGGTCACCGGGCGGGTGAAGGAGCTGGAGGCCGACGGCTGGTCGTTCGAGGCCGCCGACGCCTCGTTCGAGCTGCTGGTCCGCTCCGAGCTGCCGGACGCCGCGCCGGCCCGGCCGTTCGCGCTGGAGTCGTACCGGGTGATCGTCGAGCACCGCGAGGACGGCTCCGTGGTCTCCGAGGCGACCGTGAAGATCCGGGTACGCGGCGAGCGGGTGATCGCCACCGCCGAGGGCAACGGCCCGGTCAACGCGCTGGACGAGGCGCTACGGGTGGGACTGGCCCGGCACTACCCGGAGCTGCGCGAGTTCGAGCTGGCCGACTACAAGGTCCGCATCCTGGAGGGCAGTCACGGCACCGGCGCTGTGACGCGCGTGCTCGTGGAGACCGCCGGCGCCGGCCGCGACTGGACCACAGTGGGCGTGCACCCGAACGTGGTCGAGGCGAGCTGGCACGCGCTTGTCGACGCGCTCACCTACGGCCTGGACCGGGCCCGGGTGCCGGGCGGGACGGCGGCCTGACTCAGCCGGCCGGCAGGCGCAGTTCGGCCAGCAGCGCGCGGTGGTCGCTGCCCGGCACCGGGAAGGTTCCGGCGGCGCGCACCGCGATGCGCCGGTCCACCAGGACGTGGTCGATGGTGACCGGCGGGATCGGGTCGCCGTCGTACGGGCCCCAGGTGCCGCCGAAGCCGGCTCCGGCCGCGTCCGCCGCGTCGGTGTAGCCGGTGGCGATCAGGTCCCGCAGCGCCGCGTGGTCGAGCGTGGCGTTGAAGTCGCCGGCCAGCACGCTCAGCGCGCCGTCCGGGGTGGCCGGCGGCTGGGCGCGCTGGTCGGTCCACCAGTCCGGCACCACGTCGAGGGCGTACGGCGCGGCCGGGTGCGCCGACTCCACCCGCAGCGGCGGTGCCCCCGGCACCGTCACCGTCGCGTACGCCTGGGTGAAGAAGAACCCCCGGTTGCGCCGGTGACCGGTGTCGCGCAGCGGGTGCCGGGCGTACACACCGGAGCCGGTGGAGCCGACCTCGGGGGTCAGCGACCGGTGCGGCAGCAGCGTGGCCAGGCCGAGCCGGTCCAGCTCGGCGGCCAGCGGCGGGGTGAGTTCCTGCACCGTGAGCACGTCCACCCGCCGCGTCCGGACCAGGTCGACCAGCGCCGCCGGGTCGGCCGAGCCGAGGCGCAGGTTGGCGGTGAGCAGCCGCAGCGCCGGCCCGTCGGTGGCGGGCCGGTCGCCGGGAATCGCGCGGGGCGCCACCGCGCCGATCAGCGCCACCGCGGCAAGGGCCGCGACCACCGCCGGGGCGCGGCGCCGCAGGGCGAGCGCGGTCACCGCCACGACCGGCGCCACGGCGGCGGCGTACGGCGTGAACGCGATCGCCTGTACCAGCGGGCCGCGTTCGAGGCCGGTCAGGCGCACGAGCGCCCACGCGGCGACCGGCGCGACCGCGAGCCAGCACGCGACGGTGGCCGGACGGCCGCCCCGGGTGCCGGTCCGGGGCAGGCGTGGCAGGGTGATCATGGCGGTGAGGCTACCCGGATCCGGGGTGGCATGATGCCCTCCGAAACAATTTCGTGAATTGTTCCTCGCAGTTTTCGGGCATCTTTGCGAATCGGTCGGACACGCAATAACACTATTGACCGCCCCCATTTTCCGGTGCTAGGTTCCACCTGGTTGAGACGTCGCGACTCTCTGTAGTAAGGCCAGCTCACGAGCGGTGCGCTCCCGGCGGATACCCGATGATCCGCAATTTGACGCGCGCAGTCGCCGTATCACCACGGTCTACCAAGGGAGAACTCATGGCCACATTCCTCAAGCGCAAGGCGACGGTGGTGGCGCTCGCCGCGCTGTCGCTCAGCCTGGCCGGTGGCGGGATCGCCGCGGCCGCCCAGTCGGAGGCGAGACCGCAGCCCGGCGCCCGGCATTCGACGGCGCAGCCGCCGGTGACCGCCGCCGAGCGGCAGGCCGCCCGGACCGCCATGCGGGCCACCCTGGCCCCACCGGCACCCGGCCAGGTCGCCTGGGCTGTCGTGGCGGCCAACGGGACGCTGTTGCAGCACTCCGGCAACGTGGTGTCCTCGTTCCGGTTCACCCCGGGCACCGGCGTCACCGCCGGGCAGTACCAGGTGCTGTTCGACTACAACGTCTCCGCCAAGGCGTACCACGTGTCCATCGGCACGAACGACTCAGCGAACGTCCCGCCGGGCGGCGAGATCTCGGCCGCGCCGCGCACACTGACCCCGAACGCGGTCTTCGTGCAGACGCGCAACTCCACCGGCGGCGCCTCGGACCGGCCGTTCCACATCTTGGTCGCCAACTGACCCGTCCGGCCCGCACCGGCCCCCGCTCCGGCGGGGGCCGGTGTCGTGTTCCGTACCGGTCCGGCCGGTGCCGCGCCGCTTCGTGACGTTCCCGCCCGGCTGGGGAGATGCTGCCGGTCCGGCCCGCGCACCACCGTCCAGGGGCCGATAATCCGACGTTTGTCGCCGGTCCGGCACGGGAAGCAAGCACCGTGACGGACATCTCGGACACCCCGGCCAGCGTGCTCAGCCCGGTCGACGCCGACGCGAGCGGCGTCGAGCTGGAACAGACCCTCGTCGAGGTCAAACGCGTGATCGTCGGGCAGGATCGGCTCGTCGACCGCCTGCTCACCGCCCTGATCGCCGACGGGCACTGCCTGCTGGAGGGCGTACCGGGGGTGGCCAAGACGCTGGCCGCGCAGACGCTGGCCACAGTGGTCGGTGGCACGTTCTCCCGCATCCAGTTCACCCCCGACCTGGTCCCCTCCGACATCGTCGGCACACGCATCTACCGCGCCTCCACCGAGCAGTTCGACGTGGAGCTGGGGCCGATCATGGCGAACCTGGTGCTCGCCGACGAGATCAACCGGGCCCCGGCCAAGGTGCAGTCGGCGCTGCTCGAGGCGATGGCCGAGCGGCAGGTCTCCATCGCCGGCCGGAGCTGGCCGGTACCGGACCCGTTCCTGGTCCTGGCCACCCAGAACCCGATCGAGTCCGAGGGCGTCTACCAGCTCCCCGAGGCGCAACGCGACCGCTTCCTGATGAAGGTCGTGGTCGACTACCCGAGCGACGCCGACGAGCTGGCCATCCTCTACCGGATGAGCACCGAGCGCCCCACCGCGCGTACCGTGCTCGACCCGGTCCGGCTGCGCGAACTCCAGCGCCGCGCCACCGACGTGTTCGTCCACCACGCGCTCGCCGAGTACGTGGTCCGCCTCATCCTCGCCACCCGTGACCCGGAGCGCTTCGGCCTGCCCGACGTCGCGCCCCTGCTGGCGTACGGGGCCAGCCCCCGGGCCACGCTCGGCCTGGTGGCCGCCGCCCGCGCGCAGGCGCTCATCCACGGACGGGACTACGTGCTCCCCGAGGACATCCGGGAACTGGCGGTGGACGTGCTGGCGCACCGGCTCGTGCTCTCCTTCGACGCGATCGCCGACGGGATCTCCGGCGAGGACGTGGTGCGCCGCGTGATCGAGGCGGTGCCGCCGCCCCGGCTGGTGAACGGGCCCACCGAGACGGTGAACGACCTGGCGGCGGCATGACCGGCGCAGCCGAACCCGGGCTCGCCGACCTCGCCCCGGACCAGCGGCTGCGCCGGCTGGAGCTGACAGTAACCCGACGGCTCGACGGCCTGCTGCACGGCCGCTACCGCGGACTCCTGCCCGGACCCGGCAGCGAGGCGGCAGGCAGCCGCGAGTACCGCCCCGGCGAGGACGAGGTACGCCGGATGGACTGGGCGGTCACCGCCCGGACCACAGTCCCGCACGTCCGCGAGGTCGACGCGGACCGGGAACTGACCACCTGGCTGCTCGTCGACGCCAGCCCCAGCATGGAGTACGGCACGTCCACGCTGGACAAACGGGAACTGGCGGTGGCGGCCGTGGCGGCGGTCGGCTTCCTCACCGCCGGAGTCGGCAACCGGCTCGGCGCCCAGGTGCTCACGCCGGACGGGCTGCGCCGGTTCCCGGCCCGCAGCGGGCGTACCCACCTGCTCGGTCTGCTCCGCGCGCTGCTCGGCGCCCCGCGTACCGGCGGTCTGCCGGACTCCGACGGCGCGGGCGCGGCCGCCGCGGGCCCGCGGGACGCTGTGCCGGGCCTGGTCGACGGGCTGGACGGCCTCCAGCGCGTCGCCACCCGGCGTGGCCTCGTGGTGATCGTCTCCGACTTCCTCGACGAGCTGCCCGACGACCCGGACGCCGCGCCGCCGCCCTGGGCCGCGGCGCTGCGCCGCCTCGCGGTACGGCACCAGGTGCTCGCGGTCGAGGTGACCGACCCGCGCGAGTTGGAACTGCCCGACGTCGGCCTGATCACGCTCGTCGACCCGGAGAGCGGCCGGCGTCGCGAGGTGTGGACCGGCGACCCGGGCCTGCGCGAGCGGTACGCGCGCGCCGCCGCCGAGCAGCGCGACCAGGTACGCCGCACGTTGCGCCGGGCCGGCGCGACCCACCTGGCGCTGCGCACCGACCGGGACTGGTGCGCGGACGTCGTCCGGTACGTGCACGAGCAGCGCCGGCTGGCCATGGTGCCGGCCGCCGCCCGCGGAGGTGTCGCATGACCTGGCAGTCACCCGCCCGCCTCTGGCTGCTGCTCGCGGTCGTCGCCCTGGTCGTCGGCTATCTGGTGCTGCAACGGCGGCAGAGCCGGTACGCGGTGCGCTTCACCAACCTGCGCCTGCTCGACCGGGTGGCCCCGCGCCGCCCGGCCTGGCGGCGGCACGTCCCGGCGGGCCTGTTCCTCGCCATGCTCGCTCTGCTGGTGGTCGGGTTCGCCCGGCCCGAGGCGGAGGTGCGGGTGCCCCGGGAACGGGCCACGGTGATGGTCGCGGTGGACGTCTCCACCTCGATGCTCGCCGGTGACGTGGACCCGGACCGGTTGACGGCGGCCAAGGAGGCGGGCCGGCGGTTCGTCGACGGGCTGCCGGACGAGTTCAACGTCGGCCTCGTCGCGTTCGCCGGCAGCGCGGCGGTGCTGGTGCCGCCGAGCACCGACCGGGAGGCGCTGCACGACGGCATCGGGCGGCTGGCCGAGGGCATCACCGGCGTGCAGGGCACCGCCATCGGCGAGGCGATCAGCACCTCGCTCGGCGCGGTCAAGAGCCTGGACGCCACCGCCGCCAAGGATCCGCCGCCGGCCCGGATCATCATCCTCTCCGACGGCGCGAACACCTCCGGCATGGACCCGATGGAGGCCGCCGACCAGGCGGTCGCCGCGAAGGTGCCGGTGCACACCATCTCCTTCGGCACGCCCGGCGGCTCGGTCGACCGCGGCGGCCGGGCGATCCAGGTGCCGGTGGACGGCCAGACGCTGCGGGCGGTCGCCGAGCAGACCGGCGGCGGCTTCCACGAGGCGTCCACCACCGCCGAGCTGAAGGACGTCTACGAGGACATCGGCACGTCGGTCGGCTACCGCACCGAGCGGCAGGACGTCTCGGCCCGCTTCATCGGCCTCGGGCTGGTCCTGGCGATGGGCGCCGCGGCCGGCTCGCTGCGGTGGTTCTCCCGGCTGCCCTGACCCGCACACCACTACCGCACGACATGTGAGGAGCCAGGCATGGCAGTGCAGACCGGACTCGGCGAGCCACGCGGACCGTGGTTCGTCTCGCCGGAGCTGGACCCGGA
This sequence comes from Micromonospora sp. CPCC 205554, assembly GCF_036902745.1. Lineage (NCBI taxonomy): Bacteria > Bacillati > Actinomycetota > Actinomycetes > Micromonosporales > Micromonosporaceae > Micromonospora > Micromonospora sp. CPCC 205554. The sequence continues at coordinate 368,610 of NZ_JBAKHP010000002.1, read as the reverse complement.
CGGGCGCGGCCACCGGGACGTACCCGGGGGTGGGCCGGAGGCCGGGCGGCGCAGCCTGCGGCACCGGCTGCTGAGCGTGGCGGCGGTGGTGGCGCTGTCCACCGTCTCCGGCGCGGCCGCCGGCACCTGGGCGGCCGACCGGGGCGCGCCGGGACCGACGGCGGCGTCCGCCGCGCCGGTGCCGGCCGAGCTGGTCACCGCCGCCGGCAAGACGGTGCCCGGGGTGGTGTCGGTGATGGTCGGGGGCCGCTCCGGCGCGTCCGCGTCCGGCTCCGGGTTCGCCATCGACAACGAACAGCACATCGTCACCAACGACCACATTCTGGCCCGGGGCGGTTCCGGCGCGGTGACGGTGGAGACCTCGGACGGGCGGCGTTTCCCGGCCGAGGTGGTGGGCCGGGAACCGGCCAGCGACCTGGCCGTGCTGAAGGTGCCCGCCTCGGCCGGGTTGCCGCCGTTGCCGCTGGCCAAGGCGAACTCGACCAGGGTGGGTGAGCCGGTGCTCGCGGTCGGGTCGCCGCTCGGGCTCGCCGGGACGGTCACCGCGGGCATCGTCAGCGCGCTCAACCGGCAGGTACGGATCGGCAACGGCCGGCACACGGCGGTGCAGACCGACGCCTCCATCAACCCGGGCAACTCCGGCGGGCCACTGGTGAACGCGCGCGGTGAGGTGGTCGGCGTGAACACCGCGATCGCCACCATCGACGGCAACGGCTCGATCGGCATCGGCTTCGCCATCCCGATCGACCAGGTCCAGCAGACCGCCGACACCATCATCGGCCGGGGCGGCTGAGCCGCCGGCGTGGCGCTGACCTGCACAAGCGTCGCAAGATCGGTGCGAAGTGTCGGATATCCGGCGTGGGATCATTGGGGCATAGAAATATTACGCTGAGTATGGATACTGGCGGAGGTGGAGCAAGCTGTCATTGCGGCCCTCCTCGTGGTGGGCCTGATCATCGGCGCCGGTGTCGGCGCGTCCTACGCGCGTGCGAAACGCGGCTGGACGGATTACCAGACGATCCGGACCAGCGTCCCCGGTGCCCGGCGCAACGCCTGGCTCGCGATCCGGGGCGTGGTCGTCAAGCTCGCGGTGATCGCCCTGCTGCTCGTCGGCGCGGCCGCGTACGCGGCGTCCGGCGGCGGCGAGGAACGGGCCGGTCCCACGCCGAGCGCCACACCCACCCCGAGTCACCGCGCCGGGCGCTAGCCTCGGGGGGTGGACGACGGACTGCGGGTCACCGATCGGTTCGTGGTGCCCGCCGCCGAGCTGCGGGAACGGTTCTCCCGCTCGTCCGGGCCGGGTGGGCAGGGAGTGAACACCACCGACTCCCGGGTGGAGCTGAGCTTCGACCTGGGCGGCTCGCCGAGCGTGCCGGAGACGCTGCGGGAACGGGCGCTGGCCCGGCTCGCCGGCCGCCTGGTCGGCGGCGTGCTCACCGTCACCGCCAGCGAGCACCGCGCCCAGCTGGCGAACCGGGAGGCGGCACGCGAGCGGATGGCCGCGCTGCTGCGCGAGGCCGTCGCCCCGCCGCCGAAGGCGCGCCGCCCGACCCGCCCCTCCCGTGGTGCGAAGGAGCGCCGCCTGGCCGAGAAGAAGCGCCAGTCACAGCGCAAACGCGACCGCCGGGTGGACGGCGACTGACCGAAAATCCGTTGAGCCGCCACGCGCGCCGCCCGGAGAATTCCGCCACGTGATCGACTTCTCCGTCAAGCCCACGCTCACCGGCGAGCGGGTGGTCCTGCGCCCGTTCCAGGACGACGACCTGCCGGCGCTCGCCGAGATCCTGGCCGACCCGGAGGTGGCCCGGCTGACCGGCAGCCCGGCCGGAGAGACGTTCGAGCCGTCCCGGCTGCGCGCCTGGTACGGCACCCGCAACAGCCAGGACGACCGGCTCGACCTCGCGGTGGTGGACCGGGCCGGCGGCGCCTGCGTCGGCGAGGTGGTCCTCAACGAGTGGGACCGGGCCAACGCGAGCTGCAACTTCCGCACGCTCATCGGCCCCGGCGGCCGCGACCGCGGCCTCGGCACCGAGGCGGTCCGGCTGATCGTCGGGTACGGCTTCGAGCAGCTCGGCCTGCACCGCATCGGCCTGGAGGTGTTCGCGTTCAACCCTCGTGCCCGGCGCGCCTACGAGAAGGTGGGCTTCGTCGCCGAGGGGACGCTGCGGCAGGTGCTGCGCGACGGCGACGACTGGGTCGACGCCACTGTCATGTCGATCCTCGCCCCGGAGTGGAACCGGCATCGGGGGCACCCGGAGGGTTGAGCCGGAGGTGTCGAAGCGCTTCAATGCGTACGGGAGCTTCGGGGCCGTCACCGACCACCGCGTCACCCGCGCGGCCCGGTCCGGCGCTCAGCGCCTGTGGGCCGGCGCGGCCAGGTCCAGCGCGGCCAGCAGCCGGGCCCGCAACCCGGCGGCGCGCTCGGCGAACCCGCGCTGGGCGGCCGCGTACTCGGCCCGGCCCTCCGGCGTCTCCACCCGTACCGGCGGGTAGCCCAGGTCGGCCAGGTCGTACGGGCTGGCCCGCATGTCCAGCGCCCGGATCTCCCGGGCCAGCGCGAAACAGTCCGCCACCAGCTCCGACGGCACCAGCGGCGACAGCTTGTACGCCCACTTGTAGAGATCCATGTTGGCGTGCAGGCAGCCCGGCTGCTCCAGCGCGTGCTGACCCTCGCGGGTCGGCTGGAGCACGTTGAGCGGCCGGGCCGGCGCGGTGAAGAACCGGAACGCGTCGAAGTGGCTGCACCGCACGCCGCGCTCCTCGACCACCGCCGCCGTCGCCGCCGGGCTCAGCCGCAACGGCCAGGCGTTGTGCCGCACCTGCTCCTGCGTCTGCCGGTAGACCATCGCCCACTCGTGCATGCCGAAACAGCCGAACTGCGCCGGGCGCCCGGCGGTCGCCGCGAGCAGCGTACGGATCCAGGCGATCGACTCGGCGCGCCGCGCGCGTACCCGATCGGTGTCGAGAGTGAGCCCGGCGGAGGCCGCTGTGTAGTCCGGGCCGAAACCGGCCGGGTCGGCGTCGCGCAGCACCACGCCCGCGCCCGGGTGCCAGCGGCGCAACTGCGCCGGGCGGTGGGAGTAGTAGGTGAAGAGGAAGTCCTCCACCGGATGCTTCACCCCGGTGCGGCGGCGGGCCAGGTGCGGCGTCAGCCAGGCGTCCACCCGCGCCTCGTGGGCGTGCCGACGCGCCTGCCAGTCGGCCAGGTCGAGCGCGGGGGCGAGGGCGGCGGTCACACACCCCAGGGTACGACCGCCGCCCGTGCCCGGATCACGCCACGTCCACCCGCACGCCCGCGGAGAAGACGCCGCTGCGCAGCTCCAACCGCTTCGGCGGCTCGTCGCCGCGCATGGTGAACACCAGCGGCAGCAGCACCCGCCGCCCGGCGGCCACCGGCTGGGAGAAGACGTCGCGGCCCAGGTTCGCCACCCGGGTCGCGTCCTCGTCGGCTGCCACCCAGTTGCCGCTCGGCAGGTACGCCCGCTGCAACTGCCCGTGCCAGGTCTGGTCCTCGTTGGTGAGGTTGCGCACCCCGACCGTGGCCAGGCACGGCCGGCCGCCCCCGGGCGACGGCGGCAGGACGTCGGCGCCGCAGCTCACCCGGTAGACGGTGAACTCGAACGCGGTCTCGCGCAGCGGCTGGCCCAGCGCGCCGGTGACGCTGCTGCCCACCCACGCGCCGCTCGTCGGCTGCTTGGTGGTGTCCATCGCGGCCACCCGCTGCGTGGCCGACCAGGCCGCCGCGCCGACCACGCCGGCGAGCACCGCCGCCGCGACGCCGACCACGAGCCAGACCGGCGGCCGGCGCCGGCGGCTCGCGGGCGACGGCACTGCCGTACGCGGATAGACGGTGCCGCGCTCGGCCGGCCCGCTTCGGCCCGGTCCGCCCTGGACGGGGCCGGCTCCGCCCGGCATGCCCAGGCCGGGCACGCCGCCTTCGGGGGCGCCGGTGTGCACGGCGCCGCCTCCCGGCGTACCCGTGGGCGTCGCGGCGCTTCCGGAGGCGCCGGCGGCCGTCGTCCCGCCGGTTGCGCCGCGGGCCATGGGCGCGGCGCCTCCCGCGGCCGTGCGCCGGCGGCGGCGCCACACCGCCCACCACACCACACCGGCGGTGAGCACCAGCAGCGCGGTGAACGCGGCGAGCAGCACCGGCGGCCGCCGCCAGGCCGGGGCGGCGGTGACCTGCGCCGCCGGGGCTGTCGCGGCGCCCACCCAGGTGGCGGTGGCGCAGTCGAACGGGCGGGTGCCGTCCGTGCCGTAGACGCAGGTGGGTGCGGTCACCGACCGGTCGGGACCGGGGACCGACAGCGCGGTGTGCAGCGTGGTGGTGCTCTTGGCCGGCAGCCGCAGCCGCCAGGTCACCTCACCGGCGCTCATCCCGGCGGGCCGGCTGGCCCGGCCACCGCCGGTCACCGTGGTGGCCCGCGACCCGTTCGGCAGCTCCTGCCGGACCATCGTGTCGACGGGTGCCGAGCCGGCGTTGCGGACCTCGATCCGGTAACCCGGCGCCGGGGTGCCCGACGCGCCCACCGCCACGCTGACCGGGGGCATCGACGGCCGGACCGGGGCCGGGCCGGTGGTCGGCACCGCCGGGGGCACCGCCGGCACGCCGGTCGGGATCGGGGTGGCCGCGGCACCGGGCAGGGCGACCGGTGCGGCTGCCGGTGGTGGGGCCGGATGGGCGGGGGCGGCGGCCGCGCGGGGCGTCGCCGGGGACAGCGCCGGTACGGCGGCGATGACGCCCAGACAGTTCACGAACACTGCCAGGGCCCTGTGGTGTCGTCTCGATGCAGGCATACCAACGAACCTCCGGACCCGAAGCTATGGGCCGGGGACCGCCGGGCGGGTACGAAGCCGCCATTCCCGCCCCGTCCGGCGCGATCGCGCGTACCCTGTGCGGCTCCTGCCGGCCGGCGCCTCCGGCGGCCCGCGAGGGTGGGTCGCGCGGCCGCCGGGGCGTGCCGCCTGCCGGTGTCCGCCGGTCGGCCCGCGGGCGGGGATAGATTGGCCGGGTGCGTATCGCTCGTTTCGCTCATGCCAAGGGAATGTCGTTCGGGGTCGTCGAGGGCGAGCCGGAGGCCGGGCCGCAGGGCCTGACCATCGCCGAGATCGAGGGCCACCCGTTCGGGCAGATCCAGTTCTCCGGCGCCCGCTGGGCGCTCTCCGACGTCCGGCTGCTGTCGCCGATCCTGCCCAGCAAGGTGGTGTGTGTCGGCCGTAACTACGCCGAGCACGCCGCCGAGCACGGCAGCGAGGTGCCGAAGGAGCCGTTGCTCTTCCTCAAGCCGTCCACCTCGGTGATCGGCCCGCGCGACGCCATCCGGCTGCCGATCTTCTCCAAGCAGGTCGAGCACGAGGCGGAACTCGCCGTGGTGATCGGCGCCCCGGGCGCCCGCCGGGCCGACCGGGCCGCCGCCGAGCGGGCCGTCTTCGGCTACACCTGCGCCAACGACGTCACCGCGCGGGACCTCCAGCGCTCCGACGGGCAGTGGACCCGCGCCAAGGGCTTCGACTCGTTCTGCCCGATCGGGCCGTGGATCACCACCGGGCTCGACGTCAGCGACCTGGAGATCCGGTGCGAGGTGGGCCGCAACCCGGAGGAGATGGAGGTACGCCAGCTCGGCCGGACCAAGGACATGGTCTTCGACGTGCCGGGCCTGGTGTCGTACATCTCGCACGTGATGACGCTGCTGCCCGGCGACGTGGTCCTGACCGGCACGCCGGCGGGGGTTAGCCCGCTCACCGAGGGGGATACGGTCACCGTGCGGATCCAGGGCATCGGGGAGCTGAGCAACCCGGTCGTCCCTGTCGCCTGATTCGCTCCGGCGTCTCGTTTCCGCTGGTCAGGGGGGTTTCGAGGGGTTGGATTTGGCCTGTCGGCACCGGGAGGGTAAAGTTCATTCCCGGCGCCGCAAGGGGCCAATGGGGTATGGGGTAATTGGCAGCCCGACTGATTCTGGTTCAGTTAGTCTAGGTTCGAGTCCTGGTACCCCAGCGCAACCGAGGGTTCGCGAGAACCCTCGGACGCTGGATTCCGGCAGCTCACGCTGACGGAGTGCAATGAAGGTTCTGGCCCCGTCGTCTAGCGGCCCAGGACGCCGCCCTCTCAAGGCGGTAGCGCCGGTTCGAATCCGGTCGGGGCTACAGCACCGACAGCCCGTCCCGTCTTCCGGGGCGGGCTTTCTGCTGTCCTGCCCACGTGCGCAGGGGGTGACCCCCCTCCGTGGTGCCGGACGGGATGCCGCTAGACTACTGCCACATCGCCCGGCAGGGTGGTGAAGCAGGAAAAGTGCCTGGCCCCGTCGTCTAGCGGCCCAGGACGCCGCCCTCTCAAGGCGGTAGCGCCGGTTCGAATCCGGTCGGGGCTACACCCACGAACGGCCCGTCTCGCCACGCGAGGCGGGCCGTTCGTCATTCCCTTGCGCGCCTCTCCCCGCCTCTCCCCGCCCCGTGCCCGCCCCGCCCCGCCCCGTGCCCGCCCCGTTGATCATGAAGCTGGCGGCAGTCGGGGAGATCAAAATTGCCGCCAACTTCATGATCAACGGAGGGGTGGGGGTGGGCGGGCGCAGCCTTGGGGTGGGTCAGAGGCCGGAGAGGCGTTGGCCGGCTCGGACAACCGCCATGGCGTGGCGTTCGCCGGGGCGGCGGCCGAGGCGCTCGATCGGGCCGGAGATGCTGATCGCGGCGATCACCCGCCCGGTCCGGTCACGGATCGGCGCCGAGACGCTCGCCACACCCGCCTCCCGCTCGGCGACGCTCTGCGCCCAGCCGCGCCGCCGCACCTCGGCCAGCGTGCGGCCGGTGAACTTGGAGCGGGGGAGCAGCGGCATGACCGCCTCCGGTGGCTCCCAGGCGAGCAGGATCTGCGCCGCCGAACCGGCGGTCATCGGCAGCACCGAGCCGACCGGGACGGTGTCCCGCAGGCCGCTGGCACGCTCGGCGGCGGCCACGCAGATCCGCTCGTCGGCGCGGCGCAGGTAGAGCTGGGCGCTTTCGCCGGTGGCGTCCCGTAGCGCGGCGAGCAGCGGCTCGGCGGCGGTCAGGAGCACGTCCGGGGCCGCGTTGGCCAGCTCGCCCAGGCGTGGACCCGGGCGCCAGCGCCCCTGGGTGTCCCGGACGAGCATCCGGTGGATCTCCAGCGCCTGTGCCAGCCGGTGCGCGGTGGCCCGGGGCAGCTTGGTGCGTTCAACGAGTTCGGCCAGGCTGGCGCCGTCGACACAGGCGGCCAGGATGACCACCGCCTTGTCGAGAACGCCGACACCGCTCATACTGTGTCCCACAAGCCGAAATTTACCTCCCAGAATTTAGGATGTCCAGATGGTGGGAGTCACTCGACCGAGGACCCTGGCCGAGAAGGTCTGGGACGCACACGTGGTCCGCTCCGCCGCCGGCGAGCCGGACCTGCTCTTCATCGACCTGCACCTGCTGCACGAGGTGACCAGCCCGCAGGCGTTCGACGGGCTGCGTCTGGCCGGGCGCGGGGTCCGCCGTACCGACCTGACGATCGCGACCGAGGACCACAACACCCCGACCGGGTACGACGACCCGGCGTTCCGTTCCCGGCGCGGCGACCTGCTCACGATCGCGGACCCCACCTCCCGCACCCAGATCGAGACGCTGCGTCGCAACTGCGCCGAGTTCGGCGTCCGCCTGCACCCGCTGGGCGACGAGAACCAGGGCATCGTGCACGTCATCGGCCCGCAGCTCGGCCTCACCCAGCCCGGCATGACGATCGTCTGCGGCGACTCGCACACCGCCACCCACGGCGCGTTCGGGGCGCTGGCGTTCGGCATCGGCACCAGTGAGGTCGAACACGTCCTGGCCACGCAGACGCTGCCGCAGGCCCGCCCGAGGACCATGGCCGTGAACGTCGTCGGCGAGCTGGCGCCCGGCGTCACCGCCAAGGATCTGGTGCTCGCGCTGATCGCGCAGGTAGGCACCGGCGGTGGGCGCGGTCACATCGTCGAGTACCGGGGCGAGGCGATCCGCGACCTCTCGATGGAGGGGCGGATGACGATCGCCAACATGTCCATCGAGTGGGGCGCCAAGGCCGGCATGATCGCGCCGGACGAGACCACGTTCGCGTACCTGAAGGGCCGGCCCAACGCGCCCCAGGGCGACGACTGGGACGCGGCGCTGGAGTACTGGCGGACGCTGCCCACCGACGAGGGCGCGACCTTCGACACCGAGGTGACGCTCGACGCGAGCCGGATCACGCCGTTCGTCACCTGGGGCACCAACCCCGGGCAGGGCGTGCCGCTGGGCGCCACCGTCCCGGACCCGGAGGAGTTCGTCACCGAGCCGGAGCGGGTCGCCGCCCGCCGGGCGCTGGAGTACATGGACCTCACCCCGGGCACCCCGCTGCGCGACCTCGCGGTGGACGTGGTGTTCGTCGGCTCGTGCACCAACGGCCGCCTGGAGGACCTGCGGGCCGCCGCCGAGGTGCTGCGCGGGCGGCGGGTCGCCGACGGCGTACGCATGCTCGTGGTCCCCGGCTCCGCCGCGGTCCGCGAGGCGGCCGAGATCGAGGGGCTGGACAAGGTCTTCACCGACGCCGGCGCCGAGTGGCGCTTCGCCGGCTGCTCCATGTGCCTGGGCATGAACCCGGACACGCTGAAGCCGGGCGAGCGTTCCGCCTCGACCTCCAACCGCAACTTCGAGGGCCGTCAGGGCCGGGGCGGGCGTACCCACCTGGTGTCCCCGCCGGTCGCCGCCGCCACCGCCGTGGTCGGCCGGCTGGCCGCCCCCGCAGACCTGTAAGAAGGGCAGCCGACAGATGGACAAGTTCACCACCCACACCGGCACGGCCGTGCCGCTGCGCCGATCCAACGTGGACACCGACCAGATCATCCCCGCCGTGTACCTCAAGCGGGTGACCCGGACCGGATTCGCCGACGGTCTGTTCAACGCGTGGCGGGAGGACCCGTCATTCGTCCTCAACGATCCCGTCCATTCGGGTGCGTCGATTCTGATCGCCGGTCCCGAGTTCGGCACCGGATCCTCCCGGGAGCACGCCGTGTGGGCGCTGCGGGACTGGGGCTTCCGGGCCGTCATCTCGCCTCGCTTCGGTGACATCTTCCGCGGCAACGCGCTCAAGGAAGGTCTCCTTCCGGTCGAGCTGGAATTGAAAGCCGTGGAAGAACTGTGGGATCTCGTGGAATCCGAGCCGACCACGCCGATCACTGTCGACCTCGCCGCCCGCCAGGTCCACGCCGGTGACGCCACCTGGGCGTTCCCGCTGGACGACCACAGCCGCTGGCGGCTGATGGAAGGCTTGGACGACATTGGACTCACCCTCCGGCACGAGGCCGAGATCAGCGCGTACGAGGCCGCCCGGCCGGCGTTCCTGCCCTCGATCGCCTGACTCCCAGCGCTATTCGCCCCCACCGGTGCATCCGGTGGGGGCGAATCCGTTGCGACACAAGGGCTTTTTTCCACCGAATGTTTGTGTCCAGGCAGCACAGGGCATACCGTGCGCGCAGAATGGCTCGCGTCGAGTCAGTTGCACAATCGGGAGGAAGTCGTGAACAAGGCCGAGCTCATCGAGGCGCTCGCCGTTCGCCTGGGGGACCGGAAGACGGCGACGGCCGCGCTCGACGCGGTTCTCGCTGAGGTCCAGGCGGCGGTCACCAAGGGCGAGAAGGTGGCGATCACCGGTTTCGGAGCGTTCGAGAAGCGCGTCCGGGGAGCCCGAACAGCGCGCAATCCGCGGACCGGCGAGGCGGTGAAGGTCAAGAAGACCTCCGTCCCGACGTTCCGGGCGGGCGCGGGCTTCAAGGAGATGGTGGCCAGCGGCAAGGTGCCGAAGGACACCGCCGCCGCGAAGAAGACCACCGGCGCCGCGAAGAAGACCACCGCGGCGAAGACCACCGCCGCCGCCAAGAAGACCACGGCGGCGAAGGCCACCAAGACCACCGCGACCAAGAAGGCCGCGCCGGCGAAGAAGGCCGCCGCGACCAAGACTACGGCGGCGAAGAAGACGACCGCGGCGAAGTCCACCGCGGCGAAGAAGACCACCACCGCCAAGAAGACGACCGCGGCGAAGTCCGCCACGGCCAAGAAGACCACGGCGGCGAAGAAGGCGCCCGCGAAGAAGGCGCCGGCCAAGAAGGCCGCCACCCGGCGCTGACCGGACGGCCCACGAGAGGGCGCCCACCGTTCGCGGTGGGCGCCCTCTCGCATGGGTACGCGTTGACCGCCCACCGTCGCGCCCCGCAGAATCGCCGTGCCGAAAACCCCTGTCGGTCACGAGAAGAGGCGCCCCGTGCGGCACCGTCACCTCTCCACCCTGGCGCTCGCGCTGGGCATCGCGATTCTGCTGGACGTGCTGCGGGTCTGGCTCCCGTCGATCATCACCCTGTTCGGCCAGGCCGCCGAGACACCGGCCGAACTGCTCGGCGCGTTCGCGCTCGGCTGGTTCCTGCTCGCCCTCGCCGCGCCCACGCTCGTACGCCGCATCGGTGCCGGCCCGGTCGGACTCGTCGCCGCGGGTGTGCTGGCGGTGGCCCGGCTGGCGCTCGCCGCGCAACCCGGCGGCCCGGCCCAGCTCTGGCTGGCCTGCGCCGGGCTGCTCGCCGGTCTGGTCTGGCTCGCCGCCGTCGCGGCGTCCGTGCCGCGGCCGGTCGCCGGGCTGGCGCTCGGCCTGGCCGGGAACGCGGTCGGGCACGCCCTGCTCGCCACCGAGGACCTGGTGTGGCGCGGCGGCGTGCTCGCCTGGAGCCTGAGCGCCCTGCTGGTGGCGGCGTTCCTGGCCGCCTCAACCGCGGTCCGGAGGGAGCGGACGGCCGCTCCGGGCAGCGGCGACCCGGCGCGGACGGCCGCCCCGGTGGCTGGTGTGCGGGACGGCGACGCCGGGCCGCGTGTGCCCACCCCGGGCCGTAGAGCCTGGTTGCTGTGCGGGCCGGCGCTGTTGCTTGCCGGTCAGGTGGCGCTCGCCCCGGCGATCTGGAGCGCCGCCGCCGGCACCGGATCGCCTGACTTCCCCGGCCTCGCCCGCCCGGCCGGCGGCTACCTGCCGGGCGCGCTCGCGGTGCTGCTGTTCCTCGCGGCGGCGCTGTTCCGGGCGCCGGCGCGCGTGGCCCGGGCGCTGTGGCCGTTGGCGCTGCTGGCCGGGTCGGTGCTGTTCGTGACCGGGCGTCTCGTCCCGGCGTACCTGCTCACCGCCGCCGGTCTCGGTGGCTGCCTGGCGCTCACCGACACGGCCGCCGACGACGACCGGGCCGCCGCCGAAGGGGAAACCGGCGCCGGCGCGGCCGGGACCGGCGACGGCGGGCGGGCGGGGGCGCGGCGCGGACGTGCGGCGGTGCTCGGGATGCTGGTGTTCGCGGTGGCCACGGTGGCCTACTACGCCGCCTACGACCTGGGGTACCCCAACGGTTGGGCACCGGTCGCCACGGCCGTCCTGGTGGCTCTGGTGGCGGCTACCGCGCCACTCGGTCCCGCCCCGACGTCACCCGCCCCGACGCCGTCCGGCGCGGCGTCACCCGGCCCGGTGCTGCCCGCCACGGTCCGGCTCGCGGCCCTGGCGGTGCTCACCGTGCTGGCCGGGCTCGCCGCCGCGCTGCACGTGCCGCCCGCGCAGGCCCGGGCCACCACCGCACCGGCGGCGGTACGGGTGGCCGCGTACAACATCCGGATGGGGTTCGGCCTGGACGGCCGGCTGGACCTGGACGCGGTGGCGCGGGTGTTGCGCGGCGCGGACGTGGTGCTGCTCAGCGAGGTCGACCGGGGCTGGTGGCTCAACGGCGGCCACGACACGCTGGCGTTGCTGGCCGGGCGGCTGGGGATGCCGTACGTCTTCGCGCCCGCCGCCGACCCGGTCTGGGGCGACGCGGTGCTCAGCCGCTTCCCGATGCGCTCCGGGCAGACCCGGCGGCTGACCGCGCACGGCGCGCCGACCGGTGCGCAGGCCCTCGGCGTCACGCTCGACCTCGGCGGCCGGGAGCTGGCGGTGGTGGCCACGCACCTGCAACCGCCGCCCGGCCGGGATCCGGTCGAGCAGGCGGGCGAGGTGGCCGAATTCGCCGGCCGGTACGCGAACGGCCGTCCACTGGTGCTCGGCGGCGACCTGAACACCGAGCCGGACGACCCGGCGTTCGCCGAGTTCACCCGCTCCGGGCTGGTGGACGCGCTGGCCCCGGCCCGGCCGCTGCGGACCAGCCCGGCCGACGATCCGCGCACCCAGATCGACCACGTCTTCGTGTCTCCGGGGCTGACCGCCGGCGAGGTACGCGCGCCGCGCACCGAGGCCAGCGACCACCTCCCGGTGACGCTCACCGTCACGCTGCCCTGAGCGCACGGTCCGGCGAGGACGCCACAGGCGGCGGGAGAGCCGCGACTACAACCGGTCGGGAAGGACCAGCCGGTCACCGGAGAACGGCAGCAGCCAGCCGCCGCCCTTGGCGGTGGTGAAGTCCTCGTCCACGCGGCCGGTGAGACGTTCCAGCGCGCCCGGGATCACCTTGCCCTGGCTGCACACCGCGACCGTCCCGACGGCCTGTGCCAGCGCGGTCAGCCGGGCCGCGGCGGCGAGCGCGCACTCCTCCGCCTGCTGGCCCGGCGCCGGTTCGTCGAAGTCGCCGCAGACCTCGATCGGCAGGTCCAGCAGGGCCGCCGCCGGGTCCAGCGTCTGCACGCACCGGCGGGCCGAGGCGGAGAACAGGCGGGCCGGGCGGACCAGCACCACCAGCGGGACCAGCAGACGTGCCTGCGCCCACCCCTGCTCGTCCAGCGGGCGGCCGTGGTCCGGGCCGGTCCAGGTGCCGCGCTTGCCGGCGTGCGCGTGCCGGACCAGCAGCACCGTCGCGGTGACCGGAGGCAGCGCCGCGAACGCGGCGATCACCTCGGCGTCGTGCGGGTAGCTGACCCGGCGTACCGCGTCGTCGACCGGGAACCAGGCCACGTCGTCGACCTCGGTGCCGGGCTGGAACCCGCCGGTGCCCGCCGCCCGCATGGACCAGTAGTCGACCGCCTTGGCGAGACCCTCGCTGCGGTAGCGGACGGTGGGCAGGCGTACCTGCGGCACGGCGCGGACGTCGGTCTCCTCGGCCACCTCGCGGACGGCGGCCACGAGCGGGTGCTCGCCGCGGTCGAGCTTGCCCTTCGGCAGCGACCAGTCGCCGTACCGGGGGCGGTGCACGAGGCAGACCTCGACGCCGGCCGGACCCGGGCGCCACACCACGCCACCCGCGGCCCGGATCCGCACCGGTTCGTCGTCGCTCACCCGCCCACCGTATGCCCGCCCGGCACGCGCCACGGCCCGGTCAGTCCGCCCGCCCGCCGACCCGGCGCAGCAACAGATCCTGAAGGTGGGTCAGCGGCACGTCGCCGTCGCCGGTACGCCGGTGCCAGGTGCCGTCGGCGGCCAGCTCGAACGCGTCCACGTCGGGATCGAACGCGGCGGTGAGGACGTGGTCCAGCTCGGCCCGGGCCACCGGGTCGCTCACCTGCACCAGCGCCTCCACCCGGCGGTCCAGGTTGCGGTGCATCAGGTCGGCCGAACCCATCCAGAACTCGGCGTCGCCGTTGTTGCCGAACCGGAAGATCCGGGAGTGTTCCAGGAACCGGCCGAGGATCGAGCGGACCCGGATGTTCTCCGACAGGCCCGGCACGCCCGGCCGCAGCGTGCACATGCCGCGGATCAGCAGGTCCACGTGCACGCCGGCCCGCGACGCCCGGTAGAGCGCGTCGGTGATCTCCTCGTCCACCAGGGAGTTCACCTTGAACTGCACCAGCCCCGGCATGCCCAGCCGGACGTGTTCGATCTCCCGGTCGATGCGCTCGATCAGGCCGCTGCGGATGCCCTGCGGCGCCACCAGCAGCCGCCGGTACGCGGTCTGCCGGCTGTAGCCGGTGAGCACGTTGAACAGGTCGGTCAGGTCGGCCCCGATCTCCGGGTCGGCGGTGAGCATGCCGAAGTCCTCGTAGAGCCGGGCCGTCTTCGGGTGGTAGTTGCCGGTGCCGATGTGGCAGTAGCGGCGGATCTGGTTGCCCTCCTGGCGTACCACCAGCGCGGTCTTGCAGTGCGTCTTGAGCCCCACCAGGCCGTACACCACGTGGCAGCCGGCCCGTTCCAGCGTGCGGGCCCAGCCGATGTTCGCCACCTCGTCGAAGCGCGCCTTCAGCTCGACCAGCACCACCACCTGCTTGCCGGCGGCGGCCGCGTCGACGAGCGCGTCCACGATCGGGGAGTCGCCGCTGGTGCGGTAGAGCGTCTGCTTGATGGCGAGCACGTTCGGGTCGGCCGCCGCCTGCTCGACGAAGCGCTGCACGCTGGTCGCGAACGAGTGGTACGGGTGGTGCACCAGCACGTCGCCGTCGCGCAGCGTCGCGAAGACGCTGCGCGGCACCTCACCCTCGGCCAGGCGCGGATGGGTGGCCGGCACGAACGACGGGTCCTTCAGGTCGGGCCGGTCGGCCTCGCCGTAGACCTGCCAGAGCGCGGACAGGTCGAGCAGGCCCCGCACGCGCAGCACGTCGTGGCCGTCCATGTCCAGCTCGCGGACCAGCAGCTCCAGCATGTGGTCGGAGATGGAGGCGGCGACCTCCAGGCGTACCGGCGGGCCGAACCGGCGGCGGGCCAGCTCCCGTTCCAGTGCCTGGAGCAGGTCCTCGTCGCGGTCCTCGTCCACCTCCACCTCGGCGTTGCGGGTCACCCGGAACAGGTGGCACTCGACCACCTGCATGCCGGAGAACAGCTGGCCGAGGTGCACCGAGATGAGGTCCTCGACCGGCAGGAACCGCACACCCGGCTGGTCGCGGTGCACCCGGACGAACCGGGGCACGTTGTTCGGCACCTTGACCCGCGCGAACAGCTCCGAGCCGCCGTCCGGGTCGCGTACCGACACGGCCAGGTTCAGCGACCGGCCGGAGATGTACGGAAACGGGTGCGCCGGGTCGACCGCCAGCGGGGTGAGCACCGGGAAGATGTGCTCCCGGAACCAGGTGCGCAGCCGCTCCCGCTCGGCGTCGTCCAGGTCGCTCCAGCGCAGTATGCGGATGTCCTCGGCGGCGAGCTTCGGCAGCACGTCGTCGACCAGGCAGGTGGCGTGGCGGGCGACCAGGCCGGCGCCCTTCTCGGTGATGAGGTCGAGCTGGGTGCGCAGCGGCAGCCGGTCACCGCCGCGTACCGGCAGGCCGGCGGAGAGCCGCCGCTTCAGCCCGGCGACCCGGACCATGTAGAACTCGTCCAGGTTGCTGGCGAAGATGGCCAGGAACTTCGCCCGTTCCAGCAGCGGGGTGCGCGGATCCTCGGCGAGCGCCAGGACCCGGGCGTTGAAGTCGAGCCAGGACAGCTCCCGGTTGAGGAAGCGGTCCTCCGGCAGCGGCGGCGCGGCCTGCGGCCCGGCGTCCGCGGCTGTCTCGTCGGCCGGGCCGGGGCCCTCCACCGGGTCGAGCGGCTCGTCCAGCCCGGTCGCGCCGGCCGCGTCCGGGTCGGCGCCGAGGCGCTCCTCCGGAGGCCGGGGCTGGCGGAACCGCCCGTCCGGGCCGCGGGCGGGGCGGCCGTTGCGGGGCGTGCCGGGGTCGAGGATCGGCGGCGGGCCGTCGGGGTGCTCGCGAGGGGTGCTCACCACCTCATGATTCCCCGATAAGGGTGAACGGAAAATGAACTCGGGCCAGGTTGTTCACGCCATCGTCGGCAAGGTCACCCGGACCACCTCGCCGTCGGCGTCCCGCTCGATCCGGACACGCTGCCCCAATCGGAGCAGCCGCAGCCCGGAGGCGTCGAACGCGCGGGCCGGGAACGCCAGCTCGGTGCCGTCGTCGAGCAGCAGCACACCGCTGCGGGTCGACGCGTCGTAGGTCGCCACCGTCCCCTGCATGCCAGCACCGTACTCCACCGCTGCGGCGACCCGGGCCAGCAGCGCGGCGGTGCGCGGCCCCACGCCCAGCCCGGCAGCGTCGGCCAGGTCCGCCGGGGTGTCCACGTCCCGGCGCAGGCTGGGCCAGTCGCCGGCGAGCGGCAGCGCCCCGCTCGCCGCGTGCGCCGCCGCCGAGCCCGGCCCGAACTGCGGCGCCAGCGGCGCCCCGGCCGGCGCGGCGAGCAGCACGGTGCCTCCGCCCGGTGCGTCCGCCACGAACCCGCGTACCCCCTGGGTGGCACGCAGTGCGGCGGCCAGGTCGGCCGGTCGCAGCGCCGGCAGGTCGGCGGTCAGGCCGGCCACGGCGGCGCGCGGCCCGGCGACGGCCGCGCCGTGCCGGAACGCCGCGTTCAGCCCGCCGCCGGGGTCGGCGGCGACGCGGGCCCCCGCCGCGCCGGCCGCCGCGGTCACCCGCGGGTCGTCGGTGACCACGAGCACCCCGGCGACCGCCGGGCACGCCCGCACCGCGCGCAGCGTGTCGGCCGCCAGGGCCAGCGCCAGCTCCTCGTGGGGTACGCCAGGCAGCGCGCCCCGCAGACGGCTCTTCGCCGCCGGAAGGCGCTTCACCGGCATCACCACGGTCCAGCGGGCCTCAGACACGCCGACCATCCTGCCAGCGAGGGCGCCGGTACCCGCACTGGCCGCAGCGGGGGCGAACAGGCATGATTCTGTGCCGGGGCGCGAGGGCGGATCGAGGAGGCACTGTGGCACGGCGCAGGCTGGGGTTCTGGCGACGGCTCGCCGTGGTGCTGGTGAAGCCGCTGATGACGGTCTGGACCCGGCGCACCTGGCGGGGCATGGAGCACCTGCGCCGCGACGGCGGCGTGATCCTCGTGCCGAACCACATCTCGCACGCCGACCCGCTCGTGGTCGCGCACTACATCTACGACGCCGGGCGCTGGCCGCGCTTCCTCGGCAAGGCCAGCGTGTTCCGGGTGCCGGTGGTCGGCGGGATCCTGCACCGCTGCCAGCAGATCCCGGTCGAGCGCGGCACCGTCGAGGCGGTCAAGTCGCTGGACAAGCTGATCGCCGCGCTGGCCGAGGGCGGCGCCGTGGTGATCTACCCGGAGGGCACCACCACCCGGGAGCCGGACCTGTGGCCGATGAAGGGCAAGACCGGCGCGGCCCGGCTGGCGCTGGCCACCGGCGCCCCGGTGGTCCCGATCGCCATGGTCGGCCCGGAACGGATGTTCGACCCGCGTACGGCCCGGTTCGGGCTGCGCCCGCGTACCCCGGTGACTGTGGTCGCCGGGCCGCCGGTGGACCTGAGCCGCTGGGCCGGCGCCACACCGACCCGGCCGATCCTGGAGGAGATGACGGACACCATCATGCTGCGCATCCGGGATCTGGTCGCGGAGATCCGCGGCGGCACACCACCGCCGCTCTGGCAGCGGCCGGCCCGCACCGGCACCCGGGAGGTCACCGAATGAGCGGGCACGTCGCCGTGCTGGGCGCCGGTTCCTGGGGGACCGCGTTCGCCAAGATCCTCGCCGACGCCGGGCGGGACGTGACGGTCCTGGCCCGCCGGGCCGCCGTGGCCGAGGCGATCCGGACCGGGCGGCACAACCCGGAGTACCTGCCGGGCGTACGCCTGCCCGAGCGGGTGACAGCCACCGGTGACGCCGCCGAGGCGATCGAGGGCGCCGAGGTGGTGGTGCTCTCGGTGCCGTCGCAGACGCTGCGCGGCAACCTCGCCGACTGGACGCCGTACCTGGCGCCGGACGCCACGCTCGTGTCGCTGATGAAGGGCATCGAGCTGGGCACCACCAAGCGGATGAGCCAGGTGATCACGGAGACCGCCGGCGTGCCCGCCGACCGGGTGGTGGTCGTCTCCGGGCCCAACCTGGCCCCGGAGATCGCCGCCGAGCAGCCGGCCGCGACGGTGGTGGCCGGCACCGACAGCCGGCGTACCGCGCTGGTGCAGGCGTCCATCCGCACGCCGTACTTCCGCCCGTACACGAACGACGACGTGATCGGCTGCGAGCTGGGCGGGGCGGTGAAGAACGTGATCGCGCTGGCGTACGGCATCGCCACCGCGATGGGCTTCGGCGACAACACCCGGGCCATGCTGATGACCCGCGGCCTGGCCGAGACCGCCCGGCTGGGCGTGGCGCTCGGCGCCGACCCGATCACGTTCGCCGGGCTGGCCGGCATGGGTGACCTGGTCGCCTCCTGCTCGTCGCCGATGGCCCGCAACCGCACCTTCGGCGAGCACCTGGGCCGGGGGGAGACGCTGGAGCAGGCCCAGGCGGCCACCCGGCAGACCGCCGAGGGCGTCAAGAGCTGCCTGGCCATCCGTGACCTGGCCCGCGCGCACGGGGTGGAGATGCCGATCACCGAGCAGATCGAGCGGATCTGCCACGAGGGGATGGATCCGCGCCTGGCGGTGGACGCGCTGATGAGCCGTACCGCCAAGCCCGAGTCGTACGAGTGAGCGGAGCCGGGATGAGCAGCGAGCACTGGGGTGACGGCACGCGCAGCGTGCACGCCGGTCTGCCGGACGCGGTACCCGGTCAGCCGTTCCTGCCCGGCCCGGTCTTCGCCGCGCCGTACCACCTCGACCCGGAGCGCGGCCCGTCGGCGGCGGTGGACGGGTACGGGCGGCCCGACAACCCCACCCGGCGGCTGCTGGAGACCGCGATCGGCGAGCTGGAGGGCGGTGACTGCCGGGTCTTCGCCAGCGGCCAGGCAGCCATCACCGGGCTGCTGCTGACCGTGCTGCGTCCCGGCGACACCGTGCTGCTGCCCGCCGACGGCTACTACTCGGTGCGCGCGTTCGCCTCCGGCGCGCTGGAGCAGCTCGGCGTACGCGTGGTGCTCGTGCCGACGGCCGGGCCGTACCCGTCGTTCGACGGTGTCCGGCTGGTGCTGCTGGAGACTCCGGCGAACCCCGGCCTGGACGTCGTCGACGTGCGGGCGGTGGCCACCGCCGCGCGCGCCGCGGGTGCGCTGGTGGCGGTGGACAACACCACCGCGACGCCGCTCGGGCAGCGCCCGCTGGACCTCGGCGCGGACGTGGTGGTCGCCTCCGGCACCAAGGCGCTGACCGGCCACTCCGACCTGTTGCTGGGCTACCTGGCCACCCGCGACGCCGGGCTGCGGGACGCGACGACCACCTGGCGCAACGCCACCGGCGGCGTGCCGGGCGCGTTCGACTGCTGGCTGGCCCACCGGTCGCTGGCCACGCTCGACCTGCGGCTGGCCCGGCAGACCGCGAACGCGCGGGCGCTGGCCGACGTGCTCGCGGGCCGCCCGGACGTCACCGGCCTGCGCTGGCCCGGACGGCCGGACGACCCGGCGTATCCGGTCGCGTCGGCCCAGATGCGGCGCGTGCCGGGTGTGCTCTCGTTCGACCTGGGTGACGAGCGCCGGGTGGCCCGGTTCCTCGCCGCCTCCCGGCTGGTGGCCGCCGCCACCTCGTTCGGCGGCCTGCACAGCACCGCCGACCGGCGGGCCCAGTGGGGCGACGACACCTTGCCGGGCTTCGTGCGGTTCTCCTGCGGCGTCGAGGACACCGCCGACCTGCTCGCCGACGTGACGGCGGCGCTGGACGCGGCGGGCTGACGGCGTATCGCCCGCTGGGCTATCGTGACGGGCAGCCACGGCCCGTGCGGCCCCGACCCGAGGAGGTGAGTCCGATCCACCAGCAGAGGACCGGCGCTCCCTCCGAGTCCGCGTCGCTTCGGGGCTGAGGCGACGCCGGGGGCGCCGACGAGCGCTTCCCGAAAGGCTTGCCATGGCACCCACCGTGTTCACCCCCGACCGTCCCGCCCTCGTCCGGCGGCTGCGCGCCGCCGGTTGCGTCTTCGCCGAGGACGAGGCGGAACTGCTGATCGCCGCCGCCGACTCGGCGCAGTCGCTGACCCGGCTGGCCGACCGTCGCGTCGCCGGCCTGCCGCTGGAGCACCTGCTCGGCTGGGCCGAGTTCTGCGGCCGGCGCATCGCCGTACACCCGGGGGTCTTCGTGCCGCGCGGCCGGACCGCGCTGCTCGTCGAGGCGGCGACGGCGCTGGCCGGGCCGGCGCCGGCGGTGCTCGACCTGTGCTGCGGCTCCGGCGCCGCGGCCGTGGTGCTGCACGAGCGGCTGGCGCCCCGCTGGCTGGCCGCCGCCGACATCGACCCGGTGGCGGTGGCCTGCGCCCGGCGCAACCTCGAACCGCTCGGCGTCCCGGTCTACCAGGGCGACCTGTTCGACGCGCTGCCGGCCGGGCGGCGCGGAGAGCTGGACCTGGTGGTGGCGAACGCGCCGTACGTGCCGACCGGTGCGGTGGCCTCGTTGCCGGCCGAGGCGCGTCTCTACGAGGCGCCGGTGGCGCTGGACGGCGGCACGGACGGCCTGGCCGTGCTGCGCCGGGTCGCCTCCGGCGCGGCCGAGTGGCTCGCGCCGGGCGGGCACGTCGTGGTCGAGGCGAGCGCCGCGCAGGCCCCGGAGCTGTCGGCCGTGTTCACCGCCGCCGGGCTGGACCCGGCCGTGGTCCGCGACGAGGAGCGGGAGGCCACGGCGGTGACCGCCCGCCGTCCCGGCTGACCGAGGCCGGGGGAGTCCACGCGGGGGCGTGGCGGGTGGGCCGGGCGGGAACTAGCCTCGGGTCAGGCGCGGCGGGAGGCGGTGGCGGTGGGCGGCTCAGGTGTGCCGGTGGTGGTGGGGCTGGACAACGGGGGCACGAGCGACAACGCCACCGTGCTGACCGTCGACGGCCGGTTCCTGGTGGACGGGCTGCTGGAGATCCCGAGCGAGGTCGGCGACGGCCCGGAGGCGGCGGTGGAGGCGCTGTCGCGGGCGTTCGACGGCGTCCTGGCCCACACCGGCGTGCCGCGTGACCTGGTCCGCGCGGTCGGGCTGGACACGCCCGGCCCGGCCAGCGCCACCGGCGTGATCTCGTCCCGCGGCTCGACGAACTTCTCCCAGCCCGCCTGGCGGGGCTTCGACGTGCGCACCGCGCTGGAACGGCGGCTGGGCCTGCCGGTGGTCTACGCCAACGACGGCAACGCCGCCGCGCTCTACGCCCACCACGTGCACTTCGGCGCCGAGGCGATGGCCCGGTCGTCGGTGTCCGCGATCGTCGGCACCGGCCTCGGCGGCGGCGTGGTGGAGTCCGGCCGGGTGGTCGGCGGCGCGGCCGGCATGGCCGGCGAGTTCGGGCACGTGCACATCCCGCTGGACGGCCTGGTCGAGCCGGACCAGGCGGCGCCGGTCTGCGCCTGCGGCTTCACCGGGGACGCGGAGAGCGTCGCCTCGCTCACCGCGATCCGGCGCAACCTGCTGCCGTACTGGCTGGCCCGGCATCCGGAGCATCCGCTCGCGGCGGAGGAGCCGGACCGGGCGGCGAAGCTGCTGCGCGGCTACGGCGAACGCGGCGACCCGCTGGCCCGCCTGGTGTTCGCCCAGCAGGCCAAGGCGCTGGGCCGGCTGTTCACCATCGCGGCCAACTTCACCGACCCGCACGCGTACTTCGTCGGCGGGGGCGTGGTGGAGGCGGCACCGGAGTTCCGGGACTGGTTCCTCGCCGCGGTCGCCGAGCACACGGTGCTCCGGGAGGAGCAGCGGGCGGTGGCCACCTTCGCGCTGGTGCCGGACCGGGACATGGCCGGGGCGCGCGGGGTGGCCATCGCGGCGCTGGAGGCGGTGCGCGGCGCAGTCGCCGCCGCCGCCCCACTCGGCTGATCGCCGCCCGCCGACGGGCCGCTCAGGCGTGGGGCGGCGCCGCGGTGAACGCGGCCCAGGCGTGCGGCGGGAACACCAGCACCGGGCCGGCCGGGTCCTTCGAGTCGCGGACCGCCACCGCGCCGGGCAGCGGCGCCATCTCCACGCATGCGCCCTCGTCGCCACTGTGGCTGCTCTTGCGCCAGCCGGCCGGTGCGGGGTTCGTGCGGTTCGTGCCGTTCATCTGGTCACCTCTCGTTCAGCAGGCGGAGGAGCTGGTCCCGACTGGCCGCCGGGCTCAGCGCCACGGTCCGCAGGTGCTCCATGATCTTGGCGCAGGTTCGCAGGTCACCCGGCCGGTCGAGGACCATCTGCCCGGCGACGGTCTCCACCGAGGCGATGATCGGGTCCTCCGGGTCGGCGAACTCCAGGATGTGCAGCGATCCACGCGTGCCCCGGTGGTAGCCGGCGGCCAGCGGGATCACCTGCACCGTGACGTTCGGCAGCTCGGCCATCTTCAGCAGGTGCTGGAGCTGGCCGGACATGACCGAGCGGTCACCGACCGGGCGCAGCAGCGCGCCCTCGTCGATGATGGCGTCGAGGATCGGCGGCTCGGCGCCGGAGAGCCGCTGCTGGCGGTCCAGCCGTAGCTGGACCCGCTGCTCCACCTGCTCGTCGGTGAGCGTGTGCGGCCCGCCGCGCATCACCCCGCGGATGTAGTCGGCGGTCTGGAGCAGACCGGGCACCACCGACGGCTCGAAGTTCGCGATGCCGGTGGCCTCGGCCTCCAGCGCGATGAAGTCGATGGTGCGCTGGTCCAGCAGGTACGAGTAGGACACCCACCAGCCGGGCTTGCGGGCGTCCTTCGCGAGCTGCACCGCCGCGGCGATGTCCGCCGGGCCCACGCCGTAGCTGGTCAGCAGCGCACGCACGGTGGCGGGACTGACGAGCGTCTGCGCGTTCTCGTAGCGGGACAGCGTGCTCCGGGTGCTGTTGATCTCGTCGGCCGCGGCCTCCAGGGTGAGGCCGGCGGCCTCCCGGTGGGTCCGCAGGGCGATGCCGAGCCGTCGGGCCCGGGCGGTCTTCGGCGCCATGCATCGATGGTCGCACATCCCGCGGGAAAATGGGCATGAGAGAAAGTCGATGAGAGTTGCATTCACGCCGGTGAACCTGTCAATGTGTGACGGCGTCCTCACCGCCGGTTGTCGTGGCGACGGTGGTGGTGAGCGACCGGAGGGGATGGGGCGCGCGGTGGTCGGATTCTTCACTCCCCCACGATCCGACCGCCGCGTGCCCCTGCCGGTTCACGAGACGGGGAGGGGTTCCGCGGTGACCAGGTTCCTGGTGGTCCTGACCGACGTGCGTCCACCGGACGGCGCCCGGCGCGACGAACGGACCAGCCCGGAACGCCGCCGCCAGGTCGTCGGCGCGAGCAGCCGGGAGGCGGCCGACCGGATCGCCGGCGCGTTCATGGCGCTGGGCATGGTGCGGGCCGGCCGGCAACGGGTGAAGGTCATCGCGGTCGGCCGCCGGCCCCGGCACCCGGCCTTCTGAGGCACACCGTTCCGTTACTCCCCGTATATGTCACCTTGACCGTTTGCCACGCGACTCCGCGTCTCCCCGGGTAACGACCACCGCTTGCGGCAACGCACAGTAAGGTCAGTCGGGTGAGCGCCACCGGCGAGCACGGCCAGCCGCAGTCGCGAACGATGAGGTGACCATGACCACCCCAGGCAAGACCCGTGTGGCGATCGTCTTCGGCGGCCGCAGCCCCGAGCACGGCATCTCCTGCGTCAGCGCGGGCAGCGTGCTGGCCGCGCTCGACCCCGACGAGTTCGAGGTGGTCCCGGTCGGCATCACCCGGCAGGGCCAGTGGGTGCTCGCCAGCGGCGACCCGAGCGGGCTCGCCATCGCCGACCGCAAGCTCCCCGAGATCACCGCCGGCTCCGGCGCCGAACTGGTGCTGCGCGCCGACCCCGCCGTCGGCGGCCTGATGGTGCTCGACCCGGCCCAGGGGCCGGTCGCGCTGGCCGACGTGGACGTCGTCTTCCCGGTGCTGCACGGCGCGTACGGCGAGGACGGCACCATCCAGGGCATGCTGGAGATGGCCGACATCCCCTACGTCGGCGCGAACGTCTTCGCCTCCGCCGCGGCCATGGACAAGGAGTTCACCAAGAAGCTCTGCGCCGCCGAGGGCATCCCGGTCGGCCCGTACGCGGTGCTGCGCGCCGGGATGTCGCTGAGCGAGGAGGACAAGGAACGCCTCGGGCTGCCCGTCTTCGTCAAGCCGTCCCGGGCCGGTTCCTCGTTCGGCATCACCAAGGTCGACGACTGGGCGGACCTGGACGCCGCGCTCGTCACCGCACGCGAGATCGACAGCAAGGTGCTCGTCGAGGGCGCGGTGGTCGGCCGCGAGATCGAGTGCGGCGTGCTGGAGGGTGAGGCCGGCGGCGCGCCGGAGGCCTCCGTGCTCGCCGAGGTGCGGATGATCGGCGACCGCGACTGGTACGACTTCGAGGCCAAGTACATCTTCGCCGACGAGGTCTGCGAGTACGACGTACCGGCCGACCTGCCCGAGCCGGTGGCCCGGCAGGTGCGCGACTACGCCACCCGGGCCTTCACCGCGCTCGACTGCTCCGGCCTGGCCCGGGTCGACTTCTTCGTGACCCCGCAGATGGACGTCTACCTCAACGAGATCAACACGATGCCGGGCTTCACCCCGACGTCGATGTTCCCGCGGATGTGGTCGGCCAGCGGGCTGGAGTACCCGAAGCTGGTCAACCGCCTGATCCGTACCGCCCTGCACCGCCGCGCCGGCCGCTGACCGCCTGCACCGCCGCGCCGGCCGCTGAGCCGGCGGGCGTCAGGCGGAGCAGCCCGAGGGGGCCTGCTTCGCCGAGGGGACCGAGCTGACGATCGTGTCGGAGATCGAGGTCACCCACTGGAGCGGCGGCTCGTACGACTTCGGCACCCGGACCCGGATCGGGGTCTCCCGGTCGACGGTGGTCAGCACCGTGGCGTCGGCCTCCTCGGCCGCGTGCCAGCAGACCTTGTTGACCGTCCACACCTCGTCGGTGGGCGGGAACTGCGCCGGGCTGCCGCCGCAGGCCACAGTCAGCGCCGGGTCGCCGTACGCGGCGTTCTGCTCCGGGCCCGCGGTGACCGGGCGCTGCGGCAGGTCACGCACGCTGTCCGGGAGCTGCGACATCAGGGCCCGGCAGAGGATGGTCGGGCGCTCGGCCAGCGCCGGGGCGGGCATCTCGACCGGCGCGCTGGACTGCGCCCGGGGACTCGCCGACGCGCTCGGCTCGGCCTTCGGCGACTCCGGGGCCAGCTTGGCGAACGTGAACCCGGCCACCGCCAGGGTCACCGGCACCGCGACGAGCGTCGCCCAGAGCGCGGCACGGCGGGTGGCGCCGTCCCGGCGGGGGGAGGTGTCCTTCTCGTCCACTTACAGCCGCACCACCGAACACGTGAGGGTGCGGGTGATGCCGGGCACCATCTGCACCTTGCTGACGATGAGTTTGCCGAGCTCGTCGACGGTGTTCGCCTCGGTGAGCACGACCACGTCGTACGGCCCGGTGACGGCGTCGACCCGTACCACGCCGGCCAGGTCCGCGATCAGACCGGCCACGTCACGCGCCCGGCCGACCTCGGTCTGGATGAGGATGTACGCCTGTACCACGACTCGACCTCCGTCCGTCGCCTCCGGGCGACCCGAAGGGTGAAACTACCGTACTGAGCGGCCGTGATCCCTATCGGTCGCCGGTCGGACGCGGTGAGCGAGCACACGCCGGTGCGGACAGGGGTGGGACGTGCGGAACGACGCAGCGGAGCGAGGGGACGGAATGACGGTCACTGATGTCGGTGAGTTCGGCCTGATCGACCGGGTGACCGCCCGGCTGGCGCAGGGACAGAGCTGCCTGCTCGGCCCCGGCGACGACGGCGCGGTGGTGGCGGCGCCGGACCGGCGGGTGGTCGCCTCGACCGACGTGCTGGTGGAGGGCCGGCACTTCCGCCGGGACTGGTCGTCGGCGCGGGACGTGGGACACCGGGCCGCCGCGGCGAACCTCGCCGACATCGCCGCCATGGGCGCCACCCCGACCGCGCTGCTCGTCGCGCTCTGCATGCCGGCCGAGCTGGACCCGGCCTGGGCCGAGGAACTGGCCGACGGGCTGGGCGCGGAGGCCGCGCTCGTCGGCGCGAGCGTGGTCGGCGGGGACATGTCCGGCAGCCCGACGCTCACCGTCGCGGTCACCGCGCTCGGCGACCTGGCCGGCCGTGCCCCGGTGGTGCGCTCCGGCGCCCGCCCCGGCGAAGTGGTGGCGCTGGCCGGACGTACCGGCTGGTCGGCGGCCGGCTACACCGTGCTGTCCCGGGGTTTCCGAACGCCCCGGCTGCTGGTCGAGGCGTTCCGCCGCCCCGAGGTGCCGTACGCCGCCGGACCCGCTGCCGCCGCGGCAGGGGCCACCGCCATGATCGACGTGTCGGACGGGCTGCTGGCCGACCTCGGGCACGTGGCGACCGCCAGCGGCGTGGCGATCGACCTGAGCCGGGACGCGTTCGAGGTGCCCCGGCAGATGCGGGACGCGGCGCAGGCGCTCGGCGTCGACCCGTACACCTGGATCCTGGCCGGTGGCGAGGACCACGCGCTGGCGGCGACGTTCCCGGCGGACGCCGCGCTGCCGGACGGCTGGCGGCCGGTCGGGCGGGTGGCGGCCGGCGCCGGGGTCACCGTCGACGGCGCCGCCTACAGCGGCCCGCGCGGCTGGGACCACTTCCGCAGAGCGGAATAGCGGCCCGGAGTGATCTGCGTCCGACCCCGGGCCGCCGGGCCGGGCCGGGACCGGCGGCGGTCGTAACCTGGCACGGTGAGCGAGATCGAGATCCGGGAGCGGCGCTTCGACGCGCCCGAGTCGCAGGCGCTGATCCGGGCGGCACTGGCCGACCTCGGCGCCCGGTACGGCGGCAGCGGCGACGAGACCCCGGTCGACGCGGCCGAGTTCACCCCGCCGGAGGGCACGTTCCTCGTCGCCACCTGGACGGGCGGCCGGTGGGCTGCGGCGGCTGGCGCAGCCACGGCGAGGACGGCGACACGGCCGAGCTGAAGCGGATGTACACCGACCCGGCGGCCCGGGGCCGGGGCGTGGCCCGCTCGGTGCTCGCCGCGGTCGAGCGGTCCGCCCGCGACCACGGCCGCAAGCGGATCGTGCTGGAGTGCGGCGACAAGCAACCCGAGGCGATCGCCATGTACACCTCGGCGGGCTACGAGCGGATCCCGAACTTCGGCTTCTACAAGGACGCCCCGGGCTGCCTGTCGTACGGCCGCACGCTCTAGTCGACGGAGATGCGGATCTGCCCGGCGGCGCGGCGCGCGGCGTTCGCGGCCTCGTCCGGGGTTGCCCCCCAGGCCATCAGGTGCCCGCTGCGGTGCGCGGAGGAGAGCAGCTCCGGGACGGTCTGCCCGACCTTCGTCTCCACCTGCACGTCGAGCACGCCGGGCACGCGCAGCGCGTCGCGCCTGCCGTCCACGGCGGTGACCCGGCCGGGCGGCGCGATCAGGAACTCGATCGCCGCCGCGCCGGTCGCCCGCGCCGGCAGCGCCGGCCGTTCGCCGCGCAGGATCCGCAGGTACGCCTCGATGACGTCGCGCTCGTAGGCGATCGAGATGAGCGCCGTGATCATGTCGCCGGGCATCCGGGCCGCGCACTCCACCAGCGTCGGCACGCCGTCGGCGAGGATCCACTCGCTGTGCAGCATGCCGCTGCGGAAGCCGGCCGCCTCGGCGAGGCGTACCGCGGCGGCGCGCAGCGCGTCGTGCGCGTCGGCGGGCAGCGCGGACGGCACGGTGTGGCCGGTCTCGACCGGGAAGCGGCCACCGGCGATCCGCTTGTCGGTGACGTTGGCGAAGACCACCTCGCCGTCGGCGACCAGCAGCTCGACGCTGTGCTCGGAGCCGACGAGCAGTTTTTCGACCAGCACGCCGGTGGGCAGGCCGCGCTCGGTGGCCTCGGCCGGGTCGGGCGGGGCGGCGCTGGCCGCCCACCGGTCCGGCACCTCGGCCGCGTCGGTGATCAGCTGTACGCCCAGGCTGCCCGAGCGGCGGGTGGGCTTGAGCACGCACCGGCCGCCGTGCGCCTGCGCGAACTCCACCGCCCGCGCCGGGTCGTCGACCAGCTCGTAGGCCGGGTTGGCCAGCCCGATCCGGTCGGCGAGCAGCCGCATCCGGTGCTTGTCGGAGAAGACGTCGGCGGCCTCCACCCCGGCGCCGGGCAGGCCGAGGCGCTCGGCGAGCCGGGCGGTGGCGCCGACCGCGTACTCCAGGCCGGGCAGGACCAGCCGGGCGTCGGCGAGGCCGGGCTCGCGGGCGAGCAGGGCGTCCGGGTCGAAGCCGGTCTGGTACTCGGCGGCGACGAGGCGCCCGATCATCGGCAGCCGTTCGGCGAACCGGGCCAGGTCGCGACGGGCGATCACGTCCGGCTCCTCGACCAGCACCACGCTGCCGGGCGGCAGTTCCTGGTCGAACCAGCTCAGCGAGCCGAACGACGCGCCCACGACCACCAGTTGCTCGCGACCCAGATCGAGGTCCACCGGTCATCCTCCCCACGGCTCGCGCCGGAACCGGACGGCCGGCGCAGCAGCACCCTAACCGGCCGGTACCAGCCGGTCGCCGTACGGTCGGTCAGGGGTGCGGGGGCGGGTCGGCCGATACCGAGTCGGTGGACCGGCCGGGTCTCCGGACACGACAGAAGCCGGCGGACCCCGAAGGGATCCGCCGGCGACCGACGATGTTCCGGTGGCGCTGCCGCGTCAGGCGCGGGTGACCTTGCCGGCCTTGATGCACGAGGTGCAGACCTGCAACTTCTTGGTGGTGCCACCACCGGCCGGGGTACGCACCGACTGGATGTTCGGGTTCCAGCGGCGGTTGGTCCGCCGGTGCGAGTGGGACACGTTGTGGCCGAAGCCCGGCCCCTTGCCACAGACGTCGCACACGCTAGCCACGGGATACTCCTGGGATTGAAACGTTCATGAGGTCGCCGCCAGGCGCTGCCCGGGCAACCTGGTCAGGTTACCCGATGACAGTCGGTACGCCCAACCGGCCCTTTCGCGAGCCCACCCAGCGTACCGGCGTCCCGGCCGGGCCGTCGGCCGGGGCGGACACGCGGCGGACGACCCCGGCGCGTGTCGGTGCGCGCCAGTAGGCTTCCCGACGTGCTGGAAACCCTCGACGCCGCAGCGGTACGCCGCTGGTGCGCGAGCGGGCTGACCGCCCTCCGCACCCACCAGGGCGAGATCGACGACCTCAACGTCTACCCGGTGCCCGACGGCGACACCGGCACCAACCTGGTGCTCACGCTCACCTCGGCCCAGCAGGCCCTGGCCATGGACCTCGGCACGCTCCCCGACGACGGGCACACGCCGCACGGGCACGCGCTGCGGCTGATGGCCCGGGGCGCGCTGCTCGGGGCGCGGGGCAACTCCGGCGTGATCCTCTCGCAGATCCTGCGTGGTTTCGCCGACACGCTCGCCGCCGTGCCCGCGGTGCGGGGGCGGCAGCTCGCCGACGCGCTGGCCGACGCCACCACCGCCGCCTACGCCGCGGTGACCCGGCCGGTCGAGGGCACGCTGCTGAGCGTGGTCGCCGCCGCGGCGCACGCGGCCCGCCGGGCGGACAGCGACGACCTGCGCGCCGTGGCCCGGGCCGCGGCCGAGGCGGCGGCGCACGCGCTGGCGCGTACCCCCGAGCAGTTGCCGGAGCTGGCCCGCGCGGGCGTGGTCGACGCGGGCGGGCGCGGCCTGTGCCTGCTGCTGGACGCGCTGGTCGAGGTGATCACGGGGGAGAGCCCGGGGCAGCCGGTGCCCGCGCCGCCCGTCCGCCGCGCGCCGGCCACCGCCGTGCGGGAGAGCGGCTCCGACGCGTACGCCTACGAGGTGCAGTACCTGCTCGACGCCACCGACGAGGCGGTGACCCGGCTGCGCGCCGAGCTGGACGCGCTCGGCGACTCCCTGGCCGTCGTCGGCGACGGCGACGGCACCTGGAACGTGCACGTGCACGTCAACGACATCGGGGCGGCGGTCGAGGCGGGCGTGGTCGCCGGCCGCCCGCACCGGATCAGCGTGACCCGCTTCGCCGACCAGGCCGCCCCGGCGCCGGGGCGGCAGGTGCCGCTGCCCGAGGGGCGGGCCGCCGTGGTGGTGGCCACCGGCGCGGGCATCGCGGAGCTGTTCGCCGCCGAGGGCGCCGTGGTGGTGCCCGCCAACCCGTCCACGGGTGAGCTGCTCGACGCGATCCGGGCCACCGGCGCCGCCCGGGTGGTGGTGCTGCCGAACGACCCGAACACCCAGTCGGTGGCGAGCGCGGCGGCCAAGGAGGTGCACGGCCTCGGCATCAAGGTGAGCGTGGTGCCCACCCGCTCGCCGGTGCAGGCGCTCGCCGCGCTGGCCGTACGCGATCCGAAGCGGCGGTTCGAGGACGACGTCATCGCGATGGCCGAGGCGGCCGGCGCCTGCCGGTACGCCGAGGTCTGCCACGCCGCCCGGGAGGCGCTCACCGTCGCCGGTCCGGCCCGCCCGGGTGACGTGCTGGCCCTGGTCGAGGGCGAGGTGCACCTGATCGGGCAGGATCTGGTCGACACGTGCACCGCTGTGGTGGACCGGATGCTCGGCGGTGGCGGCGAACTGGTCACGCTGCTCTGCGGCGCCGACGCGCCGGCCGGGCTGGCCGACCGGGTCCGCGCACACGTCGAGGCGGCCTGGCCGTTCGTTGAGGTGCAGGCGTACGAGGGCGGGCAGCCGCACTATCCGCTCCTGGTGGGGGTCGAATGACGAGCGAGGCGGCCACCGTGGACACGCCGTTGAAGAAGCTGGTCGGCGAGCGCACCGCGAAGGCGCTGGCCGGGCATCTCGACCTGCACACCGCGGGCGACCTGATCTACCACTTCCCGCGCCGGTACGACGAGCGCGGCGAGCACACCGACATCCGCTCGCTCGACGTGGGGGAGCAGGTCACCGTGCTGGCCCAGGTGCAGCGCACCGCGGTCCGCCCGATGCGCCAGCGGCGCGGCAACCTGCTGGAGGTCACCGTCGGCGACGGCTCCGGCGGCGTGCTCACCTGCACGTTCTTCGGCAACCAGGCGTGGCGGGAGCGGGAGCTGCGGCCCGGCCGGTGGGGGCTGTTCGCCGGCAAGGTGACCGAGTTCCGCGGCAAGCGCCAGCTCAACGGCCCGGAGTACGTCCTGCTCGGCGAGGGCGGCGAGGGCGAGGCGGCGGCGAACGAGGAGGTCGAGGAGTTCGCCGGGGCGCTGATCCCGGTCTATCCGGCCGCGGCGGCGGTGCCGACCTGGGTGATCGCCCGATGCGTCCGAGTCGTGCTCGACACGTTCACCCCGCCGGAGGATCCGCTGCCGGCCACCGTGCGGGCCTCCCGCAACCTGATCGACATCGGCACCGCGCTGCGCGAGATCCACCGTCCGACCAGCAAGGAGGCGCTCTACCGGGCCCGCCGCCGGCTGAAGTGGGACGAGGCGTTCGCCGTGCAGCTCACGCTGGTGCAGCGCAAGCACCGGGCGGCGGCGTCGCCGGGGCGGGCGCGGCCGGCGAAGGCGGGCGGCCTGCTGGACGCGTTCGACGCCCGGCTGCCGTACGAGCTGACCTCCGGCCAGCAGGTCGTCGGGCGGGAGATCGCCGCCGACCTGGCCCGGGCCCACCCGATGCACCGGCTGCTCCAGGGCGAGGTGGGTTCCGGCAAGACGGTGGTGGCGCTGCGCGCCATGCTCCAGGTGGTCGACGCCGGCGGGCAGGCCGCGCTGCTGGCCCCGACCGAGGTGCTCGCCGCCCAGCACCACCGGGGCATCCTCGACCTGCTCGGCCCGCTCGGCCGGGCCGGTGAGCTGGGCGCCGCCGCCGACGCCACGCGGGTGGAGCTGGTCACCGGCTCGCTCGGCGCGGCGGCCCGGCGCCGGGCACTGGCCGAGGTGGCCGAGGGCCGCGCCGGCATCGTGCTCGGCACGCACGCCCTGCTCTACGAGGGCGTCGACTTCCACGACCTCGGCCTGGTGGTGGTGGACGAGCAGCACCGTTTCGGCGTGGAGCAGCGCGACGCGCTGCGGGCCAAGGCCGAGCAGCCGCCGCACGTGCTGGTGATGACCGCCACCCCGATCCCGCGCACCGTGGCCATGACCGTCTACGGCGACCTGGAGACCTCCACGCTGTCCCAGCTCCCGCAGGGCCGCTCGCCGATCGCCTCGCACGTGGTCCCGGCCGCCGAGAAGCCGGCCTTCCTCGACCGGGCCTGGCGCCGGTTGCGCGAGGAGGTCGCGAAGGGCCACCAGGCGTACGTGGTGTGCCCCCGGATCGGAGAAGGTCCGGTGTCGGACGAGGAGGCGCCTCGGGAGGACGACAACGGCCGGCGCCCGCCGCTGGCGGTGACCGAGGTGGCCCCGCTGCTGGCCGAGGGGCCGCTGCACGGGCTGCGGATCGGGGTGCTGCACGGGCGGCTGCCGGCCGACGAGAAGGACGCGGTGATGCGCGCGTTCGCCGACGGCGAGCTGGACGTGCTGGTCGCGACCACAGTGGTCGAGGTCGGCGTGAACGTGCCCAACGCGACAGTGATGA
Organism: Micromonospora sp. CPCC 205554; assembly: GCF_036902745.1. Taxonomy (NCBI): domain Bacteria; kingdom Bacillati; phylum Actinomycetota; class Actinomycetes; order Micromonosporales; family Micromonosporaceae; genus Micromonospora; species Micromonospora sp. CPCC 205554. Next base: position 336,492 of record NZ_JBAKHP010000002.1, on the reverse strand, counting down.
TCGTGCTGGACGCCGACCGGTTCGGCGTCTCCCAGCTGCACCAGTTGCGCGGCCGGGTGGGCCGGGGCTCGGCCGCCGGTCTGTGCCTGCTGGTCACCGAGGCGGCCGAGGGCTCGTCCGCGCGGGAGCGGCTGGACGCGGTCGCGTCCACCACCGACGGGTTCAAGCTCGCCGAACTCGACCTGGAGCAGCGCCGGGAGGGCGACGTGCTGGGCGCGACCCAGTCCGGCCGGCGCTCGCACCTGCGGCTGCTGTCGCTGCTGCGGGACACCGAACTGATCCGCGACGCGCGGGCCGAGGCGATCGAGCTGGTCGGGGAGGATCCGGATCTGGCCCGGCATCCGGCACTGGCGGCGTCGGTCGCCGCGCTGGTCGACGAGGAGCGCGCCGAATACCTGGAGAAGGGCTGACGCTCGGCGGCCGGTGTGCCCGGTGACCGCGCTGGTGCGGGTCCGGGGACTGCGGGGCGGGCGTCGCGTGCCTAGGCTCGCGCAGATGTCGACACCTTTCCTCGAACGCGGTGTGCTGCTGCTGGCCCGGGGCGACGAGCTCCTGGTGGACCGGGTCGCCGGAGCGGCCGACGAGACATCCGGCCGGCCGTGCACCCCGGCGACCCGGTTCCAGATCGCCTCGATCAGCAAGCAGATGGCGGCCGTGGCGGTGCTGCTGCTCGCCGAGCGCGGCGTGCTGCGCCTGGCCGACCCCGTCACCCGGTGGCTGCCCGGCACGCCGCCGCCGGAATGGTCCGGCATGACGCTGCACCACCTGCTCACCCACACCTCCGGCCTGGGCCACTGGGAGGAGTACCCGGCGATCGACCTGCACGGGCCGGCCGAGCCGGACGAGCTGCTCGACCGGTTCGCGGCGCTTCCGCCGCTGTTCCCGCCCGGAGCCGGGTGGCACTACAGCAGCCCCGGTTACGTGCTGCTGGCCCGGACCGTCGAGCGGGCGGCCGACCGGCCGTACGCCGCGTTCCTCGCCGAGGAGGTCTTCGCGCCGCTGGGCATGACGGGCAGCTTCGCCGGTACGGGCGACGGCCGGCCGGACGTGGCGGTCGGGCACCAGGGCGGCCGTCCGGTGCCGTCCTGGGACCTGGCGACCGTCAGCATGGGCGCGGGCGACGTCTGGTGCACCGCTGCGGACCTGCTCACCTGGCTCGACGTACCGCGCCGGGGCCGGCTGCTCGCCCCGGCCTCGGTGGCGGCGCTGACCGCACCGCACGCACCGACCGGGCGGCCGGATGAGGCGTACGGCTACGGGTTCTTCGTCGGTCCGCTGGCCGGGCGGCGGGCGCTGCACCACTCGGGGGACAACGGCGGCTACAAGGCGTTCGCCGCCTGGCTGCCCGACTCGGACGAGCGGCTCGTCCTGCTGGCCAACCAGGCCGAGGTGAGCCCGGCCGCTGTCACGTCGGTGCTCGACGCGGCCTGACCCGCGGCGCCGCACGCACGGCGAGGGCGCGCCGACCGGGTGGTCGGCGCCCGAGAGCGCGGGCGTCACCCTTATCCGAAGGGTCGTACCGGGTCCGGTATGCATTCGAGATCATTGATGTACATCGGGTCACGGATCGTCGCGCCGGGTACTTCGTCCACCCCACGCGGCGTCGCGTAGCGTCGGGGCATGCGCAGGGAGCGACGGTGACCCGGATCGTGGCCGGCACGCTCGGCGGCCGGCGGATCGCCGCGCCACCAGGTGCCGGCACCCGGCCCACCTCCGACCGGGTCCGCGAGGCACTGTTCAGCGCCGTGCACTCCCACGTCGACCTGGACGGGACGCGTTTCGCCGACCTGTACGCCGGTTCCGGCGCGGTCGGTCTGGAGGCGCTGTCCCGGGGGGCGGCCCACGTCCTGCTCGTCGAGTCCGACGCGCGGGCCGCCCGGGTGATCCGGGAGAACATCGCCGCGCTCCGGGCCGGGCCGGCCGCGCGCCTGGTCACCGGCAAGGTCGCCACGGTGCTGGCGGCCGGCCCGGACGGCGCGCCGTACGACGTGGTGTTCGCCGATCCGCCGTACGCGGTGCCGGACGCCGAGATCACCGCGATGCTGGCGGCACTGGTCGACGGCGGCTGGCTCGCCCCGGACGCCCTGGTGATCGTCGAGCGGTCCAGCCGTACCGGACCGGTCACGTGGGTGGAAGGTGTCACTCCGGAGCGCAGCAGACGTTACGGCGAGACCACTCTTTGGTACGGTCGCCGATCATGAGACGTGCGGTCTGCCCGGGCTCGTTCGACCCGGTCACCAACGGACACCTCGACATCATCGGCCGGGCCAGCCGGCTGTTCGACGAGGTGATCGTCGGGGTGCTGGTCAACCAGTCGAAGCAGGGCCTGTTCACCGTCGAGGAGCGGATCGCCATGCTCCGCGAGGTGACCGCCTCGTACGACAACGTCCGGGTGGAGTCGTTCCGCGGCCTGCTCGTCGACTTCTGCCGCGCGCAGCAGGCGAGTGTGCTGATCAAGGGCCTGCGTGCGGTGAGCGACTTCGACTACGAGCTGCAGATGGCTCAGATGAACATCGGCCTGGCCGGCGTGGAGACGCTGTTCATGCCGACCAACCCGCTCTACTCGTTCATCTCGTCCAGCCTGATCAAGGACGTGGCGAAGTGGGGCGGCGACATCTCCGCCCACGTCCCCGACCTGGTCCGAGCCCAGCTCTCCGCCCGCCTCCGCCCCTGACCCCACCCCCTCCGCCCGGCGATCTTGCACTTTCGGCCCGGACATTCCTCCCGCAAGGGACGAGTGCCGGGCCGCAACTGCAAGATCGCCGAAACGAGGGCGGGGAGGAGGGCGGGGAGGGGCGACGCGCCGGGTGGGGCGGGTGGGGTGTGGGTGGCCTCGGCGCGACATGATGTCTGCAGCGCCGAGACGGGGCGCAGGCCGCATGATGGAGGGCGGCCGACGAAGACAGGAGTGAGGTACCGGTGGACCCGCTCGATCGCATCGACGAACTGATCGCCATGGTGGAGCAGGCCCGCTCCGTCCCGATGTCGCGCAACAACTGCATGGTCGACCGGGGCGAGATGATCGCCACGCTCGACGAGCTGCGCGCGGAGCTTCCCGCGGACCTGCGCCGGGCCGCCGCGCTGCTGGAGGAGCGGGACAAGATCATGGAGGCCGGCAAGCGTGAGGCCGACCGGATCATCAGCGAGGGTGAGGCGGAACACGCCCGGCTGGTTTCGGTCAACGAGATCACCGTCTCGGCCGAGCACGAGGGCGCGCGGATCATCGCCGAGGCGCGGGCCGAGGCGCAGCGCCTCCGCGAGGAGGTGGACGACTACGTCGACACCGCCCTGGCCAACTTCGAGCAGTTCCTCACCCGGGCGCTGGCCTCGATAGAGCGCGGCCGGGACAAGATGCACGCGCTGCGCGAGATCGGCACCTTCGCCGGGGACGAGGCGGACCGCCCGCTACCCTTCTGAGCGGCGCGCGAGCCGGTCGCCGACAGCCGGCTGCCGTCGAGCCGGAGGTGAGCCCCGGTTCGACGGTCCGCCCACCTGGCAGGTAACCTTCTTTGTCGGCCTCTCAACGGCCGGAGTCTGACTATGCCCAAACACTCGCCAAGCACACTCGACCCCAGGTCGCCGCTGGTCCTCGACACGAGGGAACTGCCGCGCCGACCTGGCGCGTTGCGTACGCACAAGCGGGTCGTGCCGGCACCGGCGGACCTCGGCGTGGAGTTGATCGGCGTGCCGGAGGGCGCGGACCTCGACCTCGACCTGAGGTTGGAGTCGGTGTCCGAGGGCGTGCTCGTCTCCGGGACCGTCACCGGTCCCGTCAAGGGCGAGTGCGGCCGCTGCCTGCGCGAGATCGACGACTCGTTGGCCGTGACGATCCAGGAGCTGTACGCGTACGAGAACAGCACCACGGACGACACGACCGAAGAGGACGAGGTGGGCCGGATGCAGGGCGATCTGATCGACCTGGAGCCGGCGTTGCGGGACGCGGTGGTGCTGGCGCTGCCGACCAACCCGCTCTGCCGGGAGGACTGCCCAGGCCTGTGCCCCGACTGCGGGGTGCACTGGGACGATCTGCCGGCCGACCACAGCCATCAGCAGGTCGACCCGCGTTGGGCGAGCCTGACGCAACTGACCCGTACAGAGGAGTAAGAACCGTGGCCGTCCCCAAGCGCAAGATGTCGCGCAGCAACACCCGCGCCCGCCGGGCGAACTGGAAGGCCTCGGCGGTGGCGACCGTGGCCTGCCCGCAGTGCAAGTCGGCCAAGCTGCCGCACGCCGCCTGCTCCGTCTGCGGCACCTACAACGGCCGTCAGGTCCTCGAGGTCTGACCCGGCCGCCGAGTGACGTCCCCGACCACCGGTCGGGTGACGCGCGCACCAAGGCTCTCGCCCGGTGCCCCGGCTCCCGCCGCCGCCGACCGGTCTCCGGCCGGCGGACTGTCGGAGCCGGGCACCGCGCGGATCGCCGTCGACCTCCTCGGCGGGGACGATGCTCCCGCCGTCGTGGTTGACGGCGCTCTGCGAGCGGTACGCACTGATCCCGCCCTGCACCTGCTGCTCGTCGGCCCGATCGAGGTGGCCGACGAGCTGATCGGTGCGCTCGACCCGGCTCAGCGCGCCCGGGTCACGGTCCGCCCGGTGCGGACCGCCGTCGGCATGGCCGACCATCCCACCGCCGCCCGCGGCGAGAGCACGGTACGCACCGCCGTGCAGGCCGTCCGCGACGGACTCGCCGACGCGGTCGTCTCCGCCGGCTCGACCGGCGCCACAGTCACCGCCGCCGCGCTCGGCCTCGGCCGCTGGACCGGGATACGCCGACCCGCGCTCGCCGCCACGCTGCCCGCCGTCGAGGGGCCGGTGGTGCTGCTGGACGTCGGCGGCACGCTCGAACCCGGCCCGGCCACGCTGGCCCGGCACGCCCTCCTCGGCGCCGCCTACGCGGCCGTGGCCCACGCCGTCACCGCACCCCGCGTCGGGTTGCTCTCCGTCGGCGTCGAGACGGGCAAGGGCGACCGGCTGCGCCGGATCGCCGCACCCGCGCTCGCCGCCGCGCCGCTGCCCTGCGACAGCCGCTACGTCGGCCTGGTCGAGGGGTACGACATCTCGCTCGGCACCCGCGCCGACGTCGTGGTGACCGACGGCTTCACCGGAAACGTCCTGCTGAAGGCCATCGAGGGCGCGTACGCCATGGCCGGCGGCCCACCGTCACGCGGCGGCGCCCCGCGTGCCGCGGCCCTGCTCGGGGTGGGCGGCACCGTGGTCGTGTGCCACGGCGCGGCCGGCCCCGAGGACGTCGCCTCCGGCATCGCGCTCGCGGCCCACCTGTGGCGCCGTGACGCCGCCGGGACGGTCCGCACCCTGCTCGCCGACATCCCGCACGATCTCGCACCTGACCGACACGACACCGAGGTAGCACCATGACCAACGACAAGCGGCGGCGTGCTCCCGTCGGCCACCTGGAGGCGGCCTTCGGGGTGTCGCTCGACCCGGAGCTGCTGGAGCGCGCGCTGACCCACCGCTCGTACGCGTACGAGAACGGCGGCCTGCCCACGAACGAGCGGCTGGAGTTCCTGGGCGACTCGGTCCTCGGCGTGGTGATCACCACAGCGCTGTTCCACAACCACCCCGACCTGCCCGAGGGGCAGCTGGCGAAGCTGCGCGCCAGCGTGGTCAACATGCGGGCGCTCGCCGACGTGGCGCGTGGCCTGGGCCCGGACGGGCTCGGCGCGTACCTGCTGCTCGGCAAGGGCGAGGAGGCCACCGGCGGACGGGACAAGGCGAGCATCCTGGCCGACACGCTGGAGGCGCTGCTGGGCGCGATCTACCTCCAGTACGGCCTGGACACCGCGGCCATCGTCATCCACCGGCTGTTCGACCCGCTGATGGCCGAGTCGGCGGGCCGGGGCGCGGCGCTGGACTGGAAGACCAGCCTCCAGGAGCTGACCGCCGCGCTCGGGCTCGGCGTGCCCGAGTACCGGATCGAGGGCACCGGGCCGGACCACCTCAAGACGTTCACCGCCTGGGTGGTGGTGGCCGGCAACCGCTACGGCGGTGCGGAGGGGCGCAGCAAGAAGGAGGCCGAGCAGCGCGCGGCCGAGTCGGCCTGGCGCACGCTCACCGAGCAGGCCGAGGCGGCGGCACGGGCCGAGGCGGACGCGGCGGCGCAGGCCCCGGACGGGACGAGCCCACAGGCCGACACGACGGATGTCGAGGCGGGCGCCGGCCGTGCCTGAGCTGCCCGAGGTCGAGACCGTCCGGGTAGGACTCGCCCAGTGGGTGATCGGCCGGCGGATCGCCGCCGTCGAGGTACGCCACCCGCGGGCGGTACGCCGGCACGCGCCCGGTGGCGCACACTTCGCCGACGTGCTCGCCGGCCGGACGATCACCGGGGTACGCCGCCGGGGCAAGTACCTCTGGCTGCCGCTGGACAGCGGCGACGCGGTGATCGGCCACCTCGGTATGTCCGGCCAGCTGCTGTTGCAGCCGGTCGGCGCGGCCGACGAACTGCACCTGCGGGTCCGGTTCCGGTTCGCCGACGACGGGCCGGAGCTGCGGTTCGTCGACCAGCGCACGTTCGGCGGGCTGTCCGTGTCGGCCGGTGGGGCGGAGCTGCCCGCGGAGATCGCCCACATCGCCCGCGATCCGATGGACCCGGAGTTCTCCGACGAGGCGTTCGTGGCGGCGCTGCGGCGCAAGCGTACGGAGGTCAAACGCGCGCTGCTCGACCAGACGCTGATCTCCGGGGTGGGCAACATCTACGCCGACGAGGCACTGTGGCGCGCGAAGCTGCACGGCGCCCGCCCGGCCGACGCGCTGACCCGTCCGGCCGCGCTGCGGCTGCTCGGGCACGTCCGGGACGTGCTCGCCGAGGCGATCAAGCAGGGCGGCACCAGCTTCGACGAGCTGTACGTCAACGTCAACGGCGAGAGCGGCTACTTCGACCGGTCGCTCAACGCGTACGGCCGGGAGGGGGAGCCCTGCCCCCGCTGCGGCGCCCCGATCCGACGCGAGGCGTTCATGAACCGGTCCTCCTACAGCTGCCCGCGATGCCAGCCGCGGCCCCGGGGCACTCTCCGGGGATGACCCCGAGCCGGTTCGGGGTTGCGCCGGTGTGCATCGCCCGACTGTCCCCGGAGACGCGCCGGAGCGTACCCGGAGATGCCCTTTTCCGCCCGGTCCGCGCGGCCGGTTCCGGCCGCGCGGACCTCGCCGCCGGGATCGGGGACGAGCGGGGGCCGTTCCCCGATGTCGGGGCCCGGCCTGCTGCCTAGCGTCATCTGGGGTCGGCACAGGGCCGGCATCAGGAGGGTGGAACCCGGGACATGGGCAGGCGACCGGTGACCGTGCGGCTGGCACGGTGGAGTGCGGAGCATCCGTGGCGCGCGATCGCGTTGTGGGTGGTCTTCGTGGCGGTGTGCTTCGTCGGCGGCAGCGCCGCCGGGCTGAACGAGGCCACCGACGAGGATCAGGCGATCGGCGAGTTCGGACGGGCACAGCTGATCGTCGACAGTGGCGGGTTCGACCAGCCGGCGACCGAGAACGTGCTGATCACCGCACGCTCGGGCTCGCTCGACCAGGCCGCCGCGAAGGCCGCCGCGCAGGACGCGGCGGACCGGCTGCGGCAGGTCGACGGCGTGGCCTCGATCGGTACGCCGATGCCGTCGCGCGACGGCGGCGCGCTGCTGGTGCCGATCACCATGTCGGGCGACCCGGGCACCGCCGGGGACCGGGTGCAGCCGCTGCGGGACACCACCGCGAAGGTGCAGGACGCGCACCCGCAACTGCGGGTGGAGCAGGTCGGCGGCCCGTCGATCGACAAGGCGCTCGACGACACGCTCGGCAAGGACTTCAAGCGCGCCGAGCTGCTCAGCCTGCCGGTGACGCTGGCCATCCTGATCATCGCGTTCGGCGCGCTGATCGCCGCCGGGGTGCCGGTGCTGCTGGCGCTCTCCTCGGTGGCCGCCGCGATGGGTCTGTCCACACTCGCGTCGCACATGGTGCCGGCCACCGACACCACCGCGAGCGTGATCCTGCTGATCGGTATGGCGGTCGGTGTGGACTACTCGCTGTTCTACGTGCGGCGGGAGCGGGAGGAACGGGCCAAGGGCCGCTCCGGCCTGGACGCGGTGGAGATCGCGGCGGAGACCTCCGGGCACGCCGTGGTGGTCTCCGGCACCGCCGTGATCATCTCGATGGGCGGTCTGCTGCTCGCCCAGGACGCGATCTTCTCCTCGCTGGCGGTCGGCTCGATCCTCGTGGTGGCGGTCGCCGTGATCGGCTCGCTCACAGTGCTGCCCGCGCTGCTGGCGAAGCTGGGCCGTTGGGTGGACCGGCCACGGGTGCCGCTGCTGTGGCGCCTCACCGCCCCGCGCAACGGGCAGCCGGCCCGGCCCCGGTTCTGGCCGGCGGTGCTGCGGCCCGCGCTGCGCGCGCCGGTGGCCACGCTGCTGATCTCGGTCGCGCTGCTGCTCGCGCTCGCCGCGCCGGCGCTCGGCATGAAGCTGAAGTTCCCCGGCCCGGAGGACGTGCCGCGCACCACCGCGGCCATGCAGGCGTACGACCGGCTCACCGCTGCCTTCCCGAGCAACGGCACCAGCCACACCGTCGCCGTGCGGGCGCCCGCCGAGCAGGCCGACCGGGTGCGGGCCGCGCTCACCGACCTGGCCGGCCGTACCGCCGCCGACCCGCTCTTCGCGCCGGCCGAGGGGGACGGCCCGGAGATCCGGGTGTCGGCGGACCGGCGGGTGTCGGTGCTGGAGGTGGCCACGCCGCACGCCAGCCGCTCCGACGAGGCGTCCCGGTCGCTGCACGAGCTGCGCGAGGACCTGGTCCCGGCCACGCTCGTCGGCATCCCGGGCGTGGAGTACGCGGTCGGCGGCGGCGTGGCCGCCAGCGAGGACTACGCCGCCCACATCTGGGCGAAGCTGCCGATCGTCGCGGCGTTCGTGCTGGCGCTGACGTTCCTGGTGATGGCGTGGACGTTCCGGTCGGTGGTGGTGGCGCTGACCTCGATCGTGCTGAACCTGCTCTCCGCCGGTGCCGCGTACGGGCTGCTGGTGCTGGTCTTCCAGAGCACCTGGGCGGAGGGGCTGCTCGGCTTCACCTCGATGGACGCGATCGTCACCTGGCTGCCGCTGTTCCTGTTCGTGGTGCTGTTCGGGCTGTCGATGGACTACCACGTCTTCGTGGTCAGCCGGATCCGTGAGGCGGTCGACCGGGGCATGCCCACCCGGGAGGCGGTGGCGCACGGCATCACCTCCTCGGCCGGCGTGGTGACCAGCGCGGCGGTGGTGATGGTGGCGGTGTTCTCCATCTTCGCCACGCTCAGCATGATCGATTTCAAGCAGCTCGGCATCGGCCTGGCGGCGGCGATCCTGCTGGACGCCACGATCATCCGCGCGGTCGTGCTTCCGTCGGTGATGACGCTGCTCGGTGACGCGAACTGGTGGGCGCCACGCTTCATGCGCCGTCGGCGGCCCGTCCCGGCGGTCGAGCCGCCGCCCGCCCCGGCACCGGAGCTGGTCGGCGTCCGCTGATCCCGAGCGGACCCGCCCCGGGGCTCGGTCCCGGCGCCCAACCGGTGGTGCCGGACAGCTTGACATCAGCTCCGGCTCGTGCCGGCCGCTGAGAAGGTATTCGTGTTCGCGCGGTATACCTGAGAGTCATAGTTATGACTCTCAGGTATACCGCCTTCCGTGCGTCTATTCGCCGCTGAGGGTCACGGAGAGTGTTGGCAGCTTTCGTACGGGATGATCGTCATCGGCGCCCCGCTCCCGGCGGGCGGGGCGGCGGGGTGTCACGGCAGGGCGCACGGCTGCCGCCAGGCGTCCAGCTCGCGGTCCTTGCGGATCGAGGCGAAGCCGTAGCCGACCGAGGTGACGCAGAAGTCCGCCGGCTCGCCGGTGTACTCGACGTGGAAGACCGGCTTGCCGGCGTCGACGAAGGGCAGCAGCTTCGCGCACTCGCGGCGGCGTACGCACTCCTGGTTGACCGCGAAGTCGAAGTCGGGGGCCAGCGCGGCCACCTGCGCCACGTCGTCGACCAGGCCGGGGGAGAGGTCCAGCTTGCGGGCCAGCCCGGCCAGCCGGCGGTTGAACAGCAACTGGTCGTCGAAGTCCAGCGGGTAGCCGGAACGGTGCCGGTAGCCGTCCGCGTCGGCGAACGCCACCGCGCCGAAGCCCTTGCCCCGGCACAGCCGGAACCGGTCGGCCAGCACCGGCGCGAGCGCGTCCCAGTTCCGCACGTCCAGGAAACGGCTTCCCGGACGCGCCGGCACCGCCGTGCCGCGTACGGCGGCGGGGAAGCGGGTGGCGTCCGGGTCGTCCGCGGCGTACGTGCCGACCCGGACGTGGCAGATCAGCCGGCGGTCCTGCTCGCGCAGCGCGGCGGTCTCGGCCGAGGTGGTCGCCACCGGGTCGAGGAGGAAGACGTCGGCGTCGACTGTGACGTCCACCGGGGTGGTGAGCTGCCACTGCCACCGCCAGCTTCCGGCCTGCGCGGCCGGCCAGGGCGTGGGCGCGCCGGGCGGGGTGATCGGCCGGCGGCAGGCAGACACCGGGGCGAGCAGCAGCGCGGTCAGCGCGAGCGCCACGCCCCGGCGCGGGCCACGTCGGCGGACGCGGGCCGGCCGGGAGCGCGGCACGGCCCACACCGGCCGGATCCGCATCGACAGCTCCCCGGACGCGGGCGGCCCGACGCCGCCCCCGACCGCTCAACGAGCGCCGGGCCGGTCACGACGCGCGCTCAGCTCGGGGTGGCGAAGACCTGCGTCCAGTACGGCCCGTTGCTGCGCGCCACACCCACCCCGATCTGGGTGTACGAGCAGTTGAGGATGTTCTTCCGGTGGCCTTCGGAGTTCATCCAGCCCTCCATGACCGCCGCCGGGGTCTGGTAGTTCCAGGCCACGTTCTCGCCCACCATGCGGTAGCTGTAGCCGGCGGCCTTGACCCGGTCCCAGGGCTGGCTGCCGTCGCTGCCCGTGTGGTCCATCTTCTGGTGGTCGGCCTGGTCCTGGCTGTGCCGCTGGGCGGCCAGGTTCAGCTTGGCGTTGACGGTGAGCGCCTTGCAGCCGGCCTTCGCCCGCTCCTGGTTGACGATCGTGACGACCTTCTGGAGTTCGGCGCTGAGCCCGGTCGTGGCGGTGGCCTTGGTGCTCGTGGAGCCGCCGCTCGACGTACCGCCGCTCGGTGCGCTGGTGCGCTCCTGCTGCCGCGACGGGGCGGTGCTGCGGCTCGGCTTCGGGGTGGCCTTCTTCGTCGGGCTCGGCGCGGCGGTGGTCGGTACGGCCGACGGGCTCGCCGACTCGGGGGCGAGCGCGTCGGCGGGCGCCTCCTCCGACCCCTCGGGTGCCTGCGGCGCGGCGGCCACCGGCGCGTCGGCGGACGTGCGCTTCGTACCCTGGTCGTCGCCGGGCAGCAGGACGGCACCCACGCCGAGGCTCACCACGAGCGTCGCCGCGGCGGCGGCCCCGCCGATCACGAGCGGCCGGGACAGGCGCCGCTTCGGGCGCCGCCGGTCGTCGGCCGGGCTGCCGGTCGCCGGCTGCCAGGTCGCGGCGGGCTGCTCCCAGCCGCCGGCCGGCTGCTCATGCCCCTGCCAGGCGGTGGGCTGCTCCTGGCCCTGGCCGTGCCACGCGGCGGTCGGCTGCTCCTCGCCGTTCCACCGGTCCCGGTGCGGCGGGGGCGCGCTCTCCGGGCGGTAGCCCCCGGCGGCCGGCGGGGCGCCGTAACCGGCCGGCGGCTGCTGCGCTCCGTCCCCGAACAGGTACGACGACCGCGGCTCGGGCCGGTCGCTGAGCCACGCCGGACCCTCGTCGGTCGGCGGCTCGGGACGCCGGCGGGCGCCCTCCGGTTCGATCGGGTCGTTCCAGCGGTACACGCCTGTCCCCTCCACGGGTCGGTTGCGGGCCCGGGTGACGCTACGGGCGCGTTCCAAGCTGCGGCAACGTGGCTAAGAAAGAGTTAAGGCGAAGCCGGCGGCAAGGATGAGTCGTTCACACATTTCCGGCGTACAGTAAAGGCGTCCGGACAGAGCGTGTCCGCGCCTTGTGGCAGCCCCCCGGCGAGTGGACCGGCCGACGTGGAGATGATCTACGGCCTTGGTCAACTTGACGAAGGAGGGGGTTTCGGCTCAATATGTAGGTGTCGCCAGTCGCGCCCAGCCATGCCCCGATGCAGTGGGAATGGCAGCCGCGAACATCATGGGCGCGCGTTGGCCGGCCTTTCCGGCAGCGCACATCAAGGAGTCAGCATGGCGAAGGCCCTCTACGGCCACGTAAGTGCAGCGCCCGACCGGCGTCTGCTCGACGAGGTCACCCGACTGCGTGCCAGGGTTCAGGCACTGGAGTTCGAGATCACGCGTCTGCGCGCCGACAACGATCGGCTTGCGGCGGCAGCGGCGGAGGCGGATGACCTCCTCCGTCTGGCCGAGCCCGCACTGACCTGATCTCCAGTTGCCGGAAAACTGAATCGCACCACACCGAAAAGCGCGCCGACACTCAAGTGCCGGCGCGCAGCCATGTGCGTACCCCTTTTCGCCGCCGCCGCCGCAATTCTCGATCTTGCGGAACCGCCCGGAATTGCGCCCGGTAATTGTGATCATGCATTTCCGTTCCCTCCGCGGCCGCCGGGCCGAAAGCGGACAGCCGGTCCGGCGGGTGGGTCGCGTGGCGGCGGCGCCCCGGTCCCGGGTTAGTCTGCGGGTTCACCAGGTCCGCGCAGCCGGCGACGGTACGGCGGCCACCGGACGAGGATCGAGAAGGTGCATCTCAAGAGCCTGACGGTGAAGGGCTTCAAATCCTTCGCCTCCGCCACGACGTTGAAGCTGGAGCCCGGGATCACCTGCGTGGTGGGCCCGAACGGCTCCGGCAAGTCCAACGTCGTCGACGCCATCGCCTGGGTGCTCGGCGAGCAGGGCGCCAAGGCGCTGCGTGGCGGCAAGATGGAGGACGTCATCTTCGCCGGCACCGCCGGGCGGGCGCCGCTGGGCCGGGCCGAGGTCACCCTCACCATCGACAACACCGACGGCGCGCTGCCGATCGAGTACACCGAGGTCTCCATCACCCGCCGGATGTTCCGCTCCGGCGAGAGCGAGTACGAGATCAACGGCGACTCCTGCCGCCTGCTCGACATCCAGGAGCTGCTGTCCGACTCGGGCATCGGCCGCGAGATGCACATCATCGTCGGGCAGGGCCGGCTCGACGGCATGCTGCACGCCAAGCCGGAGGACCGGCGGGCGTTCATCGAGGAGGCGGCGGGCGTCCTCAAGCACCGCAAGCGCAAGGAGAAGGCGCTGCGGAAGCTCGACGCGATGCAGACCAACCTCAACCGCCTGACCGACCTCACCGCGGAGCTGCGCCGCCAGCTCAAGCCGCTGGGCCGGCAGGCCGAGGTGGCCCGCCGCGCCGCCGGGATCCAGGCCAACCTGCGCGACGCCCGGCTGCGGCTGCTCGCCGACGACCTGCACACGCTGCGGACCACACTGGACAAGGAGATCGCCGACGAGACCGCGCTGCGCGAGCGGCGCGAGCTGATCGAGGCCGAGCACGGTGAGGTGCAGGGCCGCCTCGGCGAGCTGGAGGCGGCGCTGGCCGAGGACGCGCCGCTGCTCGCGGCGGCGCAGGACACCTGGTACCGCCTCTCCGCGCTCCAGGAGCGGTTCCGCTCGATCGAGCAGCTGGCCCGGGAGCGGCTGCGTCACCTCAGCGCCGCCGGCGACGACGAGCGCCCCGGCCGCGACCCGGAGCAGCTGGAGGCGGAGTCGCGGCGCGTACGCGAGCAGGAGGAGGAACTGCGCGCCGCGCTCACCGAGGACCAGATCCGGCTGGCCGAGGCGGTCGAGCACCGCCAGGAACTGGAACGGCAGCTCGCCGCCGCCGAACGGGAGCTGGTCGCCGCCGCCAAGGCCATCGCCGACCGGCGGGAAGGGCTGGCCCGCCTGACCGGCCAGGTCAACTCCGCCCGGGCGCGGACCACGAGCGCCGGCGAGGAGATCGAACGGCTCGCCGCCGCGCACACCGACGCGATGAGCCGGGCCGAGAAGGCGCAGGCCGACCTGGACGCGGTCGCCGAGCAGTCGACCGAGGCGGACCGGGACAACGCCGACCTGGACGCCCGGCACGACGAGGCGGTGGCCGTGCACGAGCGGGCGCAGGCCGCGGTGCGCAGCCTGGCCGACGGTGAGCGCGCCGCCGAGAAGGACGCCGCCACCTGGAAGGCCCGCGAGGAGGCGCTCGCCATGGGCCTGCGCCGCAAGGACGGCGCCGGGGAGCTGCTCGCCCGCGCCGACCAGGTGCCGGGGCTGCTCGGCAGCCTCGCCGGGCTGCTCACCGTCGCACCCGGTGACGAGGCGGCGCTGGCCGCCGCGCTGGGCGGCCTGGCCGACGCGGTGGCGGTCAGTGGCGTGGACGAGGCAGTCGAGGCGATGCGGCTGCTGAAGATCTCCGACGCCGGCCGGGCCGGGCTGCTCGTCGGCAGCCCCGCCGGGCCGGGCATGGACGGCTCCGCCGACGCGCTGCGCCCGAAGCTGCCCGAGGGCGCCCGCTGGGCCCCCGACCTGGTGGAGTGCTCGGCCGCGATCCGCCCCGCCGTGCACCGGGCGCTGCGCGACGTGGCGCTCGTCGACGACCTGGCCGCCGCGTCCGCGCTCGTCGCCGCGAACCCGGAGCTGCGCGCGGTCACCCCCGACGGCGACGTGGTCGGTGCGTACGCGGCGGCCGGCGGGTCGGCCAAGGCGCCGAGCTTCATCGAGGTGCAGGCCGCCGTCGAGGAGGCGCGGGCCAACCGGGCCACCGCCGAACGCACCGCCGCCGAGCTGCGCGAACAGCTGGCCGAGGCGCGCGCCGAGGTGGCCGCCGCCAAGGAGGCGGTGCAGCACGCCGCCGCCGCCAAGCGGGAGGCGGAGAGCCACCGCAACGCGGCCGCGCGCCGCCTCGCCGAACTGGGCGCCGCCGCCCGCTCGGCGAAGGCGGAGACCGACCGGCTCGGCGAGTCCCGGGCCCGCGCCGAGGCGGCCCGGGAACGGGACCTGGCCGCGCTCGCCGAGCTGGAGGAACGGCTCCGGCTGGCCGAGGCCACCCCGATCGACGCCGAGCCGTCCACCGAGGAGCGGGACCAGCTCGCCGCCATGGTGCCGCAGGCACGGCAGAACGAGATGGAGGTCCGGCTCGCGGTGCGTACCGCCGAGGAGCGGGTGGCCTCGATCGCCGGGCGGGCCGACTCGCTGGCCCGGCAGGCCACCGCCGAACGGGCGGCGCGGGAGCGCGCCGCGGCCCGGCGCGCGGCCCGCACGCGCGGCGCCCAGATCGCCCGGGCCGTGGTCGGCGGCGCCCGCGAGGCGCTCACCCGGCTCACCGTCTCGATCGCCCGGGCCGAGGAGCACCGCGACGCCGTCGCCCGCGAGCGCGCCGCCCGCGAGGCCGAGCTGTCCGAGGTACGCGGCGCGGCCAAGCGCCTCGCCGCCGAGCTGGAACGGCTCACCAGCCAGGTGCACCGCGACGAGGTGGCGCGCGCCGAGCAGCGGATGCGCATCGAGCAGCTGGAGGCCAAGGCCGCCGAGGACTTCGGGCTGGACGTGGCCACGCTCGTCGCCGAGTACGGCCCGGACCGGCTGGTCCCGCCCACCGACGCGGACGTGGCGCTCGCCGAGAAGGACGGCCGGCCGGTGCCGGAGCCGGTCCGCTACGAGCGGCCGGTGCAGGAGAAGCGGGCCGCCAAGGCGGAACGGGAACTGGCCCTGCTGGGCAAGGTGAACCCGCTCGCGCTGGAGGAGTTCGCGGCGCTGGAGGAGCGCTACAAGTTCCTCTCCGAGCAGCTGGAGGACCTCAAGGCCACCCGCCGGGACCTGCTCACAGTGGTCAAGGACGTGGACGACCGGATCCTTGAGGTCTTCGCCAGCGCGTTCGAAGACACCGCCCGGGAGTTCGAGCAGGTCTTCACCGTGTTGTTCCCCGGCGGCGAGGGCCGGCTGGTGCTCACCGATCCGGAGGACCTGCTCACCACCGGTGTCGAGGTCGAGGCCCGCCCGCCGGGTAAGAAGATCAAGCGGCTCTCGCTGCTCTCCGGCGGGGAGCGGTCGCTGACCGCGGTGGCGATGCTCGTGGCGATCTTCCGCGCCCGGCCCAGCCCGTTCTACATCATGGACGAGGTGGAGGCGGCGCTCGACGACGTGAACCTGGGCCGCCTGATCACGCTGCTGGCACAGTTGCGGGAGAAGAGCCAGCTCATCGTGATCACGCACCAGAAGCGGACCATGGAGATCGCCGACGCGCTCTACGGAGTGACCATGCGCGCCGGTGTGACCCAGGTGATCAGCCAGCGGCTCAACCGGGCCGACGACGAGGAACAGGTGACGAGCGAGTGAGTCGGGAACGCGCCACGGCGCTCCTGGTGGACTTCGACGGCGTGCTGCGCCGCTGGGATCCGGCGGTGGCCGCCGGTGTCGAGCGGGAGTACGGGCTGACCGAGGGGGTCCTCGGTGAGATCGCGATGTCCTGGGGACTGCTCCAGCCGGTGCTGACCGGCCAGGTCAGCCACGCCCAGTGGATGATGAGCGTGGCCGACGCGCTGACCCCCGCCGTCGGCGCGGATCGGGCCCGGGCGGCGGTCCAGGAGTGGCAGAGCTACCGCGGTGAGGTCGACCCCGAGGTGCTGGCGTTCGTCCGCGAGGTGCGGGCCGCGGGCGTACGGGTCGGGCTGGGCACGAACGCGACCGACCTGCTCGACGCCGACCTGGCCGCGCTGGGCCTGACCGAGGAGCTGGACGTGATCGTCAACTCCTCGGTCGTCGGGGTGCACAAGCCGGCGAAGGAGTACTTCCAGGCCGCCTGCGAGGCATTGGAGACGCCGCCGGGGCGGGTGCTGTTCGTCGACGACGAGGACCGCGCGGTGGCCGGCGCCCGGGTGGCGGGCCTGTCCGCGCACCGCTGGAGCGGACCGGCCGACCTGCGGTACCTGCGGGCGGCGCTGGCGTACTGATCCGGGTCAGGTCCCGGTCACGCCGTCGACGCGTTCCCGGATCAGGTCCGCGTGGCCGTTGTGCCGGGCGTACTCCTCGATCACGTGCACGTACACCCAGCGGAGGCTGATGTCGCCGGTGCTGCCGTCGGGCAGGCGGTGCCGGAACGTGTGGTCCAGCGGCAGGTCGGCCACGGCCCGGTCGGCCGCCTCGATCTCGGCCCGCAGCGTGGCGAACGCCTCGGCCGGGTCGGCGTCGGCGATGTCGTTGAGGTCGGCGTCCGGGTCGGTGCTGTAGTCGTAGAGGTCCGGCAGGTCCAGGCCGGCGGCGCGGTGGCGGAACCACCACCGTTCGACGTCGGCCAGGTGCCGGACCAGGCCGAGCAGGGTCAGCCCGGAGGGCTCCACGCTCGGTGTGCGCAGTTGCTCGGCGGTCAGCCCGGCGCACTTGTGTTGCAGGGTGTCACGGTGGAGGTCGAGCCAGCCTTGCAGCATGGTGCGCTCGTCGGCGACGTAGGGCTCGTGGCGGCGGTCGATCTCAGGTGCGGTCCAGGTCATCCGAGGGATGCTAGGTGAGCGCCGGGCACGCCGCGAAGCGTTAATCGCCGGCCTACGGCACCACGACGACCGGCCAGCGGCCGCTGCGGACCAGCCGGGTGGCGACCGAGCCGACCAGCTTGTGCCCGGCCTGCTCGGAGGAGCCGACCACCACCATGTCGGCCCGGTGCTCGTCGGCGGCCCGGCACAGCTCGGTGTAGGCGTCGCCGCGCCGGCACAGGAACGTCACCGGCAGGTCCAGCTCCTCGGCCCCGCGCCGGCACTCGGCTCGCAGTTCGTCGGCCAGCTCGTCGTGGGTCTGCTGGACCGCGCCGGCCACCACACCGGAGAGCATCGCGCTGTACGAGGCCGGCGAGCTGACGAACACCGCCACCAGCGTGGCGCCCTGCCGCCGGGCCAGTCCGGCGGCGTACGAGGCGGCGCGCATCGAGGTGCGGCTGCCGTCCACGCCGACGAGCACCACCCGTGGCCCGTCCGTACCCCGTTCGTAGGGCAGCGGACGGGTCCGCGGGCCGTACCGCTCACGTTCCGTGGCGTCCATCGTCAGTCCCCCGCTCCGGCCGGGATCGCCTCGGCCGTCTCCCGCCCGGCGGGGACCGGCTCGGCGTTGGAGCGGCGCAGCGGCACCTCCCGGATGAGGACCACAGCGACGAGGGCGAGCAGCCCGAACGGTGCGGCGGCCAGGAAGATGTCACCGGCGGCGTGCCCGTACGCGGCCTCGACCACGGTGCGGATCGGGCCGGGCAGCGTGTGCACGTCCGGCAGGCCGCCGCCACCCGACCCGGAGGCCGGGATGCCGAGGCGGCTCAGGCCGTCGGCCGTGTAGCCGGTGACCCGGTGCCCGAGCACCGCGCCGAGCGCGCTCACGCCGATCGCGCCGCCGAGGCTGCGGAAGAACGCGACCACCGAGCTGGCCGCGCCGAGTTCGTCCGGGCGGACCGTGTTCTGCACGGCCAGCACCAGGTTCTGCATGGACATGCCGACGCCGAGGCCGATCAGCGCCATGAAGACGGCGAGGTGCCAGTACGGCGTGTCCGCGCGCATCGTGCCCATCAGCGCGAAGCCGGCGGTGAGCAGCACCGAGCCGATGACCAGCCAGCTCTTCCAGCGGCCGGTGGCGGTGATGATCCGGCCGACCACCGTGGAGGCGACCAGCAGACCGCCGATCATCGGGAGCGTCATCAGGCCGGACATGGTCGGGCTGGCGCCGCGGCTGATCTGGAAGTACTGCCCGAGGAACACCGAGGCGCCGAACATGCCGACGCCGACCGCGATGCTGGCGACGACGGCGAGCGTGATGGTGCGGTTGCGGAACAGCCGCGGCGGGATCATCGGGTCGGCGGCACGCTTCTCGACGCGGACGGCGAGCGCGCCGAGCAGCGCGGCGCCGGTCACCATGGCGCCGCTGGTCCAGGAGATCCAGTCGTACTTGTCGCCGGCCAGGGTGATCCAGACCAGCAGCAGCGAGACGGCGGCGGTGATGAGCGTGGCGCCCCACCAGTCGATGGTCACGTCGCGCTTGACCACCGGCAGCCGCAGCGTGCGCTGGAGCACGATCAGGGCGAGCACGGCGAACGGCACGCCGACGTAGAAGCACCAGCGCCAGCCGAGCCAAGCGGTGTCCACGATCACGCCGCCGATGAGCGGGCCGCCGATGGTGCCGACGGCCATCACCGCGCCGAGGTAGCCGCTGTACCGGCCGCGCTCGCGCGGCGCGATCATCGTCGCCATGATCACCTGGGCGAGGGCGGTGAGGCCGCCCGCGCCGACGCCCTGCACCACCCGGCAGGCGATCAGTTCACCGGTGGTCTGCGCCTGCCCGGCGAGTACCGAGCCCAGCACGAAGACCGCCAGGGAGAGCTGGACCAGCAGCTTCTTGCTGAACAGGTCGGAGAGCTTGCCCCAGATGGGTGTGGTCGCGGTGGTCGCCAGCAGCGTCGAGGTGACCACCCAGGTGTACGCGGACTGGCCGCCGCGCAGGTCGGTGATGATCCGCGGCAGCGCGTTGGAGACGACCGTGGAGGAGAGGATCGCGACGAACATGCCCAGCAGCAGGCCGGAGAGCGCCTCCAGGATCTGCCGGTGGGACATGTCGACGGCGGTCGCCCGTGCGGGCGCAGTCGCCTGGGTCATCGTGGGTTGCCTCCGGAGCGGGGAGAAAGGTTGCCTCGGGCAACCGCGGGGGGTGGTTGCCTAAAGCAACAACCTCACCCGGGCGGGCTTTGTTCCAGGTGGGGCCGGGTCAGAACGACTCGTTGAAGCGGTGCATCAGCCGGGCCAGGTCCGCGACGTCCTCTTGCGGCCAGCTTTCGAGCGAACGCCTTATCTGTCCGAGTCGGGCCGCCCGGGCCGCGTCGAACCGCCGGGTGCCCTCCTCGGTGAGGCTGAGCTGGGCCGCCCGCCGGTCCGTCGGGTCCGGGTCGCGGCGGACCAGGCCCAGCGCCTCCAGTCCGCCGATCTGGCGGCTGAGCGTGCCCTTGCCGATGCCCAGCTTCGCGGCCAGGTCGGTGAGCCGGATCGAGCCCGAGCGGCGCAGCCAGAGCAGCAGGCCGTACGCGTTGGGCTCCAGGTTCGGGTGGACCTCGCGGGCGATCTCCCAGGACAGCGCCCGGCCCCTGCGCAGCAACGCGGTCAACTCGTGCTCCACGGCGCGCAGCGTCTCGTCCACGCTCAGAGGGTACTCAGTCCCCGTCGCTGAGTTGCTGTTGCGCCACCGGTCGCAGCTCGCCCTCGCTGGTCGTCCCCTCGATCACCACGGCGGCCCTGCGGCCCTGGTGGGTGAGCGTGGCCACCGCGTTGCCGAAATAGGGCCCGGCCAGCTTCCGCCAGCGCACCGGCGGGCGGCGTACCCCGGCCGAACGCGCCAGCGCCCGGGTCGCACCGGCCGGGCCGGGATTCCAGCCCAGCGTCATCAGCGGGCGCATGGCGGCCGGCACCTGGTTGTGGATCGGCGAACAGGTGAGCTGGTACACGGGCGTGCGGACGTCGCGGTCGGCGAACCGGGCCCGGGCCACGTACGAGTGGTGCACGTCGCCGGAGAGCACGCTGATCGACGCCGGTCGCGCGTACGCCGGCCCGGCGCCCACCCGCGCCCCGGTGCGCGGCGCGGTGCCGCTGCCCAGCCGCGCGAACAGCTCGCCCAGCGCCTCGAACGAGCGCCGGAACGCCGCCCAGTGCTCCAGGTCCAGGGCCCGGCGGATCTGCTCGGAGAGCCGGGCCACCCAGGGACGGCCCGAGTCGGCCAGGCGCTCGTTCCACGCCTCGACGTGGTGGATGCCCGGCGGCAGCAGCCACGGCAGCGAGCTGCCCACCACCAGATGGTCGTAGGTGCCGTGCGCCTGGTCGAGGAACCACGACCACTCGCCCGGCGGCAGCATCGCCCGGTTGCCCGGCTGGAGCACCCGGCTGGACCGGTTGTCCAGCATGACCAGGCGGGTGCGGCCCAGGTCCAGCGCGTAGCTCCACTGGTACTGCACGGCCCGCCAGCGCTCGGTGTCGTGCGCCAGGTCGGCCTCCTTGTCGACCCGCTCGCCGAACTCGTGCAGCACGCTCGTGGCGTCCTCGGCGGCCATCACCTTCGCGTACACCGGGTCGGCGGCGATCTCGTCCGGGCTCAGGTTGCCCAGGTGCTGGTAGACCCAGTAGGAGGCGAGGCCGCTGCGGATCCGCTCGGCCCACCACGGCTGCTCGCGCATGTCCGCGCGCCACGACTGCGAGGTGTTCCAGTCGTCGATCACCTCGTGGTCGTCGAAGATCATCACGCTCGGCACGGTGGAGAACAGCCAGCGGATCTCCGGGTCGCGCCACGACTCCAGGTAGAGCTTGGTGTACTCGTCGAAGCTGACCACCTGCGTCGCCGGGGCGTCCTTCGGCCGCCGCCGGCGCCGCTTGAGCAGCCGCCGCACCGTCGGGGAGGTCTCGTCCGCGTACACCTGGTCGCCGAGCAGCACCAGCAGGTCGGGCAGCGCGGCCTCGCCGGGCGCGGCCATCACCCGCCGGGCGTACGCGTCGAGCGCGTCCGGCGGCAGCTTGCGCGCGGTGGAGTGCTGGGTGGTCTCCCGGCAGGAGCCGAACAGCAGCCGCACCGGCTGGTCCGCGTCGTCGAGCGCGCGGGTCCGGATCACGCTGGGCGGGAACGACGAGTCGGGCAGCGGCCACGCCACCTCGTCGTCGATCAGCACCTCGTAGGTCGTGGCGCTGTCCGGGGTGAGCCCGGTCACCACGACGATGGCGTAGTGGTGGTCGTACGCGGAGAAGGTCGGTGCGCTGCCGGTGGCGCCGTCGGCCGTGCGCACGGTGACCACAGCGGGCGCGCTCGTCTCGACCCAGACGGTCGCCCGCGTGTCGACGACCCGGCGCAGCAACGGGCCGATGAGCAGGCGGGAACCGGGCACGACATGCACCTCCGACAAGATCGTTTCGGCTGTTCCCTACCCGGCCGGCGGTTGCGGTACGCCTTCCGGTGCGAGCGTACCCGCAGGTTGTTCGCGTGCCGAGGCGGTGAGTGGGACGCCGTCGCCGGCATCTGACAGGATTTCGGGCATGACGGAATACCTCCTCGTCGCTCTCGCCCTGCTCGGCGTGCTGATCATCGGCGGCCTGAGCCTCGTGGTGCCCCGGCTGCGCCGGCGCCCGCAGCCGCCGCTGCCGCGCACGGAGGTCGACACCCGGACGGAGGAGGACCTGGCCGGCCCGCCGGTCGAGGCTCCGGAGGCGGAACTCACCACCGGCGTGGTGGTCGAGGCGCCGCCGGCCCCTCCGGTCGAGGTGCCGCAGGTCGAGGTGCCGGAGCCCACCGCCGGTCGGCTGGTCCGGCTGCGCTCACGGCTGTCCCGCTCGCAGAACGTCTTCGGCAAGGGCCTGCTCGGCCTGCTCAGCCGCGACCGGCTGGACGAGGACACCTGGGAGGAGATCGAGGACAGCCTGATCACCGCCGACGTCGGCATCGACGCCACCCGGGACATCGTCGACCGGCTGCGCGAGCGGACCCGGGTGCTCGGCACCCGTACCGGGGACGAGCTGCGGGCGCTGCTCGCCGCCGAGCTGGTCAACGCGCTCGACCCGGGTCTGGACCGCGCGCTGCGCACCGCGCCGAAGGAGGGCGTCCCGGCGGTGGTGCTCGTGGTCGGCGTCAACGGCGCCGGCAAGACCACCACCTGCGGCAAGATCGCCCGGGTGCTGGTCGCGGACGGCCGCAGCGTGCTGCTCGGCGCGGCCGACACGTTCCGGGCCGCCGCCGCCGACCAGCTGGAGACCTGGGGCGGCCGGGTGGGCGCCGAGACGGTCCGCGGACCCGAGGCCGCCGACCCGGCGAGCGTCGCGTTCGACGCGGTCAAGCGCGGCATCGACACCGGCGTGGACACCGTGCTCATCGACACCGCCGGCCGGCTGCAGAACAAGGTCGGCCTGATGGACGAGCTGGGCAAGGTCAAGCGGGTGGTGGAGAAGCACGGCCCGATCGACGAGACGCTGCTGATCCTCGACGCCACCACCGGCCAGAACGGGCTGGAGCAGGCGCGGGTCTTCACCGAGGCGGTGAACGTCACCGGCGTGGTGCTGACCAAGCTCGACGGGACGGCCAAGGGCGGCATCGTGATCGCCGTGCAGCGCAAGCTCGGCATCCCGGTCAAGCTCGTCGGCCTCGGCGAGGGCAAGGACGACCTGGCCCCGTTCGACCCGGCACAGTTCGTCGACGCGTTGCTCGGCACCGAGCCGCTCGCCCGGGACGCGTAGCCTCTCCCGTGACGACTGACGATCGCGCCTACGCGGGGTGGCGCGACCCCAGCCACCCGTCGCCACGCCTCGGGAGACCGTACGTGACTTCGCAGGAGATCCCGCTGCACGGCGGGAACGTCAGCACAGTGGTCCGTGTGGGAGACACGGTCCGGCGCAACGCCGGGCCGTGGACGCCCTCCGTGCACGCGCTGCTGCGCCACCTGGAGTACGTCGGATTCACCGGCGCGCCCCGGGCGCTCGGCATGGACGAGCGCAACCGGGAGGTCCTGTCGTACCTGGAGGGGGAGTGCGGGGAGTACCCGCTGGCCCCGCACTGGGTCACCGACGAGGCCCTGGTGACGGTGGCCACCATGCTGCGGATGTTCCACGACGCGCAGTACGGCTTCACCCCGCCGCCCGGCGCGGTCTGGCGCTCGTTCGGGCCGCCCCCGCCGGACACCGAGGTCATCTGCCACCACGACGCGGCACCGCACAACGTGATCTGGCGGCCGGACGGCACGCTCGGGCTGATCGACTTCGACCTCGCGTCGCCCGGCGCCCGCATCTACGACGTGGCGTACGCGGCCTGGACCTGGGTGCCGATCTTCTCCGACCGGGACTCGATCACGCTCGGCTGGAAGCACCCGGACCGGCCGCGCCGGCTGCGACTGTTCGCCGACGCGTACGGGCTGATCCCGCGCGATCGGCACCGGCTCATCCGGACCATCCGCAAGCGCATCGTCGACCACGTCGAGGGCATCCGGCGGATGGCCGCCGCCGGTGAGCCGGCGTTCGTCCGGATCGTCCACAAGGGCCACCTGCGTCGCCCTATGCGCGACCTGCGGCTGCTCGACTACGAGCGGCACCAGCTGGAGTACGCGCTCCGCTGACCAAGATCGGCGTTCTTCACACGCCGGAAACAACCCGTCACGCGTCGGAAATCGCGCGGTGTCGCTGAAGGAAACAGCCGGCGACAAAGCTTCCGCGCAACCGGCTGACGGGCGATGCTGCCAGGTCTCAGTCGGAGGGAGGAATACGACAACGAGAGGAGGCAGCGTGGAGATCGACACCGGGAACACTGCCTGGTTGCTTGTCTCGACTGCCCTCGTGCTGCTCATGACCCCCGGTCTCGCGCTGTTCTACGGCGGCCTGAACCGGTCCAAGGGCGTTCTGAACATGATGATGATGAGCTTCTCGTCCATCGGGCTCGTCAGCATCCTGTGGCTTTTCTACGGCTTCACCGTCGCCTTCGGCGAAGGCGGCAAGTTCTGGGGTGACCTGGGCCAGTACCTGGGCACCAAGACCTTCGTCGGCGAGAACGACCTGTGGGGCGAGACCGGCATCCCGATCTACGTCTTCATCGCCTTCCAGATGATGTTCGCGGTCATCACCGTGGCCCTGATCAGCGGCGCGCTGTCCGACCGGGTGAAGTTCGCCGGCTGGCTGCTGTTCGCGTTCGGCTGGGCCACCCTGGTCTACTTCCCGGTCGCCCACATGGTCTGGGGCGGCGGGCTGATCGGCGGCGACATCGGCGCGCTGGACTTCGCCGGTGGAACCGCTGTGCACATCAACGCCGGTGCGGCGGCGCTCGCGCTGGTGCTCGTGCTCGGCAAGCGGGTCGGCTGGCCGCGCGAGAGCATGAAGCCGCACAACGTCCCGATGGTCGCCCTCGGCGCCGCGCTGCTGTGGTTCGGCTGGTTCGGCTTCAACGCCGGCTCCGAGCTGACCGCCGACGGGGTGACCGCGCTGGCGTTCATCAACACCCAGGTCGCCACCGCCGCCGCGCTGCTCGGGTGGATCGTGGTGGAGTGGCTGCGCGACGGCAAGCCGACCCTGGTCGGCGCCTCGTCCGGCGCCATCGCCGGCCTGGTCGCGATCACCCCGGCCTGTGCGTTCGTCACCCCGGCCGCGGCGGTGCTGCTGGGCGTGGTGGCCGGTGCGGTCTGCGCCCTCGCGGTCGGCCTGAAGTACCGGCTCGGCTACGACGACTCCCTCGACGTGGTGGGCGTGCACTTCGTGGGCGGCTGGATCGGCTGCCTCTGGATCGGCCTGTTCGGTACCGCCTCGGTCAGCTCGCTGGTGGAGACCGACGGCCTGTTCGTCGGCGGCGACGCCACGCTGCTCGGCAAGCAGGCGATCAGCGCGCTGATCGTCAGCGTCTACTCCTTCGTGGTCGCCTTCGCCCTGGGCTTCGTGATCGACAAGACGATCGGCCTCCGGGTCTCCGCCGAGGCCGAGGTCGACGGTATCGACATCGCCGAGCACGCGGAGAGCGGCTACGACCTGTCGCCCACCACGGGCAGCAGCGGTGGCGCGTTCGCGATGGCCGGGATCGGCGCCGGCAAGCCGGCCGCGGAGCCCGCCGTCGAGACCGACGAGTCCGCGCCGGTCAGCGAGAAGGTCGCCGGTTAACGTTCCTGGGATGGAGGGGTTGGACATGAAGCTGGTGACCGCGGTCATCAAGCCGTACCAGCTGGACGCGGTGAAGGAGGCCCTGCACGCGCTCGGCGTGGCCGGGCTGACCGTCAGCGAGGTCCAGGGCTACGGCCGGCAGAAGGGGCACACCGAGGTCTACCGGGGTGCCGAGTACACGGTCGAGTTCCTGCCCAAGATCCGGGTCGAGGTGCTCACCGACGAGATGGACGTCGACAAGATCGTGGACGCGATCGTCGGCGCCGCCCGGACCGGCAAGATCGGCGACGGCAAGGTCTGGGTGACCGGCGTCGAGGAGGTCGTCCGGGTGCGTACCGGCGAGCGCGGGCTCGACGCCCTCTGATCGCCGGATCCGCCGACGTGACCTCGTTGACCACTGCCACCGGCCCCTCCGAGGGCCAGGCGGTGGTCAACGAGGTCGCCGGCGTACCCGCAGGCATCGGCGAGGCGGCCCGGTCCGCGCGGGCCGACGCGCTCGACGCCTGGCTGTGCCGGGCCTTCCCGGACCGGGACGGCGTCGCGCTCGTCGCGGTGGGCGGGCTGGGCCGTCGCCAGTGCGCCCCCTACGGCGACCTCGACCTGGTGCTGCTGCACGCCGGGGTGCCCGGCATCGACGAGCTGGCCGCGTCGCTCTGGTACCCGATCTGGGACGCCGGGCTGCGGCTGGACCACTCGGTGCGCACCGTCGCCGAGGCGCTGTCGGTGGCCCAGGACGACGTCAAGGTCGCCCTCGGTCTGCTCGACGCCCGGCACGTGGCGGGCGACCCGGCGCTCACCGACCAGCTCTCCCGTACCGCCACCGACCACTGGCGGCGCACCGCGATCCGCCAGCTGCCCGGCCTGCGCGAGATCACCGCCGCCCGCTGGGAGGCGCACGGCGAACTGGCGTTCCTGCTCGAAGGTGACCTCAAGGAGGCGGCTGGCGGGCTGCGCGACGTGGGCATCTTGCGCGCCATCGCGACCGCCGGGGTCACCGACGCGCTCCGCCCCGCCGTGTACGCGGCGCACCGGCGGCTGCTGGACACCCGCGACGCGCTGCACCAGCAGGTGGGCCGCCGGGTCGACCGCCTGGTCGCCCAGGAACGCGACGGCGTGGCGCGCCTGCTCGGCGCCGAGGACGGCGACGCGCTGCTGCGGCTGGTCGCCGGCGACGCCCGCACGGTGAGCCACGCCCTCGACGACGCCTGGCGGGCCGCCGACCGGCTCCGCTCCGGCCGGCACCGCGCCGCGCCCGGCCGTCCGCTGCGCCGCCCGGTCGCCCGGGACGTGGTGGAGCAGGACGGGGAACTGGTGCTCGCCCGCACCGCCATCGGGGCCCGCCCCGATCCGAGCCTGTCGCTACGCGTGGCCGCCGCGGCCGCCACCACCCGGCTGCCGATCGCGCGGGCCACCTGCGAGTGGCTGGCCGCGTACTGCCCGCCGCTGCCCGCGCCCTGGCCACCGGCGGCCCGCGCCGCACTGATCACCCTGCTCGGCGCCGGTCCCGGCCTGGTGCCCGCCTGGGAGACATGCGACAGGTACGGGCTGATCGACCGCTGGCTGCCCGAGTGGACCCGGATGCGCAGCCTGCCCCAGCACAACCCGGTGCACCGGTTCACGCTCGACCGGCACCTGGTGCAGACCGCGTACGAGGCGAGCCGGCACACCCGCGACGTGGAACGGCCGGACCTGCTGCTGCTCGGCGCGTTCCTGCACGACATCGGCAAGGGGCTGGACGGGGACCACTCGGCTGTCGGCGCGCCGCTGGCCGAGGCGGTCGCCACCCGGATCGGGCTGCCGCCGGACGAGGCGGCGCTCATCGGCACGCTGGTCCGGCTGCACCTGCTGCTGCCCGACGTGGCCACCCGGCGCGACCTGTCCGATCCGAAGACCGTCGCGGGGGTCGCCGAGCGGGTCGGCGACACCGGCACGCTGGAACTGCTGCACGCCCTGGTCCGCGCCGACGCCGCCGCCACCGGCCCGGCCGCCTGGTCCGGCTGGAAGGGCCGGCTGATCGCCGAACTGGTGAGCCGGGTGCGGACCACGCTGGACACGGGCGTGGTGCCCGCCCCGCCGGCCCCGGACCCGGCGCTCGTGGCCGGGCCGCTGCCGGTCGTACACCTCGGGGAGGACCGGGTGTCGGTGGCCGCTGCCGACCGGCGCGGGTTGCTCGCCACCGTCGCCGGCTGCCTGGCGCTGCACCGCCTGGAGGTGATCTCCGCGGACGCCGCCACCGTCGACGGCCGGGCCCTGGTCGAGTGCCGGGTGCAGCCGCGCTACGGGCTGGCCCCGGAGCCGATCGCGCTCAGTGCCGACCTGCGCCGCGCGGTCGGCGGCGACGTCTCGGTCATCCAGCGGCTGCGCGGGCGGGCGCTGGCCGCGCGCAGCCAGGGCGCGGCGCCACGCGTGGTCTGGCACCGGGAGGCGGCCACCGACGCGGTCCTGCTGGAGTTGCGGGCCGCCGACGCGGCCGGGCTGCTGTACCGGGTCACCTGTGCGCTGGACGAGACCGGCGCCCAGGTGCGGGCGGCCCGGATCTCGACGCTCGGCGGCGACGTGGTGGACGCGTTCTACCTGGTCGGCGGCTGGCCCTCGGACGAGGAACGGGCCCGGATCGAGGCCGCCGTGCTCGCCGCCGTGTAGCGGAACGGGCCGCCGGGCCGGAGCGGGGGTGCGGGCGGCGGGCTACCCTAACGGTGGGCTGGACCACCGGCCCGGCAGCATGTGCCCGCCGAAAACGACAAACGGGATGTTCGCGTGTTTGACACCTTGAGTGACCGCCTGTCCGGGATCTTCACCAA
Organism: Micromonospora sp. CPCC 205554; assembly: GCF_036902745.1. Lineage (NCBI taxonomy): Bacteria > Bacillati > Actinomycetota > Actinomycetes > Micromonosporales > Micromonosporaceae > Micromonospora > Micromonospora sp. CPCC 205554. The sequence continues at coordinate 308,100 of NZ_JBAKHP010000002.1, read as the reverse complement.
GCTCCGCGGCAAGGGCCGGCTCACCGACGCCGACATCGACGCCACCGCGCGCGAGATCCGGATGGCGTTGCTGGAGGCCGACGTCGCCCTGCCGGTGGTCAAGGGCTTCATCGCGAACGTCAAGGAGCGGGCGCGGAGCGCCGAGGTCTCCCAGGCGCTCAACCCGGCGCAGCAGATCGTCAAGATCGTCAACGAGGAGCTGATCAACGTCCTCGGCGGCGAGGGGCGGCGGCTCCAGTTCGCCAAGAACCCGCCGACGGTGATCATGCTGGCCGGCCTCCAGGGCTCCGGCAAGACGACGCTCGCCGGCAAGCTGGCCCGCTGGCTGAAGAGCCAGGGCCACCAGCCGCTGCTCGTCGCCGCCGACCTCCAGCGTCCCAACGCCGTCGGGCAGCTCCAGGTGCTCGGTGGCCGGGCCGGCGTCGAGGTGTACGCCCCGGCGCCCGGCAACGGCGTCGGCGACCCGGTGCAGGTGGCCCGCGACTCGATCGAGCACGCCCGCCGCGCCGCCCGGGACATCGTCATCGTCGACACCGCCGGCCGGCTCGGTATCGACACCGAGATGATGCAGCAGGCCGCGAACATCCGCGACGCGGTCCAGCCCGACGAGGTCATCTTCGTCATCGACGCCATGGTCGGCCAGGACGCGGTACGCACCGCCGAGGCGTTCCGCGACGGCGTGGGCATCACCGGCGTGGTGCTGTCCAAGCTGGACGGCGATGCCCGCGGTGGCGCCGCGCTCTCCGTCCGCGAGGTGACCGGCCAGCCGATCCTGTTCGCCTCCACCGGCGAGAAGCTGGAGGACTTCGACGTCTTCCACCCGGACCGGATGGCCAGCCGGATCCTCGGCATGGGCGACGTCCTCACTCTGATCGAGCAGGCCGAGGCGGCCTTCGACTCCGATCAGAAGGAGAAGATGACCGCCAAGCTGATGGGCGGGGAGACCTTCACGCTGGAGGACTTCCTCGACCAGCTCATCGCGGTCCGGCGGATGGGCCCGATCGCCAACGTGCTGGCCATGATGCCGGGTATGGGGCAGATGAAGGACCAGCTCGCCGAGCTGGACGACAAGCACTTCGACCGGGTCACCGCGATCATCCGGTCGATGACCCCGGCCGAGCGCACCAACCCGAAGATCATCAACGGCTCCCGCCGGGCCCGGATCGCAGGTGGCTCCGGCGTCACCGTCATGGACGTCAACCAGCTGCTCAACCGCTTCGCCGACGCGCAGAAGATGATGAAGCAGATGGGCGGCATGATGGGCCTGCCCGGCGGTGGCCGGCGCAAGGCGACCAAGTCGCCGAAGAACAAGCGCAAGGGCACGAAGGGTGGCGGGCGGCCGCGTACCGGCGCCGGGATGCCGGGTGGCTTCCCGGGCGGCATGCCGCAGCTCCCGCCGGGCCTGGACCCGGGTGACCTGGCCGGTGGGCAGGGTCTGCCGCCGGGCTTCAAGCTCCCGAAGATCGACTTCAACAAGCTGGGCAAGGGTGGCGACAAGGGCCCCCGCTAGCGTGTCGGTGACGGTGGGCGATGTGATCATCACCTGGGGTCGGTTCGCCCCCTGGAAGGAGATGTCATGACCGCGGCGCCGATCCTGCCCGAGCGGCACGAGTGGACGGTCGACGACCTGGGCGACCTGCCCAAGGACCTTCCGTACGAACTGATCAACGGAAGGTTGATCGTGCCGTCGCCCACCGCCCTGCACCAGGAGATCTGCGTCGAGTTGCTGCTCGCGCTGCGCGTCGACTGCCCGCCGGAGTTCCTGGTGAGCATCGACCTGTCCATGCGGGTGGACCGCCGCAACGAGCCGCGCCCGGATGTGGTGGTGATCCGGCGCAAGCACGCCGGCCGGTCGCCGGTCCCGGTCGAGGACGCGCTGCTCGCCGTCGAGGTCGTCTCGCCGACGTCGCACTTCCGCGACCTGTACGACAAGGCGAAGGTCTACGCCCGCTCCGGGGTCCGCTCCTACTGGGTGGTGGATCCGCAGCACGAGCGGATCGCGCTGACCGAGTACACGCTCGACGGCGCCGCCCGCGAGTACGAGCAACTGGCACACACCGAGGATCTGTTCGTCACCGAGCGGCCGTGGAAGGTCTCGATCGATCTGCCGGCGCTGACCGCGCGCCGCAACGACCTGCTCGCCGGCGAGGAGGGCTGATCGGGTAGGACTGTGCACATGGCTCTGCACGTGCGCGGTGTGTTCCTTCCCGACGACGAGGTCCGGGACGTCTGGCTGGTCGGCGACCGGGTCACCTTCGAACCGGTGCCCGGCGCCGAAACGGTGGCCGACGGCGGCTTCGTCCTTCCCGGCCTGACCGACGCGCACTGCCACATCGGCATCGCCCGCGGCGGCAGCCCGATCACCTCGCTCGACCAGGCCCGGGAGCTGGCCCGGATCGACCGGGACGCGGGCGTGCTGGCGATCCGGGACGCCGGGTCGCCGTACCCGTACCCCGAACTGGAGGACGAGCCGGACCTGCCGCGACTGGCCCGCGCGGGCCGGCACGTCGCCCCGCCGAAGCGCTACCTGCGTGACATCGGCGTGGAGGTCGGCGCCGCGGAGGTGGCCGCGACGGTCGCCGCGCAGGCCGCGGCCGGCAACGGCTGGGTCAAGCTGGTCGGCGACTGGATCGACCGCGGGGTGGGCGACCTGGCGCCCGCCTGGGACGCCGACACCATGACCGCGGCGGTCGCCGCCGCGCACGCCGCCGGGGTACGCGCGGCGGTGCACACGTTCTCCGAGTCGGCGGTGGAGATCATGGTGCGGGCCGGGGTGGACTCGGTGGAGCACGGCACCGGGCTGAGCCTCGACCTGATCGATCTCATGGCCCGGCAGGGCACCGCGCTGGTTCCCACGATGATCAACATCCGGACGTTCGGCCACATCGCCGAGCAGGCCCGGTCCAAGTTCCCCGGGTACGCCGACCACATGCTCGCCCTGCGCGACCGCTTCCCCGAGGTGGTGCGCGCCGCGCACGAGGCGGGTGTGCCGATCTACGTCGGCACCGACGCGGGCGGCGGCATCGACCACGGCCTGGCGGCCGAGGAGATGCTGCTTCTGCACGAGCAGGCCGGCATGTCGGCCACGGACGTGCTGGCGGCCGCCTCCTGGCGGGCCCGGGAATGGCTCGGCTTCCCCGGGCTGGTCGAAGGCGGCCTCGCCGACCTGGTGGTCTACCCCGAGGATCCGCGCCGCGACCTGCGTGTGGTCCGGACGCCCAGCCGGATCGTGCTGCGCGGCCGGGTCGTCCGCTGACCGGCCACCGTCGGCGGGCCTAGCGCGTCGTCACCGCCATCAGGAACAGGCGCACGGCCAGGACGGCCAGCCGGTCGGCGGTCTCGTCGACCGGGCCGCCCGGCAGCACGATGTGGCTCACCACCAGGCGTACGACGCTGTCCGCCGCGAACGCCAGCGCCGCCGGATCGGCGTCGGGCAGGCGCTCGCCGGTCCACTCCAGCAGCGCCGCCGCGGCCTCGGCGAGCACCAGCTCGGACCGGGTGGTCAGGTACGGCAGCAGCTCCTCCGAGCCGCCCCGGGTGCTGGTCAGCACCGCCCGGACCAGCGGGTTCTCGGCGGCCGAGGCGAGGGTGCGGTGGATCGCCGCGTACGCGGCCGCGCGGACGTCGGAGTCGTGCTCGTCGAGCGCGGACCGGACCTGGCCGACGAACCGGTCCACCTCGTGCCGGGCCAGCGCCTCGCCCAGGCCCGCCTTGGTGCCGAACTCGTTGTAGACCGTCTGCCGGCTCACCCCGGCCGCGCTCGCGACGGCGCCCATCCGGACCCCGGCCCAGCCGGTCGTGACGGTCAGCGAGCGGGCGGCGTCGACGATCGCCTCGCGCACCGGTGTGACGTTCCTCGGCTTCGGCATGGTGATCGAAGTCTACGGGCGCCGTTCAGCGCACCTCGAGTTCGTACTCCGCCTCGACCCGGAACCGCCCGCCGTCGTGGCCGGCGAAGGTCAGGTGGTGCGTCCCCGGCCCGGGGAGGTGCATGACGGCAGATGGTAGTGCGGGCGCGCCCGGCTGCGCCGACCCGTCGCGGGACGCATAGGATGTGCGGTCATGGCACGCGTGCTCACTCCCCGTGCGGAGGACTTTCCCCGCTGGTACCAGGACCTGATCGCCAAGGCGAAGCTGGCCGACAACGGCCCGGTCCGGGGGACCATGGTGATCCGACCGGCCGGCTACGCCATCTGGGAGCGGATGCAGGCCGAGATGGACGCCCGGATCAAGGCGGCGGGCGCGGAGAACGCGTACTTCCCGCTGTTCATCCCGGAGAGCTACCTGAAGCGGGAGGCCGAGCACGTCGAGGGCTTCTCGCCGGAGCTGGCAGTGGTCACGCACGGTGGCGGCAAGCAGCTCGCCGAGCCGGTGGTGGTGCGCCCCACGAGCGAGACGGTCATCGGCGAGTTCATGGCCAAGTGGATCGACTCGTACCGTGACCTGCCGCTGCTGCTCAACCAGTGGGCCAACGTGGTCCGGTGGGAGCTGCGCCCGCGGATCTTCCTGCGTACCAGCGAGTTCCTCTGGCAGGAGGGGCACACCGCGCACGCGACCCGTGAGGACGCTCGCGCCTACGCCCGGCGGATCCTGCACGAGGCGTACGAGGACCTCATGGTCAACGTGCTCGGCATCCCGGTGATGGTCGGCCTGAAGACCGCCCGGGAGCGCTTCGCCGGCGCCACCGCCACGTACACGTGCGAGGGCATGATGGGCGACGGCAAGGCGCTGCAGCTGGGCACCAGCCACGAGCTGGGCCAGAACTTCGCCAAGGCGTTCGACATCAGCTACTCCTCGGCCGAGGGCGGCCGGGAGCACGCGTGGACCACCTCCTGGGGCACGTCCACCCGGATGCTCGGCGGCCTGATCATGTGCCACGGCGACGACAACGGGCTGCGGGTGCCGCCGAAGCTGGCGCCGGTCCAGGCGTACGTGATGATCGTCAAGGACGGCGACGGCGTCGGTGAGGCGGCCCGGAAGCTGCACGACGCACTGCGGGACGCCGGGGTGCGGGTGGCGCTCGACGACCGGACCGACACCGCGTTCGGCCGCCGGGCCGTCGACGCCGAGCTGCGCGGCTACCCGGTCCGCGTCGAGGTCGGCCCGCGTGACCTGGCCGCCGGCAACGCCGTGGTGGTCCGGCGTACGGACGGCTCGAAGGCCCCGACGCCCGTCGCCGACGTGGTCGGCGCGGTCCTTGCCGCGCTGGAGGCCGACCAGCGGGCGCTGCACGACCAGGCGCTGGAGTTCCGCCGGTCCCGCACCGTCGAGGTGTCGACGCTGGCCGAGGCCATCGAGGCGTCCGCCACCGGCTGGGCGCGGGTGCCGTGGTCGGCGGTCGGCGTCGAGGGCGAGGCCGAGGCGAACGGCCAGGGCGTGACGGTCCGCTGCCTCGTGCGTGCCGACGGCTCGGTGCCGGACTCGGAGGACGAGCCCGACCTGGTGGCGATCCTCGCCCGCGCGTACTGAGATGCGGCCCGGCGATCCGGCCGGCCGGTTCGCGCCGGGACGGCTGATCCTGCACCGGAACGTGCGGCACGGCCGGATCGGCTGGGTCCGGTCGGCCCGCGTGGTCTCCGACGACGAGCGCGGCCTGCTGCTCTGGGTGGCGCGGACGGCGCCCGTCGCGCACGAGGTGACGGAGGCCGGCCTGGGCATGCGGGCCGTGCCGTTCGCCGAGTGGGTGACGTCGTCCTACCGGCTCGCGCAGGGGCTGTGGAACGGCCCGCCGGTGCTGAAGTTCCTGCCCACGGGCGCGGCGCACTCGGTCTGGTGGTTCCGCGACGCGGCGGGCCGCTTCCAGAACTGGTACGTGAACCTGGAGGAGCCCGGCGTCCGCTGGGACGACGGCACGGTGGCCGGCGTCGACATGGTCGACCAGGACCTCGACGTGGTGGTGTACCCGGACCTGAGCTGGGAGTGGAAGGACGAGGACGAGTTCGCCGAGCGGCTGGCGTTCCCGGAGCACTACTGGGTGACCGACGAGAAGGCGGTACGCGCCGAGGGCGAGCGGGTGATCCGGATCGCCGAGGCGGGCAAGTTCCCGTTCGACGGCACCTGGTGCGACTTCACCCCACCTGCGGAATGGGACGTACCGGACGAACTTCCGCCCGGTTGGGACCGCCCGCCGGCGCGCTGAACCGGTGTCCTCCGTCACGGCCCGACCCGCCCCGGGCGTGGTGTCCGGGTCCGGTGTGAGAGTTCCGGGCCGGATCTGGCAGAATGGTTCGCTGGTATCCGGCGCGCGTCCGGCGCCCTCTAACCCGGGCGCGTCGCCAGTTCACCGAGCAGTCTCCGGCCCAAACCCCACTGTGCCGGTCGGCGCTCACCCGCCACACCGCCCGTACGGGCCGGTGAGATCGCAACAGGAGCGAAACAACTGTGGCCGTAAAGATCCGGCTCCTGCGGATGGGCAAGATCCGCAACCCGCAGTACCGCATCGTCGTCGCCGACTCGCGCACCAAGCGTGACGGTCGCGCGATCGAGTTCGTCGGTGTGTACCAGCCGAAGGAAGACCCTTCGGTGATCGAGGTCAAGTCGGAGCGGGTCCAGTACTGGCTCTCGGTCGGCGCCCAGCCGAGCGAGGCCGTGCAGCGCCTGCTGGAGCTGACCGGTGACTGGCAGAAGTTCAAGGGCCTGCCTGCCCCGCCGCCGCTGAAGGTCGCCCCCGAGCGGGCCGACCGCAAGGCGGCGTACGAGGCCGAGGCGAAGGCCGCCGCCGGCGTGGCGGACACCCCGGCGAAGCCGGCCAAGAAGGCCGCCAAGCCGGAGGCCGAGGCCCCCAAGGCCGAGGAGCAGACCGGTGCCGAGTCCGGCGAGCAGGCCTGACATGCCGCTGCGTCCCGCTCTGGAGCACCTGGTCAAGGGCATCGTCGACCACCCGGACGACGTCCGGGTGCGCATGGTCGACTCCCGTCGGGGCAAGCGCCTCGAAGTCCGCGTGCACCCCGAGGACCTCGGCACGGTGATCGGGCGGTCCGGCCGGACCGCCAAGGCGCTGCGCTAGGTGATCGGCTCCATCGGCGGGCGTGGGGTACGCGTCGACATCGTCGACTCGTACTGATGCTTCTCGTCGTCGGCCGGATCGGTAAGCCGCACGGCATCCGCGGTGAGGTCACCGTGGAGGTGCGTACCGACGAGCCCGAAGCACGGTTCGCCCCCGGTTCGGTGTTGACCACCGAGCCGGGGGTCACCCCGTCGGAGCCCGGTGCCTGGCGGGTGCCGCCGACACTCACCGTCGAGTCGGCCCGCTGGCATCAGGGCCGCCTGCTCGTCGCCTTCGAGGGAGTGCTGGAGCGCGACGTCGCCGAGGCGCTGCGCAACACGCTGCTCGGCGTGGACAGCGCCGACGTCGCCCCGCCGGAGGACCCGGAGGAGTTCCACGACCACCAGCTGGTCGGGCTCGCCGTGGTCACCCGCGACGGTGAGCACGTGGGCGAGGTCGCCCGCATCGACCACGCGCCCGCGTCCGACATGCTGGTGCTGCGGCGCCCCGAGGGGCGTACCGCGCTGGTCCCGTTCGTCAAGGCGATCGTGCCCGAGGTGGATCTGGCCGGCGGTCGCGTCGTCGTCGACCTGCCCGGCGGCCTGCTCGACCTCTAGCTGGAGCCCACCGCATGCGCGTCGACATCGTGTCGATCTTCCCCGAGTACTTCGCCCCGCTGGATCTCTCGCTCATCGGCAAGGCCCGGGCGAACGGCACGCTGCGGCTGGCCGTACACGATCTGCGGACCTGGACCCACGACGTGCACCGCACCGTCGACGACACGCCCTACGGCGGCGGTCCGGGCATGGTCATGCGCCCGGAGCCGTGGGGTGAGGCGCTGGACGCGCTGGCGCCCGGTGAGCTGAGCCCGGACGGGCACACGCTGCCCCGGCTGCTCGTGCCGTCGCCCGCGGGCGTCCCGTTCACCCAGGCCCTGGCGCACGAGCTGGCCGCCGAGTCGCACCTGCTGTTCGCCTGCGGCCGGTACGAGGGCATCGACCAGCGGGTGCTGGACCACGCCGCGACCCGGATGCCGGTGACCGAGGTCTCCCTCGGCGACTACGTGCTGTTCGGCGGCGAGGTGGCCGTGCTGGTGATCCTGGAGGCGGTTACCCGGCTGCTGCCCGGCGTGCTCGGCAACGCCGGTTCGCTGGACGAGGAGTCGCACGCGCACGGGCTGCTGGAGGCTCCGCTCTACACCAAGCCGGCGAGCTGGCGCGGGCTGGACGTGCCCGAGGTGCTGCGCTCCGGCGACCACGCCAAGATCGGCCGCTGGCGGCGGGACGAGTCGCTGCTGCGGACCGCGGCCCGGCGCCCGGACATGATCGGCGCGCTGGCCCCGGAGGCGCTCGACAAGCGGGACCGGGCGACGCTGGACCGGGGCGGATTTTCCCCGCCACCGGGGCATGTGGCAAAGTAGAGGGGTTGCCGCATCCGTCCACGCCGTGGGCGGTTGCGAGGACCCCCGACCGGGGCCGGTCCCGCCGGTCACCACCCGGGGGTCAGAATCACCCATCCGCGCATCGACTGACGATGCGCCGTGAGCCTCACGAGGACGCAGCGATGAACATCCTGGACGCCCTTGACGCCCAGTCGAAGCGTACCGACCTGCCCGACTTCCGTGCCGGTGACACCGTCAAGGTGCACGCGCGGGTCGTCGAGGGCAACCGGTCCCGGGTCCAGATCTTCCAGGGCGTCGTCATCCGCCGCCAGGGTGACGGTCTGCGCGAGACCTTCTCGGTCCGCAAGGTCAGCTTCGGCGTCGGCGTGGAGCGGACCTACCCGCTCAACGGCCCGGGCATCGACCGGATCGAGGTCGTGACCCGCGGTGACGTGCGTCGCGCCAAGCTCTACTACCTGCGTGAGCTGCGCGGCAAGAAGGCCAAGATCAAGGAGCTGCGGGAGAAGCAGCCGGCGAACTGACGTCCGTACGCCACGCCGCCCGAGCTGCGCGGATGTCGTATCGACCAGACCGCATTACCCTGGTCGATACGGGCGCAGCCGGACGGTGCGAAACGGTCCACTACCGCCCGTGGGGTCTCCGAGGGGACTCCCGGGCGGTAGTGTCGTTTCCGCGGACCGGAGAGTGGCATGGTGCAGATGGTTGACGAGGACGGCGCCGTCGATCCCTGGCGCCGGCGGGCCCGCCGTGGCCGCCGTCAGATGCCGCTCTGGCAGGAACTGCCGCTGCTGCTGATCGTGGCGTTCTGCCTCGCCGTGCTGATCCGCACCTTCCTGCTCCAGGCGTTCTTCATCCCCTCCGGGTCGATGGAGAACACGCTGCTCGTCGGCGACCGGGTGCTCGTCAACAAGGTCGTCTACGACGTCCGCGACCCGGTCCGCGGCGAGGTGGTGGTGTTCCGGGGCACCGACCGCTGGGTCGCCCAGGAGGCGCCCGCGCCGCCGACGAACTTCGCCGGCCGGGTCGGGCGCACGCTCGGCGATCTGGTGGGAGTCAGCCGCCCCGGCGAGAAGGACTTCATCAAGCGCGTCATCGGCGTACCGGGCGACAAGGTCTGGTGCTGCGACGACGGCCGGGTGGTGGTCAACGGGGTGCCGCTGGACGAGACGGCGTACGTCTCCGAGGACTCCCCGGTCGAGCTGCCGCCCAATCCGAAGGAGTGCCGGTCCCGGCAGTTCACCGAGGTGGTGGTGCCGCCGGGGCAGATCTTCGTGATGGGTGACCACCGGCTGGTCTCGCAGGACGCCCGATGTCAGGGGCCGGTGCCGATCGAGAACGTGGTCGGCCGCGCCTTCATGATCGTCTGGCCGTCGCAGCGGTGGACCAGTCTGCCCGTACCGGAGACGTTCACCAGCGTGCCCCGCGCGGACGCCGCGCCGGCGGGGCCGGTGCCGGTGGATCCCGACCCGGTCGGCGGCGTCGTCCTGATCCTCCCGGTCGCGGCGACGCTCACCGTTCTGGCGGGTTCGGGGCGACTGCGCCGCACCCGGCGACGTAGGCTCCTCCCGTGATCGACGAGCAGACCGAGAAGCCCCGCAGCTCCTTCTGGAAGGAGCTGCCCATCCTCCTGGGCGTGGCGATCCTGGTCGCGGTGCTGGTGCGTGCCTTCGTGCTGCAGACCTTCTTCATCCCGTCGCCGTCCATGGAGAACACCCTCAAGATCGACGATCGGGTGCTTGTCAACAAGCTGGTCTACGACTTCCGCTCGCCGCACCGGGGCGAGGTGATCGTCTTCAAGGCGCCCACCGAGTGGAGCGGCAACCCCGACGGTGAGGACTTCATCAAGCGGGTGATCGGCGTCGGCGGCGATCACGTGGTCTGCTGCGACCGCACCGGCGGCCAGGAGCGGCTGGTCATCAACGGCAAGCCGATCGACGAGCCGTTCATCTTCCCCGGCAACAAGCCCGCCGACCAGGACTTCGACATCACGGTGCCGAAGGGGCGCCTGTGGGTGATGGGTGACCACCGGGAGGCGTCCGGCGACTCGCTGGAGCACTGGCAGCAGTCGGGCGAGGACATCAACGTGGCCACCATCCCCGAGGGCGAGGTCGTCGGCCGGGCCTTCACCATCTTCTGGCCGGTCAGCCGCGCGACCTGGCTCAGCGTCCCCGAGCAGTTCGACGGGATCCCCAATCCCTGAGCCGGCCCGCGCCACGCTCCGGCACGCCGGCCCCGCCCCGGCGGCGGGAGGGCGTGGTCGTTCGTCGCAGGCGTCTGGCAGGCTGGTGCGGTGACCGTCTACACCCCTCGTCGCGCGGCCCGGGTGCTGCTGGTCGACGCGTCCGACCGGGTGCTGCTCTTCCAGGGCAGTGATCCGGCCCGGCCGGGTCACCGCTACTGGTTCACCCCCGGCGGCGGGCTCGACCCGGGTGAGTCCCCGGCCGACGGCGCCGCCCGGGAACTGGCCGAGGAGACCGGCCTGCGGATGGCCCCGGCCGAGCTGGGCGCGCCGGTCTGGGCGGAAACCGTCGAGTTCCCGTTCGACGGCGTCTGGTACCGCCAGGAGCAGCAGTTCTACCTGGTCCGGGTGACCGGCTGGGAGGTCGACACGGCCGGCTTCAACGACGTCGAACGGGCGAGCGTGCACGGCCACCGCTGGTGGCCGGTCGCCGAGCTGGCCGCCTCCGCCGAGCGCTACTACCCGCCGGACCTGCCCGGCCGGCTCGGCGCCGTGCTGACGGGAGGCGGTGCGTGCTGACCCCGCCGCGCACCGTGATCCGCCGCGACGGCGGCCTCTACGCGTTGGAGCGGGCCCTGCAACGGCGTGGCTTCCGGCACGTGGCGGGCGCCGACGAGGCCGGGCGGGGCGCCTGCGCCGGGCCGCTCGTGGCCGCTGCCGCGATCCTGCCCGAGGGCCGGCGCGGCGAGATCGACGAGCTGGCCGACTCGAAGCTGCTCACCCCCGCCGCCCGCGAGCGCGTCTACGACGAGGTGGTGGCACGGGCCCTGGCGTACGCCGTGGTGGTCATCCCGGCCGAGGAGGTCGACGCCCGCGGGCTGCACGTGTGCAACCTCGCCGCGATGCGCCGGGCGCTCGCCTCGCTGACCACCCGCCCGGAGTACGTGCTGACCGACGGCTTCGGCGTCGACGGGCTGGACGTGCCGGGCCTGGCGGTCTGGAAGGGCGATCGGGTGGCCGCGTGCGTGGCGGCGGCGAGCGTGCTGGCCAAGGTCACCCGGGACCGGATCATGGTGGAACTGGACGGGCGGTTCCCCGGCTACGGCTTCGCCGAGCACAAGGGCTACATCACCGCCGAGCACAGCGCCGCCCTGCGCGCGCTCGGGCCCTGCCGGGAACACCGCTTCTCGTACGTGAACGTGGCCGCCGTCTCCGGACGGGACGGCCGGCCTCCCCGCGCCCGCCGCCCGGCGGGCGACGGCGCCGACGCGGCGCCTCCCGAGCCCGCGGCCGGGCTGCCGGGTCTCGGCCCCGGCGCGTTCGCCGGGCGCCCGGACGAGCCGATGGGGCACTGCGGCGCGTCAGGGGGTACCGTCGGCGTGGCGTTGGGCGAGCAGCCGCGACCTCCGGCGTCGGTGGGGGAAGATGTGGTCATGGAAGGCGGAGTGCGATGAGCGCGGAAGATCTCGAGAAGTACGAGACCGAGATGGAGCTGCAGCTCTACCGGGAGTACCGCGACATCGTCCGCCAGTTCTCCTACGTGGTGGAGACCGAACGCCGTTTCTACCTGGCCAACCAGGTCGACCTGCACGTGCGCAACTCCGACGGCGAGGTCTACTTCGAGGTCGAGATGCACGACGCCTGGGTGTGGGACATGTACCGCCCTGCCCGTTTCGTCAAAAATGTTCGAGTAATGACGTTCAAGGACGTCAATGTGGAAGAGCTCGAAAAGCCCGACATCTCGCTTCCCGCAGATTCCGGATTCGGGAGCTGACCGCAGGCGGCTGAATGCCCCCGATCACTCCGCCGGCACGACCACGTCGACCCGCTGCACCAGGTTGTTCGCGAACCCGCCCCGGTTCCACGGTTGCTCGACCGGCTGGGTACGCCCCGACGCGTCGGTCGCCCGGGCACCCAGCACGTACCGGCCCGGCGTCGCCGTCCAGCTCACCGACCACCGGCGCCACGCCCACTCGCCCCCGGCCGGCTCGTCCAGGACCGCCGGCGCCCACGTCCCGCCCCCGTCCGTCGTCACCTCGACCGAGGTCACCGGCGCGTGGCCGGACCAGGCCCGGCCGTCCAGAGTGCACGGACCCGGCCGCAGCACCCGGGTGCGGGACATGAAGTCCGGGAACCCGGGCGGGCGAACCAGCGCACGCGGCTCGATGCGGGTCACCGGCACGCCCGGGTCGTCCGCGTCACGCCGCAGCCGGTAGGCCACCGCGTTCTGGTAGCCGTCGAACGGCTCGGTCGTCACAGTGATGTCGCGCAGCCACTTCACGTGCGCCATGCCGTACCAGCCGGGCACGATCAGGCGCAGCGGCGCGCCGTGCTGCGGCAGCAGGGGAGCGCCGTTCATCTCGTACGCCAGCAGCACCTCCTCGCGCAGCGCGTCGGCCACCGGCAGCGCCCGCTGGTAGTCCTGCTCGACGCCGCGCTCCACCCCGTGGTCCGCGCCGGTGAACACCACATCCACGGCGTCGCCGGACAGGCCGGCCTCGCGCAGCAGCGGCGCCAGCGGCGTACCGGTCCACTCGGCGTTGCCCACCGCCTCCACCAGCCAGGGCTGGCTGACCGGACGGGGATGCAGCAGCGCCCGGCCGTTGCCCGCGCACTCCAGCGTGACCCGGTGGGTCACCCGCGGCCGGTCGCGCAGCGCCGCCAGGTCCAGCCGCAGTGGACGCTCGACCGCGCCGGACACGCTCAGCGCGTACGCGGCCGGGTCGACGTCCGGGATGTCGTAGTGGATGAGCAGGTAGTGCAGGCCCGCCGGGGTCACGTCGTACCGCAACGCCTCCAGCGGGATGCCGTGGTTGCGCGCGGCGAGCTGAAGCTCCTCGGTGCTGATCGCCTCGTCCGGCCCGGCCACCCGGGAGGGCAGGCTGATCCCGTCCACTGTGGTCATGACGGCTCCGTCCGCTCCAGCACGTCGTAGCCGATGAACGCGAACATCCGCGCGCCCGGCGCCAGCGGGCGGGGCGTGCCGGTGAAGCGGTGCGCGCCGACGCCCACACCGTCGGCCGGGCTGCTCACCGCGACCGGCTCGAAGCCCTCCTCGGCGAACCACTCGCAGATGACCGGCACCAGGTCCGGTTCGCGCCGGTATCGCGTCCACAGCACCGTGCCGCCGGTCGCGCAGAGCGAGGCGCAGTGCCGCACAGTGGCCCGGATGTCGTCGTCGCCGATGTTGCCGAAGATGCCGCAGACCAGCACCAGATCCGCCGGGGCCAGGTCGGCGTAGCGGTCGGTCAGCGAGGCGTCCCCGGTCACCACCTCCACGCCGGTCAGCCCCGCGTCGGCGGCCGCCCGGCGGGCCAGATCGGCGTTGCGCGGATCCAGCTCGACCAGGCGGGCGGTCACGTCGCCACCCCGGGGATGGGCGGCCAGCACCGGGATCAGGTCGCGGCCCTGACCCGCGCACAGACTCAGCGCGCGCAGCGGACCGGGCGGCGCCGCGTCCAGCGCGTCGGAGACACGCCGCCGCACCTCGGCGAGCCGCCGGGCCAGAGCCGACTCGGGCTGGTCGTAGTCGCGATGCCAGGCGTACCAGTCCTTCGTCATCGGGCCAGCATAGGCGTCTGTGCCGTAGCAGATCGGCCCCGATTCCGGCGCTCGTCCACAGCCGGGGCCTCGTCCACAGGGCGGTCGGGTCGGGCTCGCGGGACGGTGCTCGGCGTCGGCAGGGTGTCCGGCGTGCGTACTGCCATCGGCCGGTCTGTGCTTGCGGTGCTGGTCCTCGTCGCCTGCCTGCCGGGCGCCTCCGTGCCGTCCCGGGCGGCGCTGTCGTCCTCGGGTTCTCCTGCGGCTGTCGCCTCGGCTGCGGGAATTCGGGGTGCGCCGGGCGGGCGGTTCCGGTGGCCGCTGCCGGGCGCGCCCCGGGTGGTGCGGCGGTTCGACCCGCCGCCGCAGCCCTGGCTGTCCGGGCACCGGGGCGTCGACCTCGCCGCCGCGCCCGGTGCGCCGGTGCTGTCGGCCGGTCCCGGGATCGTCCTGTTCGCCGGCACTGTCGCCGGCCGGCCGGTGTTGACCATCGGCCATGCCGACGGGCTGCGCACCACCTACGAGCCGGTCCGCTCCCGGGTCACCGCCGGTACCCCTGTGTACGCCGGAACGCCGGTCGGTGAGCTGCTCGCCGGGCATCCCGGGTGCGCCGAGGCGGCCTGCCTGCACTGGGGGCTGCGACACGACGCGGAATACCTCGATCCGCTGGCCCTGCTCGGGCTCGGCCGCGTGCGGCTGCTCCCGCTGCACCCCGTTCCCGCCGACGTCGCCGGGTGATCGGGTGTCCTGCTCAGCCCTGGGCGAGCAGCGTGGGCAGCCGGACGGCCAGCCGGTCGTACTCGTCGGGGGTGTTGTAGACCTGGCCGCACAGCCGCAGATAACCGCGCCCGTTCCAGCCGGCGATCGAGACCTCGGCGGACAGCCGGTCGGCGATCCGGCTCCGAAACTCCCGGGCCGCGTCCAGCGTCGTCGCGACACCGGGCGGCAGCGGCACCAGCCGCATGGCGACCGCCGGTCCGCCGGGCTCCGGCAGCCGTTCCGGCGCCACACCGAGCGCGTCCCCGACGACCCGTTGCCCGTACGCGGCCAGCGCCGCGTTGTGCGCGCGTACCCGGTCGATCCCGAGGCTGCGCAACGTGAACAGGCCCACCGGGGCGGCCAGCCAGCCGGTGTAGTCGAGCGTCGCCTGCCACTCCACCCGGACCGGGAAACCGCCGTCCTGCTCCCACGAGACGACGAGCGGCTGGATCCTCTCCCGCCACTGCGGCGCCACCACGAGCACTGCCGTGCCGCGCGGCGCGTACGCCCACTTGTGCAGGTTGCCGACCCAGAAGTCGGCGCCGACGGACGCGACGGTGGCCGGCAGCATGCCCGGCGCGTGGGCGGCGTCCACCAGCACCGGCACGCCCTGTTCCCGGGCCACCGCGACGATCGCCGCCGTGGGGAACAGCCGGGCGGTCGGCGAGCTGAGCTGGTCGACGATCAGCAGCTTGGTACGCCCCGGGCGCAGCCCGTCGCGGACGATCTCGACCACCGCCTCGTCGGTGGCGGTGAGCGGCACCGGCAGGGTGCGGGACACCGCTCCGGTGCGGGCGCACTCCCGGGCGACCGACAGCGCCACCGCCCCGTACCCGTGGTCGGTGGTCACGATCTCGTCGCCGGGACGCAGCGCCAGCGACTGCAACACCACCGCCGCGCCGGCGGTGACGTTGCCGACGAGCGCGGTGCCGTCCGGATCGGCGCCGAGGAACGTGGCCAGGTGCCGCCGGGCGTGGGCGATCCGGTCGACCAGGCCCTGCGTGAAGAACCGCAGCGGGTTGGCCTCCATCTCGTCGCGCAGGCGCTGCTGGGCGCGTTGCACGGCGATCGGTACGGCGCCGAACGCGCCGTGGTTGAGGTGGCTGACGGAGGGATCGAGGGAGAAGAGCAGCCGAGCCCCGGGAATCGGCTCGGGTGGCTGCGGCACCGTCATCCGTCGATCCTAGCCCGAGATGGATCATGCGCTGGCCGGATTCGGCCCGTTGACCGTTCCACCGACGCTGCCTGCGCGCCTTCGGTGGTCAGGCGCGGGGGTGCGCCTGCCGGTACGCGTCGCGGAGCCGCTCGACCGAGACGTGCGTGTAGATCTGCGTGCTGGCGAGCGACGAGTGCCCCAGCAGCTCCTGCACGGCGCGCAGGTCCGCGCCCCCTTCGAGCAGGTGCGTCGCGGCCGAGTGGCGCAACCCGTGCGGCGTCACCCGTGGTACCCCGGCGGCACCGGCCCAGCCGGACACGATCCGCCGTGCGGTGGTCGGGTTGAGCCGCCCGCCGCGTGCTCCGAGCAGCAGCGCCCGGCCCGAGCCCGGGGCCAGCAGCGCGGGCCGGCCGTCGCGCAGCCAGGCGTCCAGCGCCCGCTGGGCCGGCACTCCGTAGGGCACCGACCGTTCCCGCCCGCCCTTGCCCAGCACGCGTACCACCCGCCGGGCCTGGTCGACGTCGGTGACGTCCAGGCCGCACGCCTCGCTTATGCGTACCCCGGTGCCGTAGAGCAGTTCCAGCAGCAGCCGGTCGCGCAGCAGCACCGCGTCGGGCGGTCCGCCGCCGGCCGGCTCGGCGGCCGTTCCGTGGTCGCGTCCGAGACCGGCGTGGTCGGGCTGGACCGTCGAGCGGCCGGCCTCGGGCGGGCCCGGGCCCTGCCGCGACGGGGCTTCCACCAGGGCGGCGGCCTGGTCCGCGCGCAACACGATGGGCAGTTCCCGCCGCGCCCGAGGGCTGGCCAGCGGTGCGGCCACGTCGTCGGCGAGCAGGCCGGTCCGGTGTGCCCAGGCGCTGAACGTCCGGGCCGCGGCGGCGCGCCGCGCCATCGTCGTCCGGGCCGCCCCCAGGGTCCGCTGCTTCGCCAGCCAGCTACGCACCACGGCGAGGTCCAGCTCCGGCAACTCGGCGCAGCCCATCCGGACGGCGTGGTCCAGCAGCGACACGAGATCCGTGACGTATGCCCGGACGGTGTGGACGGAGCGGTTGCGGACCCGCGACAGGTGGTCGGCGAAGTCGTCCACCGCCTCGCGCATCGAGGCCGGCAGCTCCTCGTGCGCGTCCCGCGTGCCGCGCCGCCGCTTGCTCACCGCGGCACCCGGTCCGGGCGTACGCGGTCGCGGCGGTGGAGGCGGACGGCGATCACCGCCCCAGCGTAAGGCGGGAGCGCCGCCGCTCGCTGTGCCGGCCCGGCCGTCACTCCCGCCTGCGTCGGCGGGTCGGCCCGTCGCCCGTGGGTTGTGCCGTCCGCCACTGCGCTCGCGTCTGCCCGACCTGGGATACGTGACGACGCGCTGAGCGGGGTGGCAGAAGCCGGTCTGGACAGGGGAAACTCATGCTGCGGCACGCTCCGGTGCGGCGACCGGCGGGCAGCGCGGCCGAGCCGGCCCCGACGGAGGGTCGATCCGGCCGCGATCAGGCCAGTGCGTCCCCGTGACGGTGACGCCGGTACGAGGAGGGCCGAGAGTGGGAGTGGACGCCGTCCTCTACCGGCAGGTGTCGGCGGGTGACTACCGTCGCCGGCCCGTGTACGTCTCGATCGAGGTCGTTGCGGATCCGCAGGACGTGCTGCTCGACCTGCTCAAACGCGTCCGCGGCGGTGGCCGCACGCCGCTGCTGGACCGTGTCGATCCGCTCGGCGAGCTGACCGTGGGCGCCGAACGGATGCCGCAACTGCTCGCCGAGCTGCGGTGCCTGGCCGAGGTGGCCGGGGTGCCGGCCGAGGTCGACCACGTCCACCGGCTGGCCCGGCTCGTCCGCCGATGCGCGGAGCGCCGCGACGCCGAGATCCGGTTCGAGGGCGACTGACGCCTCACGTGCGGGAGACCGGCGGCGGCGCGAGCGCGTAACCGCCGTCGCGGCGTACCACCATCGCCAGTTCCTCCAGCATGGACAGCTTGCGCATGGCGGTACGCAGGTCCACGCCCGCACGTGCCGCGACGCTCTCCAGGTCGAGCGCCCGGCGGCGGGGCAGCGCCTCCAGCACCTGGGTGGCCTCCTCGTCGAGCCGGTCCCGGGGGCGCTCGGGCGCCCGGGCGGGCGGGGCCAGGTCGTACCCGATGCGCCCCACCTCCTCCAGCACGTGCGCGACGTTCGTGACCAGCCGGGCCTCCGGCCGTTCCCGCAGCACCTCGTGCCCGCCGACGGACATCGCGGAGGTCACCGGCCCCGGCACCACCATCGCCGGGCGGCGCAGGCCGAGCGCCCGGTTGAGCGTCTGGGTGGCGCCGCTGCGGGCGGCGGCCTCGACCAGCACCGTGCCGCTCGTCGCCGCCGCGATCACCCGGTTGCGGATGAGGAACCGTGGCCGCAGCGGCTCCGCGCCCGGAATCCACTCGCTCACCAGGAGACCGGTCTCGGCGATCCGGTCGAACAGTGCGGCGTTGCCCATCGGGTACGGACGGTCCACCCCGCAGGCGAGCACGGCGACGGTGCGCCCGCCCGCTGTCAACGCCCCGCGATGCGCGGCCGCGTCGATGCCGAACGCCCCGCCGGACACGACTGTCCACTCCCGGTCGGCCAGGCCGTAGCCCAGCTCGGTGGCGATGTGCGCGCCGTAGGGGGTGGCCGCCCGGGCGCCGACCACCGCCACCGAGCGCGCCAGCGCCTCACCGAGCGGCCACGCCCCGCGTACCCAGAAGCAGAGCGGCGGGTCGGTCTCCACGTCGACCCGCCGGGTGGCCCCGGACAGCGCCAGCCGGCGCAGGTCCCTGACCTGAGTGGGCCATTCGTCGTCCTCCGGGGTGACCAGCCGCGCGCCGAGCCGCTCGCCCCTGGCCAGCGCGTCGGCGGCGACCGCCCGGGCGTCACCGGAGACGCCGCGCGCCGCGACGGCCGACCGGAGTGTCCGTTCCGGCGCCTCGCCGGACAGCAGCAGGTCGAGCGTGGCGACCGGGCCGATCCGCTCGACCAGGGCGTACACCGAACGGGTGCCGGGCTCGGCGAGCCAGGTCAGCGCGACCCGCGCCAGCCGGCGGTCGTCGGCGCTCACGCGACCTCCCCGGTCCGGAGCTGGATGGCCTCCGCCACGTCGTCGTGGCCGGGCCGGTCCCGCCCGTCCAGGTCGGCGATGGTCCAGGCGAGACGGAGTACGCGGTCGTAGCCGCGCGCGGACAGCGAACCGGTGTCGAGCCGGTGGCGCAGATCCGTGGTGACGCGGGCCGGCAGGTGCCACGGCGGCCGGCGCAGGTACGGGCCGGGGACGTCGGCGTTCACCCGGTGCCCGGTGGCCGCCCAGCGGTCGGCGGCGGCGTGCCGCGCGGCGACCACCCGGGCGGCGACGGTGGCCGAGGACTCCTGCGCGGCGCCGGTGCTCAGCAGCTCCGCCGCGCGTACCGCCCTCAACTGGACCTGCACGTCCACCCGGTCGAGCAGCGGACCCGACAACCGTCCCAGGTAGCGTCGCCGGGTCAGTGGCGGGCACTCGCAGTCGACGTCGCCGGAGGGCTTCGCGCACGGGCAGGGGTTGGCCGCCAGCACCAGTTGGGTGCGGGCCGGGTACTCCGTGGCACCCCGGGTACGCGCCACCCGCACCCGGCCGCTCTCCAGCGGCTGCCGCAACGCCTCCAGCGCGCCCTTGCCGAACTCGGGCGCCTCGTCCAGGAACAGGACCCCGCGGTGGGCGAGCGACACCGCCCCGGGCCGGGCCAGCCCGGAGCCGCCTCCGACGAGCGCGGGCACCGTGGCGGTGTGGTGCGGCGCCTGGAACGGGGGACGGCGCAGCAGCCCGCCGCCGGGTGGCAGCAGGCCGGCGATCGAGTGCAGCGCGGTGACCTCCAGGGCTGCCTCGTCGTCCAGCTCCGGCAGGATCGACGGCAGTCGCTCGGCGAGCATGGTCTTGCCGGCGCCGGGCGGACCGAGCAGCGCGAGGTGGTGGCCCCCGGCGGCGGCGATCTCCAGGGCGCGCCGCCCGAGCGGTTGCCCGGCGACGTCGACGAGATCGGGCCCGGCCGGGCCGCCGGCCGGGACGTGGGCGGGTGGGGCGAGCAGGGGACTGCCGTCGCGGACGTGGGCGACGAGCCGGTGCAGCGTGTCGACCGCGTGCACGCGTACGCCCGGGATGACTGCCGCCTCGGCGGCGTTGCCGGCGGGCACGACGACGCGGGTGTGCCCGGCGCGGGCGGCGGCGGCGACCATGGGCAGCGTGCCGCGGACGGGGCGTACCGCGCCGTCGAGGCCGAGTTCGCCGAGCACGACAGTGGCGTCCAGGGCGACCGGTGGCAGCTCACCCGAGCCGGCCAGGACGGCGAGCGCGATGGCGAGGTCGAACGCCGAGCCGTACTTGGGCAGGGTGGCGGGGAGCAGGTTGAGGGTGATGCGCCGGTTGGGCCATTTCTGGCCGGAGTTGACGATCGCGGCGCGGACCCGGTCGCGCGCCTCGTGCAGCGCGGTGTCCGGCAGGCCGGAGATGATCACGGCGGGCAGGCCGGGAGCCAGGTCGGCCTCGACCTCGACGAGATGCCCGGCGACTCCGGCCAGGCCGACGCTCAGCACTTTCGCGTACCCCATGTCAGAACGCGCCGCGGAGGTGTTCGACCCGGGCGGGGCCGGTGAGCGGGAGCCGGACGGAGAGCACGTCGAAGCGGACCTCGTCGGCGGTGGTGCCGGTCTCGGCGAGCCAGCGCGCGGCCAGGCCGCGCAGCCGGCGGGCCTTGGCCGGTACGACGGCCTCGGCGGGGGAGCCGAACTGCTCGCCACGGCGGGTCTTGACCTCGCAGACGGCGAGGACCGGGCCCTCCCAGGCGATGATGTCGATCTCGCCCTCGGGGCAGCGCCAGTTGCGGGCGACCGGGTGCAGACCCGTCTCGATCAGGTGCCGCAGCGCGCACCGCTCGCCGTACGCGCCGACGGCTCGGTTCCGGTTCGTCATGCCGGCCAGGATGCGACCGGCGGCCGCGAGCAGGGGCGCTGTGAAGGGACTCCCTGTGGACAAGGTGCCGCCTGTGGACGGGCTCGCGATCACCCGTCCGATGTGTTAGCGCGTGCCGTTCACCCGGCGGTCTCGGTCATCGCTTGGCGTACGTCGAGGAACTGCGCCGTGCGATCGCCGATCGGGCGGGACGAGAGGAAGGCGACGACACCCAGGGTCTGGGCGTCGGCCCAGGCGCAGACGACGAGGTAGCTCTTCATCTCGGTCCGCCCCCGGCCGCAGCGGGCCGTGCCGCCCAGCCGTCCGGCATCGACCTGTTCGAGGGCACCGACGCGGTACGGGCTCAGCGAGCGCTCGATCAGACCCTGCTGGTCGGTGACCGTGCCGGACACACCCGTGATGAACACCATGTCGGCGTCCGGCCCGTGCCCGCCGTACGCCCAGCCGACCGCACTGGTGGCCGGGGCGACTTCACGCTTCAGGGTGTCGAGGTGCCGCTTGGCCCCTTCGATGGCCACGCGATCCATGTTCTTCGTCAGGCCGAGCAGCGTTTCCGGCATCCGCAGCGTGCGGGTGACCGGCGACGGCGCGCCCACCGGAGAGGCACCGGACTTCGGCTGCGTCGCCGGCTCCGGCGCGCACCCGGCGATCAGGATCAGTGTCGTGGCCGCCAGCAGCAGGCGCGTAGTGGGTCGTGCCGTCATCGCCATTACCCCGGTTCTCGTGCGGTGAGCCGGAGCACGGTATCCCGAACACGCACCGCCGGGGCGGCGTGGTCGCACCGGCCCGGCACAGCTACTGACCGTGTCCCGTCGGCGACCTGGCGGCATCGGCGCTGACCTGGGCCGATCCCCGGGTGACCCGGATGGCGCGGCTGGAGCCCGTCGCATACCGTGCCGGTCGTGGACGGACGACGGAGCTATTCCGAGGATGAGCAGGGGTCGCGATGGGGCGACCGGGGATACGAGTCGGACTGGCGCGCCGCAGGCGAGCCCCGCTACCGCGACGACGACTACCGCACACCCGAGCAGCGCGCCGGTGACAGCCGGTACGCCGAGCCGGGCCGGTACTCCGCCGCCGATCCGCTGGTCGACGACACGAGCAGCTGGCGATCGCAGCGGCCGGACGACCCGGAGGTCTCCGGTGAACTGCCCGGATCGCGCGCCGGCCGTCGCGCGGCCCGCGAGTCGGCGGCCCGCGGCGCGGACGACCCGCTCGGCGCGGTGTCCCGCAGCGGCGTCGACGCGCTCGGCACCGCCGCGCACGGGAACCCGCTGTCGAGTTCGCTCGGTACGTCGGCGACCGCCCCGCTGACCGGCGCCGCCCCGGTCGGCACCGACCCGTACGGCCTCGTCGCCCACGGCAGCGACCCGGCCGGCGGCCCCGGCGTCGACGCCCGGAGCGCCGTCGACAAGCCCCGGCTCAGCCCGATCGGCGGCTACCCGGTCGTCGAGGCGGCGCCGGGAACCACCGGCCCGGACGGCGGGACCGAGCAGTCCGCCGCGGCACGGCTCAACCCCGGCGAGGCGACCCCGCTGCGGATCGGTGAGCGTCCGGGCGGCCCGGCCCAGCCGGCGTCGACCCCGAACCCGCTGGAGATGCCGACCGGCCCGATGCCCGCGGTGCTGCCGCGTCCGGACGGTCCGCCGCCCGGTGACGGCGTCTACCGGACCCGGCGCCCCGCGCTGGCGGTGCTGCTGGCGGTGATGGTGCTGGTGCTGGAGGTGCCGGCGGTGCGGGTGTTGCTGCACGGCCTGTTCGGCGACCCGGTGTCGACGTCGCACGTGGTGGTGGGCATCTTCCTGGTGGTCGGGCTGCCGATCTTCGGCACCGGCCTGTACGGGCTGCGTACCGGCGGGCTGGCGCTCGCCGACGGCAGTCGGGGCTGGCTGCGCCCGCCGACTGCGTACCTGACCGTCGGGCTGGTCCTCTTCCTCGCCGCGGCGCTCGCCGCCGGCTGACCGCGGACCGCGGTCCCGCACCCGGGGGCCGGGCAGCGGGGAGGGCGCGTACACTGGTCGACTGGCGACCGCCTCGTGCGGTCGACCTCGCGTGCCCTCTCCACGGTCTCCTCCGTGGGGCGACGGCCTCCCTGGTCCCGGTCTTCAGTACCGGGCCCACCCTGGCCGGCGACCGGGCGCCAGGCGTCCGGCCGCCGGCCGGACGGACAACCAGGGACAACGTAGGAGTAACCCACCATGGCCGTCGTGACCATGCGTCAGCTGCTGGAAAGCGGTGTGCACTTCGGGCACCAGACCCGGCGCTGGAACCCGAAGATGAAGCGCTTCATCTTCACCGAGCGCAACGGTATCTACATCATCGACCTGCGCCAGACGCTCGACTACATCGAGAAGGCGTACGAGTTCGTCCGCACCACCGTCGCCGGTGGCGGCAGCATCCTGTTCGTCGGCACCAAGAAGCAGGCCCAGGAGGCCATCGCCGAGCAGGCGACCCGGGTCGGCCAGCCGTACGTCAACCACCGCTGGCTCGGTGGCATGCTGACCAACTTCCAGACCGTGTACAAGCGGCTGCAGCGGATGAAGGAGCTGGAGGCCCTGGGTGACCTGAGCGGCACCGCCGCCGGTTACACCAAGAAGGAGACGCTCCAGCTCTCCCGCGAGAAGATCAAGCTCACCAAGACCCTCGGTGGTCTGCGGGACATGCAGAAGCTCCCGGCCGCGGTGTGGATCGTCGACACCAAGAAGGAGCACATCGCCGTCGACGAGGCCCGCAAGCTGGGCATCCCGGTGATCGCGGTGCTCGACACCAACTGCGACCCGGACGAGGTCGACTTCCCGATCCCGGGCAACGACGACGCCATCCGCTCGGCCGAGCTGCTGACCAAGGTCGTCGCCGCCGCCGTCGCCGACGGCCTGATCGCCCGTTCCGGCCGCAACCGGGGCGCGGACGAGAAGCCCGAGGCCGGCCAGGTCGGCGCCGACGAGCCGCTGGCCGAGTGGGAGCGCGAGCTGCTCGAGGAGCCGAAGAAGGCCGACGAGCAGCCCGCCGCCGCCGAGCAGGCCGCGCCGGCCGCCGAGCAGCCGGCGACCGCCGCCGCGGAGTGATCTCGCCGTCGCGTCCCCACCGTCGGCGGTTTCGGCGGTGGGGACGCGACGGGTACGCCGGGCAGAACCGGCCCGGAACCGGGTAACCAGCACCCCAGACCACCTCACTGACACCGAAGAGAGAGTCATGTCCAACTTCACCGCCGCGGACGTCAAGAAGCTCCGCGACCTCACCGGCGCCGGCATGATGGACTCCAAGAAGGCGCTGACCGAGGCCGAGGGCGACTTCGACAAGGCCGTCGAGATCCTGCGCGTCAAGGGCGCCAAGGACGTCGGCAAGCGGGCCGGGCGCACCGCCGCCAACGGCCTGATCGCCCACTCCGGCCAGGCGCTGCTCGAGCTCAACTGCGAGACCGACTTCGTCGCCAAGAACGACGCCTTCATCGCGCTGGCCCAGCAGCTGGTCGAGCACGGCGTGGCCAGCGGTGCCACCAACGCCGAGGAGCTGCTCGCCAGCAGCATCGACGGCAAGAGCGTGGCCGACCTGATCCAGGAGCAGTCCGCCAAGATCGGCGAGAAGCTGGTGCTCAACCGCTTCGCCAAGCTGGACGGCACCACCGCGGTCTACATGCACCGCAAGAGCCAGGACCTGCCCCCGGCCGTCGGCGTGCTGGTCGAGTTCACCGGCAAGACGGACGAGGCGGCCGACGCCGATGCGCGCGCCGTGGCCATGCAGATCGCCGCGATGCGGCCGAAGTACCTCACCCGTGACGAGGTGCCGGCCGAGACCGTCGAGTCCGAGCGGCGCATCGCCGAGCAGACCGCCCGCGAGGAGAACAAGCCCGAGGCGGCGCTGCCGAAGATCGTCGAGGGCCGGGTCAACGCCTTCTTCAAGGACTTCGTCCTGCTGGAGCAGGCGTCGGTCGCCGACAACAAGAAGACCGTCAAGCAGGTGCTGGCCGACGCCGGCATCGAGGTGACCCGCTTCCTGCGGTTCGAGGTCGGCCAGGCCTGAGCCGCCGCACCGGGCCGTCCGGCCCGGGCACAGGGGAGAACGTCGACGAGGAGGCCGCCGGTGTACGCGACAGGCACCGCGGCCTCCTCGTCACATAGGGTCGGCAGGGGCACGTACGCGACGCTCGCGCGATGCGCGGGGAGAAGGGGCGGGGCGGATGACGCAGGTTGTGAGTGACCGGAGCCTGGCGGCGGAGGATCCGACCGCCCCTCCGCCCGGTCGGTCCCGCCGGGTGGTGCTGAAGCTCTCCGGTGAGGTCTTCGGCGGCGGCGCGATCGGCGTCGACCCCGACGTCGTGCAGGGCATCGCCCGCCAGATCGCCACAGTGGTACGCCGCGGCGTGCAGGTGTCGGTGGTGGTCGGCGGCGGCAACTTCTTCCGCGGCGCCGAGCTGCAGAAGCGCGGCATGGACCGCGCCCGCGCCGACTACATGGGCATGCTGGGCACGGTCATGAACTGCCTGGCCCTCCAGGACTTCCTGGAGAAGGAGGGCATCGAGACCCGGGTGCAGAGCGCGATCACCATGGCCCAGGTCGCCGAGCCGTACATCCCGCTGCGCGCGATCCGGCACCTGGAGAAGGGCCGTGTGGTCATCTTCGGCGCCGGCGCCGGCATGCCGTACTTCTCCACCGACACGGTGGCCGCCCAGCGGGCGCTGGAGATCCGCGCGGACGTGGTCCTGATGAGCAAGAACGGCGTGGACGCGGTCTACACCGCCGACCCCCGGATCGACCCGACCGCGAGCAAGCTCGACTCGATCACCTTCTCCGAGGTGCTGCGCCGTAACCTGCGGGTGGCCGACGCCGCCGCGTTCAGCCTCTGCATGGAGAACGGCCTGCCGATGCTGGTCTTCGGCGCCCAGGGCGACGACACCATCGTCCGGGCCGTCGGCGGCGAGAAGATCGGCACCCTGATCACCGCCTGACCGGCCCGCCGGACCGGCAGCGGTCCCTCTGCCACGGCAGCACCCGCACCACACACGACGAGCGACAGAAGGAGGCGAGGAGACCGGTGATCGACGACACCCTCCTCGAGGCGGAGGAGAAGATGGAGCGTGCCATCGAGCACGCCAAGGAGGAGTTCGGCGGCATCCGTACCGGACGCGCCAACGCCGCCATGTTCTCCCGGATCGTCATCGACTACTACGGCAGCCCGACCCCGCTGCCGCAGATGGCGTCCATCGCGGTGCCCGAGCCGCGCATGGTGATCATCAAGCCGTACGACAACTCGCAGCTGGGCGCCATGGAGAAGGCGATCCGCGACTCGGACCTCGGGGCCAACCCGAACAACGAGGGTAACCAGCTCCGCATCGTCCTGCCGCAGATGACCGAGGAGCGGCGCCGCGACATGATCAAGGTCGCCCGGCAGAAGGGCGAGGAGGCCAAGGTCGCCGTCCGCAACATCCGCCGCAAGGCCAAGGAAGAGCTGGACCGCCTGGTCAAGGACGGCGAGGTCGGCGAGGACGAGGGCCGGCGCGCGGAGAAGGAGCTGGACGACCTGACCCAGCGCTTCGTCGCAGGAGTCGACGAGCTGGTCAAGCACAAGGAGAGCGAGCTGCTCGAGGTCTGAGCACCCGCGTACCGCGCACGGCACCGCGCCGCCGTCGCCCGCCCGGGCGGCGGCCCGGTGCCGTCGTCGTGCCCGGCGGCGCACACCCTCGCCGCTCCGGCGGGTGCAGTAGGCTCGGCACGATTCCCGACCACCACGGGGTGAACGGCGGGAGTCGCCCGGCCGTCGGTCGGTAAACAGGAAGTCTCACGCCGGTAGGGGATGGTCTTGGTCTTGCGTCATGTGGTGGCTCTCGTACCGGCTGCCGGTGCGTGATGTCCCACCCCGACCCCTACGGCAACACCGAGTCGCGTGGCTGGGACCGCCCGGCCGCCCCGGCCCTGCCCTGGCCGGACACCGATATCGAACCCGGCCCGTGGCGACCCGGCCCGGCCGCGCACACCCACCCCGCCGAGCCGGACACCTACACCCGTCCCGGGCCAGGCCCGGACACGTACGCCGGTCCGGACACCTATGCCGCTCCGGACACGTACGCCGGGCCGTACCCGACGACCTCGCGGCACCACGACGGCCCGGGCCGGTACGACGGACCGCCGGCCGGTGACCGCGCCCGGCCCGACGGGCCGGAGCACCGCGGCCCGTGGGGCGAGCCCGCCCGCGACGACGAGTACCCGACCGCGCAGATCGCGCCGGTCCGGGACGAGCCCACCGACCAGATCCCGGCGGTACGCGACGAGCCCGAGCCCGAGCCACCGGCCGGCCGCCGCGGGCCGGGCCGGCGGCGGGCGAGCGCGGAGCGTCCGCCGACCACCGCGCCGAAGTCCTCCCGGGCGGGGCGCAACCTGCCGGCCGCGATCGGCGTCGGGGTGGCCCTGGGCGCGGCGGTCGTGGTGCCGCTGTTCTTCTTCATGCCGGCGTTCCTGGCCGTGCTCGCGGCCGCCGTCGGGATCGGCATCTGGGAGATGGCCCGCGCGGTACGCCGCAGCGGCGCCCACCCGCCGCTGGCGCCGCTCGTCGCCGGCGGCGTGATCACCGTGGGCCTCGCCTGGTTCGCGGGCCCCGACGCGCTCTGCCTCGGCCTGCTGGTCACGGTGCTGGGCACGATGATCTGGCGGCTGGGCGACGGGCCCGGCAACTACCAGCGCGACCTGACCGCGGCCACCCTGATCGCGGTGTATGTGCCGTTCCTCGCCGGGTTCGCGGCCATGCTCGCGGCGGCGCCCGGCGACGGGGCCCTGCGGGTGCTGGTGACGCTGGCTGCGGTGGTGCTCTCCGACACCGGCGGGTACGCCGCGGGCGTGTCGTTCGGCAAGCACCCGATGGCGCCGACGATCAGCCCGAAGAAGTCCTGGGAGGGCTTCGCCGGCTCGGTGACCGCCGCGGCGGCGGGCAGCGCGGCGCTGCTGTGGGCGCTGTTCGACGTGGCTCCCTGGTGGGGTGCGCTGTTCGGGATGGCGATCTCGGTCTCGGCGGTGCTCGGTGACCTCGCCGAGTCGATGATCAAGCGGGATCTCGGCGTCAAGGACATGAGCAACCTGCTGCCCGGGCACGGCGGCCTGATGGACCGGCTCGACTCGATCCTGTTCGCCGTGCCGGTGGCGTACCTGCTGCTCGCCGTCTTCGTCCCGGTGGTGAGCTGAGGCATGCGTCACGGCGGCGACCCGCTGCGGACCGGGTGGCCGGGGGCGATTCGACACGTACGGACGGGTGCGTCCGGGCGGGAGCGTGTCAGACTGGACGCGCCATGACGAGTCTCCCGCTGATCTCCGTAGACCCCGACGCCCGCGGCCGCCGGCCCGCGATGCCTCCCCGCCACCTCGCCGACCTGGACCTGCCGGGCCGGCAGGCGCTCGTCACCGAGCTGGGTGAGCCCGCGTTCCGCGCCAAGCAGGTCTCCAACCACTACTTCGGCCGCCTGGTGCGCGACCCGGAGCGGATGACCGACCTGCCGGCGGCGACCCGGGAACGGCTGGCCGGCGAGCTGCTGCCCAACCTGCTGACCCCGGTACGCGAACTGGCCTGCGACGACGGCGCGACCCGCAAGGCGCTCTGGCGGCTGCACGACGGCTCGCTGGTGGAGAGCGTGCTGATGGGCTACCCGGACCGGGTGACCGTCTGCATCTCCAGCCAGGCCGGCTGCGGCATGGCCTGCCCGTTCTGCGCCACCGGCCAGGCCGGGCTGACCCGCAACCTGTCCACCGCCGAGATCGTCGACCAGGCGGTCTACCTGGCCGGGGTGGCCGCCTCCGGCGCGGTCGCCGGGTCGCCGCCGCGGCTGTCGCACGTGGTGTTCATGGGCATGGGCGAGCCGCTCGCCAACTACTCGCGGGTGGTGGCGGCGATCCGCCGGCTGGTCGCACCGGCGCCGGAGGGGCTGGGCCTGTCGCAGCGACACATCACCGTCTCGACGGTCGGCCTGGTGCCGGCGATCCGCCGACTGGCCAGCGAAGACCTCTCGGTGACCCTTGCGTTGTCGCTGCATGCCCCCGATGATGAGCTGCGCGACGAACTCGTCCCGGTCAACCAGCGCTGGAAGGTGTCCGAGGTGCTGGACGCGGCGTGGGACTACGCGGCCACGACGGGGCGTCGCGTGTCCATCGAATACGCGATGATCAAGGACGTGAACGATCAGCCGTGGAGAGCCGATCTGCTCGGGCGGCTACTGGCCGGCAAGCTGGCCCACGTGAACCTGATCCCGCTCAACCCGACTCCGGGCAGCCGCTGGGACGCCAGCCCGAAGCCGGTCGAGCGGGAGTTCGTCCGGCGGTTGCGCGACGCCGGGGTGTCGACCACGGTGCGCGACACCCGGGGACGCGAGATCGACGGGGCCTGTGGGCAGCTCGCCGCCGCCGGGGACACGGACGGCGACTCACGCGCGGCAACGGCGTAGCGGTACGAGACCAGGAGACATAGTGGCGAGTCAGGGTCAGCGTTTCCGGCGTAAGGCGCTCCGCCGGGGCTACAAGGTCGACGAGGTCGACGCCTTCCTGGACCGGGTCGAGGCGACACTCGACGGCCAGCCGATCGGCGCGCCCGTGGCCTCCCAGGAGGTCCACGACGTCGTCTTCCGGGTCCGGTTCAACGGCTACGACGAGTGGCAGGTCGACCTGCACCTCGACCGGGTCGAGCGGCAGCTCGCCGAGCTGGAGGAGCGCGGTGGCGCACCGGCCGGGCGCGGTGGCGATCCCCGGATGGCCGACCGGCTCGGCCCGCCGATGCGCGACGACCGGGGCATGTCGCCGGTGCCGCAGCCGCCGATGCCGCCCCGGCAGATGCCTGCTCAGCCCGGCCCGCCGGCCGACCGCTACGGCAACCGCTACGACGAACCGACCGGCGCGTTCGCCGGTGGCTACGACGGCCCGCGCGGTGGCTACGACGGCCCCCGCGGCCCGGGTGGCCCCGGCCCGATGGGCCCGGGTGCGCCGATGGGGCACGGCGGCCCGCCGCCGCGCGGCCTGCCGCCCGGCCCGGGCGGCTACGGTCCGGACAACGGCCCCGGCGGCTACGGTCCGCCGGACAACGGCCCCGGTGGGTACGGTCCGCCGGACTCCGGTCCGGGTGGCTACGGGCCCCCGGACAGCGGTCCCGGCGGGTACGGCCAGGAGGAGCGGTTCGACGGGTTCGAGGCCGGTCGGCGCGGGCGTGCCGACATGACCGCCGAGATCCGCATGCCCGAGCGCGAGCT
The DNA here is from genome assembly GCF_036902745.1 of Micromonospora sp. CPCC 205554. Taxonomy (NCBI): domain Bacteria; kingdom Bacillati; phylum Actinomycetota; class Actinomycetes; order Micromonosporales; family Micromonosporaceae; genus Micromonospora; species Micromonospora sp. CPCC 205554. The sequence goes on along the minus strand of NZ_JBAKHP010000002.1, from coordinate 277,936 downwards.
GCGTGGTCGTGGCCCCGGCGGTCCGCCGGCGCTGCCGCAGCAGGGCTACGGCGCCCCGGAGCCCGGCTACGGCGCGCCCGACCCGGGTTACGGCCCGCCGGACCAGGGCTACGGCCCGGGCCCCTCGATGACCGGCCCGCCGCTCGTGGGTCCGCCGGTCGCCGGTCCGCCGATGGTGGGACCGCCGATGGCCGGCCCGCCCGGCAGTGACCTGCACCGCGTCGACCAGATCCGGCGCAGCTTCCAGGTCCGGCGGTTCGGCAGCGGGTACGACCCGGACCAGGTCGACCGGTTCTTCGAGACGCTGCTGGGCGGCATGCAGGGGCGCAACCCGATGCCGGTGAACCCGAAGGAACTCGACACGCTGCGCTTCGGGCTGGTGCCCGGCGGCTACTTCGAGGCCGAGGTCGACGCCGCGCTCAAGGACGTGCAGGACATCCTGCTCGGCCGCTGACCCCGGCCGCGAGACGACGAAGGGCCCGCCCCCTCACCGGGGGCGGGCCCTTCGCGCACTACCGTGGGCGCCGCGCGTCAGGACCGCAGGCCGTTGCGGCGCAGCACGGCGTCGCCGATGACGATGGCGATCAGCAGCCCGGCGATCCCGAACAGCCAGATGTGCTCCACCCGGCCCTCCTCGATCCCGCAGAACGCCATCAGAACCAAGGCCAACGCCGACAGCACCGCACCGATCCGTCCGGACTTGCGGTGTCCGGGCTTGTGCTGATCTGGCGCGGTTACCGGCTCGTCTCCTGCCACTGTCGGTCCTTCCCTCGCGATCGGATCTCCGATCAGTCTGGCACGCGCCCAACCGGGCCCGGCGCAGGGTCCGACTCCTGTGCCGGGGATGACCCGGGCGGGCGACGGCGGGCGCCCCGGCCGGCCCGGGTCGTTGGTCCCGTACCGGTGGGGGCGGATGGCCACTACCGGCGTCGCGGGACGGCGAGCACACTGCCTCCGGTAGCGTCTTGACGTACACCTTGATGCCTTTTTGAGGAGGACTGCGGTGCGAGTGACCGGTACGGGGCATGCCAGCATGCGGATCGACACGCCCGCGGGCAGCATCCTGTGCGACCCGTGGGTCAACCCCGCCTACTTCGCCTCGTGGTTCCCCTTCCCGGACAACTCCCTCCTCGACTGGGCGACCCTGGGCCAGGTCGACTACCTGTACGTGTCGCACCTGCACCGGGACCACTTCGACGCGAAGCACCTGCGTGACTTCGTGTCCAAGGACGCCACCGTCCTGCTGCCCGAGTTCCCCACCTCGGAGATGGAGGACGAGTTCCGGGAGCTGGGCTTCACCAAGTTCCTCAAGGCCCCGAACGAGCAGGTGGTGGAGCTGCCCGGCGGCCTGAAGATCATGATCCAGGCGCTGACCAGCCCGACCGACGGCCCGATCGGCGACTCCTCGCTCTGGGTCGAGTACGACGGCGTGCGGCTGCTCAACCAGAACGACGCCCGCCCGACCGACCTGAGCGTGTTCGCCGAGCTGGGCCACGTGCACGCGCACATGCTCCAGTTCTCCGGCGCGATCTGGTACCCGATGGTCTACGAGCTGCCGCAGGCGGCGAAGACCGCGTTCGGCAAGCAGAAGCGCGACCGGCAGTTCGACCGCACGTGGCGCTACATCGACGACCTGAAGGCCGACCACGTCTTCCCGATCGCCGGCCCGCCGTGCTTCCTCGACGACGAGCTGTGGCAGTTCAACGACATCTTCGGCGACGAGGGCAACATCTTCCCCGACCAGTCGGTGTTCCTGGCCGAGTACGCCAAGGTCGGCGGCACCAACGGCATCGTGCTGCTGCCGGGCAGCGTCTCGGAGATCACCACCGAGGGCGCGACCACCACGCACCCGGTGCCGGTGGAGGAGTTCTTCGCGAACAAGGTCGCCCACCTGGAGGAGATGCGGGAGCGCAAGCGCGGCGTCATCGAGGCCGAGAAGGCGTCCTGGCGGCACCCCGAGGTCGACGTGCTCGGCGAGATGAAGCGCCGGATCGAGCCGTTGCTGGACGAGTCGATCTACCTGGCCAAGGGTGTCGGCGGGCCGGTCCGCTTCGACCTCGTCGGCTACGACGGAGACAGCGTCGAGTCGATCGTGGTGGACTTCCCGGGCAAGGAGGTGCGGCCGTACGCGGACGAGAAGGTCCGCTACCGCTTCCGTACCGAGCGGGCGCTGATCGAGCACCTGCTGCACATCGGCGAGGTGGACTGGGTCAACTCGCTGTTCCTGTCGTGCCGCTTCTCCGCGGCCCGCATCGGCCAGTACAACGAGTTCGTCTACGCCTTCTTCAAGTGCCTGTCCGAGGAGCGCCTCCAGTACGCCGAGGGCTGGTACGACGAGCACGAGCGGGCGGTCGACGCCGAGGACATCACGCTCGACGGCTGGGTGGTGCAGCGGCGCTGCCCGCACCTGAAGGCGGACCTGAGCCGGTTCGGCATCGTCGACGGCGACCAGCTCACCTGCCAGCTGCACGGCTGGAAGTTCGACCTGGCCAGCGGGCGCTGCCTGACCAGTGTCGGGCACAAGATCCGCGCGCACCGCGCCGACGCGGAGACCCCGGCACCGGCCGGGGAGGCGGCCATCTGACGGTTTCCGCCCCGTCCGCCGCCCCCGGCACGCGACCATCGGTCGGGAGGGGGCGGCGTGACGGGTGCGGACAGGGAACCGGCGTACCGGTTCGGGCGCGGCAACGAGATGGCGCGCGACGCCTCCCGGGTGGAGGCGTTCAGCGACGCGGTGATCGCCATCGTGCTCACCCTGATGGCCGTCGAGCTGCTGTCGTTCAGCCCCGACACGCCGCAGGACGACGGGCTGCCGGCCGCGCTGCTGCACGAGTGGCGCGCCTACCTGGCGTACGTGATCACCTTCGCCATCGTCGGCCAGGTCTGGCTGACCCACCACAACATGTGGCGTTACGTCCGCCGGGTCGACCAGATGCTGCTGGTGCTGAACCTGCTGCTGCTGATGTTCGTGGCGGCTATCCCCTTCACCGCCGACCTGCTCGCGGACAACCTGCGCGGCACCGTGGGCGACCAGCGGCTGACCGCCGCGCTGTACGCGGGCGTGGTGCTCGGTGAGGCGCTGTTCTTCAACCTGAGCTGGTGGTGGGCGCGCCGCCGCGGGCTGCTGCAACCGGGCCTGGACCCGAGGCTGGCGCGGGCGGTGGCCCGCCGGTTCCGCCTCGGTCCGCTGCTCTACCTGATCGCGTTCGCGATCGTGTTCGTCGACCCGGTGCTGAGCCTGCTGGCGTACCTGCTGCTGGTCGGCGTCTACCTGGTCCGCGGGCCGGGCGATCTCCCGCCCGCCGGCCAGGAGGCGCCCGACACGCCGTGAGGACTCAGCCCAGGTCGGCGAGGATGCGCCGGGCCGCGTTGTGCCCGGCCGCGCCGATGACGCTGCCCGCCGGATGGCAGCCGGCGCTGCCCGCGTACACGCCGTCCACACCCGTCGCGTACGGCATCCGCTCGGTGAACGACACCGTGTTGTCGACGTGGTGGATGTGCCCGCCGGTGATGCCGAAGTGCGCCTCGATGCCCGGCGGCGGCAGCGGCACCGCGTCCGCGACCAGGTCACCGGCGCCCGGGGCGTACCGCTCGCAGATCGCGATCAGCCGCTGCACGTAGCCGGGCAGCGCCGCGTCCCAGGTGGTGCCGGCTGGTTCGTAGGGGACCGACTGGACGAACAGCGCCGACGAGTGGTGCCCCGCGTCGTCGGACAGCGACGGGTCGACAGTGGTGTGCAGGTACCACTCGATGGTCGGCTCGTCCGGCAGCCGCCCGGCCCGCACGTCCGCCCACATGCCGCGCAGCGCCGCCATCGGTGACTCGCCGCCGTCGCCGACGAGCGACGCCGAGCCGGGCAGCAGGTGGATGGTCGAACCGAACGGGCTCGGCGCGTCATCGGGCAGGCAGGAGAAGCGCGGCAGCCCGGTCAGCGCCAGGTTGAGCTTGAGCGTGGTGCCGGTGCGGCGGACCGCCGCCATCCGCGCGCCCAGCTCCGCCGGGAGCGCGCCGTCGGGCAGCAGCTCCATCAGCCGGTACGGGTCACAGGCGCCGAGCACCACTGAGGCGTCCACCTCCCGTCCGTCGGAGAGCGTCACCCCGGCGGCGGCGCCGGAGGCCAGCCGGATGGCGGTGACCGGCGCGTCGGCCACGATCCGCGCCCCGGCGCGCTCGGCGGCCTCGGCGAACGTGCGCGACACGGTGCCCATGCCGCCCCGGGTGATCATCCAGGTGCCGTCCGCGCCGGGCAGCCGGCACATGTTGTGCACCAGGAAGTTGTGGCCGGTGCCCGGGTCGTCCGGGCCGGCGTTGAGCCCGGACAGGCCGTCGGTGACCGCGTACATGCTGACCAGCAGCTCGGAGCGGAAGTCGAAGCGGGCCAGGTGGTCGGCCACCGAGCCGCGGACCAGGTCGACGAAGACCTGCCGCAGCGCGGGCCGCACGTAGCGCTCGGCGGTCTCCTCGACCGGCAGCGGCTCGGCCAGCCACGCCGGGGCGAGATCCTCCCGCAGCTGGGCCAGCTCGGCGTGCAGCGCGTCGTCGGCGGCGACGTCGGCGGGGGAGAACATCTCCGCGAGCTGCCGCCGTCCGGCCGCCACGTCGCTGCCGGCCAGCAGGTACGGCGAGCCGAGCCCGCCCGGTGTGGGCAGGAAGTAGTGCGGGTCGCGGCGCAGCACCGGGATGGTCACGTCGAGCGTGGCCAGCAGCTCCGGCGGCATCAGCCCGAGCAGGTACGACCCGGTGGAGTGACGCAGCCCCGGCACCTTCGGGAACGGGTTCTCGGTGCGGGTCGCCCCGCCGATCACCCCGGATGCCTCCAGCACGAGGACGTCCAGGCCGGCGCGGGCCAGCAGGATCGCCGAGACCAGGCCGTTGTGTCCGGCGCCGACCACGACGACGTCGGCGCGGGACGGCAGCTCACTCGCGTCGCTCATGGGAACGGAGCGTAGCGGCGGCGGGTGCCGGGCGGGAGGGTTCGCGGCGGGGCGCTACCGTGGCCGCCATGTCCCCGGCTGTCCAGATCGCGCTCGCGGTGGCGCTCGTCGTGGTGGTGTTCCTCCTCCTGCTCGCGCTGCGGCGCGGCCGTCCCCGGGATCTGGTCGCCCCGGACCGCCCGTCGGGCGACGGGCAGGCCGAGGTGCTCCGGCTGGCCCGGGAGGGACGCACCGTGGAGGCGGTCAAGGTGCTGCGCGAGCAGACCGGGCTGTCGCTGCTGGACGCGAAGCGGGCGGTGGACGTGCTGGCGTCCGGCGGATCCTGGTCGCCCGGCCCGCCGGCACCGGGAAAGGGCGTCGACGACGCGGTGCGGGCCGAGGCCGCGCGCCTGCTGTACCGGGGGAAGAAGATCCAGGCGATCAAGGTGGTGCGGGAGCACACGCACATGTCGCTCGCCGACGCGAAGCGGTACGTCGAGGGACTATGACGCCGGACGGCCGTCACCCCGCGTTCACCCTATAGTGGCAGTTGTCGATGCATTTCCGTCCTACCGTCGACGGGACACCCACCGCCTCCGGGAGGTAATCCCCGATGGATCGTCGTACCGTCCTGCGCGCCACCGCCGCCGGTGGCGCCGCCGCTCTCGCCGGTGGTCTCTGGGCCGCCGCGGCCGCACCGGCCCAGCCCGCCCAGCCCGGCCCCGGCCCGTACGGCGACCTGCTGGCCGCCGACGCCAACGGCCTCCAGTTGCCGGCCGGCTTCACCAGCCGGGTGATCGCGCGTTCCGGGCAGCGGGTCGCGGGCACCTCGTACACCTGGCACCCGGCGCCCGACGGCGGCGCCTGCTTCCCGGCCGGCGACGGCTGGATCTACGTCTCCAACTCGGAGGTGCCGCTCGTCGGCGGCGCCTCGGCGGTGCGGTTCGCCGCCGACGGCGCCATCGCCGCCGCGTACCGGATCCTCGGTGGCACGAACGTCAACTGCGCGGGCGGACCGACCCCGTGGGGGACGTGGCTGTCCTGCGAGGAGGTGCCGCTGGGCCGGGTCTTCGAGACCTGGCCGGAGGGCGGCCGGTCCGGCGAGGAGCGGACCCGGATGGGCCGCTTCAAGCACGAGGCGGCGGCCTGCGATCCGGTGCGGCGGGTGGTCTACCTGACCGAGGACGAGGGTGACGGCTGCTTCTACCGGTTCGTGCCGGACACCTGGGGCGACCTGCGCACCGGCAAGGTGCAGGTGCTCTGCGCCCCGGACGGCCAGGTGACCGGGCCGGTGACCTGGCGGGACCTGCCGGACCGCGACGGGTTCCCGGTGCCCACCCGCTACCAGGTGGCCGCGGCGCAGACGTTCGACGGCGGCGAGGGCTGCTGGTACGCCGACGACACCTGCTGGTTCACCACGAAGGGCGACAACCGGGTGTGGGCGTACGACGCGGTGAACCAGCGGCTCGACCTCGCGTACGACGACTCGCTGGTGCCGGCCGGGGCCGCTCCGCTGACCGGCGTCGACAACATCACCGGCACCGCCGGCGGTGACCTCTACGTGGCCGAGGACGGCGGCAACATGGAGATCAACGTGATCACGCCGGCCGGTGTGGTGACCCCGTTCCTGCGGCTGACCGGGCAGTCCGAGTCGGAGATCACCGGGCCGGCGTTCTCGCCGGACGGCAGCCGGCTCTACTTCTCCTCGCAGCGCGGCACCAGCGGTGCCCGGGCCGGCACCGGCGGCATCACGTACGAGGTGCGGGGCCCGTTCCGGCGCTGACCCGCAGCCGTCAGGCGCGGGCCGCCTCCCGGGTGGCCCGCCACCGGCTCGCCGCCAGCGTGGCCGAGTAGCCGGACAGCACGATCACGTGGAACAGATACAGCCAGAGCAGCACCGCCACGCCGCCGCCGATCTCGTCGAACCCGCCGAACGGCACGCCCAGGTCCAGCGGCAGCGAGCAGAACAGCACGAAGCCGTGCAGGAAGCCGGACAGGTTCGCCGCCGTGAACGAACCCAGGCCCACCGTGACGAGCCAGTCCGGGGAGGCCGGGCCGACCACCCGGAACACCCAGATCAGCACCGGCGTGAGCACCAGCCACACCGCCAGGAACGACAGCACCACGCCGAGCGCGCCGACCCAGCCGCCCTGGCGTACCAGCCGGGTGGTCATCGGCAGCCCGAGCAGGATCGACAGCAGCAGCGCCGGGGCCGGCGCCAGCAGCGGGAGCAGCAGCAGGCGACCCCGCCAGCCGACGAGCGCGCCGGACTCGGCGCGCGGCTCGGCCACCGAGACGAACGCGCGGCGCAGCCCTTCGCCGTACAGGGAGGCGGGCAGCAGCGAGGCCAGTGCCAGCAGTGGGGTCAGCCCCAGCCCGGCCTCGACGAGCGCGGCCGCCGCCCGGTGCGCGCCGATGTCGGTGGGCAGCGTGTCGATGGCGTACCCGGTCAGCCGGCGCACCCGGTCCGCCCCGGCGAGCAGCCCGGTCAGCCAGATCGCCAGCAGCGCGACCGGCACCACGGCGATCGCGCCGTAGAAGGTGATCGCGGCGGCGTGCAGCGACAGGTCCCGGCCGCGGACCGGCCGGAACGCCGCAGCCGTGATCCGCTTGGTCCGCTCCCACCCGTCGCCCATCGCCCTCTCGTTCCCCGTACGGGCGCGCGGCACGCATTACGATCCGGCGGCATGACGATCGCCACGACCGAGCGGCTGGTACTGCGGGACTGGACCGAGTCGCCAGGCGACCTGGCCCGGATCTACGACATCTACTCCCGAGACGAGGTGATGCGCTGGCTGGGCGGCGGCAAGGGGCGGATGACCGACCCGTCCGAGGCGCGCGAGCGGGTCCGGATGTGGCGGGAGCGCTGGGCGCCGTACGCCGGTCGGTGGGGCCTGTGGGCGATCGAGCCGCGCGACGGCGGGCCGGTGGCGGGGAGCATCCTGCTCAAGCCGCTCCCGGGCCGCGACGGCGTCACCCTGACCGACGACATCGAGGTCGGCTGGCACCTGCACCCCGACGCCCAGGGCCGCGGCTACGCCACCGAGGCGGCCCGCGCGGTGCTGGAACGCGAGTTCGCCGCCGGCACCCCCAGGGTGTACGCGGTGGTGATGGCCGGGAACGACCCGTCGATGGCGGTGGCCCGGCGCCTCGGCATGACGCACGCGGGTGTGCGCACCGACTGGTACGGCGGCACCGAACTGGAGACGTTCGTCCTGGAACGCCCCGCCTGACCGCCCGACCCCGCTCTCGCCGGGGGCCTGTCACGGCGTTCGGGTGGAGACGGACAACCCGGCCTACCTGCTCGACGAGGAGGCGCCGCAGGCGTGATCGACACCGGTTCGCCGAAGTGGTGGCATCACGGCAACCCTGATGCCGCCACCTCGGCGAAGTGGAGTCGATCACGCCGCCGGGGCACTCCGGGACGAACCGGGGTGAGGCGCTGGGGAACAATGGTCCGGTGACCACTCCCCGAGACCTCGTGCTGCTCGGTTCGACCGGCTCGATCGGCACCCAGGCCATCGACATCGTCAAGCGCAACCCGGACGGCTTCCGGGTGGTGGCCCTCGGCGCGGGTGGCGGCAACGTGGAGTTGCTCGCCGCGCAGGCGCTGGAGCTGGGCGTGGAGGCGGTCGGCGTGGCCCGCGCGTCCGCCGCGCAGGATCTTCAGCTCGCGTTCTACGCCGAGGCGAGCAAGCGCGGCTGGGCCAGCGGTGACTTCAAGCTGCCCAAGATCGTCGCCGGGCCGGACGCGATGACCGAGCTGGCGCAGTGGCCGTGCGACGTGGTGCTCAACGGCGTGGTCGGCTCGCTGGGCCTGCCGCCGACGCTGGCCGCGCTGCACGCCGGTCGTACCCTCGCGCTCGCCAACAAGGAGTCCCTCGTGGCCGGCGGCCCCCTGGTCAAGGGCGCGGTGACGCGGCCGGGGCAGATCGTCCCTGTTGACTCCGAGCACTCGGCGCTGGCGCAGTGCCTGCGCGGCGGCGCCCGGGGCGAGGTGCGGCGGCTGGTGGTCACCGCCAGCGGCGGTCCGTTCCGGGGGCGGCGGCGCGACGAGCTGACCGCCGTCACGCCGGAGCAGGCGCTGGCGCACCCCACCTGGAACATGGGCCCGGTCGTCACGATCAACTCCGCCACGATGGTCAACAAGGCGCTTGAGGTGATCGAGGCGCACGAGCTGTTCGACGTGCCGTACGCCGACATCGAGGTGATGGTCCACCCGCAGTCGGTGATCCACTCGATGGTCGAGTTCACCGACGGCTCCACGCTCGCCCAGGCCAGCCCGCCGGACATGCGGCTGCCCATCGCGCTGGGCATCGGCTGGCCGGACCGCGTGCCGGGCGCCGCCGCCGCTGTGGACTGGACCAAGGCCCACACCTGGGAGTTCTTCCCGCTCGACGACGCGGCGTTCCCGGCGGTCGCGCTGGCCAAGGCGGCGGGCGAGGCCGGGCGCTGCCGCCCGGCGATCTACAACGCGGCGAACGAGGAGTGCGTGGCCGCGTTCGTCGCGGGCCGGCTGCCGTTCCTCGGCATCGTCGACACCCTCCAGCGGGTGCTGGAGGACGCTCCCGATTTCGACGAACCAGGTACCGTCGAGGACGTGCTCGCCGCCGAGTCGTGGGCACGGGCGCACGCCCAGGAGATCATCGTCGGGTCGGTGGAAGGAGCTCGATGAGCTATCTGCTCGGGGTGGTGCTGTTCGCCCTGGCGATCCTCATCTCGGTGAGCCTGCACGAGGCGGGGCACATGCTGACCGCCAAGGCGTTCGGGATGAAGGTCACGCGCTACTTCGTCGGCTTCGGCCCGACGCTGTGGTCGTTCAAGCGGGGCGAGACCGAGTACGGCATCAAGGGCATCCCGCTCGGCGGCTTCTGCAAGATCGTCGGCATGACCCCGCAGGACGACGACGTCGAGCCGGGGGACGAGAAGCGCGCGATGTGGCGCTACCCGGTGTGGAAGCGGACGATCGTGATGTCCGCGGGCTCGATCACCCACTTCGCCCTGGCCCTGATCGCGCTCTGGATCATCGCGGTGTCGGTCGGGCTGCCGAACCCGAAGTTCCCCAGCACCGAGGCCGGCTTCCGGGCCGAGCCGGCGGTGATCGCCATCGCGCCGTGCGTGGTGGTGGAGAACGCCGCCCGCGCCTGCGAGTCCGGCGACCCGGCCAGCCCGGCCGCCCAGGCCCAGCTCAAGGACGGCGACCGGATCACCGCGGTGAACGGCAAGCCGGTCTCCACCTGGGGCGACATGCTCGACGTGGTCCGCGCCACCCCGCCCGGCACGGCCACCGTCGCCTATGTGCGCGACGGCAAGCCGGCCGAGGCGCGGGTCGACCTGGCCTCGGTGCAGCGTCCGCCGCTGGGCGACCCGAAGGGCGCCACCTCGGCGGTCTCCGCGCTCGGCGTGGCGCTCTCGCCCAGCACCCCGACCCGGGTCGAGTACGGCCCGGTCGCCGCGTTCGGCGCCACCGCCGACTTCACCGGCACCATGGCGGTGCAGACCGCGCACGCCATGCAGCGCATCCCGCAGAAGGTGCCCGCGTTGTGGAACGCGATCACCGGCGGCGAGCGTGACGTGGACACCCCGATCAGCGTGGTCGGCGCCAGCCGGCTCGGCGGCGAGGCCGTGGAGAACAACGCCTGGCTGGTGTTCTTCATGCTCTTCGTGTCGCTGAACTTCTTCATCGGCGTGTTCAACCTGCTGCCGCTGCTCCCGCTGGACGGCGGCCACATCGCCATCGCCTGGTTCGAACGGGCGCGCTCCTGGCTGTACGCGCGCATCGGCCGCGCCGATCCCGGCCGCGTCGACTACCTCAAACTCATGCCCGTCACGTACGCGGTGATCCTGATCGGTGGCGCGTTCACGCTGCTCACCGTCACCGCTGATGTCATCAACCCCATCACGCTCTTCTCAAGGTGAGTGCCTGAAGTGACCGCTGTCAGTCTCGGTATGCCCCCCGTACCGCCGCCGCCGCTGGCCCCGCGCCGGGCCAGCCGCCAGATCATGGTCGGTTCGGTGCCGGTCGGTGGTGGCGCGCCGGTCTCGGTGCAGTCCATGACCACCACCCTCACCGCCGACGTCAACGCCACGCTCCAGCAGATCGCCGAGCTGACCGCGTCCGGCTGCCAGATCGTCCGGGTCGCCGTGCCGTCGCAGGACGACGTCGAGGCGCTGCCCGCGATCGCCAAGAAGTCGCAGATCCCGGTGATCGCCGACATCCACTTCCAGCCGAAGTACGTCTTCGCGGCGATCGACGCCGGCTGCGCCGCGGTGCGGGTGAACCCGGGCAACATCCGGCAGTTCGACGACAAGGTCAAGGAGATCGCGCGGGCCGCCGGTGACGCGGGCGTGCCGATCCGGATCGGCGTCAACGCGGGCTCGCTGGACAAGCGCCTGCTGGCCAAGTACGGCAAGGCCACCGCCGAGGCGCTGGTGGAGTCGGCGCTGTGGGAGTGCTCGCTGTTCGAGGAGCACGGCTTCCGGGACATCAAGATCTCGGTCAAGCACAACGACCCGGTGGTGATGATCCGCGCGTACCGGCTGCTGGCCGAGAAGTGCGACTACCCGCTGCACCTCGGCGTCACCGAGGCGGGCCCGGCGTTCCAGGGCACGATCAAGTCGGCGGTGGCGTTCGGCGCGCTGCTGGCCGAGGGGATCGGCGACACGATCCGGGTCTCGCTGTCCGCCCCGCCGGTCGAGGAGATCAAGGTCGGCGCCGCGATCCTGGAGTCGCTGGGGCTGCGCGAGCGTGGCCTGGAGATCGTCTCCTGCCCGTCCTGCGGCCGGGCGCAGGTCGACGTCTACAAGCTGGCCGAGGAGGTCACCGCCGGTCTGGAGGGCCTGCCGGTGCCGCTGCGCGTCGCGGTCATGGGCTGCGTGGTGAACGGCCCGGGTGAGGCCCGCGAGGCCGACCTGGGTGTGGCCTCCGGCAACGGCAAGGGCCAGATCTTCGTCAAGGGCAAGGTCGTCAAGACCGTGCCGGAGGCGCAGATCGTGGAGACGCTGATCGAGGAGGCGCTGCGGATCGCCGACGAGATGGGCGCCGAGATCCCCGAGGAGCTGCGTGACCTGGTGCCGGGCGGCGCCACCGTCACCGTGCACTGATCTGCTTTCCGCGTCGCCGTGCGGCCGTCTCCGACCTCGGGAACGGCCGCACGCGCGTTTCGCGGACCGGTATGCACGGTGTCACCGGGTGCAGCCGGGCTGCCGCGCCGGGCGGTCACTCGGACTCGGCGAGGATGGCGTAGAGCTTGCGCCGTGTCTCGTCGAGCACCTGGGCGGCGCGGGCGCGCTGGTCGTCGGTGCCGGTGGTCATCACCTGCCGCAGCGCCTGCATGGCCTGCGCGCCGGCGTCGCGGATGTCGTGCCAGCTGTTGACCGTCTGCTCGGCGAACTCCGCCCAGGGCGGGGTCTGCGCCGCGCCGGTCGCCTCGGCCTGGCCCGCCTCGGTCAGCGCGAACCGCTTGCGCCCGCCCTCGGAGTCGGCGGCGGTCGCGATGAGACCTTCGTCCTCCAGCAGTTGCAGCGTGGGGTAGATCGAGCCGGGACTGGGCCGCCAGGCCCCGCCGGTGCGGGAGTCGATCTCCTGGATCATCTCGTAGCCGTGCATCGGCCGTTCGGTGAGCAGGGCCAGCACGGCCCCGCGCACGTTGGGCCGCCGGCCGCGCCCGCCCCGGCCCCGCCCGCGACCGTGTGGGCCGGGGGAGAAGGGCGGCGGACCCGGGGGTACGGGCGGGAAGCCGAAGCCGCCGTGGCGGCGCATCTCGTCGTGCATGGCGTGCATGCGTCGATGGAAACCCATCGGTTCTCCTTCTGTCGTCGTATCACTGATGCATCAACGATATATCGGCAATGCATCGCCGACAAGACGTCTCGTAAACGGGGCTGAAAACCGTACGTACGTCTTGCTAGGGTGCCGGTGTGCGCCTGCTTCCCGAACCGGGCCCGTCCCGGACCCTCGCCCTCTCCACGCTCGTCAACACCGTCGGGCGGGGCACCTGGCTCACCGCCAGCGCGCTGTTCCTCACCCGGTCGGTCGGGCTCTCGGTGACCCAGGTCGGCGTGGCGCTGACGCTCACCGCGCTGGTCAGCCTGGTGGCGAGCACGCCGATGGGCTACCTCGCCGACCGCCTCGGCCCGCGCGGGCTCCAGATGGCCGCGCTGCTCGCCTCGGCCGGCTGCACGGCCGCCCTGGTGGCGGTGCGCTCGTTCACCGGCTTCCTGGTCGTCGGCGTGCTGATGGCGGTCGCCGACGCGGGCACCCGTGGCGCCCGGGGCGCGCTGATCGCCGGTGCCGTCCCGCCCGACCAGCGGGTACGCACCCGCGCCTACCTGCGCGCGGTCACCAACGTCGGCATCTCGGTGGGCACGGTGCTGGCCGGGTTCGCGCTCGCCGCCGACACCCGCGGCGCGTACGTCACGCTGATCCTGCTCGACGCCGCCACGTACGTGCTGGCGGCGGCGGTGCTGCTGCGGCTCCCGCCGGTGCCGCCGATGCCCGCCCCGGCGCACGGTCCACGGCTGATCGCGCTGCGGGACCGCCCGTTCCTCGCCTTCACCGTGCTGGACGGCCTCATGTCCATGCACTTCTCGCTGATCAACATCGCCCTGCCGCTGTGGATCGCCGGGCACACCACAGCGCCGAAGTGGTTGATCTCCGCCTGTCTGCTCGTCAACACGGTGGTGGTGATCCTGTTCCAGGTCCGGGCCTCGCGGGGCACCGAGGACCTGACCGGCGCGGGCCGGGCCGCCCGCCGGGCGGGTGTCCTGCTCGCGGTCGCCTGCGCGCTGTTCGCGGCCGGTGGCGGCGTGCCGGTCGCGGTGGCGGTGCCGCTGCTGCTGGCCGGTGCGCTGGTGCACGTCGTGGGGGAGCTGTGGCACGCGGCGGCCGGCTGGGGCATCTCCTTCGGCCTGGCCCCGGCGCACGCGCACGGGCAGTACCAGGGCGCGTACGGGATGGGCATGCAGCTCGGCTCGATGGTCGCCCCGGTGGTGGTGACCACGCTCGCGATCGGCTGGGGCGTACCCGGCTGGCTGGTGCTCGGTGTGGTGTTCCTGCTGCTCGGCGCGCTGGTGCCGCCGGTGGTGCGGTGGGCCGCCCGGACCCGGCCGGCCACACCCGAACCGGTGCCGGCGCCGGCCGGCTGAGCGGGGTGCGGCAGGTGCCCGGTCGGCCCGCGCACGCCGGGGTGGATCTGGCAGGCTGGTAGCCGTGCTCACGGTGCCGGTACGCCAACTCGGGGAGTCGGAGCGCCGCGCGGTCGAGCGGCTGCTCGATCTCGACCCGTACGCGGGCGCGCAGGTCGCCGAGCGGGTGGCGGCACGCGGCCTGGCCTGGTGGCGGGCCGAGGCGCGGATCCTCGGGTACGGCTCCCGCCGGCACCTGGAGTCGATCTGCTGGCTGGGCGGCAACCTGACCCCGGTGCTCGCGTCCGAGTCGGCGGTGACCGCGTTCGCCGACCAGTTGAGCGCCGAGGAGCGGCTCTGTTCCTCGATCGTGGGCCGCGCGGACGCGGTGCTCGGGCTCTGGGACCGCCTCTCCGCGCACTGGGGGCCGGCTCGGGACGTACGCCCGAACCAGCCGCTGCTGGCCACGGACGCGCTGCCCGCCGTGGCGCCCGACCCGCACGTGCGCCGGGTGCGCGGCAGCGAGGTCGACCTGCTGTTCCCGGCGGCGGTGGCGATGTACACCGAGGAGGTCGGGGTGTCGCCGCTGGCCGAGGACGGCGGGCGCGGCTACCGGCGGCGGGTGACCGAGCTGGTACGCGCCGGCCGCGCCTACGCCCGCTTCGTCGACGGGCGGGTGGTCTTCAAGGCCGAGCTGGCCGTGGTGACCCGCCGGACCGCGCAGGTGCAGGGCGTCTGGGTGGCGCCCGAGTGGCGGGGCCGGGGCATCGCCACCGCCGCGATGGCCGCGGTGGTGCGCGACGCGCTGGAGCGGGTCGCGCCCACTGTGAGCCTCTACGTCAACGACTTCAACCTGCCCGCCCGCCGGGTCTACGAGCGCTGCGGCTTCCGCCCGGTCGGCACGCTCGCCACAGTGCTGTTCTGAGGATCACTCCAGCCGGACGTCCCGAACCGGACACCCGGCGCTATGCTGGGCATGTTTTTGTACTGACTAGTCAGTTCGGAATTCGGGGTCGGGATGAACATCGTCGAGGCCAGGGGCCTGGGGCTGCGCACCCGCCGCGGCTGGGTCTACCGCGACGTCGACCTCACCGCCGCGAGCGGTGAGCTGCACGCCGTCACCGGCCCGCCCGGCAGCGGGCGCACCTCGCTGCTGCTCGCGCTGGCCGGGCGCTTCCCGCACAACCACGGCGAGCTGCGCCGCCGCGGCCCGGCCGCGCTCGGCCAGGTGGCGGGCGTGCACGAACCCGACCCGACGCTCACCGTCGCCGAGCACATCACCGAGCGCCTGCTGCTGCTCGGCCCGGTGCCGCGCCGCCGGCGCCGGCTGGTCCCGGTCGCCGCGGTACGGGCCCGCCGGGCCTACCGCCGCGACGCGTACGCCGCAGCCGTCGCCGGCGCCGGACTCACCGACGCGCCGCTGGACCCCGACCGGTACGGCCGCGACCTCACCCCGGTCGAGCGGCAGGTGCTCGGGCTGGTGCTGGCCAGCCTCGGCGGCCCGAGCCTGATCGTCGCCGACGACGTGGACGCCGGCGCCGACCGCCCCGAGCGGGAGTGGATGTGGTGCGCGCTGGAACGCCTCGCCGGCCAGGGGTACGCGGTGGTCGCCACCGCCCGCGCCGTCGAGCCCGGAGCCGCCGCCACCGTGCACCGCATCGGCGACCCGGCCCTGCCCGACCCCGCCCTGACCGTTCCCGACGAGCCCGCCGAGGTGCCCGCATGAGCGTCCTGCGACTGGCCCTGTTCGAGCTGCGCCGGATGACCCGGGGCCGGCTGCCGCGCGCCGCGCTCGCGGTGCTCACCATCGTCCCGCTGCTCTACGGCGCCCTCTACCTGTACGCGTTCTGGGATCCCTACGGGAAGATGGACCGGATCCCGGTCGCCCTGGTCAACGCCGACCGCCCGGCCACCGCCGGTGACGGCAGCGAGGTGCACGCCGGCCGCGACCTGACCGAGAAGCTGCTCGACCGGCGGGTGTTCGGCTGGACCGTCACCGACCAGGCCGACGCCACCAAGGGGCTGCGCGACGGGCGCTACCACCTGGTCTTCTCCATCCCGGAGGACTTCTCCGCCACGCTCGCCGCCGGCCCGGAACCGGACCGCCCGGCCCGGCAGGGCGAACTGAAGGTCGTCAACGACGACGCCACCAACTACCTCTCCGGCCTGCTCGCCCGGTCGGCGTTCAGCGAGATCCGGGCCGCCGCCGCGCAGAGCACCGCCGCCACGTACTTCGACAAGATGCTGATCGGCTTCACCGACGCCAAGGCCGAGACCGGACGCGCCGCCGACGGCGCCGGGAAGATCGCCGACGGGCTCGGCAGCTCCCAGCGGGGCGCCGACCGGCTCGCCGACGGGCTCGGTGACGCCGGGGACGGCGCCGGGCAGCTCTCCGGTGGACTCAACCAGTCGGTCCAGGGCGCCGACAAGCTCGCCAAGGGCCTCGACCAGCTACGTACCGGCGCCGCCCAGCTCGCCGACGGGGCCGGGCGCGCCGCCACCGAGACCAAGGCCGCGGCGGCCACCGTGAACGCCGCCGCCGACAGGTACGAGCCGGTGCTGCGCCGCAACGCCGACCGGATTGAGAAGGCCGCCACGCTCGTCGCCGACGGCGCGCAGCAGCTCGCCGCCGGGCTGGACGCGCTGCCGGATAAGGCCGCCGAGGTGGTCGCGGCCGCCGAGGAGGTCCGCGACCGGCTCGACGCGGTCGCGAAGGAACACCCCGAGCTGGCGGACGATCCCGCGTTCGCCGCCGCCCGCAAGGCCGCCGACCGGGCCGTCACGCAGGCCCGTTCCGTGGTGGCCGCGCTGGACAAGACCGACATGGCCACGCTGCGCAAGCAGATGACCGACGTGGCGAAGACAGCCCGCGAGGTCGCCGCCGCCGCGCCGCACCTGGCCGACGACGTCGCCTCCGCCCGGGCCAAGGTGAACGAGCTGGCCGGCGGGCTCGCCACGCTGGCCCGGGGCAGCGCCGAGCTGCGCGACGGCCTCGGCGACGCGTCGACCGGCGCGGACCAGTTGCGCGGCGGGCTCTACCGCCTCGCCAGCGGCGCCCGCCAGCTCGACGGCGGCCTGGCCCAGCTCGGCAGCGGCAGCAACCGCCTGGTCGACGGGCTGACCCGGCTGGAGGGCGGCGCCGGTGACCTGGCCGACGGGCTCGCCGCCGGGGAACGGAAACTGCCCGGGTACGACGACGCGGCCACTCGCGCCGGCGTGCTCGGCGACCCGGTCGGCCTGATCCGCGACTCGCAGAACCCGGCCGGCTCGTACGGCGTGGGCTTCGCCCCGTACTTCCTGTCGCTGGCGCTCTGGGTCGGCGCGATGATCACGTACATGCTGTTGCGGCCGGTCAACCGGCGGCACGTGATGTCCGGCGCGCCCGGCTGGCGGGTCGTGCTCGCCGGGTGGCTCCCCGCCGCCGGGATCGGCCTGGCCCAGGTCACGGTGCTCTACACGGTGGTGACGCTCGGGCTCGGGCTCGACCCGAGGCACGGCCCGGCCACGTTCGGGCTGCTCGCCCTCACCTCGCTGGCGTTCACCGCGATCATGCAACTGCTCGGCGTGGCGCTCGGCCCGGCCGGGCGGCTGGCCGCGCTGGCGCTGCTGATGCTCCAGCTCACCTCATCCGGCGGCACCTACCCGGTGCAGACCTCGCCCGGCTTCTTCCAGGCGATCCACCCCTGGCTGCCGATGACGTACGTGGTGGACGGGCTGCGGCACACCGTCAACGGCGGTACGACCGCACCCGTGGTCACCGGCGCGCTGGTGCTGCTCGCGTTCGGGCTGGGCGCCATGGCGCTGACCGTCGGCGCGGCCCGCCGCTCCCGGCGGCTGACCCCGGCCAAGCTGCACCCCGAACTGACCATGTGAGGATGAGCCGGTGACGGACGGACGGACACGCCGGCGCGAGGACACCCGCCAGCGCCTCTTCGTGGCGGCGGTGGACCTCATCGCCGAGCAGGGCTTCTCGGCCACCACCGTGGACGACATCGCGGCCCGGGCCGGCGTGGCCAAGGGGACCGTCTACTACAACTTCGAGTCCAAGACCGTCCTGTTCGAGGAGCTGCTGCGGCACGGCATCGGCCTGCTCACCGCCGAGTTCCGGGCCGCCGTCGACGGGCTGCCGCCGCTGGAGGCGCTCGGCGCGCTGGTCCGCGCCCAGCTGGAGTACATCCGCCGCTACCGCGCCTTCGCCCAGCTCCTGCTCTCGGAGATGTGGCGGACCAACCGGGAGTGGCAGCAGACACTGCGGCTGCTGCGCGGCGAGGCCATCGCGGTGATCGCCGAGACGGTGAAGGCGGGTGTGGACAGCGGTGACCTCCCGGCCGACCTGGACGTGCGTACCGCCAGTTCGGCGCTGTTCGGCGTCGGGCTCGTGGTGGCTGTGGACTGGCTGGTCTTCTCGCCCGAGCGGCCGATCGACGAGGTGCAGGAGTCGCTGCTCGGCATCGTCCGGCGGGTCGCCCGGACCTGACCAGCGGCCGGTAATTCGGTTGATTCCGGACCGCCGGAAGGGTGAGGGTGAGGACACCGCCCCCACCGATCCGAGTCCGGAGGACCCTCCATGCGCCTGCTCCGAGATCTCTGGGCCACGGCGCCCCGGCGGATGACGGCGGTCCTGCTGCTGATCGTGCTCGGCGCCGGTGGCCAGGCGGCCGCGTCCGCGCTCGCCGGTCCGGTGCTGGTGCACCGCTCGTCCGGCTGGTTCGTCGCGCTCGCCGTGGCGCTCGTCGCCGCTGTCGTCACCGACCTGCTGATCGGCCTGATCATGGCCCGGCTCACCGCCGACTGGTCGGCCGACGTGCGGCGGCGGCTCTGCCGGGTCGCGCTCGGCCAGGACCTGCCCACCCTGGAGACCACGCCGGTCGGCGAACTGCTCGACCGGATCGACAACGACGTCTACCAGGTCGCCGCCGAGATGCGGAACACCGGCGTACGGCTGGCGCAGGGCCTCGCGGTCTGCGCCCTCGCGACGGTGAGTGCGCTGATCGTCTGGTGGCCCGCCGGTGTCGGCATGATCGTGCTCACCTCGCTGCTCGCGGTGACGCTGCGCCGCCCGACCGCCCGGATCGCCCCGGCCCGGATGGCCGAGGAGGAGGCGTGGTCCGACCTCGCGGCCGTGATGGAGGAGGCGGTGCACGGGCAGGACGACGTGCGCACCAGCCTCGCCCGGCCGTACGTGCTGCGCCTCTACGCCCGCCGCGCGGCCGAGGTGATCACCCGGTGCGTCCGGGTGTTCCGGCTCTCCGCCCGGGTCACCGCGGCCGCCGCCGGCGCGGTCCGGGTCGGCATCGCGGGCGTGGTGCTGGGCGGCGCGTGGGCGCTCGCCACCGGCCGGGTCGACGCCGCCCGGCTCACCGCGATCTGGCTGCTGGCCATCGCGTTCGGCGCGACGGTCGAGCACATCGCCCGCTGGGTGCCGCACCTGCAACAGGCGTTCGGCGCGTGGGGCCGGGTGCAACTGCTGGCCGGGTCGCCGCAGGAGCCGGACGGAGGGGCCGCCCCGGTCGACGGCGACCTGACCGTGCGCGGGCTCACCTACCGTTACCCGGCCGGCGGGGACGACCGCGGTCCGGCGCTGCGCGACGTCCACCTCGACTTCGTCCGCGGCCGCTCGTACGCGCTCGTCGGGCGGACCGGCTCGGGCAAGTCGACGCTGGCCAAGGTGCTCACCCGGGCGGTGGACGTGCCGCGCGGGACCGTCTTCCTCGGCGGCACCGACCTGGTCGACCTGGACGTGGAGGAACTGCGCCGGTGGATCGCCGTGGTGCCGCAGCGCACCGAGATCCTGGCCGGCACGCTCGCGGAGAACGTGGCGCTGTTCGACCCGGAGCTGCTGGACGCCGCCGAGCGGGCGCTGGCCGAACTGGGCCTGGCCGGCTGGATCGCCGAACTTCCCGACGGCGTGCACACCCGGCTCGGTGACGGCGGCTACGTGCTCTCCGCCGGGCAGGAGCAGCTCGTCGCGTTCGCCCGCATCCTGGTCCGCGACCCGCACGTGGTGATCCTCGACGAGGCCACCGCGCGGCTCGACCCGGTCACCGAGAATCGGGTGCGCGAAGCCACCGAACGGCTGCTCACCGACCGGATCGGCATCGTCATCGCGCACCGGCTCTCCTCGGTGCGCCGCTGCGACGAGGTGGTGGTGATGGCCGACGGCGCGGTGCTGGAGGCCGGTCCGCTGCGCGAGTCGGCCCGCTTCGCCGAGCTGCTCGCCACCAGCCACGCCGGGGCATACGCCGGGGTGGGCGCCCGGCGCGGCGGCGTCGACCTGCTCGACGCGCCCGCCTGGGACGACGCGCCCGCCACCCCGGCCGCGCCCGCGACGCGGCCGGCCGCCGTGCCGCGCACCGACCCGCCACCCGCGCCGCCGGCGCCCCCCGCGCGGACCATGCGGGAGATCCTCCGGCTGGGCACCAACGATCCGCGGTACGGCCTGGTCTCGGTCGCCCTGTTCATCGTGATGACGGTGCTCGGGATGGACGGCGCGGTGCTGCCCTGGCTCTGGGCCGACCTGGTCGGCGGCGGCGACCCGTGGCTGCCCGCGCTGGGCATCGTGGCGGCGCTGCTCGTGGTGCTGCCGCTGCCGTACCTGACGAACCTGTGGTTCCCGCAGTGGTGGATCCGGCAGATGCTGCGGATCAGCGCCCGGCTGGTGCACGGGCAGACCGGCGCGCGCCGGGTCAGCGGGCACACCCCGGCCGAGGTGGTGGCCCAGGGCGGCGACACCGACCGGGTGGTGCACCTCGCCGACAACCTGATGGACCAGTTCATCTCGCTGACCATCGTGGTCACCATGACGCTGGTGACCGGCAGCTTCGTACCGGCGTTGTTCTTCGTCGGCACGATGGTGGTCTCCGGGCTGGCGGCGACGCTGTTCGGGCCCCGGCTGGAACGCACCGCGGCCGGCACGGTGAAGGCGCGCGCCGCGTTCGCCACCGCCCTGGTGTCCGCGCTGTCCGCCGCCCGGACGGTGAAGCTGGCCGGCGCGACCCGCCCGGTGCTGCGCCACCTCGCCCGGCTGGACGAGGTACGCAGCGAGCGGCAGCGGCGCGAGATCGCCATGCAGGTGTGGGCCCGGTCCACCCCGTCGGTGGCGAGCGGCCTGTTGCCGATCGGCGCGTGGGCGCTCTACCTGGCCGGTGAGCTGTCCGCCGGTGCCACGCTCGTGGCCGTGTCCACCCTGGGCGCGGCCCGCTGGTTCGCGTGGACCACCGCGTCACTGGTGTCGCAGTACCCGTCGGCGCGCGTGTGGACCAGGCGGACGGTGGCGATGACCGGTGAGGCCGTGTACGCGGCACCGGTGCCCGGCCTCGACCTGGTCGCCGGCACCGCGCCCGCGCCCGAGCCGCCGCCCCGGCACCCGCTGCGCCGCCTGGAGCTGGCCGGCTTCGGTGCGCTGCACTCCGACGGCACGCTCGCCGTCCGCGACGTCGACCTGGTGGTCGAGCGCGGGCAGCTGGTGCTGGTCGTCGGCCCGGTCGGGTCCGGCAAGTCGTCGCTGCTGCGTGCGCTCGCCGGGATCGTGCACCACGTCGGCGAGCTGCGCTGGAACGGCGACCCGGTCACCGAGCCGGAGATGTTCCTGCGCCCCAACCAGGTCGGGTACGTGGGTCAGCTGCCCCGGGTGCTCTCCGGCACGGTGGCCGACAACATCGCGCTCGGCCATCAGGTGGACGCCGCCGGGGCGGTCTCGACCGCCCAGCTCGAACACGACCTGGCCGCCGCCGGTGGCGGGCTCGGGTTGCTGATCGGGCACAAGGGCACCCGGCTCTCCGGCGGTCAGCTCCAGCGGCTGGCGCTGGCCCGGGCGCTCGCCCCGCGTACCGAGCTGCTGGTGGCCGACGACGTGTCGTCGGCGCTGGACGTGAGCACGGAGCTGGCGCTGTGGGCGGCACTGCGCGAGCACGGGGTGACGGTGGTCGGCTCGACTGCGAAGCGGGCCGCGCTGGTGCGGGCCGACCGAGTGGTGGTGCTGATCGACGGCACGGTGGCCGACCAGGGCACCTGGACCGACCTGGAACCCCGCTGGAACCACCTGGCCGGCTGACCACCCGGCGGTTCTCCCCGTTGATCATGAAGTTGGCGGCGACAAGACGGACGCAGAACGCCGCCAACTTCATGATCGACGCGCACGGTCAGAAGGCTCGGGTGTACTGGTCGGGCCAGGCGGGGGTGGCTCCCAGCTTGGCGGCGGCGCGGCGCGGCCAGTACGGGTCGCGCAGCAGTTCCCGGCCCAGCAGCACCAGATCCGCCTCGCCGCCGGCCACGATCTGCTCGGCCTGCTCGGGTTCGACGATCAGGCCGACAGCGCCGGTCGGCACCCCGGCGTCGCGGCGGATCCGGGCGGCCAGCGGCACCTGGTAACCGGGTCCGACCGGGATGGACGCCTGGACGGCCGCGCCCCCGGAGGAGGTGTCGACCAGGTCGACCCCGGCGGCGGCCAGCTCCCCGGCGAGCACCACGCTGTCGTCGACGGTCCAGCCGCCCTCGGTCCAGTCGGTGGCGGAGATCCGGGTCAGCACCGGCACGGACTCGCCGACGGCGGCGCGTACCGCGCGGGCCACCTCCAGCGTGAGCCGCATCCGGGCGGCCCGGTCGCCGCCGTAGCCGTCGGTGCGCCGGTTGGTCAGCGGGGACAGGAACTCGTGCAGCAGGTAGCCGTGCGCGGCGTGGATCTCCACGGCGGCGAACCCGGCGTCCAGCGCCCGCCCGGCGGCGGTGGCGAAGGCGTCCACCACGGCAGCGATGCCCGCCTCGTCCAGCGCGGTGGGGGTGCGGTACTCCGGGACGAACGGCTCGTCGCCCGGGCCGACCGGGGTCCAGCCGCCCTCGGCGTCCGGCACGCCGCCGCGCGCCGGCGCCCACGGCCGGTACGTGGAGGCCTTGAACCCGGCGTGCGCGAGCTGCACGGCCGGCACCGCGCCCTGACCGGCGACGAACGCGGTGATCGGACGCCACGCGTCGACGTGCGCGCCGGACCAGAGGCCGGTGTCCTGCGGGCTGATCCGGCCCTCGGACACCACTGCGGTCGCCTCCGTGATCACCAGGCCGGCCCCGCCGACCGCGCGGGAGCCGAGGTGGACGCGGTGCCAGTCGGTGGGCAGGCCGTCGGGTCCGGCGCTGTACTGGCACATGGGCGCCAGCGCGATCCGGTTGGGCAGGGTGACGCCGCGCAGGGCGAGCGGAGTGAACAGGGCACTCATACGGGATCCTCCGGTCATGGCGCCGGGTGCGCCCCCGGTCGGGGACGCACCCGGAAGCGGTGTGGATCAGGCGGGTACGGGGTCGAGCCGCTCGGTCTCGACCGGCTCGATCAGGTCGCGCTTGCCGGCCGAGTCGTACGCGGCCCGGTCGAGCGTGCCCTCCCGGGCGGCCACGATGGTCGGCACGACGGCCTGCCCGGCCACGTTCGTGGCGGTACGGATCATGTCCAGGATCGGGTCGATGGCCAGCAGCAGGCCGGCCCCGGCCAGCGGCAGGCCCAGCGTGCTCAGGGTCAGCGTGAGCATGACGATCGCGCCGGTCAGGCCGGCGGTCGCGGCCGAGCCGACCACCGAGACGAACGCGATCAGCAGGTAGTCGGTGACGCCCAGGTTCACGCCGAACACCTGCGCCACGAAGATCGCGGCGAGCGCCGGGTAGATGGCGGCGCAGCCGTCCATCTTCGTGGTGGCGCCGAACGGCACCGCGAAGGAGGCGTACTCGCGGGGGACGCCGAGGCGCTCGACCGAGCGCTGGGTCACCGGCATGGTGCCCACCGAGGAGCGGGAGACGAACGCCAGCTCGATGGCGGGCCAGGCGCCGGCGAAGAAACGGAGCGGGTTGAGCTTGCCGGCGACCGCGAGCAGCACCGGGTAGACCACGAACAGCACCAGGGCGCAGCCGACGTAGACGGCTGTGGTGAACTTCGCGAGCGGGGCGAGCAGGTCCCAGCCGTACGAGGCGACGGCGTTGCCGATCAGGCCGAGCGTGCCGATCGGGGCGAGCCGGATGACCCACCAGAGCGCCTTCTGCACGATCGACAGCAGCGAGCGGTTGAGCGCCACGAACGGCTCGGCGGCGTCGCCGACCAGCAGCGCGGCGGCGCCCACCACCAGGGCGAGGAAGACGATCTGCAGGACGTTGCCCTCGACGAACGCGCCGACCGGGTTGGTCGGGACGATGCCGGTGAGGAAGTCGATCCAGGAGCCGGTGGTCTTCGGCGCGGTGGCGCCGGCCGGGTCCAGATTGACGCCCCGGCCGGGGTCGGTGAGCAGGCCGAGGCCGATGCCGATGCTCACCGCGATGAGCGCGGTGACGGCGAACCAGAGCAGCGTCTTGACGGCGAGCCGGGCGGCGTTGGCGACGCCGCGCAGGCTGACCACGCTGACCACGATGGCGGTGAAGACCAGCGGCGGCACGGCCAGCTTGAGCAGCTGGACGAAGAGGCCGCCGACGGTGTCGAGCGTGCTGGTCAGCCAGGCGAGGTCGGCGGCGCGGGCGAGGAAACCGAGCGCCACGCCGAGCACGAGGCCGAGCAGGATCTGGACGGAGAAGGGGATTCTGCGCAGGGCGGAGGTCATGAGGACGAATCCAAGGTCTGGAGAGGGAAGGCGGGCGTCGGGGCGTGGAGCTACGCCGGACAGACGCCGCTGGCCTGCCGTCGCAGATCGACGTACAGGCGCTCGGTGAGGCACCAGACATTGGTCATCGTCGCGACACGTTACTCCCCTCCCGCGCCGGAGCGGAAGGACCGCTGCCGGTGAGGCTCCTTACAGCCAGGTAGCCGGAGGTGGCCAGCCCCCAGGCGGCGACCACGACCAGCAGCACCCGTTCCGACACCCCGAGCAGCGTGCTGCGCCCGACCAGCAGCAACGCCAGCGCGACCACGGCGGCCACCGGCAGCGCCAGCGCCGCGCCGATCGCGGCGATCCGCCGCAGCCCCCGGTCCGCAGCCGGGGAGAACAGCAGCACGAGCATGGCGAGCACCACCGCGGCGGTAGCCGCGATGCTGGCCCCGCCGTGCACCAGGTCGGCCACCGTGGGCGCCTCGAACGGGGGCAGCGGGCAGCCCTCGCTGCACGTGACAGCGCCGGAGAGCACGGTGGCGACCGCGCCGACGCCGAGCAGCCCGGCCGCCGCGCGCAACCCCGGTGGCAGCGCCCCGGCGAGCAGCAGCAGCGACGCGGCCACCGAGAAGATCCCGACCCGGTACGCCCCGGCGTACCCGCTGTCCGTGATGCCCGCTTCGCTCACGTACGCGATGGGGCCCGGAGCGGGACCGGCGACCACCGCGACCGTCACCGCGGCCCCGCCGGCCGCCAGGCAGACGGCGGCGAACGCGGCGGCGATCCGGCGGCCTGTGCCCTCAGCCACGTCCGTGCGGGGTGGTCCAGCCGGACAGATCCGGCCCCAGCGGCACGATCCGGGTCGGGTTGATCATGTCGTGGGTGGCGTAGTAGTGCCGCTTGATGTGGTCGAAGTCCACCGTCTCGCCGAAGCCCGGCGTCTGGAACAGGTCCCGCGCGTACGCCCAGAGCACCGGCATCTCGGTGAGCTTGCGCCGGTTGCACTTGAAGTGCCCGTGGTACGCCACGTCGAAGCGCACCAGCGTGGTGAACAGGCGCACGTCCGCCTCGGTGATCGTGTCGCCCATCAGGTAGCGCCGCCCGGCCAGCCGCTCGCTCAGCGCGTCGAGGCGGGCGAACAGCGCGGTGAATGCCTCGTCGTACGCCTCCTGGGAGGTGGCGAAGCCGCACCGGTACACGCCGTTGTTGACGTCCCGGTGGATCTCCGCCATCAACGCGTCCATCTCCGGACGCAGCTCGACCGGGTACAGATCCGGCGCGTTCGGCGCGTGGAACCGCCGCCACTCGGTCGAGAAGTCGAGCGTGAGCTGCGGATAGTCGTTGGTGACCACCCGTCCGGTGAGCGTGTCCACGAGCGCCGGCACCGTCACCCGGCCGGTGTAGTCCGGGTCGCTCGACAGGTACGCCTCGGACAGGAAGCCGATGCCGAGCACCGGGTCGAAGCCGTCCGGGTCGAGCGCGAACCGCCAGCCCCGCTCGTCCCGGATCGGGTCGACCGTGCCCAGCGAGATCACCTCGTCCAGCCCGAGCAGCCCGCGCACGATCCGGGCCCGGTGCGCCCACGGGCAGGCCCGGCACCAGATCAGCCGGTAGCGGCCCGCCTCCAGCGGCCAGCGCCCCTGCTCGTCCGGCCCGCCGCCCTCCGGTGAGGTGGAGTGCGGGGTGACCCGCCCGGTGAACCGGTTGGGCTGGCGGACGAACGCGCCGCCGCCGCTGGTCTCTGCGCTGAACTGAGCCCCGGACATGCGGCAAACCTATCCGCTCCGGTCACGGATATCCTGACGCCGGGTACCCCCGCGACCCGCCGACCGACCCTTCCCACCCCCGAAGGACGTACGCGCGATGACAGTGGCCTATCTCGTTGCCGGAGTCCGCACCCCGATCGGCCGGTACGCCGGCGCGCTGGCCGGCGTCCGCCCCGACGACCTGGCCGCGCACGTCGTCCGCGAGCTGGTGGCCCGCCACCCCTCGGTCGACTGGGCCCGCACCGACGACGTGATCCTGGGCTGCGCCAACCAGGCCGGCGAGGACAACCGCAACGTGGCCCGGATGGCCGCGCTGCTCGGCGGCCTGCCGGAGGAGGTGCCGGGCAGCACCGTCAACCGGCTCTGCGGCTCCGGCCTGGACGCGCTCGCCACCGCCGCCCGCGCGATCGTCGCCGGGGAGGCCGACCTGATGGTGGCCGGCGGCGTGGAGAGCATGAGCCGGGCGCCGTTCGTCATGCCGAAGGCGGCCACGCCGTTCGCCCGCACCGCCGAGGTGTACGACACCACGATCGGCTGGCGGCTGGTCAACCCGCTGATGCGCAAGGGCTGGGGCATCGACTCGATGCCGGAGACGGCGGAGAACGTGGCGGCCGAGTTCGGCGTGGACCGGGCCGCGCAGGACGCCTTCGCCTACCGGTCGCAGCAGCGGGCCGCCAAGGCGCAGGCCGACGGCCGGCTGGCCGAGGAGATCGTCCCGGTGACGGTGCCCGCCGGCAGGCGCGAGACGAAGCTGGTCGAGGTCGACGAGCACCCGCGCGAGACGACGCTTGCGAAGCTGGCCGCGCTGCCCACCCCGTTCCGCGAGGGCGGCACGGTGACCGCCGGCAACTCCTCCGGCGTCAACGACGGCGCCGTCGCGCTGCTCGTCGCCTCCGCGGCCGCCGTCGAACGCTACGGCCTCACCCCGCTGGCCCGGGTACGCGGTGCCGCGTCCGCAGGCGTACCGCCGCGGATCATGGGCGTCGGCCCGGTCCCGGCGACCCGGAAGCTGCTCGACCGAACGGGCCTGTCGCTGGCCGACGTGGACGTGATCGAGCTGAACGAGGCGTTCGCCGCGCAGTCGGTGGCGGTGCTGCGCGAGCTGGGCCTGCCGGAGGACGCCGAGCACGTCAACCCGGGCGGCGGGGCGATCGCGCTGGGTCACCCGCTCGGTGCCAGCGGCGCCCGGCTGGCGCTGACCGCCGCGCTGGAACTGCGCCGCCGGGGCGGCCGGCGGGCGCTCGCCACCATGTGCATCGGCGTCGGTCAGGGCATCTCGCTGCTGCTGGAATCGGCCGACTGACCGGGCGCGGCAGCATCGCCCGCTGTGGATCTCCCGTACCCGGCCGTACCGGCCTAGAGTGGTCTGCACCACATGATCCGCCATCGACGGCGGACGACGACCTGGGGGACCGAGCGATGCAGACGCCGGAGAGCCTGCCCACCGAGATCGACCTGAGCCGGCCGAGCGCCGCCCGGGTCTACGACTACTTCCTCGGTGGGGCGCACAACTTCGAGATCGACCGGCAGCTCGCCGAACAGATCGCGGCCATGACGCCGAACCTGGCCGCCACCATGCGCTCCGGGCGGGAGTTCCTGCGCCGGGCCGTACGGGTGCTGCTCGACGCCGGCATCGACCAGTTCCTCGACATCGGCTCCGGCATCCCCACCGTCGGCAACGTGCACGAGGTCGCCCAGGCCGCCAACCCGGACGCCCGCATCGTGTACGTCGACATCGACCCGGTGGCCGTGGCGCACAGCCACGAACTGCTCGCCGGCAACGACCGGGCCACCGCGGTCCTGGCCGACCTGCGCGAGCCGAAGCTGATCCTGGACCACGCCGCCGCCAGCGGCCTGATCGACTTCGACCGGCCGCTGGGCATCCTGCTGGCCGGCGTGGTGCACTTCGTGCCCGACGCCGACCGCCCGGCCGACATCCTGGCCACCCTGCGTGCCGCCGCCGCGCCCGGCAGCTACCTGGTCATCTCCCACTCCACGTTCGAGGACCAGCCGCAGGAGATGCTGGACGCGCAGCGGCTGTCGGCGCGTACCGCCACCGAGATCACGCTGCGCTCGCGGGCCGAGATCACCGGCTTCTTCGGCGACTGGACGATCCTCGAACCGGGTGTGGTGCACATGCCGCTGTGGCGGCCCGACTCCCCGTCGGACGTGGACGAGCACCCGGAGCGGTTCGGAGCCTTCGGCGGCGTCGCCCGGCACGACCGCGCAGCCGGCTGAGCCCATGCGCGCCCCGGACAGCGACGGGGGAGACGTCAGCCGGCCCGGCGCCGCCGCGTACGCCGCCGAGTGGGCTCGCGCGGTGCGCCGCATCGGGTTCGTGCCGCTGAGCGCGGCCGAGACCGAGCGCCTGCTGGTGCCGCTCACCGAGCGGCTCGGCGAGGCCCTGCTCGCCCCCACCTTCTCCGCCCGTCCCGCGGAGGAGGTGGGGCGTGCCCTGGTCGAGGCGCACCTCACCGAGCCCGGCGTGCTCGACTGGTCGGTGCAAGCACTGGGGGACCGGTTCCTGCCCTGGGTGCTGCCGTCGCGGACCGAGTCGCCGGAACTGCGCGAGCGGGTCGCGTTGCTCCAGGGCGCGTTCGCCGCCGGGTTCGCCCGCGCGCTGCGCGACCGGGTCTTCAGCCAGCAGGAGCGGATCGCCCGGTCGGCGTGGCAGGCCCGGGACACCGTCGAGCAGGCGCTGCGGGACAGCGAGGCGCGTTTCCGGGCGGTCTTCACCGGCGCCGCCATCGGCATCGGCATCGCCGGCGTGGACGGGCAGATCATCGAGGTCAACCAGTCCTTCGCGGACATGCTCGGCTACACCGTCGCGGAGATGCGGCGGATGAACGTGTCGGCGCTGGCCTATGCCGACGACGCGGCCGGGATGTGGGAGCTGTACCAGGAGCTGATCGAGGGCAAGCGGGACAGCGCCCGGGTGGAGAAGCGCTACTACCGCAAGGACGGCAGCGTGGTCTGGACCGACCTCGCGGTGTCGCTGATCCGGCACGACGACGGCCGGCCCCGGTTCACCGTCGCCATGGTGGAGGACATCACCCAGCGGTACGAGTTGCAGCAGCGGCTGCGCTTCCAGGCGCTGCACGATCCGCTGACCGGCCTGCCCAACCGGACGCTGTTCTTCGAACAGCTCGGCGCGGTCTTCGACGGCGCCGGTCCGGACCAGCGCGTCGGGCTCTGCTTCATCGACCTGGACGGTTTCAAGGCGGTCAACGACAGCCTCGGCCACGACCTGGGCGACCGGCTGCTCAAGGTGATCGCCCGCCGGCTCAGCGACTGCGTGGCCGGGCGCGGCCACCTGGTGGCCCGGATGGGCGGCGACGAGTTCGTCATCCTGGTCGACTCCGACGGCGGCATCGACGACGCGGTGGAGGTCGCCGAGCTGGCGCTGGCCGCGGTGTCCGCGCCGGTGCACGTCGGCGACCAGCAGCTCGCCGTGTCGGCGAGCATCGGCATCGTGGAGTGCCCGGCGGCGGAGACGAGCGTGGGCGACCTGATGAAGGCCGCCGACACCACGCTCTACTGGGCCAAGGCGGAAGGCCGGGGCCGCTGGGCCGTGTACGACCCGGAGCGCAGCGCCGCCGACATCGCCCGCTCCGCGCTGGCCGCCAACCTGCCCGCCGCGCTGGACCGGGGCGAGTTCGTGCTGCACTACCAGCCGATCGTGTCGCTGCTGGACGGCACGATGGTGGCGGTCGAGGCGCTGGTGCGCTGGCAGCACCCGGAGCTGGGGCTGATCGGGCCGGACCGGTTCATCGGGCTGGCCGAGGAGACCGGCCTGATCGTCCGGCTCGGCGCCTGGGTGCTGCGTCAGGCGTGCCGCGACGCCGAGTCGTGGCGGCGCGCGTACCCGGACACCACGCCGGTGGTCAGCGTCAACCTGGCCGCCCGGCAGGCCGACGACCCGGCCATCGTGGAGACGGTGGCCGAGGCGTTGCAGCACACCGGCCTGCCGGCCGAGCTGTTGCAACTGGAGTTGACCGAGAGCGCCGTCATGGGCAGCGCCGGCGAGCCGCTGCGGACGCTGCACCAGCTCGCCGGGCTCGGGCTGCGGCTGGCCATCGACGACTTCGGCACCGGGTACTCGAACCTGGCGTACCTGCGGCGGCTGCCGATCCACTGCGTGAAGCTGGCCGGCCCGTTCGTCGAGGGGATACGGGGTGACGGCGCGGACGCGGTCGCCGACCACCGGGACGAGCGGATCGTGGACGCGCTGGTCCGGCTGGCGCACGCGCTGGAGCTGTCGGTGACGGCCGAGGCGGTGGAGACCGAGGTGCAGGCCGAACGGCTGCGGGCGCTGCGGTGCGACACCGGGCAGGGCCGGCTGTTCGGCGCACCGATGCCCGCCGACGGTATCCGGGCCCGCCTCGGCGGGTAAGGAGGACGCATCGACCGGGCGGATCCTGGCCGGGCCGGTGCGGAGGAGACGAGGAACACGGTGAGCCTTACCGATTCGCAGGCGGTGGTGTCGGTGGTCGCCGCGCTGGCGATCGTCGCCGGCCTGGCCGGAGTGATCGTGCCGGGACTGCCGGCACTGCCGCTGTGCTGGGGCGGCGTGCTGGTGTGGGCGCTGTTCGGCGACGCCGGGCCGGGCCGCTGGGCGGTGCTCGCCGCCGCCACGGTGATCGCCGCCGGCGGCACCGTGCTCAAGTACCTCTGGCCGGGGCGCAACCTGAAACGGACCGGCGTGCCCACCACCTCGCTGCTGGCCGGCGGGCTGCTCGGCGTCGTCGGCTTCTTCGTGATCCCGGTGGTCGGGCTGCCGATCGGCTTCGTCGGCGGCATCTTCGGCGCCGAACGGCTGCGGCTCGGCGACACCCGGCTGGCCTGGCCGGCCACGGTGCAGGCACTGAAGGCGGCCGGGCTGTCGATGGTCCTGGAGTTCACCGCCGGTCTGATGATCGCCGCGCTGTGGGTCGCGGGGCTGCTGTTCGTCTAGGGGTGCGGCGGCGCGGGGCGTCCGGAGGGTACGGCCGATCGCCGTACTTCAGTGAGAGAGAGGTGGACGCCGCGCGCCGCCGCGGACCGGGCGTTGCCGAGCGCCCGGTGCCGGCCCGTCGGGTCGGGCCTGGTCACGCCCACAATGATGCCCCGGGTGGGATCGGGCGACAACGCAATTACCGGGGTACGTATTGACCGCCTTGATCGGCCGGGAGCACACTGCGAGCACTCTCGCACGAGCATCGCCTCGAGGAGGTGTGCAGTGGCCACGACGCCCGCGCCGACCGCCGAGCAGCCGATGGACGACGACGCCCGACGACTCGCCGAACTCGGCTACAAACAGGAGCTGCGCCGCAAGTGGAGCGGCTTCTCCAACTTCGCGATCTCGTTCTCCATCATCTCGATCCTGGCCGGCTGCTTCACCACGTTCGGCCAGGCGTGGAACAACGGCGGCCCGGTGGCGATCTCCTGGGGCTGGCCGCTGATCTCGCTGTTCATCCTGATCATCGGCTTCTGCCTGGCCGAGCTGGTGTCGGCGTACCCGACGGCGGGCGGGATCTACTGGTGGGCGGCGACCATGGGCCGGCCGGTGCACGGCTGGTTCACCGGCTGGCTCAACCTGATCGGGCTGGTCGCGGTGACCGCGTCGGTCGACTACGGCTGCGCCACGTTCCTCAACCTGACGCTGTCGGCGCTGTTCGACGGCTGGGCCGGCACCGGGCACCAGACGTTCGGGCTGTTCGTGGTGATCCTCGCGCTGCACGGTCTGATCAACATCTACGGGCACCGGATCATCGACGTACTCCAGAACGTCTCGGTCTGGTGGCACGTGGCCGGCGCGGCCGCCGTGGTGCTGATCCTGGTCCTGGTCCCGGACAACCACCAGAGCTTCCAGTTCGTGTTCACCGAGCGGTTCAACAACTCCGGCTTCGGTGACGGCGACACCGGCGGGCTGGCGTTCTGGTTCTACGTGCTGCCGCTGGGTTTCCTGCTCACGCAGTACACGATCACCGGCTTCGACGCCTGCGCGCACGTCTCCGAGGAGACCCGGGGCGCGTCCAAGGCCGCCGCGCAGGGGCTGTGGCGGTCGATCTTCTACTCGGCGGTGGGCGGCTGGATCCTGCTGCTGGCGTTCCTGTTCGCGGCCACCGATGTGGACGCGATAAACGAGGCGGGCGGCTTCTCCGGGGCGATCTTCGAGTCCGCGCTGACGCCGTTCTTCTTCAAGGCCGTCATCATCATCTCCACCATCGGGCAGTTCTTCTGCGGCATGAGCTGCGTGACCTCGATGTCGCGGATGGCGTACGCGTTCAGCCGGGACCGCGCGGTGCCCGGCTGGAAACTCTGGTCGAAGGTGAACCGCAACGGCACGCCCGTCAACGCCATCATCGGCGCGACGCTGGCCGGGCTGGTGCTCACGCTGCCCGCGCTCTACCAGCGCGGCGGCATCCCGGTCGCGTTCTACGCGGTGGTCTCGGTGGCGGTGATCGGGCTGTACCTGTCCTTCATCATCCCGATCTTCCTGCGGCTGCGGATGGGCGACCGGTTCACCCCGGGCCCGTGGACGCTCGGCCGCCGCTACAAGCTGCTCGGCTGGATCGCGGTGGTCGAGATCGCGGTCATCTCGGTCTACTTCGTGCTGCCGATCGTCCCGGCCGGTGTGCCGGGCAACCCCGACTTCAGCTGGACGGCGGTGAACTACGCGCCCATCGCGATCGGTGGCGTGCTGCTCGGCGTCGCCGTCTGGTGGTACGCCTCGGCCCGCAAGTGGTTCACCGGCCCGCGCCGCACCGTCGACCAGGCCGAACCCGAGCCCGAGCCCGCCGAGCCGTCGTAGCTGTCGGTGGGGCCTGCCATCATGCGGCCATGGACTCGGAAGCGGTGGTACGCGCGTTGTGGGATCGCATGCAGGCCCGGGACTGGACCGGCGTCGGCGAGGTGCTGGCCGACGACGTGGTGGTCGAGTGGCCGGTCAGCGCCGAGCGGATCGTGGGCCGCGACAACTACGTGAAGGTCAACGCCGAGTACCCGGAAGGCTGGTCGATCCGGGTGCTGCGGGTGGTGGCGTCCGGCGACACTGTGGTGTCCGAGGTGGAGGTGCCGCACGAGGAGATGGGCGTGCACCGCGTGGCCTCGTTCTGGACCGTGCGCGACGGGCGGATCGTCGACGGCCGGGAGTACTGGACGAGCCTCGGCCAGGACCCGTCCCCGCAGTGGCGGTCCGCCTGGGTCCAGCCGATGTGAGTACCGGGTCGTCCGGAGATCTCGGCGACGGCTTGTCGGTCAGGTCGCAGGCCCGATCTGCTTGGCCAGTGCGATGAAGGACCGCCACGAGGACGGGGTGAGGTGGAGGGTGGCGCCGTCGCGGTCCTTGCTGTCGCGTACCAGCACCACTCCCGGCAGGTTGTCAGCCACCTCGACGCAGTCGCCACCGCTCGTGCCGCTGCGGGTGGACTTCTTCCAGATCGCGTTACTGAGGTCCATGCTGACTCTCCACTTCCTTTATCAGGGCGACCGAGAGGGTCTGCGGCAAGGCTACGCTGCGGACGCCTTCCCACCGTGCCAGGAGCGTCGCCATCGCATCCTCGCCATCGACGACCAGACCCGCAAGCTGGTTCTCCAGGTGCCCCACCCAGCCGCCTTCCGCCGAGTGGGCCAGCGCCAGCGGCCCGGAAAGGCCGACGTGATGACCGGCATCGGCTGGAATGACGTGTAGTTGGACGTGCGGGAGTTCGGCCATGTGCAGCAGGTGCGCGAGCTGCTCGGCCATGATGGCGTCACGGCGGCGGAGCGCTGACTCATCAGTCACTCCGATGACGAGCGGGGGACGGTCGCGAAGCAAGATCTCCTGCCGCTCCAATCGTGCAGCTACCTGCTTCTCCACTTCCTCGTGGGGTCTCGTGCTGTCGAAGCGCAGCACCATCCGGGCATAGTTCGCCGTCTGAAGCAGGCCAGGGATCAGGGACGGATTGAAATACCGAAGCTGACGGGCCGAGCGCTCGGCCTCCAGCCAGGGACGGAACCACGAAGGCTGGCTCTCCCGTTCGGCCATCTTCAGCAGCGTTGTCAGCAGGTCGCCGGTCTTCAGCGCCTCATCTGCTCGCGCAAGGAACACGCGATCCAGCGGACGGGCCCCAGTCTCCACTGCCGAGACCATGGACGCGGAGTAGTGCAGAAGCTTGCCGAACTCCTCCTGACTGAGACCGGCGGCGGAGCGCATCCGGCGGAGCTGCGATCGGATGAGATCGGCTGTCGGTTCCTCCACAGTTCCTCCACAGTCCGTGCGTGAACTTCATTCGACATCCGCCGGCCGGCCCGGTGCTTCACTGGTGCGCCGTGACCAGGCTCGATGCCTTCCGACCGTAGCGGTGTCCTCACCAGACTGTCACGCATGCGGATCCGCTCGTCGCAGGCGAGCACGGGCGGATTCCAGCCCGGGGCCGCCCGGTCCCGACGATGCCGGGCGGCCCCCTCCATGAACGAGGAGGCCGATGTGCGTGTCCGATGGTTCCGGTGCCGTACCCGGGAGCTGCCCACCCTGCCGAAGCGAGACCCCGGCAGCAACCTGCCGGCGTGGATGCGCGAGCCGACCCGGGTGTTTCCCACGGTTCGCCCGGGCAGCCCAGGTCGTCTGACACCGGCGCAGGAGTGGCGGGCGAACGGGGGCCGCTGGTGACGGCTCTGGTCGGTGTCCTCAGCGCCATCGGGCACGTCGGGTATCAGCCGGACTGGACATGCGAGCGCTGCCGGGAGCCGTGGCCGTGTCCCACTCTGCGTCGCATTCCCCGCGACCAGCTCGAACCGGCGGCGCTCATCCGGATGATGGCGTTCCTCGTCCGTGGGGCGATCCGGGATCTACGTGGCCGAGTCGAGGGGCCGGAACCGCCCGAGATCGTCCGGCGGTTCTTCTGGTTCCTTCCGCTCAGCGACGACGAGGCGCGTGCGATCGCCCGAAGGCTGCGGTGATGGGCCGTCGCGTGGTGCCGCACCTGCCTCTGCGGCCGCTGTGGCGGTGCCGCAACTGCGGCGCGGAGTGGCCCTGCCAACCGGCCCGTCTGTCGCTGCTCGTCGAGTACCGGGAGGACCGCACCGCGCTGCTGCTCTATCTCGGCGGCCTGATGGCCGAGGCACGGGAACAACTCGCCCAGCTGAATCCGGACCATGCTCCGGACCTGCACGGCCGCTTCCTGGCCTGGGCGCGGGTTCGTGGCTGACGCGGCGCGGGCTGTCCGCGTACCCCGGGGTCAGATCGTGGGGCGGCGGTGGGTGAGCGGGAAGCGGAGGATGCGGTCGTCGCCGGCCGCCGGGGTGCCGCGGCCGTCGCGGTTGCTGGTCGCCACCCACAGCGCGCCGTCCGGCGCCACCTCGACGGTACGCAGGCGGCCGTAGGTGCCGGCCAGCTCCGCCACCGGTACGCCCACGCGGCCGGCGGAATCGACGGGCACCGCCCAGAGCCGGGCGCCCCGCAGCGCGGCGACGTAGAGCGTGCCCCTGGTGAACGCGGCGCCGCTCGGGGACGCCTGCGCGGGCGGCCAGACGACGACCGGGTCACGGAACCGGGGGTCACCGGCGACGCCCTCGACGAGCGGCCAGCCGTAGTTGCCGCCGGGCACGATCCGGTTCACCTCGTCCCAGGTGCTCTGCCCGAACTCGGTGGCGAACAGCCGCCCCTGCCGGTCCCAGGCGAGGCCCTGCACGTTGCGGTGGCCGTAGGTGTAGACGAGCGAGCCGGGGAACGGGTTGCCGGCCGGCACGCCGCCGTCCGGGCGGATCCGCAGGATCTTGCCGTTGCGGCTGGTCAGGTCCTGCGCGCGGGCGGCCACCCCGGCGTCGCCGATCCCGGCGTAGAGCATGCCGTCGGGGCCGAACGCGATCCGGCCGCCGTCGTGCACGGCGCTGCGGGCGATGCCGCTCACCAACACCTGCGGCGCCTGGGACGAGCCGAGTCGGAACCGGACGATCCGGATGTCGGTCGCGGTGGTGTAGGCGGCGTAGACCCACCGGTCCCGGCGGTACCCGGGGGAGACCGCGAGCCCGAGCAGGCCCGCCTCGCCGCCCGCGGCCACGTCGGCGATCCGGGCCACCTGCCGGGCCGGGCGTCCCGGGCGTACGCGCAGGATCGTCCCCCGGTCCCGCTGCGCGACCAGGGCGCTGCCGTCGGGCAGGAAGTCCAGCCCCCACGGCGCCTCCAGCCCGGTCGTGACGACGCGGGGGCGGGTCAGGTCGTAGCCGGACCAGCCGGCGCGCCCGTCGAACCCGCGCAGGTCGAGCGCGACCGGGCGCGCGTCGGCGGGGACCGGCCGGTCCGGGCCGCCCGCGGGCCGCTCGCCGGTGGGCCGCTCGCCCGCGTGGGCGTCGGTCACGGCGAGCACGATCGCGAGGACGGCGGCGACGACAGCGACGGTACGACGGCGCATGTGTGCTCCTCGGTTTCGGGCCCGGCCCCGCCGGGGCATTGACGGTGATCCGGTTTGCCAGTAGACCTTGGTGATGGAGGCCCCTGATGAAGCAAACGCCGCTCTCGCTGGAACAGTTGCGGGTCGCCGTCACCGAGGGTGAGATCGACACGGTGGTGCTCGCCCTCACCGACATGCAGGGCCGACTGCAGGGCAAGCGGTTCCACGCGCCCTACTTCCTCGACCAGGTGGTCACGCACGGCAGCGAGGGCTGCAACTACCTGCTCGCCGTGGACGTCGACATGAACACCGTCGACGGGTACGCGATGTCGAGCTGGGAACGCGGCTACGGCGACTTCGCCATGCGCCCCGACCTGGACACGTTGCGCCGGATGCCCTGGCAGCCCGGGTCCGCGCTGCTGCTGGCCGACCTGGAGTGGCTGGACGGCTCCGGCCCGGTGGTCGCCTCACCCCGGCAGATCCTCCGCAAGCAGCTCGACCGGCTGGCCGCGCACGGGCTGACCGCGTACGCCGGCACCGAACTGGAGTTCGTGCTCTACCGCGACTCGTACGAGGAGGCGTGGCGGCGCGGCTACCGCGACCTGACCCCGGCCAACCAGTACAACGTGGACTACTCGCTGCTCGGCACCGCCCGGGTCGAGCCGCTGCTGCGCCGCATCCGCACCGAGATGGCCGGCGCCGGGCTCACCCCGGAGAGCGCGAAGGGCGAGTGCAACCTCGGCCAGCACGAGATCGCCTTCCGGTACGACGAGGCGGTGCGCTGCGCCGACCACCACGTCATCTACAAGAACGGGGCCAAGGAGATCGCCGCCCAGGAGGGCATGTCGATCACGTTCATGGCCAAGCCGAACGAGCGGGAGGGCAACTCCTGCCACATCCACTTCTCGCTGCGCGACGCCTCCGGCTCGTCGGCGATGCTGGGGGATGGGCCGGCGCACCTGAGTGTCACCGGGCAGCGGGTGCTGGCCGGGCTGCTCGCCACGATGCGCGAGTTCAGCCTGTTCTTCGCGCCGAACATCAACTCCTACAAGCGCTACCAGCCCGGCTCGTTCGCGCCGACCGCGTTGCGCTGGGGCACCGACAACCGCACCTGTGCGCTGCGGCTGGTCGGCCACGGGCAGGGGATGCGGGTGGAGAACCGGGTGCCGGGGGCCGACGTCAACCCGTACCTGGCGATCGCCGCGCTGGTGGCCGGGGCGGTGCACGGCATCGAGAACGAGCTGGAGCTGGCGGACGAGTGCACCGGCAACGCGTACGACGACCCGGACGCCGAGCGGGTGCCCACGACGCTGCGTGACGCGCTGGACCTGTGGCAGCGCTCGGAGGTGGCCCGGGAGGCGTTCGGCGACGAGGTGGCCGCCCACTACGCCAACCAGGCGAAGGTCGAGCTGAGCGCCTTCGACGCCGCGGTGACGGACTGGGAGCTGACCCGTGGCTTCGAACGCCTCTGACCCCGCCGCCGCCCCCGCCCTCGTGCCCGCCCTCGCGCCCCGCCGGCGACGCCGATCTTGCACTTGCGGCCCTCGGTTCGGGCGTGATGCGGCTTTCGCCGGGGCAGCAACCGCAAGATCGCCGGAGTGGGGGAGGGGGACGCGTGGGTGAGGTGATCTCGCCTGTCGACGGGGCGGGGATCGGGGTCGTGCCGGGGTGTTCCGTTGAGGACGTGGATGCCGCCGTCTCGCGGGCTTCCGCGGCGTTCGAGTCGTGGCGTCGGGTGGCGCCGGGGGATCGGGCGCGGCTGCTGCGGCGGTTCGCGGCCGAGGTCGACGCGCACCTGGAGGAGCTGGCCCGGCTGGAGGTGCGCAACGCCGGGCACACCATCGGCAACGCGCGCTGGGAGGCGGGCAACGTCCGCGACGTGCTCGACTACTACGCGGGCGCGCCGGAACGGCTGACCGGCCACCAGATCCCGGTGCCCGGAGGGCTCGACGTCACGTTCCACGAACCACTCGGCGTGGTCGGCGTGATCGTGCCCTGGAACTTCCCGATGCCGATCGCCGGCTGGGGATTCGCCCCGGCGCTCGCGGCCGGCAACACGGTGGTGCTCAAGCCGGCCGAGCTGACCCCGCTGACGGCGCTGCGCCTGGCCGAACTGGCCCGCGACGCCGGCCTGCCCGACGGCGTGTTCACCGTGCTGCCCGGCCGGGGCAGCGTGGTCGGCGAGCGGTTCGTCACCCACCCGGCGGTCCGCAAGATCTGTTTCACCGGCTCGACCGAGGTCGGCACCCGGATCATGGCCGGCTGCGCGGCCCAGGTGAAGCGGGTGACGCTGGAGCTGGGCGGCAAGTCCGCCAACATCGTCTTCGCCGACGCGGACCTGGAGAAGGCGGCGGCCACCGCGCCGTACGCGGTCTTCGACAACGCCGGCCAGGACTGCTGCGCCCGCTCCCGGATCCTGGTCCAGCGCCAGGTGTACGACAGGTTCCTGGAACTGCTCGAACCGGCCGTGCGGGGGTTCCGGGTGGAGGACCCGGCCCGGGAGAGCGCCGAGATGGGACCGCTGATCTCCGCCGCGCACCGGGACCGGGTCGCCGGGTACGTCGACGGCGCGGACGTCGCCTTCACCGGCTCCTGCCCCGACGGCCCCGGCTTCTGGTACGCCC
Source organism: Micromonospora sp. CPCC 205554 (assembly GCF_036902745.1). Classification (NCBI taxonomy): domain Bacteria; kingdom Bacillati; phylum Actinomycetota; class Actinomycetes; order Micromonosporales; family Micromonosporaceae; genus Micromonospora; species Micromonospora sp. CPCC 205554. The sequence goes on along the minus strand of NZ_JBAKHP010000002.1, from coordinate 238,602 downwards.
CGACGGTGCTGCTCGCCGGCTCCCCGGCGGACCGGCACTGGCGGGAGGAGGTCTTCGGCCCGGTCGTCTCGGTGCTGCCGTTCGACGACGAGGCGGACGCGATCCGGCTCGCCAACGACACCGAGTACGGGCTCTCCGGCTCGATCTGGACCCGGGACGTCGGGCGCGCGGTGCGGGTGGCCCGGGCTGTCGACTCGGGCAACCTCAGCGTCAACTCGCACTCCTCGGTGCGCTACTGGACCCCGTTCGGCGGGATGAAACGCTCCGGCCTGGGCCGGGAGCTGGGTCCGGACGCGCTGCACGCCTTCACCGACGTCAAGAACGTGTTCATCGGCACCGAGGAGTGATCACAGTGCAGGGACGGCTTTCCGACCGCGTGGCGGTGGTGACCGGCGCGGGCAGCGGCATCGGGCTGGCCACCGTACGCCGATTCGCCGCCGAGGGCGCCCGGGTGGTGTGCGTGGACATCGACGCCGACGCCGGCACCCGGGCCGCGCAGGAGGTGGGCGGCGAGTTCGTGGCCGCCGACGTGGCCGACGAGACGGCGGTCCGCGACCTGTTCGACGGCGTGGTGCAGCGACACGGACGGGTGGACGTGTCGTTCCACAACGCGGGCATCTCGCCGCCGGACGACGACTCCATCCTGGAGACCGGGCTGGACGCCTGGGAGCGGGTGCTGCGGGTGAACACCACGAGCGTCTACCTGTGCTGCAAGTACGTCATCCCGCACATGCGCCGGCAGGGCAAGGGCTCGATCATCAACACCGCGTCGTTCGTGGCGCTGATGGGCGCGGCCACCTCGCAGATCGCGTACACGGCGAGCAAGGGCGGGGTGCTGGCGATGACCCGGGAGCTGGGCGTGCAGTTCGCCCGCGAGGGCATCCGGGTGAACGCGCTGTGCCCCGGGCCGGTGGCCACGCCGCTGCTGCTGGAGCTGTTCGCCAAGGACCCCGAGCGGGCCGCCCGGCGGCTGGTGCACGTGCCGATGGGCCGGTTCGGCGACCCTGCCGAGATCGCCGCCGCGGTGGCGTTCCTCGCCAGCGACGACGCCTCGTTCATGACCGCCGCGCAGTTCGTCGTCGACGGCGGCATCACCGGCGCGTACGTCACGCCACTGTGAGCGCGAGGAGTGAGCCGGTCTTGCGAGCCCCGCAGTCGCGAACCAGCCCGGCACTGTGAGCGGGCGACGGCCGGTCATCGGCATCACCGCGTACGTCGAGCCGGCCGGCTGGGCGGTGTGGCGGGACGTCCCGGCGACGCTCGTGCCGCACGCGTACGTCCGGTCGGTCACCGCGGCGGGCGGCCGGGCCGTGGTGCTGCCCCCCGACGACGCCGACGCCGACGTGCTGGGGCTGCTGGACGGGCTGCTGCTCGCCGGCGGCGCGGACGTCGGCCCGGAGCGGTACGGCGAGCCGTCGGACCCGCGTACCGAGAGCCGGCCGGACCGCGACGCCGGGGAAGTGACCCTGCTGACCGCCGCGCTCGCCGCCGACCTGCCGGTGCTGGGCGTGTGCCGGGGGATGCAGTTGCTCGCGGTGGCGTACGGCGGCCTGCTGCACCAGCACCTGCCGGACGTGGTCGGGCACGACGGGCACCGGCCCGCGCCGGGCGTGTACGGGTCGCATCCGGTGCGCTTCGCCCCGGGCAGCCGGACCGGGCGGGTGATGGCCGGGGTGGACCGGGTCAACTCGTACCACCATCAGGCGGTGGCCGACCCCGGCGGCCTGGCGGTGACCGGCTGGGCCGACGACGGGGTGATCGAGGCGGTGGAGGACCCGGCGCGGCGCTTCGTGCTCGGCGTGCAGTGGCACCCGGAGAACGAGGCCGACCCGCGGCCGGTCGCCGCCCTGGTCCGGGCCGCGGTGTCGGGCAGATCACAGACCCGCGTTTCGTAGGTCAGGACAGCCGAATCGGCGGTCCGGTGAGCCGTCGACGACCGCCCGAGTCGCCCCGGCCCGCCGGTTACGCCAGGATGAGGCGGAGGTAAGCAGCGTCCGACGTTGCGAGTGCGTTACGTTGCTCCTCCGTCGGGGTAGTAGGCGGGGACGGCCGGCGCAGCAGCGCCGACCGTCTGATCATGGCCGGAGCGGGAGGCTGCATGAGCTCGGCCCTGGGGGGCGGGGACGACGATCGTTCGTCCCCGGCGGCCGGCGACGCGTCACTACCGCCGCTGCTCGCCGCGGCCTTCGCCGCCGGCGGTGAGATGGGCGAGCGGCTGCGCGGCTTCGACTGGTCCACCACCGTCCTCGGCAGCCCGGACCGCTGGCCCGCCGCGTTCTCCCACGCGCTCAGCACCATGCTGTCGTCCCGGGCACAGATGGTGGTCTTCTGGGGCGAGGACCACCTCGCCTTCTACAACGACGCCTACCGGCCGACCATCGGCGACAAGCACCCGGCCGTGATCGGGCAGCCCGCCCGGCGGCACTGGGCGGAGACCTGGGACGTGCTCGGCCCGCTGCTCGACGGGGTACGCCGCACCGGCGTGCCCTACCGGGGCGAGAACCACCCCTTCGTGCTCAACCGGCACGGTTTCCTGGAGGACGTCTACTTCGACGTCTCGTACGACCCGATCCGTGGTGCCGACGGCAGCGTCGGTGGCCTGTTCTGCTTCGTCAACGAGACCACCGGCCGGGTGCTCGGCGAGCGCCGGCTCCGCGCCCTCGCCGAGCTGGGCAACGAGCTGGGCGACGTGCCGGGCCTGCTCGAACTGGGCCGGGCCGTCACCCGGGTGCTCGACGCCCACCGCGCCGACGTGCCGTTCAGCGCGCTGTGGTTCCAGGGTGAGGGCGGGTCGCCGGTGCCGGCCGGTTGTTCAGGCGTGGACCCGGCCGTCGTCGCCGGTCCGCCGCCCGGGCTGGCCGCCGACGGGCCGCTCACCGAGCCGCGCTGGATCGCCACCGCCGACCTGCCGGGCGCGGTGCCGCCGGACGCCGCCGACCAGGCGCTCCTGCTGCCGCTGACCGCCACCAACGAGCCGGCCGGCGTGCTGCTGCTCGGCGTGTCCCGACGGCTGCCGTTCACCGACGACTACCGCGACTTCGTCGACCTGGTCGCCGCGCAGGTCTCCCGGGCCGTCGGCAAGCAGCGGGCGTACGAGCAGGAACGCGCCCGCGCCGCCGAGCTGGCCGCGCTGGATCGCGCCAAGACCAACTTCTTCGCCAACGTCAGCCACGAGTTCCGCACCCCGCTCACGCTGGTCCTCGGGCCGCTGGAGGAACTGCTCGCCGACCGGGAGCTGCCCGAGCGCTACCTCGACCGGCTCACCGTCATGCACCGCAACGGGCTGCGCCTGCTCAAGCTGGTCAACACGGTCCTCGACTTCTCCCGGCTGGAGTCCGGCCGGCTGGCCGCCCGCTACCAGCCCACCGACCTGTCCGACTACACCTCGCGGCTGGCCAGCACGTTCCGCTCGGCCACCGAGCGGGCCGGCCTGCGCCTGGTGGTGGACTGCCCGCCGCTGCCCGCGCCGGTCTACGTCGACCGGGACATGTGGGAGAAGATCGTCCTCAACCTGGTGTCGAACGCGGTCAAGTTCACCTTCGACGGCGAGATCCGGGTCCGGATGCGTGCCGCCGACGGCACCGCCGTGCTGGAGGTCACCGACACCGGCGTCGGCATCGCCCCGGAGGAACTGCCGCAGGTCTTCGAGCGGTTCCACCGGGTGGCCGGCGCCCGATCTCGTACCCACGAGGGCACCGGCATCGGGCTCGCCCTGGTCCGCGAGCTGGTCGAGATGCACGGCGGCACGGTGACCGCGCACAGCGTCGTCGACCGGGGCACCACGTTCACGGTGACCATGCCCTTCGGGTACGCGCACCTGCCCGCCGACCGGGTGTCCGCCCTCACCCCGATGTCGCCGGGTGAGCCGGCGCAGGCCCGCCTGTACGTGGCCGAGACGGCGCTCTGGACCGACGAGGTGGCCCGGCCCACCGGACTGCCCGAGGCGTCCGGCGCACCGGGTGGGTCCGGCCGGATCCTGTTCGCCGACGACAACCCCGACCTGCGCGAGCACGTCGTCCGGCTGCTCTCCCCGGCGTACGAGGTGGTGGCCGTGCCGGACGGCGCGGAGGCGCTGCGGCTGGCCGTCCAGACCCCGTTCGACCTGGTGCTGACCGACGTGATGATGCCCCGGCTGGACGGCTTCGGGCTGGTCACCGCGTTGCGTGCCGACCCGGCCACCCGGCACGTGCCGATCGTGCTGCTCTCCGCGCGGGCCGGGGCCGCCGAGGAGGTCGCCGGTCTGTCCACCGGTGCCGACGACTATCTGACCAAGCCCTTCTCCAGCCAGGAACTGGTGGCCCGGGTCCGGGCCAACGTCGAACTGGGCCAGTTGCGCGGGCAGATCATCCGCCGCCTGCGGGCGCTCGCCGACGCCGCCGTGGAGATCAACACCGCCCGGTCCACCGCCGAGGTGGTCCGGGTGGCCGCCCGGCACGCGCTGCGCCTGGCCGAGGCCGGACGCGTCCGGGTGACCGCCACCGGGGCCCGCCACGAGGAGGACGCCGGCGGCGACCTGCCCGCCGAGCCGACAGTGGTGCTGCCGCTCACCGGCACCTCCGGCGAGCAGCTCGGCGAGCTGCGGGTGTGGCGCCGGGAGGGTGGCGGCACCGAGGAGGCGGCGCTCACCGAACTGGCCCGGCTGATCGGCGTTCGGCTGGAGAACGCCCAGCTCTACGAGGCCGAGCACCACATCGCCACCACGCTCCAGCACAGCCTGCTGCCGCGTACGCTGCCGCAGTTGCCCGGCGCGGTGGTGGCCAGCCGCTACCTGCCCGGCAGCGCCGACGTGGAGGTCGGCGGCGACTGGTACGACGTGATGGCCACCGCCGACGACGACCTGGTGCTGGTCATCGGCGACGTGGTGGGCAAGGGCGTGCGGGCCGCCGCGGCGATGGGCCAGCTCCGCAACGCGCTGCGGGCGTACGTCCTCGAGGGCTACGACCCGGGCGAGGCGCTGACCCGGCTCAACCGGCTGGTCCACTCCGCCGGCAGCGGCTCCTTCGCCACAGTGGTCTGCCTCGGCTTCTCCCCGCGCACCGGCCGCATCCGGTACGCCAGCGCGGGCCACCCCTCACCCCTGCTGATCCGAGGAGACGACGTGGCGTTCCTGCACGATCGGGCCCTCGGACCGCCGATCGGGGCCATTCCCGGCGCCGTCTACCCGGCTGCCGAGGGCGAACTCGCCCCGGGCAACCGGCTCCTGCTCTACACCGACGGCCTGATCGAGGACCGGTCCGCGGGGATCGACGCCGGGCTGGGCCAGTTGCGGGCGGACGCGAGGGCGCGCGCCGGGCACGTGGCGGACCTGGTCGACGCCGTCATGGCGCGGGTCGCCGAGCGGTCCCGGCACGACGACGCGGCGGTGCTCGCGCTGGAGGCGACCGAGCTGAACCGGTTCGCGCTGCGCCTGCCCGCCGACCCGACCCGGCTCAGCGTGCTGCGTAAGCGGCTGGAGGACTTCCTCGTCGCCCACCAGGTCGGCGAGACCGACCTGTTCGACCTGACGGTGGCGGTGTCGGAGGCGGCGGCGAACGCGATCGAGCATCCGATCGACCCGGTCGATCCGACGATCGAGGTCGAGGTGACCATCGCCGACCGTACGGTCACCGCGACCATCAGGGACAGCGGGCGCTGGCGGGAGTCGAGCGGGTCCAGCTTCCGGGGACGCGGGCTGGCGCTGATCCAGGCGCTGGGGGAGATGAACGTGACGCGTACCGAGACGGGCACCGAGCTGACGCTGCGCCGCCGCCTGACCGACTGGGCCCCGACCGAGGGTGCCGAGTCATCCGGTCACAGCGGTGACGGGTCGTCGCGCAGCCGGCTGTAGAGCCACCCGTCACGCCAGGCACCGGCCCGGAACTCGCAGGACCGCAAGACACCCTCCAACTGGAAACCGGCTTTCTCCAGCGACCGCTGCTCGGCGGCGTTCTCGGGATGAGTGCCGGCCTGAATGCGCTGCGCCGGGGTGTGGCTGAACAGGTAATCGCAGAGCAGCGCCTGTGCTCGCCAGCCGAGACCCCGGCCGCGCCACTCGGGCAGCAGCACGATGCCGATCTCCCAGTACGGTGCCCGCCCACCGCTCTCGCGCTGCAGGTAGCTGAGGAAGCCCACCGGTACGTCCGGGGGCTCGACCTGGACGATCAGGCCGCCGACCTTCTCGCCGAGATAGCCGTCCTCGGCGAAGCGGCGGGCCGGCGCGGCGGCGTCCTGGAAGCCGGCCCAGTCCAGCCCTACCAGACCGGGTTCGACCGCGAACCGGCGCAACATCGCGAGATCGTCCTCGGTCACCGGTCGCAGTCGTACGGTCGACCCGGGCGCCTCGTGCACGACGCCGGCCATCGACGGATGGAAGCTGTCCATCCCCGCACCGTAGTGACGGGCCGGGCCGTTCGCTGTCCCGTGTCAACGGCGTTCACGCTGGGAGCAGCGCTCCGGTGGCGACCCTAGCCGGCGAGCCAGTCCTGGTCGCCCAGGCCGGAGATGTCCAGCACGCGCCGGACCTGCGGGGACGGCAGCACGGTGAGCGCGTCCGGGAACCGCTGGGCGAGCCGGACCACCGCGTGGATGGCGGCCGAGTCGAAGAAGGTGACCGCCCGCAGGTCGAGCGTCAGCCGCTTGGCGGGCTCGCGGAGCGCGGTCTGGAACATGGTGTCGGCGGTCGCCATGTCGACCTCGCCGGTCACCTGGACGCGCACCTGGTCGACGTCGACCTGCGCCGTCACGGAGAAGACGGGCGCCGCGTCCCCTTGATCCACGGAGCAACAATGGCACAGCGTTTGCGGCACGGCAACAACCTGCCCGGCGGGCCTGTGGCGGGGGGCACACCGGCCCCGGCGATAGGCTTGCGCCATGACCGTCCGTGCGCCGCTGACCCCCGGCACGCTCTCCCCGTGGCGAGCGGTTCCCGCCCACATCCCGCGCCCGGAGTACGTGGGTAAGAAGCGTCCCCAGGAGTGGCGCGGCTCGCACGTGCAGACGCCGGAGACCATCGAGAAGATGCGCGTGGCGGGGCGTCTCGCCGCCCAGGCCACCCAGCTCGCCGGTGAGCACTGCAAGCCGGGCGTGACCACCGACGAGATCGACAAGGTGGTGCACGAGTTCCTCTGCGACCACGGCGCCTACCCGTCGACGCTCGGCTACCGGGGCTTTCCGAAGTCGTGCTGCACCAGCCTCAACGAGGTGATCTGCCACGGCATCCCCGACACCACGGTGCTCCAGGACGGCGACATCATCAACGTCGACGTCACCGCGTACCTGAACGGCGTGCACGGCGACACCGACGCCACGTTCTGCGTGGGCGAGGTGAGCGAGGAGGCCCGCCTGCTGGTCGAGCGGACCCACACGGCGATGATGCGCGGCATCAAGGCGATCGCCCCGGGGCGCCAGATCAACGTCATCGGCCGGGTGATCGAGTCCTACGCGAAGCGCTTCGGCTACGGCGTGGTCCGCGACTTCACCGGGCACGGCATCGGCGAGGCGTTCCACAGTGGCCTCTACGTGCCGCACTACGACAGCCCGCGCCCCACCGACGTGATGGAGCCCGGCATGACGTTCACCGTCGAGCCGATGATCACGCTCGGCACCTACCAGTACGACATGTGGGACGACGGCTGGACCGTGGTCACCAAGGACCGCAGGTGGACGGCCCAGTTCGAGCACACCATCGTCGTGACCGACGACGGCTACGAGATCCTGACGCTGCCGTGACCGACACCCCGGCGGCGCTGCGCGAGGCGCACCACGCGGACGTCTCCGGCGGCTGGCTGCGTCCGGCCGTCTTCGGCGCGATGGACGGTCTGGTCACCAACATCGCGCTGATCGCCGGCGTGGGCGGCGGCGGGGTGTCCCCGCGCAGCGTGGTGCTGACCGGCACGGCCGGCCTGGTGGCCGGCGCCATCTCGATGGGCCTCGGCGAGTACACGAGCGTCCGGTCCGCGAACGAGCAGGTCGCCGCCGAGGTGGCCAAGGAGCGGCGCGAGCTGGAACGCCACCCGGAGGCCGAGGCCCGGGAACTGGCCGACGCGTGGGTCGCCCGTGGACTGCCCCGCGAGCTGGCGACGCAGGTCGCCGAGGCGGTACGCGCCAACCCCGAGGAGGCGCTGCGGGTGCACGTACGGGAGGAACTGGGCGTCGACCCCGACGACCAGCCCAGCCCGTGGGCCGCCGCGATCTCGTCGTTCGTCTGCTTCTCCGTCGGCGCCCTGGTGCCGCTGCTGCCGTACCTGCTCGGCTTCACCAGCCTCTGGCTGGCGCTCGCCGTCGGCGGCGTGGGGTTGTTCGTGGCCGGCGCGGTCGTGGCCCGGTTCACCAACCGCGCCTGGTGGCGCAGCGGCCTGCGGCAGTTGCTGCTCGGCGCGCTGGCGGCCGGCGCCACCTACCTGATCGGTGCGCTGATCGGCGTCGGCGGCATCGGCTGACGCTGAGCCGTCCGCGACCGTCAGCCGGACAGCAGGTCGTCGATGGTGCCGTCGACCGGGCGGCCCCGGGCGGCCAGCTCCTCCGCCTGGCGGCTCAGCGCCGCGCCCACCTCGGTCATGTCGGCCCCGGCCAGCCCGGTACGCCGTACCGCGTCGCCGGGGTCGCGGAAGTAGGTGCGGCTGAACAGGCCCTGCACTGTCGCGGCGGCCAGCCGCGCCTCGCCGAGCATGAGCAGCGCCTGCAAATACGGACCACTTCCTTTCCGTGGCCGACCATCGGCGCGAATTGGCGACGAGATCATTCGGTTCTATGTATTTCCGGCGGATGGCGAGAAGACGTAGCCGACAATCAGCGAATTCCGCAAGGTGAACATTGTAGTAATGGCGTCCAAACCTTAATTGAGTAAGCATGACCACGGAGTCGCTGTGGGGTGATCCTCATTCCGCAGCACCCTTGATGGAGATTCCCAAGGAGGAACAATGGGCAAGTTGCTACGCAAGTTCCGTCAGTTCGCCGTGTACACCGACGGCAAGATTGAATGGGGTAATGGGAGTTCACTAGACACCAGCCTATACCGCTCTAGTGCAGACTCCCTCAGAACCGATGACGCCTTCACGGTTGGCATGCAACTCAACGCTTTTGGCCGAGTCTTCATCGCCAATCCCACGGCACCGGCTACGCCAACCGGTGGAGGTGTGCTGTACGTCGAAGGCGGTGCACTCACGTACAAGGGAAGCTCGGGGACGGTTACCTCGTTTGGCAACGCATTGACGACTTCGCGACAGGACTTTTAGCTAGACCGAAGTTGCGTGCTTGCGAGATAATGCGAGCATGCTCAAACGGCTTTGGCGGAAAGTTCGGTTACGCCTTATCGCAATGCTTGCTTGGTTCAAGCGCCGAGTTTCTAGCATGAGATCGAAGCAGAGGCGCGTGAAGGTGGCGAAGCCACGGACGTATAGGCCGATCCACCTCGCTACCCTCATGACCCTTACGGTCATCGCTGTTGCGATCACCGCAATAGCGGCATGGCTTATGTGGGATGCGGCAAAGGTTCCGGCGAAGCTGATAACTTCGCCGGACCTTGCTGTTCGGGCAGCACAACTTCGCGTAGACGTCATCCGTAACATCCTCGCCGTTGGTGCTGGCACCGGCGGCTTGATTGCCTTGTTCTTGGCTTTGCGTCGTCAGTACGTTAAGGAGCGTGTCGATTACGACGACCAGGCCCATAAGAACCGTACCGCGGAAGATTCAAGGCATGATGCCGCCGAAAGGCGGATTACAGAGCTTTATGTTAAAGCGGCCGAACAGCTGGGATCAGAAAAGGCGCCGGTTCGTATGGCAGCGCTTTATTCTCTTGAAAGGTTGGCTCAAGACAATCCTGGGCACAGGGGAACAGTCATGAGCCTTATTTGCTCCTATCTGCGAATGCCGGTCGGTGAGCCGTATAGCGTTCAGAAACTTATCTCTGACGCCTCGGCTGGAACTGTGGATTACTCCAGAGATTCCGTCATCCTGGAGGATCTAGAAGTGCGAAAGGCTGCGCAAGACTTAATCAATAAGCACCTCTGGTGCTTTTTTCTTCCCGATGGGAGGACTGCCCACGGCGAGGACTATTGGGGTGCGCTCGATCTCAACCTTCGGGGTGCCATCTTAATTGACTGGAACCTTGCGAGTTGCAAACCTGGCAATCTCAACATCGAGGGAGCGCGCTTCATCGGAAATGCCGATTTCTCCGAGTCTTTTGTAGACGGCTCAATTGCGGCCACGGGTGCTTTTTTCATGGCGCGTCTGGACTTCACGGGGGTGCGTGCCGATGGCATGATTAACTTCCGCAACGCCGAGTTCTGCGAAGACGTCGATTTCACGAAGGCATCGTTTTCTCGCGTAGGTGTCTTCTTGGGCGCAGTCTTCCGGCAGCGCGCTACGTTTCTTGACGTGTCAGACGACAAACTCTTGCTCTCCGAATCGTTTGCTAACGCCAACCCGAAGCGGCCGCATGTGTGGCCGAAGGGATTTCGACTCGTTCCAACCGACAAGGCTGGTATCGGAGTCGTGAAGACGCTAGGCCAGATGGAGAAGGACAGGAATTCCGTGTCCGACTAACAAGCTACTCGGCCTTTCCAGGTATGGCCTTTACTCAGATCCAGCTACGTAGACACCCTTGCCGGGTTGTCCGACAACTACGCCACGATCTTTGAGAATGGTGGTTACCCGGTTGATCGTGGAGATATGAACGCCGTAGGACTCGGCTAGCTCACGGGTAGACGGCAGCTTTGCGCCAGGAGCAAGCTCCCCAGATTTGATCTTCTCCGTGATGTCGTTCGCGATGCGCCGGTAGTCCACTCTCTCCGTGGGCATGAGTTGATCTCCGCTGGTTCCCTGGTTTCGGCAGGCCAATTTGATCACGGCCGAACCTGTTCCAGCAAGTTTCATGATCTCCGGAGCGTGGTGGGTTGCCTACTCCTACAAGTTGGAATAGGTTGCTGGCTGAGTCGGTTCCCTGGTTTCGGCAAACTCCTGGGTTCCGGCTGAAAGCCCACCTGGGGGAGCACGACGCATGGACTCTGCCCCCCAGGTGGGGTCTATTCGTGCTTCGCCGGGGAGGGTTGCCCGCCATGCCAATCGATGAGCCAGTCTCCACAGCCCGGGAAGTCTTCGAAGCTCATCGCATTCTCGAAGTTCACTGGACTCCGTCACCGGACCGGCCATGGCAAGCGGGAGCATGCCTACAGTGCCGAGACTGGTTCTCCTGTGCTCAGCTCGATTGGGCCTTGGAGCGCTACGCACACTATGCGTCGATCTTGTTTCAGAAGCGCTGAGCTGCGAACTTCTAGGTTCGTGACTGTCTCTGCCCCTAGGTGCGCCGCTCTGCCCCGCAGGGGTGTTTCGGGCTGATCTTCTTAGCGAGGCTGCTGCTGGCTCGTCAGGTGGTCACCAGGGTTGTGCTCCTGCAAGGTTCGATCCGCCGTCCAACTGGCGAGTCTTAGGAGAGCCCAGGTTGGGGGGTCCACCTCCGTCCGACAGGTCGCCTGCGGCAACCCTAGCCAGATCGGGCCGGACCGCCCCGGCGACGCGGATGTCGGATTGTGCGCGGCTGCGGCCGGCGAGGACGCTCAGGCGTTCGGGACCAGCCGGAACACGCGGATCTCGCGGTTACCGGCGCGCTCGACGTACGTGCGGTACGCGGGCCACTCCTGCACCAGCCGCTGGAACAGCCGTTCCCGTTCCTCGCCGGTGACCTGCTCGGCGGTGACCGGGATCCGGCGTCCCTTGACGTCCACCTCGGCGGCCGGATTAGCCATCAGGTTGAACGTCCAGGACGGCTGGTGCTGCTGCCCCCAGTTCGAGCCGATCACCACGTAGGCGTCGCCGTCCGGGACGTACACCAGGGGGTTGCTGCGGGGCTTGCCGGAGCGGCGGCCGGTGGAGGTGAGCACCAGCGTGGGCACGAGCCCGAAGGCGACCACTCGGCCCTTCGTCATCCGGCCGACCAGCCGGTCGGCCGGGACGAGCAGGCGCATGGTGGCGCCGAACCAACGCTGGTGACCGAGACGGCGGGTGAGGGTTCCCAGGGCTGACATCCGACAAGTGTGCCGCCCACACCGCGCCCCGTCACCCCCTCGGACGGTCAGTCCGCCCCAAGGTCGACTCCATGTCCCCGAAGTGGTGGCATCCACCCCGCCGCGATGCCGCCACTCCGGCGACATGGTGTCGATCATGACCAGGTGGCCCGGGCGGCCGGCTCAGTCGAGCCGGCGTTCGATCGGCAGGCGGGACCGGGTGAACAGCGCCGCGCCGCCCATCGCCACCAGCGGCACCACGACCAGCACGGCGAGCGTCACGCCGGGCACCGTCACCGGGTACGGCGGCTGCACCGGCCAGGATTCGGCGTACCGCTGGTTGAGTGAGGCCAGGACGACCACGGCGGAGCCGAGCCCGGCGACGATGCCCAGTGCCGAACCGAGCACCGCGATCACCCCGGCCTGGCAGAGCGACAGCAGGCGGCGTACCCGGGGATCGGCGCCGACCGCCGCGAGCGTGGACAGGTCCCGGCGGCCCTCGGCTGCGGCGAGGCCGGTGGCGACGGCGGCGGCGCCGAGCGTGATCACGCCGGAGGCCACCGCGAGCAGGAGCAGCATCGGGCGCTGGTCCGACGGCGGGTCGGCGGTCGCCACCTGCGCCGACATGGGACCGATGTCGAACAGCTCGTCGGTCAGCATCTCCATCTGCCGGTCGGTGGGCGAGCCGGCGGTGTCCAGCAGGTAGCCCATCGGCACGGCGGTCAGGCCGAGCGCGTCCGCGGCGGCGGGGGAGAGCACCAGCCGGTCGACCGTGAGACCGCCGCGCAGCGCGTACGCGGGCAGGAGACGCCCGGTGGGCGGACCGCCGGAGTTGTCGTTCACCTCCACCCGGACCTGCCCGTCCACCACCCGCCGGGCGTCGGTGACCACCACGCCACCGGCGGCGAGCGTCCGCCGCGCGGCGGCCAGTTCGTCCGCCGGCGCCCCGGTGAGCGCGGCCAGCGCGCCGCCGTCGTCCACGAGCGCCGGCAGGTAGACGTCGACCGGTTCCTGGAAGGGGCTCACGCAGCGCGGATCCCGCCGGGCCGTGTCGGGGACCGGGCCGGCGGCGTCGTACGGGCAGCGCTGCTCGGGCGGGACGAGCGCGTACGCGGTGCAGTCGTTCTTGTCGCGGACGTCGCCGACGCACCCCGGGGTCGCGACGGACACCACTGTGGTGCCGGGCAGGATCGCGCGGGCCCGGTCGGCGACGACCTCGGCCGACGGCGGGTCCGCCGGGGTCTCACCGGAGTGGGTGAGCAGCACGTTCCCCGGCGGCAGGCCGGGCTGCCAGAGCGCCTGCGACCGGGTCTCGTCGCTCGCCACGTAGACGCCGAGCGCGACGCTTCCGGCCACCGCCGCCATCACCGCCGAGATGGCGGGCGCGGCCGAGGACCGGTTACGGCTGGCGTCACGCAACGCGAGCCGGGGGGTCAGCGGCAGCAGCCGGCCGGCCCGGCCCAGCACGCCGACGAGCGACGGGGTGCAGAACACCAGCCCCAGTTCGCCAAGCGCGACGCCGGCCAGCACTCCGGTCTGCGAGGTGCGGCCGGCGGCGAACGCGGCGATCGCGGTCCCGGCGACGGTGAGCGCCACCCCGACCAGCAGCCAGCGGCGGCGTGGCCGGGTCGCGTCGCGCCGACCGGCCAGGCCGGTCGCCACGTCCTGCCGGGCCGCCGTCCAGGCCGGCGCCATCGCCGCGAGCACCCCGGCGAGCACCGCCGTCGCGGCGATCGCCACCAGCGCGGCCGGGAAGATCCGGTACGCCCCGAGGCGCTCCCCGAGCAGGTACTGCTCGACGATCGGCCGGCCGGCGAACGCCGCCCCGATGCCGAGCAGCATGCCCAGGGCGGCCCCGCCGGCGCCGAGCACCACCCCGTCGGCGAGCACGATCCGGCGCAGGTGGGAGGCGTCGCCACCGGCCACCGCGACGAGTGCGAGGTCCCGCCGCCGGCGCCGGACGCTCACCGCGAAGGCCGGACCGACCAGCAGCACCACCTCCAGCAGGCCCAGCCCGCCGACGACTCCGACGACGCCCGCCTCGTCGGCGTCCGGTACGGACATGCCGCGGCTGAACTCCTGCCGTCCCGGCAGCGGGCTGCGGGCGACGATTTGGACGCCCTGCGCGTTCAGCCGGTCGGCGAGCCCCGGTTCCAGCGGGCCGGGCAGGTCCACCAACCAGGTGTCGCTGCCGGCCGTGCCGTCCGGAGTCACAGCGGGCAGCGTGATGACGTCCCGGAGGTTGTCCGGATACTCCACCACCCCGACCACGCGGTACGTGGCACCGTCGATGGTGCGTACCGGATCGCCGATGCGGGTCTCCAGCCGGCGCAGCGCCGTCGGGCTGACCGCGATCTCGTCGGGGCGTACCGGCGGCCGGCCGTCGCGTACCCGGGCCAGCGGCCGGGTGAGCGGGTCGGTCAGGTCGACGGCGCGCGCCTCGATCGACTCGACGTGCCGGTTCACCCGCGTCGAGAACGTCATCCACCAGCGGGTGCGCGCCAGCCGGCTGCCCTCGGGCAGCAGCGCGCGCACCTCCTCGGCGGTCGCCGGACGGGTCCGGCCGATCCAGTCGCCCTGGACCGGCCAGGCCGACTCGCCCCAGGCGTCCTGCGTCACGGGGGTGAGGCTGTCCCAGCGCAGCGCGACGTCGGCGCCGCCGAGCTGGCGCTCGATGCGCTCGGCGCGGGTCAGATCCGACATGTCGTAGCTGACCGCGGCGAAGCTGAGGCCGAGCACCGGCAGTGCGATCATCACCAGGACCAGCAGCGTGCGCCGCCGGGATCGCCGGGCCTCCCGGCGGGCGATCCGCAGCGCGGTCCGCCACGATCCGCGTACGGCGGCGAGGCGGCCGCCGGTCACCGGCTGCTGCCGCTGAGCAGGTGGTCGACGCCGATCAGCGGGGCGGTCGAGTCGACCATCACCCCGTCGCGCAGGAAGACCACCCGGTCCGCCCAGCCGGCGTGCCGGGCCTCGTGGGTGACCAGCACCCCGGCCGCGCCGGCGTCCACCCGGCGGCGCAGCAGGTGCAGCACCGCCTCGCCGGTCTGGGAGTCCAGCGCGCCGGTCGGCTCGTCGGCGAGGACCAGGCGGCGCTCGCCGACGAGTGCCCGGGCGATCGCCACCCGCTGCTGCTGGCCACCCGACATCTGGTCCGGGAAACGGTCGGCCAGGTCCTCGAGGTCGACCTCGCGCAGCGCGGCCAGCGCCAGGTGGCGGGCCGCCCGGACGCCGGTGCCGTCCAGTTCCAGCGGGAGCGCCACGTTCTCCACGGCGGTCAGGCTGCCGAGCAGGTTCAGGTCCTGGAAGACGTACCCGATCCGGCGGCGCCGCAGCCGGGCCAGCTCGCGGGCGGACAGCCCGCGCAGCGTCTCGCCCTCGACCACCACCTCGCCGCCGGTGGGCCGGTCCAGGCCACCGGCGAGCGCCAGCAGCGTGGACTTGCCGGACCCGGAGGGGCCCATCACCGCCACGAGTTCGCCGGCCCGCACGGTCAGGCTCACGCCGCGCAGCGCGTGCACGGCGGCCTCGCCGGTGCCGTGGGTCCGGCGTACGTCCCGCAGTTCCAGCACCCCGTCGATCGGGTCCATCAGCGCCTCCCGTGCCGGGTCACCGGCGGGCTTCGTCGCCGGCCCGGTCCACCGCCTCGGGGTGGTCGACCGCCCGGATCGGCGCCGGGCGGTGTCGGACCAGGCTCGTCTCGCAGTGGTCGAGCCACCGCACCTCGGCCTCGGTCTGGAAGATCATCGCGTCCAGCACCAGCCGCCAGGGTAGATCCTCCGGCTTGTCGCTCGTGTACTTCAACCGGGTGAACTCCTGGAGCGCGCGCATGGTGGCGGTGCGCTGGGTCTGCACCACCGACCGCACGTCGACGCCGGGGGTGGTCAGCGCCAGCGCCAGTTTGATGGACAACTCGTCGCGGGGGCGGTCGGCGCGGCTGATCGGCGTGGCGAACCACAGCGCCAGGTCCGCGCGTCCGGCGTCGGTGATCTCGTACGGCCGCTGCCCGCTCTCGTTCTCCGGCAGCGGGCGGACCAGGCCGTCACGTTCCAGCCGGGCCAGCGTCGTGTAGACCTGTCCGATGTTCAACGGCCAGGTCGACCCGGTGGACTCCTCGAACGCGGCACGGAGCTGGTAGCCGTACATCTGGCCGCGTTCGAGCAGGGCGAGCAGGCCGTGACGGATGGACATGACCGCGAGTATGCATACCTGGTATGCGCTACGCAACCGGAGGGTTCCGCCGGGTGACCGGCGTCGCGCTCAGGCCGGGCGGCCCGGGAACGGAACGGTGACCGGCGTCACGCCCGCCGTACGCCGCCAGCGGGTGGCGCGCAACGCGCAGTCGGTGAGCGCGGCGAGCGCGGTGTTCCGGTCCGCGCCGGTGGTGTGCGGCAGGGCGGCCCGCCAGTGCCCGGCCGTCCGCTCCTCGACCTCCACCGCCAGGCGCAACGCGCTCGCCCGGTCCGTCACCGGGTAGGGCAGCGCGTACCCGGCCCGGTCGGCGGGCACCTGCCCGGAGCCCTCGGCGAGCTGGAGCAGCAGCGCGTCGCGGCGGGACCGGTGGGCCGCCTCGGCGGCACGGGCCGCCGTCCGCGCCGCCTCGGTCAGGTGCACGCCGATCACCCCGTACGCCCAGATCGCCGCGTACTCGGCGGCGAGCGCGTCGGCGAGGGCGGTGGCCGGGCCGGTCGTCGGGTTCATTTGAGCGCCTCCACGTGAGTCGCCCGCGCGGCGGCGATCGAGCCGAGCAGGGCGGCCCGCTCGGCCGGGGCCCCCGCGCACGCCCGGGCCGCGTTCGTCCGGCCCTCCTGCTCGGCCCGGCGCAGCTCGGTGAGTACGGCGTCGGGCGCGCTCGCCGAGCCGGCGGCAGCCGGCGTGCCGGACGGCGCCGGACGGCCGATCACACGGCGTAGCTCCTCGGCGTGCGCCCGGTGCGCGTCGGCGATCGGGGTGAGCCGCTCGGCCAGCGCCGGCGCGGCGGTGGCGGCGGCCCGGTAGCGGGCCTCCAGCGCGAGCGCCTCGGCGGCCAGCGGCTCCAGCGCGTCCGGCGCCGGTGGCTCCTTGTCGCGGTCGAAAAGATCACAACCGGTCAGCGGCGCTGCCGCGCCGCCGAGCGCCACGAGCCCGCCGGCGCGCAGCAGCCAGCGCCGGGAATGCCCCGCTCTGACCTGGTCGGATGGTGTTCTGCCGATCCCCACCTGACAGAGTCAACACCATCCGCGCCGCCTCGTGGGGCAGGGTCTCGGTGCGCCGCCGGGTCCGTCGACGGCCACAAGCGTTACGCTCTGCGCAACCACCGGGCGCGGACGCCCCGGTGGCGTGCCGGTATGGCGGGCCGATCGCCCGCACCGGCCGAGGACAACACGGCCCGCGGGTCGTGGCAACAGCAGGAGAGGTGCGCGCAATGACGCAGCGTGGCCGTGCCACCCGGTCGACGGGGCCCGCCGGGCGGCCCCGCCGGGCCGACGGGCCCCGCGGCACGGACCGGAGCGGCGCACCCCGCGGCGATCTCGCCGCCCGCCGCAACCGGCTGCGCGAGGTGATCGAACCGGTCGTCACGGCGGCCGGTTACGACCTGGAGGATCTCTCCGTCTCCCGCGCCGGCCGGCGGCACGTGGTGCGGGTGATCGTGGACGCCGACGGCGGGATCAACCTGGACGCCGTGGCGGACGTCTCCCGCGCGGTCTCGGCGGCGCTGGACGCGGCCGAGGAGGCCGGCGGCGACATCGTGGCCGGCGAGTACCAGCTGGAGGTCAGCTCGCCCGGCGTGGACCGCCCGCTCACCCTGCCCCGGCACTGGCGGCGCAACGCCGGGCGGCTGGTCAAGGTCACCGTCCGCGGTGACGCGGGGGACCGCCAGCTCACCGGCCGGATCACGGCCGCCGACGACGAACGCGTGGTGCTGGAGACCGACGCCGGCCCCGCCGAACACCCGTACGCCGAACTCGGGCCCGGCCGGGTCCAGGTGGAGTTCAACCGCCTGGACGACCTGGCCGACGAGGACTTCGGTGACGACACCGACGACGACGAAGATCTGGAGGACGAGGAGAGGTGAACATCGACCTCGCGGCGCTGCGCGCCCTGGAGCGCGAGCGGGAGATCCCGTTCGACACGATCCTCGCGGCGATCGAGACCGCGCTGCTGACCGCCTACCGGCACACCGACGGCGCCGAGCCGCACGCCCGGGTGGAGATCGACCGCAAGAGCGGGGCCGCCTCGGTCTACGCGCAGGAGCTGGACGCCGACGGCACGGTGACCCGGGAGTGGGACGACACCCCGCACGACTTCGGGCGGATCGCCGCCATGACCGCCAAGCAGGTGATCCTCCAGCGGCTGCGGGAGGCCACCGACGAGGTGCACTTCGGCGAGTACGTCGGCCGCGACGGTGACCTGGTCACCGGCGTGGTGCAGGCGCACGAGACCCGCCGCGAGAAGGGCATCGTCAGCGTCGACCTGGGCAAGCTGGAGGGTGTCCTGCCGCAGTCCGAGCAGGTCCCCGGCGAGCGGTACGAGCACGGCGAGCGGATCCGCTGCGTGGTCGTGCACGTCGCCAAGGGCATGCGCGGCCCGCAGATCACGCTGTCCCGGTCGCACCCCGGGCTGGTGAAGAGGCTGTTCGCGCTGGAGGTGCCGGAGATCGCCGACGGCACCGTGGAGATCGGCGCGATCGCACGTGAGGCAGGTCACCGTACGAAGATCGCCGTACGCTCGACCACGTCCGGCGTCAACGCCAAGGGCGCCTGCATCGGCCCGATGGGCCAGCGGGTCCGCGCCGTCATGAGCGAACTCCACGGCGAGAAGATCGACATCATCGACTGGTCGGACGACCCGGCGACGTTCGTCGGCAACGCGTTGTCGCCGGCCAAGGCGCTGCGGGTCGAGGTGGTCGATCTGGCCACCCGTACCGCCCGGGTGACCGTGCCGGACTTCCAGCTTTCGCTCGCGATCGGCCGGGAAGGGCAGAACGCCCGCCTCGCGGCCCGCCTGACCGGTTGGCGCATCGACATCCGGTCCGACGCGGAGACCGCGGCACCGCAGGCCCGGGGCGGAGCTGATCACGTACCGGAGCCGGGCGGCGCGATCTCCGGCGGCTAGGGGTAGACTTACTCAGTGGCACGACGCGCGATGCCGGAGCGCACCTGTGTGGGCTGCCGGAAACGAGCGCCGGCCAGCGAGTTGTTGCGGGTCGTCGCGATCGGTGACGAGGCTGGTCAGACCAGCCTCCGGCCCGATCCGGCCCGCAGACTGCCGGGTCGGGGAGCGAACATGCACCCTGATCCGGCCTGCTTCGCGCAGGCGGTGCGACGTCGCGCCTTCGGGCGGGCACTGCGCCTCACCGGGGTCCCCGACCACGGTGCGCTTGCGGAGCACGTCGACGCGCAACCCCCGACGACCGGTCAAGCCCGACCGGTCGAGGGTCGCTAGCAAGGTAGGACGACCGACATGAGCACACGATGAAGTCCCTGAAATGACCAGGCTTCAAGTGCACGAGTGAGGTCGCTGCGGGTGCTGCCCGCACGACCTCGGAGTGAGGAGTGCAGTGGCAGGAAAGGCCCGCGTACACGAGCTCGCCAAGGAGCTCGGGGTCGAAAGCAAGACCGTTCTCGCCAAGCTCAAGGAAATGGGCGAGTTCGTGAAGTCCGCGTCCAGCACCGTCGAGGCGCCCGTCGCCCGGCGGCTGCGTAGCGCGTTCGTAGCCGGTTCGTCGGCGCCAGCCGGCCCGCCGGCTGCCGCGCCCAGTGGCCCGGCGCCGACCCCGACGCCCACCCCGACCCCGGGTGCCCCCCGGGTCTCGGCCAAGCCGATGCCGCCCCGGCGTCCGGCCGCGCCGACCCCTGGACCGAAGCCCAAGGGCCCGGTCCCCGGCCCGCCGCAGCCGGCGACTCCGGTCGCCAAGCCGGCGAGCGCGCACGACATCGAAGTGGCGGCCGCCGAAGCGCGTGCCGCCGCGCTCAAGGCTGAGCAGGAGGCCGCGGTCAAGGCCGCCCAGGCCGCCCGCCAGCAGCAGCGCGAGACCGTACGCCGGGAGCCTCCGGCCGAGGGCGGCCCCCGTCCCGGCCCGCGTCCCGGCCCGAACGCCATGCCGCCGCGTCCGGGTTCCCCGGCCGCCGGTCGTCCCGGCGGTCCGGGTCAGGGTCAGGGCCCCGGTGCCCGGCCCGGCGGTCGTCCGCCGGCGCGCGGCGCCGGTAACAACCCGTTCGGTATCCAGGGCGGCCAGCAGCAGCGGCCCCCGGCCGCCGGTGCGGGCGGTCCCCGTCCCAGCCCGGCCGGCATGCCGCCGCGGCCCAGCCCGGCGTCGATGCCGCCGCGGCCGAGCCCGGCCTCGATGCCGAGTCAGCGCCCGACCACCGGCCGCCCCGGCGGCCCCGGTGGCGGTCGTGGCGGACCCGGCGGCGGCGCCGGTCGTCCCGGCGGCGGCGGTGGCGGTGGCTACCGCGGCGGCCCCGGTGGCGGCGGCGGTGGCGGTGGCTACCGCGGCGGTCCCGGTGGTGGCGGCGGTGGCGGTGGCTACCGCGGCGGTCCCGGTGGTGGCGGCGGTGCTCCCGGCGGTGGTTTCCGTCCGGGTGGTCCGGTCGGCGGCGGTGGCCGTCCCGGTGGCGGCGGTCGTGGCCGTGGCGGTGGCGCGGCGGGTGCCTTCGGGCGTCCCGGCGGCCGGCCGACCCGCGGTCGCAAGTCCAAGAAGCAGCGCAGACAGGAGTTCGACAACCTGTCGGCCCCGACCATGTCCTCGGGTGCGCCCCGCGGTCAGGGTCAGGTCGTCCGGTTGTCCCGTGGCGCCTCGCTGTCGGACTTCGCCGACAAGATCAACGCCAACCCGGGTTCGCTGGTCCAGGAGATGTTCAACCTGGGCGAGATGGTGACGGCGACCCAGTCGTGCTCCGACGAGACCCTGCAGCTGCTGGGTGAGCACCTCGGCTTCGACGTGCAGATCGTCAGCCCGGAGGACGAGGACCGCGAGCTGCTCGCGCAGTTCAACATCGACCTCGACGCAGAGGTCGCGGCGGACCGCCTGGTCAGCCGTGCGCCGGTGGTGACCGTCATGGGTCACGTCGACCACGGTAAGACCAAGCTGCTCGACGCGATCCGCAAGGCGAACGTGGTGGCCGGCGAGGCGGGTGGCATCACCCAGCACATCGGCGCCTACCAGGTCCACGTCCCGCACGAGGGCGAGGACCGCGCGGTGACGTTCATCGACACCCCGGGTCACGAGGCGTTCACCGCCATGCGTGCCCGTGGTGCCCAGGTCACGGACATCGTGATCCTGGTGGTCGCGGCCGACGACGGCGTCATGCCGCAGACCATCGAGGCGCTCAACCACGCCAAGGCGGCGGACGTGCCGATCGTGGTCGCGGTCAACAAGGTCGACAAGCCCGAGGCGAACCCGGACAAGGTCCGCCAGCAGCTGACCGAGTACGGCCTGGTCGCCGAGGAGTACGGCGGCGACACCATGTTCGTCAACGTGGCGGCCAAGCCCGGCATCGGCATCGAGGAACTGCTCGAGGCCGTGCTGTTGACCGCCGACGCGTCGCTGGAGCTGACCGCTCCGATCGACGGGCCGGCGCAGGGTGTCGCGATCGAGGCGCACCTGGACAAGGGCCGTGGTGCGGTGGCGACCGTGCTGGTGCAGAAGGGCACCCTGCGTGCCGGTGACTCCATCGTCGCCGGTGGGGCGCACGGCCGCGTGCGGGCCATGCTGGACGAGAACGGCAAGCCGGTCGATTCGGCCGGTCCGGCGCGTCCGGTCATGGTGCTGGGTCTGACCACGGTGCCGGGTGCGGGTGACACCTTCCTGGCCGCCGAGGACGACCGCACCGTGCGGCAGATCGCCGAGCAGCGGCAGGCACGGCGGCGGGCGGCGTCGTTCGCCAACTCCCGTGGCCGCGCCACTCTCGAGACGCTCATGGAGCAGCTCAAGGAGGGCGAGAAGACCTCGCTCAACCTGGTGCTCAAGGGCGACGTCTCCGGTTCCGTGGAGGCGCTCGAGGACGCGCTGTTCAACCTCGACATCCCGGAGGAGGTCCAGCTTCGGATCATCCACCGGGGCGTGGGTGCGATCACCGAGAGCGACGTCATGCTCGCGAGCGCCTCGTCCGAGGCGGTCACGATCATCGGCTTCAACGTGCGGGCCTCGAACAAGGTCCGCGAGATGGCCGACCGCGAGGGCGTGGAGATCCGGTACTACACCGTCATCTACCAGGCCATCGAGGAGATCGACGCCGCGCTCAAGGGCCTGCTCAAGCCGGAGTACGAGGAGGTCGAGCTGGGCACCGCGGAGATCCGCGACGTCTTCCGCTCGTCCAAGATCGGCAACATCTCCGGCTGTATCGTCCGGTCCGGCCTCATCCGCCGCAACGCCAAGGCGCGGCTGCTGCGGGACGGGGCGGTCGTGGCGGACAACCTCACGATCAGCTCCCTGAAGCGGTTCAAGGACGACGCGACCGAGGTCCGCGAGGGCTTCGAGTGTGGTCTGACGCTGGGCGGTTACAACAACGTCCAGGTCGGCGACGTCATCGAGACGTTCGAGATGCGCGAGAAGCCGCGCGCCTGAGAACCACGCGTACGACCGGCCGGCGGCCGGGGCCTTCGGGCCCCGGCCGTCGCCGTTTCCGCAGGCTGCGACAATCTCCGGCGTGATCCGGTACGCACTTCTCCTCGCGCCCTCGGCCAACCGCGTCTACGCCGACGCGGCGGCCCGGCTGGCGCGCGCCGAACTGGCCGTGTTCGCCGGTTCAGGCGTGCTCGACGTCGTACCGGCCGGCGCGGAGGTGACCGGGATCGGCGGCGTGGAGTACCTGACGTTCACCACCGCGGAACCCGGGCTGGGCGAGCGGGACCTGGCCCACCTGGCGAACCTGTCGGCCGCGTACGCGCTGTTCGAGCGCGTCGGCGACGACCTGCTGCGGCCGGTGCCGCTGCGCCCGCTGGCCCGGTACGACTCCGACCTGATCACCATCCCCAAGTACGCCGGCAAGACCAACGAGCAGTTCACCCGGCTGCTGCTCAACGTCACGGTGCTCGCCTCCGCCGTCGCGCCGCGGATGCTGGACGGGCCGGTGGTGGTGCTGGACCCGCTCTGCGGCCGGGGCACCACGCTCAACCAGGCGCTGATGTACGGCTACGACGGCATCGGCATCGAGCGCGACAGCAAGGACGTGGACGCGTACGCGGCCTTTCTGCGTACCTGGCTGCGCCGCAAGCGGCTCAAGCACACCACCGACTCGACGTCGGTGCGCCGGGACCGCAAGCTCGTGGCCCGCCGGTTCGAGGCGGTGCTGGCGCCGTCGCGGGACGAGCACCGGGCCGGGGCCACCCAGCGGGTCACAGTGCTGAACACCGACACCACCCGGGCCCGGGAGGCGCTGCGTCCCCGCTGCGCCGACGTGATCGTCACCGACGCGCCGTACGGAGTGGCGCACGGCAGCCGTACCGACCAGGGGTTGTCCCGCAGCCCGCTGGAGCTGCTCACCGCCGCCGTGCCGGTGTGGCGGGAGCTGCTGCGCCCGGGCGGTGCGCTCGGGCTGTCCTGGAACACCCACGTGGCGCCGCGGGCGCAGGCGGAGGCGGTGCTGGCCGACGCCGGGCTGCGGGTGCTCGGCGGCCCCGGCTTCGGTGACTTCGCACACCGGGTCGACCAGGCGATCGAGCGGGACGTGCTGGTGGCGGTCGCGCCTTAATCGCGTGCCGGGGTGCGCCGCCCGGCGTACCGTTGCTCGCCGTGTATACCGGAACCGCGCTGTTCGACCTGTTGCTCCCGGGTGACTCCCGGTCCCTGAAGGCCAAGCGGTCCTACGTTCGGCCGATCGTCGCCGCGCTGCGCAAGTTCGAGGTCTCCGCCGCCGAGGTGGGGGCGCTGGACCTGCACGGCCGGGCCGAGATCGGGGTGGCGGTGGTGGCCGCCGAGCCGGCCCACGTCCGCGAGGTGCTCGACTCCTGCGAGCGGCTGGTCGCCGCCCGCCCGGAGACCGAGCTGCTGTCGGTCCGCCGTCGTCTGCACGGCGAGGACGACTGACGGCGCGTCGCGTGGCACTCCGGCCGTGCCGCGCGACGCCCGGCCGGGCGCGGGTAGTGTTCTTCAGCGTTGGGCGGTCGGACCCGGCGGCGCCCACGCGCCTGCTGTTTCCGGCCGACGGCCCGGGTCGCACGCCGATCCGGCGCCGTCATCGGTAAAGGTGATCCCGGAGGTGGGGGACATGACGGATCAGGCCAAGGTTCGCCGGCACGCGGAGCGCATCCGGGAACTCGTCGCGTCGGTGGTGCGCAGCCAGATCAAGGACCCCCGGCTCGGCATGATCACGATCACCGACGCCCGGATCACCGCCGACCTGCGCGACGCCACCGTCTTCTACACGGTGCTCGGTGACGCGGCGGCCCAGGCGAGCACCGCCGCCGCGCTGGAGAGCGCCAAGGGCATGCTGCGCAGCACCGTCGGCAAGGCGCTCGGGCTGCGGCACTCGCCGACGCTGACCTTCGTCCTGGACGACGTGCAGGACCAGGTCAAGCACATCGACGACCTGCTCGCCGCCGCGCGTACCGCCGACGCCGAGGTGCAGCGGCTGGCCGCCAAGTCCTCGTACGCGGGCGACGCCCAGCCGTACCGGGTCGAGGAGGACGACGAGGACGCCGAGGGCGCCCCGGCCGAGGACGAGGACGACGACGAGCCGCGCGCCGGCGAGCGCCGGTGACCGAGGCGGCCAGGCCCACCGAGACCGCGTGGGCGGCCGCCGTCGCGGCGGTACGCGATCTCCCCGCCGACGCGCGGGTGCTGCTGATCTGCCACGTGAACCCGGACGGGGACGCGCTGGGCAGCATGCTCGGCTTCGGGCTGGGTCTGCGCCGGCTCGGCGTACGCGATGTCCAGGCCACCTTCCCCGGCCCGCCGGAGGTGCCCGAGCCGTTCCGGTGGATGCCGGGGGTGGACCTGCTGGTGCCGCAGGACGACGCGTACCCCGCGCCGGACCTGGTGATCTGCTTCGACGCGGCGAGCGAGTCCCGGCTGGGTGACCTGGCCGACCGGCTGGACACGGCGGGCACGTCGCTCGTGCTCGACCACCACGCCTCGAACAGCGGGTTCGGGCGGATCAGCCTGGTCGACCCGCACGCCGCCGCCACCTCGGTGGTGGCGCTGGAGTTGCTGGACCGGCTCGGCGTGACGCTGGACGCGGAGATGGCGACCGGGCTGTACGTCGCGCTGACCACCGACACCGGCTCGTTCCGCTTCGAGGCGACCACACCGGCCGTGCACGAGACGGCCGCGCGCCTGGTCGCCACCGGCCTCCGGCCCGGCGACATCTCCCGGCGGATCTTCGACACCCGCCCGTTCGGCGCCGTCCGACTCTTCGGCGAGGTGCTCGGCCGGGCCGCGCTGGAGCCGGCGGCCGCCGCCGGGCACGGTCTCGTCTGGACGTACGCGACCCGCGACGACCTGGTCCGCCACGACCAGCCCGCGTACGTGCTGGAGGCGCTGATCGACTCGGTGCGCTGCACCGCCGAGGCGGACGTGAGCTGTGTGGTCAAGCAGGCCGGCGAGGCCGAGTGGGCGGTGTCGCTGCGCAGCAAGGGCGCTGTCGACGTGAGCCGGGTGGCGGTGGCGCTCGGCGGCGGCGGGCACCGGTTCGCCGCCGGCTTCACCGGCCGGGGATCCCTAGACGAGGTGCTCGGCCGGATCCGCGCCGAACTCGCTGTCGCCCCTTAGCAGATGGATTGTCCCTGAATTTCTGCCGTGCCGAGGTGCGGCGGCGATCTGAGGTGTGAGCTGATCGGCGGCTTTTCCGGGGATTACGAGGCGTGCCAGCCTTTCCGCCGTGCGTGACGCTGGGGACAATCGGGTGATGGATCATCCCCGTGAGCTCACCGTCGAGGCGCCCCGGGCCTGGGACCGGCCGGTCGTCTCCGTGCCGGTGCTGATCTGCCTCTCTCTGGTCGGCGGCCAGATGCCGTCCTTCTCGACCGCCGCGAACCTCTACATCCTCACCACCGGCGGGGGGTTGATCTGGGTCGGCCTGAGCAACCGGGTGCCCCGGCGTCCGGCGCCGCGCCGGCTGCCGTCGGTAGCGCTCTGGTGGCTGGTCCCGGTGACCGTCTTCGGGGTCTTCGAGGGGGCGACGTTCGTGATGGCGGCGGGTGACGACTTCCCCACCTTCTCCCGGCTGGCCGATCCGCTGCTGGAGGACAACCTGGCCCGTTCGGCGGCCTGGTTCGCGTGGCTGTCCGCGTTCTGGGGACTGGTGCGCCGATGATGCGGGCACTGGCGATCGGCGGGTTCGGAGTCTCGATCGTGCTGTTCGCCGTCGTCGAGTGGGCCGCGCGCCGGGAGGGGTCGCGGATCCCGTCGCTGGCCGACGTCTGCGCGTTCGTGATGCGGTACGAGGTGGGCCCGGTACCGGTCGGCCGGATCGGGCTGTTCGGTTTCTGGTGGTGGCTGGGCTGGCACTTCCTGGCCCGCTGACCGCCCTCGCCGGGCCGGGACGACGACATTGATCTTTCCGCATTTCGGGAACAGTGGGCAGTATCTGGAAAGTGAACGTTAATTTGGGTGCGGGACCGGCGCTTCGCGGCGCTGGTCACGGGCGGTGGTGCCGCACCCGGCTTCGCCTCCCTCCAGGGTCAGACCGACCCGGGCTCCCGCTGCCAGGCGAGCCGCTCCGGTGATCCCGGACCGCTGCCGGGCGCTCAGCCGCCGACGACTCCCGGTCGCGGCGCGACCCGTCGTCGCGCCGAGCCGGAGCGCCGGGCGCCCGTAGGACCGCCACGTCCCGGCGGTCCGCACCCTGGAAGGACCTCACATGCCCAGCAAGCGCAAGCCGCAGACCGAGACCACCACCGACGAGGCGCGCGAGCAGATGCGCCGCGCGCTGCAGACCTCGATGGACACCCGTCAGTGACGTACGCCGTCCGGCGGTGACGCCGGCCGGGCCCGCGGACCACACCCCGGCCCGACGCCGACGTCACCGCCGCTCGGGGCACATCGCCGCCCCGCACGCCGCTACCGTCGCCCGGTGCGACGCATCCTCGTGGTCGGCAGCTCCGGCGCCGGCAAGAGCACGCTCGCCGGTGAACTGGCCCGGCGACTCGACCTTCCCCTGATCCACCTCGACCGGCACTACTGGCGCCCCGGCTGGACCGCCTCCGCCCCGGCTGACTTCCGCGCCGAGGTGGCCGCGCTCGCCGCCCGCCCGGCCTGGGTGATGGACGGCAACTACGCGAGCACGCTCGACCTGCGGCTGCCCCGCGCCGACCTGCTGGTGCTCTGCGACACCTCCCGGCTGCGCTGCCTGGTCCGGATCGTCCGCCGCCGGTGGGCACATCGCGCCGCGCCCCGCCCCGACCGGCCCGAGGGCTGCCCGGAGCGGCTCGATCTCGACTTCCTGCCCTACGTCTGGCGTTACCCCCGCGACTCCCGGCCCCGGGTGCTGGCCGCGCTGTCGGAGCACGCCCCCGGGCTGCCGGTGCGCCGCCTGCGCGGGCGCCGTGACACGGACCGGTTCCTGGCCGACGTTAGTAAGTAGTCCCCTGCCTTGCGGACCTTACCGAGGGCGTGCCAGGATCGGCGGCGATGAGCACCACTGCCGCCCCCGCCGTCACCGCCTCGCCGCGGCGGATCGCCGCGCTCGCGCTGCCCGCCCTCGTGGTGCTGGCCGCCGAGCCGCTCTACGTCCTGGTCGACACCGCGGTGGTCGGTCACCTCGGCCGGGTGCCGCTGGCCGCGCTCGCCGTCGGCGGCACGGTCATGACACTCACCGCCTGGGTCGGCACCGTCGTCGCGTACGGCACCACGGGCCGCTCGGCCCGCCGGTTCGGGGCGGGGGACCGGGCCGCCGCGGTCGCCGAGGGCGTCCAGGCGTCCTGGCTCGCGCTCGCCACCGGAGTGCTGGTGGCGGTCGCCATCGGCATCGGCGGCGGCGCGTTGGCGCGTACCCTCGTCGGCGGCCCCGGCGAGGTGGCCGACGCCGCCGCCGGATGGCTGCGGATCGCGGCGCTCGGCGCGCCCGGCCTGCTCCTCGCCGCCGCCGGCAACGGCTGGCTGCGCGGCATCCAGGACACCCGCCGCCCGCTGCTGTTCGTGCTCGGCCCGAACCTGCTCTCCGCGGTGCTCTGCCCGCTGCTGGTCTATCCGGCCGGGCTCGGCCTGGTCGGCTCGGCGGTGGCGAACGCGATCGCGCAGACGCTCTCCGGGGTGCTGTTCGCGGCGGCGCTCGTGCGCGAGCGGGTCTCGCTGCGGCCCCGGCCCCGGATGATCGGGCAGCAGCTCGTGCTCAGCCGGGACCTGCTCGTGCGGGGCGTCGCGTTCCAGGCCAGCTTCCTGTCCGCCACAGCCGTCGCGGCCCGCTTCGGCGCCGCCGCGGTCGGCGCGCACCAGATCGCCGTACAACTGTGGTTCTTCACCGCGCTGGTGCTCGACGCGCTGGCCATCGCCGCGCAGTCGCTGGTCGGCGCCGCGCTCGGCGCCGGCGACGCAGCCGGCGCGCGGTTCCTGGCCCGCCGCGTCGCGCTGCTCGGCGGCCTGTGCGGCGTGGCCTTCGCGGTGCTCATCGCCGCCGGCGCCGGCGTGGTGCCGTCGTGGTTCAGCTCCGATCCGCAGGTACGCGAGCAGGCCATGACGGCCTGGCCCTGGTTCGTCGCGCTCCAGCCGATCGGCGGCGTGGTGTTCGCGCTCGACGGGGTGCTGATCGGCGCGGGCGACGTGCGCTACCTGCGCAACCTCACGATCGTGTGTGCGTTCGGCGGGTTCCTGCCGGCGATCTGGCTGGCCTACGGGTTCGACCTCGGGCTGGGCGGGATCTGGGCCGGGCTGACGCTGTTCGTGGTGCTGCGGCTGGTCGGCCTGCTGCTGCGGATGCGCTCGGGCGCGTGGGCGGTGGTCGGCGCGGTCCGCTGACCGCTCGTCAACAGGAGACCGGCAGCTCGATCGGGTGCTCCGGGTCGTACAGCGCGTCGGGGTCCTCGGGGGAGCCGATGCCGGCCGGGTCCAGGCCGCCGGGGCGGATCAGGCCGAGCTTCACGGCGTCGCAGTCCACGCCCGACCCGTAGCTCGACATCCGGTGCAACCAGAGCCCCCGGTCCGCCCGTGCCACGTCGTCGGCGTGCGGCAGCCGCCAGACGATCTCGTCGTGCAGCACGACCACCGAGTGGCCGGATCGGGAGCCGAGGTCGCGGAACCCGTAGACCCAGACGAAGTTGCTGGTCACCTCCAGCATCCGTACGCCGTCGGCCTGCCGGACGGCGCGGTAGGTGAACCGGCCCTTCGTCCGCGGCTGGTCCGGGGTGAGCCGGGCGTCCGGGGCCAGCCGGGTCGCGTACGTGGCGATCGTCTCGGTGGACCAGTCCTTCCGCACCGACTCCCGGGCAGCCGGCGCGACGTGACGCAGCAGCGGGGCCGGGCTACCGCCGGTCATGAACGCGCGGTCCAGGCGGGCGGTCAGCATGGCGGCGCGGACCCGGGCCAGCCCGGCGGACACCTCGGCGCCGGTGAAGCCGCCGGTCGGCCGGGCCGGTGGCAGCACGATCCCGGCCGCCCCCGCCGGCCAGTCCGCCGCCGGCGTTCCGGCGAAGACGTCCGGTGAGGCCGTCGGTCCCGCGGTCGCCGGAGCGCCGGTGACCGCGGGGGACGGCGCGGCTGCCGGACGCCGGAGCTGCCGGTGGCCGTAACCGGCGGCACCGGCCGCGGCGGCCAGCAGCAGCACCACGCCGAGCGCGGCCATCAGCCGGCGGGCGCGCCGCCGGCACCAGATCCGCAGGCGTACGGCGAGACTCGGCCGGATCTCCCGCTCCAACCGGTCCAGCCAGTCGGGGTAGCCGTCCCGCTCGGATCCCCTCGGGCTCAGCACGGGTCCGCGACCTTCAGCGAGCGGTCCAGGTCGTACACGGCGTCCGGGTCTTCCCCGGCGCTGCCGGCGTTCCCGTAGGTCGGCGTGATCTCCAGCTCCAGGAGGCCCTTGCTCAGACCGGCGCACTCCACGTTCGTCACGTAGGAGTTCGCGTCCCGCATCCACAGACCTCGGGAGCCGGTGACGACGTCCGCCGGGAGGGGCACCTCCCAGATCACTGTGTCGTGCACCAGGATGACGTCCGAGACCGACGGGGCGCGGGTGCTCCGGGCGGCGTAGACCCAGACGAAGTTGCTGGTGATCTCCAGTACGCGGATGTCGTACGCATCGCGGGTCGCGCGGTACGAGATCCGCCCCTGCACCCGGGGCGGGTCGTTCGTCAACCGGGTGCCGGGCCCGAGCCGGGTGGCGTAGTTGGCGGCGCCGCCGGCCGTGAAGTCCTTCCGGATGCTGGCGCGGGTGTCCGGGGCGAACTGGCGCACCAGCCGATCCGGGCTCTTCGCCGTGAAGAACGTACGGTCCAGCCGGCCGGTGACCAGGGCCTTGCGTACCTTGGCCAGACCGTCGGCCACCTGCTTCTCGGTGAACGGGCCGGTCCGCTTGGCCCGGGGCAGCGCGATCCCCGCCGCACCCTCGGGGAAGCCGGCCGCGGGGGTGCCGTCGAACGGGCCGGCGGCCGGCGGGGGCGACGCGGAGCTGACCGCCTGCTCGCCGCTCGGCGGGCTCGTCGTCGGGTATGCCGTCGAGATCTCGCGCCAGCGCTGGAAGCCCTGGTAGCCGAGGCCGCCGACGAGCCCGAAGAACGCGAGCAGCACCAGCACGAGTACGCCGCCGAGCAGCTTGCCGGAGTGCCCGCCGAGCGCGATCCGCAGGCGGTCCGCCCGGCCGGGCGGCACCTCGGGCGCCGGCTGACGCAGCCAGTCGGGCACCCGTCCCAGCTCGTCCTCCGGCGGTCGGCCGGCGGCGTAGGGGTCGGGGGCGGAGCGGTGATCGGTCATCGGACTTCCCGGGCGGACGGGGCGGGGGCGCACGATCTTGACACCCCGCCGAAGCAGGGCGGTATCCCCCGCAGGGAGGACTCGGCGCCGTCTGGCAGGCTTGGCGGTCGTGAGCACAGACGGTCTGATCGTGGTCGACAAGCCCGGCGGCATGACGTCGCACGACGTCGTGGCCCGCATCCGGCGGCTGGCGCGTACCCGCCGCGTCGGCCACGGCGGCACGCTCGACCCGATGGCCACCGGCGTCCTGGTGATCGGGGTCGGCCGGGCGACCCGGCTGCTCACGTACGTGATCGGCGCCGGCAAGAGCTACGCCGCGACGATCCGGCTGGGACAGTCGACGGTCACGGACGACGCCGAGGGCGAGGTGGTCGCGACCACACCGGCCGGCGCGGTCACCGACGACGGGGTACGCGCCGCGCTGGCCGCCCTCACCGGCGAGATCGACCAGGTGCCGAGCGCGGTCAGCGCCATCAAGATCGACGGACAGCGGGCGTACAAGCGGGTCCGCGACGGCGAGACGGTCGAACTGCCCGCCCGGCGGGTCACCGTGTCGCGGCTGGACGTGCGCGCGATCCGCCGGGACGTCCCGGACGTGGTGGACGTGGACGTGGACGTGACCTGCTCGTCCGGGACGTACATCCGGGCGCTGGCCCGCGACGCGGGCGCGGCCCTCGGCGTCGGCGGTCACCTCACCGCGCTGCGCCGCACCGCGGTGGGCGGGTTCACGCTGGCCGAGGCGGCCACGCTCGACCAGCTCGAGGAGCGCGCGCCGGACGTGGTGAACCTGCCGCTGGACGCCGCCGCCGCGCGGTTCTTCCCGCGCCGGGACGCCACCGCCGACGAGACCCGGGTGCTGTCCCACGGCGGGCCGCTGACCCCGGCCGGGATCACCGGGCCGTACGCCGTCTTCGACCCGGCGGGCGGGCTGATCGCTATCGTCAGCGAGCGGGACGGTCGGGCCCGCGCGGAGATCGTGCTCGCCCCGGCCTGAACGGCGCGCGGGCGGACAGGGGAGGAACGGCATGCAGCGGTGGCGGGGGTACGAGGCGGCACCCGGCGGCTGGGGACGCTCGGTGGTCACCATCGGCGTCTTCGACGGCGTGCACCGGGGGCACCAGGCCACCATCGGGCACGCCGTGGCGCGCGCCCGGGAGCTGGGCGTCAAGTCGGTGGTGGTGACGTTCGACCCGCACCCGGCCGAGGTGGTGCGCCCCGGCTCGCACCCGGCGGTGCTGACCGAGCCGGCGCGCAAGGCCGAGCTGATCGAGGCGCTCGGCGTGGACGTGCTCTGCGTGGTGCCGTTCACTGTCGAGTTCTCCCGGCTGCCACCCGAGGCGTTCGTGCACGACGTGCTGGTCGCGCACCTGCACGCCGCGCTGGTGGTGGTCGGCGACAACTTCCGCTTCGGGCACCGGGCGGCCGGTGACGTGCCGCTGCTGGAGCGGCTGGGCCGTACCTTCGGGTTCGCGGTCGAGGGCGCGCCGCTGGTCGCCGAGGCGGGGACGGTCTTCTCCTCCACGTACATCCGGTCCTGCGTCGACGCGGGCGACGTGGGCGCGGCGGCGGCGGCGCTCGGCCGCCCGCACCGGGTCGAGGGCGTGGTGGTCCGCGGCGACCAGCGCGGACGTGAGCTGGGTTACCCCACCGCCAACCTGCTGACCCACAGGTACGCGGCGGTGCCGGCCGACGGCGTCTACGCGGCCCGCCTGGTACGCCGCGACGGCGAACCGCTGGCGGCGGCCGTGTCGATCGGCACCAACCCGACGTTCTCCGGCCGGGAGCGGCGGGTGGAGGCGTACGCGCTGGACTTCACCGGCGACCTGTACGGCGAGCGACTCGCCCTGGACTTCGTGGCGCACCTGCGTGAGCAGCGGACATACGACGCGATCGAACCGCTGGTGGCCCAGATCGCCGAGGACGTGGAGCGCACCCGCCGGGCGGTGCTCTGACCCGCGCGGGGCGACCTTGACCGGCCGTCCGGCCCGAGGGCTGGTAGGCTGACGAAGACGTCGGCTGACCGACGGGGGCCTCGCGTGCCTGCACGACGCCGCGGGTGCGAGGAACCGGTCCGTTGCACCGGTCACCACGACCGCTCCGGACCTCATCGAATGACCCACGAAACAGGGAGAACATGGCGCTCGACCAGGAAGCCAAGGCCAAGATCCGCCAGGAGTACGCGACCGCCGAGGGCGACACCGGCTCGCCCGAGGTGCAGGTCGCGGTCCTGACCAAGCGGATCGCGGAGCTCACCGAGCACCTGAAGGTGCACAAGCACGACCACCACAGCCGCCGTGGGCTGCTGCTGCTGGTCGGCCGGCGCCGCCGGCTGCTCAACTACGTCCAGAAGAAGGACATCAACCGCTACCGGTCGCTCATCGAGCGGCTCGGCCTGCGCCGATGACCTGACGGGGGAGTGGCCGCCTGGCCGCTCCCCCGTTGCAGTACCACCGAAGAACCCGGCCGCGCGACACCCGAGAGGGAGCCGGTCAGCACCGGTCTCCGGTAGTGGCCCCCGGGAATCCCGGCACGACGCCGGCCATCCCGGGCGCTTCGATCGAAGACCGGCCGCCTGAGCAGTTCCCGTGTCGTCGGCCGACGACGCGAAGGAGCACCACAGCACATGACCGAGACCAACCTCGGCACCGAATCCCGCACCGCGGTGATCGACAACGGGGCCTTCGGCACCCGCGAGATCACCTTCTCCACCGGCCGCCTGGCCCGTCAGGCCGCCGGCTCCGTCGTCGCCCAGCTCGGCGAGACGGTCGTCCTCTCCGCCACCACCGCCGGCAAGCAGCCGCGCGAGTCGTTCGACTTCTTCCCGCTGACGGTGGACGTCGAGGAGCGGATGTACGCCGCGGGCCGGATCCCCGGCTCGTTCTTCCGCCGCGAGGGCCGGCCCAGCGAGGACGCCATCCTCACCTGCCGGCTGATCGACCGGCCGCTGCGCCCGTCGTTCGTCAAGGGCCTGCGCAACGAGGTCCAGGTCGTCGAGACCGTGCTGGCGCTCGACCCGCAGCACCCGTACGACGTGGTGGCGATCAACGCCGCGTCGATGTCGACCAAGCTCTCCGGCCTGCCGTTCTCCGGCCCGATCGGCGCGACCCGGGTCGCGCACGTCGACGGCCAGTGGGTGGCCTTCCCGACCCTGGAGGAGCTGGAGCGGGCCACCTTCGACATGGTCGTGGCCGGCCGCACCCTGCCGGACGGCGAGGTCGCGATCATGATGGTCGAGGCCGAGGCCACCCCGAACGCGGTGACCCTGATCTCGGGCGGCGCCACGGCGCCGACCGAGGAGATCGTGGCCAGCGGTCTGGAGGCCGCCAAGCCGGCCATCCGCGAGCTGTGCCGGGCGCAGAGCGAGCTGGCCGAGGTGGCCGCCAAGCCGGTCGCCGAGTTCCCGATCTTCCTGGACTACCAGGACGACGCGTACGACGCGGTGGCCGAGGTGGCCCGCGCCGACGTCGCCGAGGCGCTGAAGATCGCCGGCAAGGCCGACCGCGAGGAGGCCCTGGACCGGATCAAGGCCAAGGTCGCCGAGGAGCTGACCGGCCGGTTCGAGGGCCGCGAGAAGGAGCTCTCCGCCGCGTTCCGTTCGCTGACCAAGTCCGAGGTCCGCAACCGGGTGCTGCGTGAGCAGGTCCGCATCGACGGCCGCGGCCCGCGTGACATCCGCCCGCTGACCGCCGAGGTCGGCGTGCTGCCGCGGGTGCACGGCTCGGCGCTGTTCGAGCGCGGCGAGACCCAGATCCTGGGCGTCACCACGCTGAACATGCTGCGCATGGAGCAGATGGTGGACACGCTGTCCCCGGAGAACCGCAAGCGCTACATGCACAACTACAACTTCCCGCCGTACTCGACCGGTGAGACCGGCCGGGTCGGCTCGCCGAAGCGGCGCGAGATCGGTCACGGCGCGCTCGCCGAGCGGGCGCTGATCCCGGTGCTGCCCTCGCGCGAGGAGTTCCCGTACGCCATCCGGCAGGTCTCCGAGGCGCTCGGCTCCAACGGCTCCACCTCGATGGGTTCGGTCTGCGCCTCGACGCTGGGCCTGCTCTCGGCCGGTGTGCCGCTGAAGGCGCCGGTCGCCGGCATCGCCATGGGCCTCATCTCCGACGAGGTCGACGGCAAGACCCAGTACGT
Organism: Micromonospora sp. CPCC 205554; assembly: GCF_036902745.1. Lineage (NCBI taxonomy): Bacteria > Bacillati > Actinomycetota > Actinomycetes > Micromonosporales > Micromonosporaceae > Micromonospora > Micromonospora sp. CPCC 205554. Next base: position 203,661 of record NZ_JBAKHP010000002.1, on the reverse strand, counting down.
GACGCTGACCGACATCCTCGGCGCCGAGGACGCGTTCGGCGACATGGACTTCAAGGTCGCCGGCACCCGTGACTTCGTCACCGCGCTCCAGCTCGACACCAAGCTGGACGGCATCCCGTCGGACGTGCTGGCCGCCGCGCTCCAGCAGGCGCACGAGGCCCGGCAGACCATCCTCGACGTGATGCAGCGGGCGATCGAGGCGCCGGCCGAGATGTCGGACTACGCGCCGCGGGTGACCACTGTGAAGATCCCGGTCGACAAGATCGGCATGGTGATCGGCCCGAAGGGCCAGACCATCAACGCGATCCAGGACGAGACCGGCGCCGAGATCTCCATCGAGGACGACGGCACGATCTACGTCGGCGCGACCAACGGGCCGGCGGCCCAGGCCGCGGTGGACCGGATCAACGGGATCGCCAACCCGACGCTGCCCAAGGTCGGGGAGCGGTTCCTCGGCACCGTGGTGAAGACCGCCGCGTTCGGCGCCTTCATCTCGCTGCTGCCGGGCCGCGACGGCCTGCTGCACATCTCCAAGGTGGGCGACGGCAAGCGGGTCGAGAAGGTCGAGGACTTCCTCAACGTCGGCGACAAGGTCGAGGTGGAGATCGCGGACATCGACGCCCGCGGCAAGATCTACCTGGACAAGATCCGTCCGGAGGGTGCCGAGGCGCCGGCCGAGGGCGGGGCCGGCGGCGGCGACCGTCCGTCGGGCCGGGACCGCGGCGGCGACCGTGGCCCGCGTGACCGGGGTGACCGTGGCGAGCGCCGCTCCGAGGGTGGCGAGCGCCGCTCCGAGGGTGGCGAGGGCGGCGGCGAGTCCCGTCCGCGCCGCCGGACCCGGCACAGCTGATCCACCGACCGGCCCGGGTGACGTCCGCGTCACCCGGGCCGGCCCACGGCTCCAGGTCGCCTGCGCGAACTGGAGCCGTCGTACGTCCCGCCGTTCCTCGTCATCCGGAGAGCAGGTTCTCGTGAGTTCGTCAGTCGCCTCGACGGGACGGGGGGTGGCGTCGACCGGTTCGGCGGCCCGCGCGGTCACCCGGACGCTCAGCGACGACCCGCTCGGCGGTACCGTCCGCCGTACCGTGCTGCCCAGCGGGCTGCGCGTGCTCACCGAGGCGATCCCGGCGATGCGCAGCGTGTCGTTCGGCATCTGGGTGGCGGTCGGCTCGCGCGACGAGACCGGCTCGCAGGCCGGCGCCGCGCACTTCCTGGAGCACCTGCTGTTCAAGGGCACCAACAAGCGCAGCGCGCTGGAGATCTCGGCGCAGATCGAGGCCGTGGGCGGCGAGACCAACGCCTTCACCACGAAGGAATACACCTGTTACTACGCGCGGGTGCTGGACGAGGACCTGCCGCTCGCCATCGACGTCATGTGCGACCTGGTCGCCGACTCGGTGCTGGCCGCCGCCGACGTGGAGACCGAACGCGGCGTCATCCTCGAAGAGATCGCCATGCACGACGACGAGCCCGGCGACGAGGTGCACGACCTGTTCGCCCGCGCCGTCTACGGCGACCACCCGCTGGGCCGGCTCATCTCCGGCACCGAGGAGACCGTCACGCCGATGACCCGGCGGCAGATCCAGGGCTTCTACCGCCGCCGCTACACGGCGCCGCAGATCGTGATCGCCGCCGCCGGGAACCTCGACCACACCGCCGTGGTCAAGCTGGTCCGGCAGGCGCTGCGCGGCACCCCGCTGGACACCGACCCGGCGTCGCCGGCGCCGCACCGCCGGGCCACCCCGACGGTACGCACGAAGCCGGCCACCACGCTCGTCGAGCCGAAGGAGACCGAGCAGGCGCACGTCATCCTCGGCTGCCCGGGGATCGACCGCACCGACGACCGGCGGTTCGCCCTCGGCGTGCTGAACAACGTGCTCGGCGGCGGCATGTCCAGCCGGCTGTTCCAGGAGATCCGGGAGCAGCGCGGCCTGGCGTACTCGGTCTACTCCTACGCCAGCCAGTACGCCGACAGCGGCGTGTTCGCCGTCTACGCGGGCTGCGCGCCGGGCAAGGTGGACGAGGTGCTGGACCTGACCCGCGCGGAGCTGGCGCGGGTCGCCGCCGAGGGAATCACCGAGGCCGAGCTGGCCCGGGGCAAGGGGATGAGCAAGGGCTCGTTCGTGCTCGGGCTGGAGGACACCGGCTCGCGGATGAGCCGGCTCGCCAAGGGCGAGCTGCTCTACGGCAACCTGATGCCGGTGGACGACCTGCTGGCCCGGGTGGACGCGGTGACGCTCGCGGACGTGAACACGCTCGCCGCCGAGCTGCTCGGCCGGCCGATGTCGCTCGCCGTGGTCGGTCCGTTCGACGAGGGCAGCTTCACCGTCGGCCGCTGAGCGGCGGTCCGGTCAGCCGGACGCCGGGCGGCGGTGCGGTCCGCCGGACCGCGCCGTGCGGGCTGGGATAGGTTGTGGCCCGTGACTGAGCAGCAGAACACGGTGGCCCGGGTCGGTGTGCTGGGCGCCCGGGGCCGGATGGGCATGGAGGTCTGCAAGGCGGTCGACTCCGCCGCCGACCTGGAGCTGGTCGCTGCCGTCGACCAGGGCGACGACCTGGACGCGGTGGCGCAGGCGGGTGCCGGTGTGGTCGTCGACTTCACCACCCCCGACGCGGTCATGGACAACCTGCGCTGGTGCGTCGAGAACGGCGTGCACGCGGTGGTCGGCACCACCGGCTTCACCGAGCAGCGGCTCGCCGAGGTGCGGGACCGGCTCGCCGACCGGCCCGGCGTGGGCGTGGTGATCGCCCCCAACTTCGGCATCGGCGCGGTGCTGATGATGCAGTTCGCGGCGCGCGCCGCCCGGTACTTCGAGTCGGTCGAGATCGTCGAGCAGCACCACCCGCGCAAGCTGGACGCGCCGAGCGGCACCGCCACCCACACCGCCCGCCTGATCGCCGCGGCCCGCGCCGACGCCGGCCTGGGGCCCGCGCCGGACGCCACCCGCGACGAGGTGGCCGGCGCCCGCGGCGCCGACATCGACGGGGTACGCGTGCACGCGGTACGCGCCACCGGCCTGGTCGCCCACCAGGAGGTGCTGTTCGGCACCACCGGTGAGACGCTCACCATCCGGCACGACTCGTACGACCGGGTGTCGTTCATGCCCGGCGTGCTGCTCGCGGTCCGCGAGGTGGGTCGCCGGCCCGGTCTCACCGTCGGCCTGGACGCCCTGCTCGACTGACCCTCGCGCGGGCTTCTCCGGCCCGCCGCCGGAAACCGTTTTGCCTGGTCGGCAGCGTAGACCTAGGCTTCTTTCATGATCGATTCCGGACATTCCGACCGCACCGGCCGCCGGGTGACGCTGCGCCCGGTGGACGACGACAACTGGCGGGCGGTGGCCGACGTCGCGCCGCACGACGACCAGCGTGCCTTCGTGGCCGCGCTGGCCGCCCGCTACCTGCTTCTCACCGAGCGCTCGGACGTCTGGAACTCGCTGGCGGTCTACGCCGGCGAGACGGTCGTCGGACACGTCATGTGGGGAGTGGACGACGACGGTTCACGCTGGATCGGCGGCATGGTGATCGACGCCGCCGAGCAGGGCCGGGGACTGGGCCGCGCCACCGTACGGACGCTCGCGGACTGGCTCGCCGAGGCGGGCGAGCCGATCCGCCTGAGCTACCACCCCGACAACAAGCCCGCCGCCGCCCTCTACACGTCTCTGGGTTTCCACCCCACCGGCGCCATGGAGGACGACGAGTTGGTAGCCGAACTCCGCCCCGCCTGACCGGCGGGGTGGGGTGGCGGTCCTGCCCCGTGCCGGGACCGCCGGCCCACCCACGCGAGGGTGGACCGGCGGCGGGGCTGGAACTCATCGGTCGGCTGAGGAAATCTCCTCTGCGGTCTCCGGGACCGCCACGTGGAGGCGGACCTGGGGGACCAGCATGTCGTCCACGTCCAGCGCGCGGGCCGCCCCGTCCGGCTCCCAGCCGGTCGAGCCGAGGAACTTCCGGGTCGCCGCGTCGGCGTCGAACGCCCACGCCACCGCCCGGGTCAGACCGTCGGCGCGCCAGTGGTCGACAGCCGCGGCGAGCAGCCGGCTGCCGTGCCCGCGCCGCCCCCACCGGGGCTCGACCAGCAGATCCGTGACCGCCGCGACGTCCGAGCCGAGCGCCTCGGCCGGCTCGTCGGGGGCGAGCGCGTCGGCATCGGCCGGACCGGAGGCGACGAACCCCACCAGATAGGATTGCGCCGCCTGTTCGACGGCGACCAGCACCCGGTGCGCGCCCGAGGGCGGCTCCTGCACCGCCGCGCCCCACCGCCGCGCGAGGTACGCCTCGTCGAGGTTGTCGAGCACGTGCCGTGGCAGGATCCGGCGGTACGCGACCCGCCAGGTCGCGAGCTGGATGCGTGCGATCTCGCCGGCGTCCTCGGGACGCGCGGGCCGGACGTAGCCTGCAGCCATGGCACGTGAGCCTACGCAGGGCGAGGAGGGTGACGGTGGCGCAGGGTGCCGGGCGGACGATCACGCAGGTCGTCGCCGTGGCGGCGCTCGCCGCGGCGGTCACCGTGTTCCTCTCCGTGGCGGCGGTGCGGCACGGCTTCTTCGACCTCCAGGTCTACTACGGCGCGCTGACGTACTGGGCGCGTGACGGCGGCGAGATCTACGACTTCCTGCGCCCCGGCACGCAGTACGGCTTCACCTACCCGCCGTTCGCCGCGCTGGTGATGCTGCCGATGGCGTACCTGCCGTGGAGCGCGGCGATCGTGGTGAGCGTGACCGCGACGGTGCTGGCGAGCGCCGTGGTGATCTGGCGTCTGCTGGACCCGGTGGCCCGCCGGTCCGGCTGGACCCGCTGGTTCGCGCTCGCGGTCGCGCTCTGCCTGGCCGCCGCGTACGAGCCGATGCGCGAGACGGTCAACTTCGGCCAGGTCAACATGCTGCTGCTGTTCCTGGTGGCGATGGACCTGCTGTGGCTGCTGCCGGCGCGTAGCCGCTGGGCGGGCGTGGGCATCGGCCTGGCCACCGCGATCAAGCTGACGCCGGGCATCTTCATCGTCTACCTGCTGGTCACCGGCCGCTGGCGGGCCGCGCTGACCACTGTCGGCACGGCCGCCGTCGCCACGCTGGTGGCCGCCGGTCTCTTCCCGGACGCCTCCCGGGAGTTCTGGACCGAGGCGCTGTGGAACACCGACCGGGTCGGTGAGCTGGCGTTCGTCTCCAACCAGTCGCTGCGCGGGGTGGTGGCCCGGCTCGACCCGCAGCACCCGAGCACGATCGCCTGGCTGGTGCTCGTACTCCTGACGCTCGTGGTGTGGGGGTGGCGGTCGCGGGCGGCGGTGGCCGCCGGCGACGAGGCCACCGGCCTGGCCCTCACCGGCGCCGTGATGTGCCTGGTCAGCCCGGTGACCTGGGTGCACCACCTGGTCTGGCTGCTGCCCGGGCTGATCCTGCTCGTCGACAACGGCATGGCGGCGCCCGCCCGCAGCCGCCGGCGTCGTCTGCTGCTGGCCGCCGCGTTGATCGGGTACGCGCTGCTGTGCAGCCGGATCGTCTGGTCCTGGGAGAAGGACTTCACCGGCGTGGACGGTTTCCTCGGCAGCAACACGTACGTGTGGATCAGCCTGGCGTTGCTGCTCGGGTTGCCGATCCGCCGCCGGCTCACGCCCGCCGGCGGTGAGCGGCGCGACGGGGACGCTCCGGCCGGGTCAGCTTCCGGCGGTGTACCGCAGCTCGCGGAGCAGGATCGGGGCGAGGCCGCCGGACAGCGGCACCGCGTAGGTGGACTCCTCGCCGTCCGGTGAGTGCCCGGCCCGCTCGTAGAAGCGGCGGGCGCGGGCGTTGTCGGCGAGCACCCAGAGCCGGTACCCCGTCCAGCCCCGCTCGGCCAGGCCGTCGCGGGCCGCCGCGAGCAGCGTCCGGGCGGCGCCCGAGCCCCAGTGCGCCGGCTCCAGGTAGATCGCCAGCAACTCGCCGTGCGCCGGGTCGAGGTCGCCGCGGTCCTGGTTGTTCCGGTACGGCCCGAACGTGGTGAACCCGACGATCGTGCCGCCGTCCTCGGCGACGAGCGTGGTGAACGGGTGTTCCGGGTCGGCGGTGCCGAGGTCGCGGCGGCGCTGCGCCCAGGCGCGCGGGTTCAGCCGGCTCAGCACCTCCTCGGGCATGATCCCGGCGTAACCGGCCTGCCAGCCGTGGACGTGCACCCGGGCGATCGCCTCGGCGTCGTCCGGTTCCTCCCGGCGAATGGTGAGCACCTGTCCGTTCTATGCCCCGGCGGGCGATCGGTCCAGCCGCCGCTCCCGGCCCGGCGCGTCCACGTGATGTCGTACCGCTGGATTAGGGTCGCCGACGATGGCCGTACCGGAATCGCTCTCCCTCGCCCAGGCCCGCCGGATCGCCCTGGCCGCCCAGGGCTTCGCCGACCCGGCGCCCACCGGCGTGCCCACCCGGCGGCACCTGCGCCGGGTGCTCGACCGGGTCGGGCTGATCCAGATGGACTCGGTGAACGTGCTCCAGCGGGCGCACTACCTGCCGCTCTACAGCCGCCTCGGGCCGTACCCGACCGCGCTGCTGGACACCGCCGCCTACCGCCGCCCGCGTGAGCTGTTCGAATACTGGGCGCACGAGGCGTCGCTGGTGCCGGTGGGGCTGCACCCGGCGTTGCGCTGGCGGATGGCCAAGGCCCGCGACGAGGCGTGGGGCGGGATGCGCCGGATCGCCGAGGAGCAGCCCGAGCTGGTCGCCTGGGTCCGCGACGAGGTGGCCGCGCGAGGGCCGCTGACCGCGGCCGAGATCGAGCACGACGCGCCACGGGAGACCGGCAACTGGGGCTGGAACTGGTCGGCCGTGAAGCGGGCCCTGGAATTCCTGTTCTGGGCCGGCGAGGTCACCGCCGCCGACCGCACCAACTCGTTCGCCCGCCGCTACGACCTGCCCGAGCGGGTGCTCCCGGCCGCCGTGCTGGACGCGCCCACCCCGAGCGACGCCGAGGCGCACCGGTCGCTCGTGTCGATCGCCGCCCGCTGCCTCGGCGTGGCCGCCGAACCGGAGCTGCGCGACTACTTCCGGCTGCCGGTCGCCGGGGCGCGGCGGGCGGTGGCCGAGCTGGTCGAGGCGGGCGAGCTGACCCCGGTCACGGTGCAGGGCTGGCGGCACCCCGCCTACCTGCACGCCGACGCCCGCCTGCCCCGCTGGGTACGCGGCAACACGCTGGTCAGCCCGTTCGACCCGCTGGTCTGGGAGCGGGCGCGCACCGAGCGGCTGTTCGGCTTCACCTACCGGATCGAGATCTACGTGCCCGCGCCCCAGCGGGTCTACGGCTACTACGTGCTGCCGTTCCGCCAGGGCGAGCGGTTCACCGCCCGCGTCGACCTGAAGGCCGACCGGAAGGCCGGGGCGCTGCTGGTGCCGGCCGCCTGGGTCGAGCCGGGCGCGGACCCGGGGGAGACCGCCGTGGCGCTCGCCGCCGAGCTGTACCGGCTCGCCGGCTGGCTCGGCCTGGACGCGGTCGCCCCGCCCGCCGCGGGCGACCTGGCGGGGCCGCTGGCCGCCGCGCTGGTGGGCGTGGCCGGTGTACGGTGAGCGCGTGACGAGCGTTGACCGGCCTGCCACCGCGCCCGACCCGCACCCCGAGCCGCACCCGCACGGGCACGCGCAGCCGGAGGCCGGGCCGCAGGGCGAGGCGCACGCTTACGCGTACGCCGGGCAGCCGTCGCACGCCGAGACGCACGCGCACGCCGGTCCGCACGCTCCCGCCGGAGCGCCGTGGCCGGGGGGTTACCCGGCGACGTACCAGCCGGTCGAGGCCGACCGGTTCACCCGGACGGTGATGCGCCTGCACGCCCGCGCCCCGCGCTGGGCGGTGCCGCTGGCCGCGCTCGGCTGCGTCGGCATCGGCGTCGCGTACGCGCTGGTCAGCGACCCGACCCGGAGCGACCCGGACGCCGCGCCGACCTGCCTGCTCAAGCTCACGACCGGGCTGGACTGCCCGGGTTGCGGCGGCACCCGCGCGCTCTGGTACGTGCTGCACGCCGACCTGCCCGCCGCGGCCCGTCACCACTTCCTGTTCGTCTTCGCGCTGCCGTTCCTGGCCTGGCTCTTCGTGGCCTGGGCCGGCAACCGGGCGTTCGGCTGGAAGCTGCCCGAGATCCAGTTCAGCCCCAAGGTCGTCGGCATGTTCCTGGCTGCCTGGGCGGTCTTCTCAGTGGCCCGAAATCTTCCCTGGGCCCCCTTCACCTCGCTCTACGTCTGACCGGAGGCGAGCCCTCGCGAGATCTTGGTACGAAACGGCCCCCAGAGGGGCGCTTTCCTACCAAGATCTCCTCGCGGCAGGCCGGACCGCCGACGGCTGCGGCTGCGTGCCCGATTTCCACGGCGACGGCGCGGCCACTACAGTCGCAGGAATGCCGGAGATGGTTCAGCCCCAGGTCAAGTTGATCGCGTGGACCCAGTTCCAGGCGCCCGAAGAGGTGCCCTGGTCCACCGACGCCGACGGCGGGCAGGCGCTCGCCGAGTTCGCCGGCCGGGCCTGCTACCAGAGCTGGAAGAAGCCGAACCCGGCCACCGCCACCAACGCCGGTTACCTGTCGCACATCCTGGAGGTCGGCCACCTGAGCGTGCTGGAGCACGGCTCGGTGAGCTTCTACTTCAGCGGCGTCTCCCGCTCGTTCACGCACGAGCTGATCCGGCACCGGCACTTCTCCTACTCGCAGCTCTCCCAGCGCTACGTGCCGGAGCGGGACGCGGCGATGGTCGAGCCGTCGGTGATCGCCGACGACCCGGAGCTGCACAAGAAGTTCGTCGAGGCCACCGACGCGGCGGTGCGGGCGTACACCGAGTTGCTGGAGGGGCTGGAGGCCCGCTTCACCGACGAGCCCAACCCGACGCTGCGCCGCAAGCAGGCCCGCCAGGCGGCCCGGGCGGTGCTGCCGAACGCCACCGAGACACGGATCGTGGTGACCGGCAACTACCGGGCCTGGCGGCACTTCGTCAAGATGCGCGCCACCGAGCACGCCGACGTGGAGATCCGCGAGCTGGCGGTGGAGTGCCTGCGCCAGCTCAAGGGTGTCGCGCCGAACGTCTTCGCCGACTTCGAGATCTCCACGCTGCCCGACGGCACCGAGGTGGCAGCGTCGCCGCACGCCGAGTGACTCGTCGCCCTTCGCCGCCGGGCCACCGGCGGCCGTCCGCTAGGTTGTGAGCATGACGCACGACCACTCCGCCGCCCCGAGCCGGGGCGCGTCGCGCCCGTTCGGGCGAGTGATGACGGCCATGGTGACCCCGTTCACGCCGGACGGCGGCCTGGACCTCGACGGCGCCGCCGCGCTGGCCGAATATCTCGTCGACCAGCAGGGCAACGACGCGCTGGTGCTCAACGGCACCACCGGCGAGTCCCCGACCACCACGGAGGCGGAGAAGGAGTCGCTGATCCGTGCCGTGGCCGAGGCGGTCGGCGACCGGGCCCGGATCGTCGCCGGTGTGGGCACCAACGACACCCGGCACACCGTCGAGCTGGCCACGCAGGCCGAGAAGGCCGGCGCGCACGGCCTGCTGGTGGTCACGCCGTACTACAACAAGCCGCCGCAGGCCGGGCTGCTGCGTCACTTCACCACCGTCGCGGACGCTACCGGTCTGCCGGTCATGCTCTACGACATCCCGCACCGGTCCGGGGTCGCGATCGCCACCGAGACGCTGGTGAAGCTGGCCGAGCACGGCCGGATCGTCGCGGTGAAGGACGCCAAGGGCGACCTGTTCGCCACCTCGGAGGTGCTCAGCCGCACCGACCTGGCCTACTACAGCGGCGAGGACGCGCTCACCCTGCCGATGCTGTCCATCGGCGCGGTGGGCGTGGTCGGCACCTCCACCCACTTCACCGGCGCGCTGACCAAGCAGATGATCGAGGCGTTCGAGGCGGGCGACAACGCCCGGGCGCTCGCCCTGCACCGGCAGTTGCTGCCGCTCTACACCGGCATCTTCCGCACCCAGGGCACGATCCTGGTCAAGGCCGGCCTGGGGGCGCAGGGTCGCCCGGCCGGTCCGGTGCGGCTGCCGCTCGTCGACGCCACCGGTGACGAACTGGCCCAGCTGCGCGCCGACTGCGCCGCGGCGGGCCTGCCCCTGCCCGAATGAATCAACGACACGACGGACGCCGCGCGACGGCGTCGCAGAATGAGGTGACGCGTGACCGAGGCGCACATCGAGGGTGAACTGCCCCCGCCGCTGCCCGAGGGCGGCCTGCGGATCATCCCGCTCGGCGGACTCGGCGCCATCGGCCGGAACATGACCGTCTTCGAGTACGACGGCAAGCTGCTCATCGTCGACTGCGGGGTGCTGTTCCCCGACGTCGAGCAGCCGGGCGTGGACCTGATCCTGCCCGACTTCGGCCCGATCCTGGACCGGCTGGCCGACGTGCAGGCGATCGTGCTCACGCACGGCCACGAGGACCACATCGGCGCGGTGCCGTACCTGCTCGCCCACAAGCCGGACATTCCGCTCGTCGGTTCCCAGTTCACGCTCGCGCTCGTCGAGGCGAAGCTGGCCGAGCGGCGGATCCAGCCGTACACGCTGACCGTGCGGGAGGGCGGCCGGGAACGGCTGGGCCCGTTCGAGTGCGAGTTCTTCGCGGTGAACCACTCGATCCCCGACGCGCTGGCCGTGGCCATCCGTACCCCGGCCGGCCTGGTGCTGCACACCGGCGACTTCAAGATGGACCAGCTTCCGCTCGACGGGCGGATCACCGACCTGGCCGGGTTCGCCCGGCTCGGCGCCGAGGGCGTCGACCTGCTGCTGTCCGACTCGACGAACGCGGAGATCCCCGGGTTCGTCACGCCGGAGCGGGAGATCGGCCCGGTCCTCGACTCGATCTTCGCGAAGGCCAAGGGGCGGATCATCGTCGCCTCGTTCGCCTCGCACGTGCACCGGGTGCAGCAGGTCTTCGACTCGGCCGTCGAGCACGGCCGCAAGGTGGCGCTGATCGGCCGGTCCATGGTCCGCAACATGGGCATCGCCCGCGACCTGGGCCTGCTCAACATCCCGCCCGGCCTGGTGGTCGGGATCGAGGAGGCCACGAACCTGCCGCCCGAGCAGATCGTGCTGATGTCCACCGGTTCGCAGGGCGAGCCGATGAGCGCGCTGGGCCGGATGGCCAGCGGCGACCACCGGCACATCACCATCGCGCCCGGCGACACTGTGGTGCTGGCGTCGTCGCTGGTGCCCGGCAACGAGACCTCGGTCTACCGGGTGATCAACCGGCTGGCCCGGGCCGGCGCCGTGGTGGTGCACAAGGACGTCGCCAAGGTGCACGTCTCCGGCCACGCGCCGGCCGGCGAGCTGCTCTACCTGCTCAACGTCGTACGCCCGAGCAACCTCATGCCGGTGCACGGCGAGTGGCGGCACCTGCGGGCGCACGCCCGGCTCGGCATCGAGTCCGGCGTCGCACCGGACCGGGTCGTGCTCTGCGAGGACGGCGACGTGGTCGACCTGGTCGAGGGCCGCGCCAGCCTGGTCGGCCGGGTCAAGAGCCGGTACGTCTACGTCGACGGTCTCGCCGTCGGCGACGTCAGCGAGTCGCTGCTCACCGAGCGCCGGATCCTCGGCGACGGCGGTTTCATCGCCGCGACAGTCGTCGTCGACTCGGTCACCGGCAAGGTGGTCGCCGGGCCGACCGTCTCGGCGAAGGGCTTCTCCGAGGACCCGGCCGCGTTCAACCCGGTGGTTCCGCTGGTCACCGAGGCGCTGAACCGGGCCGCTGCGGACGGCATCACCGACCCGCACCAGCTCCAGCAGATCGTCCGCCGCACGGTGGGCCGCTGGGTCAACGACGCGTACCGCCGTCGGCCCATGATCGTCCCGACCGTCGTCGAGGTCTGACCCGACCGCGCCGCGCGCCGGTCCACCGTCCGCGGTGGGCCGGCGCCGTCGCTTTCCGGGTACGCCCCGACACGGCGCGTCGAAACATGCCGCCCGTACTCATCCGATCGGCGCCCGTCTCCGTACCTCCCGACGGCCGGCGTGCCCCTGCGCCGGTCGGGAGGAGCGTGGCGGATGGACCGCAGACGGATGACAGCCATCGGCGTACTGGTGGCGGCGGCCGGGTTGACGGCGGCGGTGACCGTACCGTCGTTCGCCGGTGAGGAACCCCGGCGGGCCGCGCCGGCGGCCGACGGCGTCGCCCCGGAGGTCCTGGACGCGATGGGCCGCGACCTCGCGCTGACCCGCGACCAGGCGGTGAAGCGGCTGCGGACCGAGCGGTGGGCGGCCGGCACCGTCACCCGGCTGCGCGGCGAACTCGGCGCGGGCTACGGCGGGAGCTGGCTCAGCGAGGACGGTGCCACGCTCACCGTGGCGGTGGCCGACCCGGCCGGCGAGGCGCGGGTACGCGCGGCGGGCGCGGTCCCGAAGCGGGTCGCCCGGGGCGTCGGCGAGCTGGACGCGGTCAAGAGCCGGCTGGACGCGGCGGGTGCCGACGCCAGCCCGGACGTCGCCGGCTGGTACGTCGACGTGGCCGACAACGCGGTGGTCGTGATCGCCCGGCCGGGCGCGGAGGCCGACGGCCGCCGGTTCGCCGCCGCCGCCGGGTCGAAGGCCACCATGGTCCGGGTGCGGACCGCCGACGAGGCCCCCCGTCCGCTGTTCGACGTGCGGGGCGGCGACGCCTACCTGATCAACAACGCCGGCCGCTGCTCGGTCGGCTTCTCCGTCGTCGGCGGGTTCGTCACCGCCGGGCACTGCGGCCGGCCGGGGGACCGCACCACCGGATCCAACCGGGTCGCCCAGGGCACGTTCGCCGCCTCCTCGTTCCCCGGCGACGACTGGGCGTTCGTGCGGGTCAACGCCGACTGGACGCCGCAGGGCGTGGTGACCGACTTCAACGACGGCGGCACGGTGGCCGTGAACGGCTCCACCGAGGCGCCGGTCGGTGCCTCGATCTGCCGGTCCGGCTCCACCACCGGCACCCGGTGCGGCCTGATCCAGGCGAAGAACGCCACTGTCAACTACCCGGAGGGGACGGTCACCGGGCTGACCCGGACGAACGTCTGCGCCGAGCCGGGCGACTCCGGCGGCGCGTGGCTCTCCGGCGACCAGGCGCAGGGCGTCACCTCCGGCGGCTCCGGCGACTGCACCCGGGGCGGCACCACGTTCTTCCAGCCGGTCAACGAGATCCTCCAGCGCAACAACCTGACGCTGGTGACCGCCGGCGACCAGCCGGCGCCCACCCAGCCTCCGGCGGGCGGCGGCGAGACCACCCCGCCCGCGACCGCCGAGCCGACCCCGCCGGCCGGCGACACCGAGTGCTCCGGCCAGGTGAGCCGGACCGGCCGGATCGCCGCCGGACGGACCCAGGTCCAGCCGGACGGGCGCTTCTTCCGGGTGCCCGACGGCACCCAGGAGGCGTGCCTGTCCGCGCCGGACGGCGCCCGCGTGGTGCTGGAACTGCAACGCTTCACCGGCGGCGCGTTCCGCACCGTGGCCCGCGCGGCCACCGCCGACGGCACGGCCCGGCTGACCGCCCAGACCTCGGCCGGCGCCTACCGGTACCGCGTCGTCGGGTTGTCCGGCTCCGGCGAGTACACGCTGGCGTTCTCCGCCCGCTGAGCGCCGCACCCAGACCCGCGGCCCCCGATCACCACCGCCCGGTGGTCGGGGGCCGCGCCGCGTCGGCGGCTCAGGGCAGCGCGGCGACCGCTTCGGCGTACGCGGTGCCGGTGCGGACCGCGGCGGCCACCAGCACCGCGAGCTGCGCCGGGGCCACCCCGCAGGACAGGTCGGTGGAGACGCCCGCGGCCAGCACAAGCGTCCCGTCGCCGGGCTCGTGCACGTACGCGGCGGGCAGCAGCCGGTCGTGGTTCCAGGCGTTGCAGAACGCGTACGCCTCGGCGCGCCGACCGGCCGGCAGCCGCCGCTGCGCCACCACCCGGGCGTGCAGCACGTCGCCGTGCCGGCCGAGCAGGCGGAACTGGATCGTGGCGTCGCCCCACCGCCCGGCGAGCGAGCCGTCCGGCTCAGACGTGTACGGCTCGCCCCGGGCGTCGAGCGCGGCGGCGAGCAGCGCGGCGTCCAGCGGCGCCGGCTCCTCCGGTCCGGGCGGCCCGGGTTCGGCCGGATCATCGGCGTCCGGCTCCTCGTCGAACTCGCTCTCGGCGGCCAGCGACACCGGTGCGGCGAGCGGCCGCTCGGCCAGCCAGGAGGCGATCCGGCCGGACTGGTGCCCGGTGCCGTTGCGGGCGTCGAAGCTGCCGGCGAGCGCTGTCGCCAGCGCCTGCAACTGCGTACCCAGGGTCGCCACGTCCACCTCGGCGGCGGGCCGGGAACCGTGCCCCGGGCGGTGGATGCGCCGCCCGCCCAGCCCGGCCTCGGCGGCCAGGCCGCACAGCAGCGAGCCCGCCGCGGCGAACTCCATCGCGGACAGGTCGTCGGCCGGGCGGTCCAGCTCGGGCAGTTGTTCGGTCAGGATCTCCAGCCCACGGTGCAGGTAGCCGCCCAGCGCACAGAAGCGCAGGTGCGCGGCGAGCAGCGGGAACGCGGTCCGCTCGCCGCGGTGCCGGCGGTACGCGCGCACGTGCGCCCGGGCCGCCCGCGTCACCGCGCCGGTACGCAGCCACGGCAGCAGCCCCACCGCGAGCGCCCGTTCCGGCTGGTCCGTGCAGTCCACCGCGCTCGGCGCCACCTGCGGCTCGTCCCCGCCGGCCGGTCCGGCCGGCGGCTCACCCCGCTCGGTCCGCGACGCTCGGGAGCCGTCTGTTCCCGCCCGCGACCTGCCACTGCCGGCCGTCGCGACCTGCGGCTCGACCCAGGCGGTCAGCGCGGGCGCGAGCGCCGCCAGTGCCGCCTCCGGTTCGCCCCAGCCGGCCAGCAGGTCGGCCCGCCGGGCCGGGGCGCACCCCGGGCAGCCGCCCACCGGGTCCGTGGCGTCCGCCGCCGACCAGCGCTCGTACGCCCGCCGGGCGGCCGGCTCGTCGCCGAGGTGGTCGGCGAGCCGGCAGCGCAGCTCCGCCACCGGCGCGGCGTCCTCACCCAGCTCGGCGGCGAGCGCGTCCAACAGGGACCGCGCCTGGTCCAGACCCACCCGGGGCGTGCCGAACGACGCCTCCACCGCCTGCCGCTGGTGCCGGCGCAACCGGGTCAGCTCGTCGGGGCGGGCGTCCAGCAGGCCGGGGTGCCGGGCGAGCGTGGCCCGCATCCGCCGGACCGGCTCCACCGCGCGCCACCGCTCGCCCCGGTGCAGGTACGCCTCGACCAGCGCGAACCGTGCCGACAGGGCGGTACGCGGGTCACCGGTGGCGTCCGCCCGCGACGCGATCCGCTCCAGCTCGGCGCAGCGCTCCGGGCCGTCGGGCCGGTCCCGGGCGTCGGCGAGCGCGGCGGCCGGCCCCCGGTCGCGTGCCGTGGTCACCGGAGCGTCCCGCCGGCCAGCTCGTCGACGGCGGCGGCGAGCTGGCACCCGGTGGTCACGCCACAGTCGACGAGCCGGTCGAGCTGGTGCGGCGTCACCCCGCGTTCCAGGTCGGTGGTGACCTCCCCGCACACCTGTGCCGACCCGTCGTCGGCGACGTGCACGTACGCCTTCGGCCAGAGCCGGTCGTGGTTCCACGTGTTGCAGAAGGCGTGCAGCTCGGGCACGCGCTCGATGCCGAAGTGGTGCGCGACGACGGTGCGTACCTGGAGCAGCTCACCGGCCTCGCCACGGCGGTGGAACCAGATCAGGTTCCGCTCCCAGCGGCCCACCAGCGCGCCGTCGGGTTCCTCGACCACCGCGTACCCCCGGTGGCCGAGCACGGCGGCGATCAGCTCGCCGGTCAGCGGGCGCAGTTCCTGCGGGTGTCCGGCCAGCGGACCGTCCGGACCGTCCTCGATCTCCGGCGACGCCATCGGGCATCCCTTCTGAGGCGAATAACACAAACGACGGTCCGACCCGTGCTGCGACGCGCGGACACGACCCGGAAAAGCGGCGATCCACCGGGTGCCGCCGTTACCGTGACTCTATGGCGGGCCGTACCTCTCAGGCGAGCCGGCGGCGCGGCGCGTCGCCGCGTGGCACCACGAACAACCGCGCCCGGCAACCGGCGAAGAAGGCGGCGGCGCGGAAACCGGCGCGGCGGCGCCCGGCCCCCGGGCCGAGCCCTGCCGCGTTCGTCGGCCGGGCCGTGGGCGCGGTCTGGATGGGACTGGCGCACTCGGTGGGCTGGGCGTTCCGGGCGGCCGGGCGGCAGGCCGCGTCCACCCGGGAACTGGATCCGGAGCACCGCCGCGACGGCGGCGGGCTGCTCCTGTTCGGCCTGGCCATCCTCAGCGCGGTGGGCATCTGGGGCGGCGGCGCCGGGCCGGTGGGCCGGCACCTGGCCGACACCGTACGGCTGTTCATCGGCGCCATCTCGATAATCCTCCCGGTGCTGTTCATGGTCGGCGCGTGGCGGCTGATGCGGAGCCCGGCCGATCCCGAGCATCGCGGTCGCGGCCTGGTCGGCTGGGGCTCGATGATGCTGGCGACCGCCGCGATGCTGCACATCGGGCAGAACCCGGTCGACGAGGTCCAGCGTGACTTCGCCGGCGGCCTGATCGGCGCGGGCGTGGGCGACCTGCTGAAGTCGGCGGTGACCGCCTGGGTGGCCATGCCGCTGCTGCTCCTGCTGCTGGTGTTCGGCCTGCTGGTGGTCACCGCGACGCCGATCAACAAGATCCCGGAGCGGCTCGGCCTGCGCGCCGACCCGGCCGGGCCGGACGTCGACGAGGAGTTCGCCGAGGACGAGGCGCCGGCGAAACCGGCCCGTAAGCGCCCGGCGAAGCGGATGCCACCGCCGCTGGAGCCGCTGGACCCGGACGACGAGCTGGCGGGCGTCGACCTCCAGGAGACGCTGGTGCTGCCGCGCAAGCCGCCGAAGGTGCCGGCGAACCGCAAGCCGGTCGAGCCGCCGGAGCACTCGCCGCTGCCCACCCGCGCCGAGCAGCTCGCGCTCACCGGGCTGGCCGGCGACTACACGCTGCCGCCGGCGAACCTGCTCGGCAGCGGCGCCAAGCCGAAGAGCCGGAGCAAGGCCAACGACGAGGTGATCGCGGCGCTGACCGGCGTCTTCGAGCAGTTCGACGTGGACGCCGCCGTCACCGGCTTCACCCGCGGCCCGACAGTCACCCGGTACGAGGTGGAGCTGGGTCCGGGCGTCAAGGTCGAGCGGATCACCCAGCTCTCCCGCAACATCGCGTACGCGGTGAAGTCGCCGGACGTCCGCATCCTCAGCCCGATCCCGGGCAAGAGCGCGGTCGGCGTGGAGATCCCGAACACCGACCCGGAGAACGTGTCGCTCGGCGACGTGCTGCGCTCCCGTGAGGCGACCAGCGACCACCATCCGATGGTGGTGGCGCTCGGCAAGGACATCGAGGGCGGCTACGTGGTGGCCAACCTGGCGAAGATGCCGCACATCCTGATCGCGGGCGCGACCGGCGCGGGCAAGTCGTCCTGCCTCAACTCGCTGCTGGTGTCCATCCTGACCCGGGCCACGCCGGACGAGGTGCGGCTGCTGCTGATCGACCCGAAGCGGGTCGAGATGACCGGCTACGAGGGCATCCCGCACCTGGTCACGCCGATCGTGACCAACCCGAAGAAGGCGGCCGACTCGCTGGAGTGGGTCGTCCGCGAGATGGACATGCGCTACGACGACCTCGCCGCCAACGGGGTCCGGCACATCGACGACTTCAACCGCAAGGTGCGCAACGGCGAGATCAAGGCCCCGCCGGGCAGCGAGCGGGAGATGCGGCCGTACCCGTACCTGCTGGTGATCGTGGACGAGCTGGCCGACCTGATGATGGTCGCGCCGCGTGACGTGGAGGACTCCATCGTCCGGATCACCCAGCTCGCCCGCGCCGCCGGCATCCACCTGGTCCTCGCCACCCAGCGGCCCTCGGTCGACGTGGTCACCGGCCTGATCAAGGCGAACGTGCCCTCCCGGCTCGCGTTCGCCACCTCCTCGCTCGCCGACTCCCGGGTCATCCTGGACCAGCCCGGCGCGGAGAAGCTGCTCGGCCGCGGCGACGGCCTGTTCCTGCCGATGGGCGCGTCGAAGCCGCAGCGCATCCAGGGCGCCTGGGTCACCGAGCGCGAGATCTCCGACGTGGTCAAGTTCTGCAAGGACCAGCGCGAGCCGGAGTTCCGCCCGGACGTGCTCGCCCCGGCGCAGGACAGCAAGAAGAAGATCGACGAGGACATCGGCGACGACCTGGACCTGCTCGTGCAGGCGGTCGAGCTGGTGGTCACCTCGCAGTTCGGGTCGACCTCGATGCTCCAGCGCAAGCTGCGGGTCGGCTTCGCCAAGGCGGGCCGGCTGATGGACCTGATGGAGACCCGGGGCGTGGTCGGCCCGTCCGAGGGCTCCAAGGCCCGCGACGTGCTGGTCAAGCCGGACGAGCTGGAGGAGGTCCTGGCCGGCCTGCGCGGCGGCGAGGACTGACGGCCCTCGCCACGGACGACGGCGGCCCCACAACGACGACGGCGGCCCCCACCATCAGGTGGGAGCCGCCGTCGGCGGTTCCGGGTCAGTTGAGCAGCGCGGCGAAGAGCACGGTGCCGAGCACCGCGGCGACCGCGCTCGCAGCGGCGGCGTACCAGCCCAGCGGCTTGTCACCGAGGACGGCGCCGACGATGCCGAGGACGACCCCGAGAATGCCGAAGATGAGCGGGGACACGAAGAGCGCGAGGGCCGCGAAGACGAACGCGACGATCGTGCAGATGCGGGCGGCGTTGCTGCGCGGACGGGCGCCGGCGTGGATGTCGGCCATGGGGTTCCTCCGTGAGTGGTCTCGCTGTGGCTACGGAGGATCCGGTACCCCGGGCGCCGCACCGTCCAAACCGGATGACGCACCGATCAGCTGAACAGCTTCAGCCCGATCACGCCGGCCACCACCAGCAGCAGGCAGGCCACCCGTGGCAGGTTGACCGGTTCGCCGAGCGCGAGCATGCCGACCAGCGCGGTACCGAGCGCGCCGATGCCCACCCACACCGCGTAGCCGGTGCCGACCGGGATGTCGCGCAGCGCGTACGCCAGACCGGCCATGCTCGCCACCAGCGTGACGGCGAAGACGGCGGAGGGGAGGGGGCGGGTGAAGCCGGTGCTGCGGTCCAGCGCGATCGCCCACGCGGTCTCCAGCAGTCCGGAGATCACCAGCACGATCCAGGCCATGGGTATCACCTCTGACGGGCGGGCCCGGCGCGGAGCGGGCCGGGCGACGGTCGGGTCACGCGGGGCGTCTTGGCCTGACCGGGTACGCCCACCACTCGTCCGGGACGGCCCACGGACCGTCGTGGCCGACGGTAGCACCGGGCGGGCCGGACCGGCGGCGTGGTGAGAAACGCCACCATGGGTGGAGTTGACGTCAACTTCAAGTTGCAGGATGGACGCCATGACCCTGCTCTTCTCCGACGACGACGTCGCGGCCGCCGTGGACGCCCCGCTCACCGTCGCGGCCATGCGGGACGCGCTGCTGGCCGCGTACGCCGGGCGGCTCATCGCCCCGCCCCGGGCGTCCGCGCCGCTGGGCGGGGGCCGGATGGTGCTCACCGCCGGGCATCTCACCGGGCAGTGGTACGGCTTCCGCTCGTACGACACGTTCGGCCACCCGGAGAGCGGTCAGCTCGTCGTGCTGCACGACGCGACCACCGGCGCGGTGCGCGCCATCGCCGTCGGCGAGGAACTCGGCTCCCGGCGTACCGGAGGACTCGGTGGCGTGGCGGTGGACGCCCTGGCCCGCGCCGACGCCGCCACCCTCGGCGTGGTGGGGTCCGGCCGGCAGGCGTGGACCCAGGTGTGGGCCGCGGCGGCGGTCCGGCCGCTGCGCGAGGTGACCGTGTACAGCCGGTCGGCGGCCCGGCGGGAGGCGTTCGCCGCGCGGGTCCGCGCCGAGCTGGACGTGCCGGCCCGCGCCGTCGGCTCGGCCGCCGCCGCGGTACGCGACCGGGACGTCGTGGTGCTCGCCACCACCAGCACCACCCCGGTGCTCGACGCCGCCGACCTGGCCCCCGGCACCCACGTCAACACGGTCGGCTTCAAGCAGACCGACCGGCACGAGTTCGGCACCGACCTGCTCGACGCCGCCGACCTGCTGGTCACCGACTCACCCGGGCAGGCCACCGCGTACGTCCCGCCGATGCTCGCCGCCGTCGAGCCGTACGCCGGGCGGTTGCGCGACCTGGGCGCGGTGCTGGCCGGCGCGGTTCCCGGCCGGACCGGCGCGGACCAGATCTCGGTCTTCTGCTCCACCGGCCTGGCCGGCACGGAGGTGTTCCTCCTCGACCGGCTGGCCCGGGTGGCCGTGTCCGCCCGCTGAACCGGCCGGACGGGTGCGCGGCGCTCCGGAACCGGCCCGGTACCCTCGGATGGTGTCTGCCTCCTCCTCCACCCCGCGATCCGACGGGCGCCGCGTCGCCCTGCTGACCCTCGGCTGCGCCCGCAACGAGGTCGACTCGGAGGAGCTGGCCGCCCGGCTGCACGCCGACGGATGGCAGGTCACCACCGACGGCGAGGGCGCCGACGTGGTGGTGGTGAACACCTGCGGGTTCGTCGAGAAGGCCAAGCAGGACTCGATCCAGACGCTGCTGGCCGCCGCCGACACCGGCGCCAAGGTCGTCGCCGCCGGGTGCATGGCCGAGCGGTACGGGCGTGAGCTGGCCGACAGTCTCCCCGAGGCGCAGGCCGTGCTCAGCTTCGACGACTACCCGGACATCGCCGCCCGCCTCGACTCGGTGCTGGCCGGCGAGGCGATCGGCGCGCACACCCCCCGCGACCGGCGGGAACTGCTGCCGCTGACCCCGGTGAAGCGCCGCGACGCGGCGGTGTCGCTGCCCGGGCACGGCACGCCGGCCCGGGTCGCACCGGACACCGACGCGCACACCCCGGCCCACCTGCGGCAGGTGCTGCGGCACCGGCTCGACACCGGGCCGGTGGCCTCGCTGAAGCTCGCCAGCGGCTGCGACCGGCGGTGCGCGTTCTGCGCCATCCCGGCGTTCCGCGGCGCGTTCGTCTCGCGTACCCCGGACGAACTGCTCGCCGAGGCCGAGTGGCTGGCCAAGACCGGCGTCCGGGAGCTGGTGCTGGTCAGCGAGAACTCCACCTCGTACGGCAAGGACCTGGGCGACCCGCGCGCGCTGGAGAAGCTGCTGCCGCAGCTCGCCGCGATCGACGGGATCGTGCGGGTACGCGCCAGCTACCTCCAGCCCGCCGAGACCCGGCCCGGCCTGGTCGAGGTGATCGCCACCACGCCGGGCGTGGCCGCGTACTTCGACCTGTCGTTCCAGCACTCCAGCGAGCCGGTGCTGCGCCGGATGCGGCGCTTCGGTTCCACCGACCGGTTCCTGGAGCTGCTGGCGTCGGCCCGCGAGCTGGCGCCGGACGCGGGCGCGCGCAGCAACTTCATCGTCGGTTTCCCCGGCGAGACGAAGCAGGACGTGGCCGAGCTGGTCCGGTTCCTCACCGAGGCGCGGCTGGACGCCATCGGCATGTTCGACTACAGCGACGAGGACGGCACCGAGGCCGCCGGCCTGACCGGCAAGGTCTCCGCCGTCACGATCAAGCGGCGGTACGACAAGCTCAGCGCGCTGGCCGACGAACTCTGCTCGCAGCGCGCCGAGGAACGCCTCGGCGCGACGGTGGAGGTGCTCGTGGACTCGACCGCCGACGGCGTGGTGGAAGGGCGGGCCGCCCACCAGGCGCCCGAGGTCGACGGCTCGACCACGCTCGTCGCGCCCGTCGGCGGCGGGGTGGATCTGGCCGCGCTGCGCCCCGGTGACCTGGTCCGGGCCACCGTGACGGCGACCGAGGGCGTGGACCTGGTCGCCGTACCGGATGAGATGATCTCGGCGGCGCCCGGCGCGGTACGGTGACGGCGGGCCCGGACGGAGCGGGGAAGCCACGTGGGGCGATGCGGGACATGACGGGAGCGGAGCCGACGGCGGCTGCCCCCGTACCGCTGCTCAACGCGGCGAACGTGCTCACCGGCGCGCGCCTGGTGCTGGTGCCGGTCTTCGCAGCCACCGTGATCGCCTCCGGCATGAGCCACGCGGGCTGGCGTACGGCCGCCTGCGTGATCTTCGTGGTGGCCTCCGCGACCGACCTGGTCGACGGCTGGATCGCCCGCCGGTACGAACTGGTCACCTCGCTGGGCAAGGTCGCCGACCCGATCGCCGACAAGGCGCTCACCGGCGCCGCCCTGGTGCTGCTCTCCTTCTACGACCGGTTGCCCTGGTGGGTGACGGTGGTGATCCTGGTCCGCGAGCTGGGCATCACCGGGCTGCGCTTCTGGGTGATCCGGCACGGGGTGATCGCCGCCAGCCGGGGCGGCAAGGTCAAGACCGCGCTGCAGATCCTGGCCATCACCTGGTACCTCTGGCCGATGCCGGAGGCGCTCGCCGCGATCGGGCCGTGGATCATGGGGGCGGCCGTGGTGGTCACCGTGGTCACCGGGTTCGACTACATCGCCCAGGCGTTGCGGCTGCGCCGCCCGGCCCGTTGAGCCAGGCGGCGCAGCCGCCGGTCCGAGCGGCGGACGAGTAAGCCGGCGTGGTGCGGGAAATGGGGGCGGGCATGGACACCGACGCGAAAGACCACCGGCCCGCCGGCAGCCCGGCGGCCGCCGTGGTGCACCGGCTGCACGAGTGCGGCGAGACACTGGCCACCGTCGAGTCGCTGACCGGCGGCCTGCTCGCCGCAGCGATCGTGGAGATCGCCGGGGTCAGCTCGATCTACCGGGGCGGGATGGTGGTCTACGCCACCGAACTCAAGGCGACGCTCGCCGGCGTACCGGAGGACCTGCTGGCCGACCGCGGCCCGGTCGACCCGGACGTGGCGGCCGCGCTGGCCGAGGGCGGACGCGAGCGGTGCGGCGCGGACTGGGGCCTGGCCACCACCGGCGTGGCCGGGCCGGAGCCGCAGGACGGCAAGCCGGTCGGCCTGGTCTACGTGGCGGTCGCCGGGCCGGACGGCACGCAGGTGCGCCGGCTCGACCTCGACGGCGGTCGCGACCACATCCGTTCGGCCGCGGTGATCGAGGCGCTGCGCCTGCTCGCCGACCGCATCCAGCTCCCCCAGGACGCCGATGCCGCCGATCCGGCCGGGGCCGGACGCCGGTGAGCCGCCGCCACGCCGACACGCCCGGTGGCGGGGCCGCCGGACGGCCGATCCGCCCGGATTTTCAGAGGCGGGGTGGGATGTCGTCGTGGCGACCAACGGGTACGGTTGCGGGAAGGCTCCGGCGGTCGCCGTCGGCGCCGGAGCGGTCCGCCGCGTCCGGCGCGACGCGGACGGCCGGGGATGGTGGTCCCGTTCAGGGGGAGGTGCGATGGTCCTGCTACGCCGGGTGATCGGTGACGCGCTGCGGGCACGCAGGCAGGGGCAGCACCGCACCCTCCGCGAGGTCTCCTCCGCCGCCAACGTCAGCCTCGGCTACCTCTCCGAGATCGAACGCGGCCAGAAGGAACCCTCCAGCGAGTTGCTGGCCGCGATCTGCGACGCGCTCGGTGCCCGCCTGTCCGAGCTGCTCCGCGAGGTGAGCGACACCGTCGCCCTGGCCGAGCAGATGCCCGGCGTGCTGGTTCCGGTGGCCGACGAGCCGGGCCCCGTGGCGCCGGCCGCCGTGCGCAAGGCGACCAACAGGGGTGTCCGCCAGGTCACCTCCGACGGCGGGGTCGCCGTCCAGGTCCGGCAGGACTCGCCGCTCAAGGCCACGCTGCGCAGCACCCGCGTACGCCCCGCCGAGCGGGATGTGGTCTGCGCCGCCTGACCCGGCCCGTCGCGGCGTGGGCGGTGCTGGCGTTCGCGTCGTACTGTTGATCAGGAGCGTACGGGTGCCGGAGTGGCGTCCGGCTGGGACGATGTAGGCGCGACGCTACTGAGGGGACGAGGCGGAGATGGCGAACCCGTTCGTCAAGGGTTGGAAGTACCTGATGGCGCTCTTCGGCGCGAAGATCGACGAGCACGCCGATCCGAAGGTGCAGATCCAGCAGGCCGTCGAGGAGGCACAGCGCCAGCACCAGGCGCTGGTGCAGCAGGCGGCCGCGGTGATCGGCAACCAGCGCCAGCTGGAGATGAAGCTGTCCCGGCAGATGACCGAGGTGGAACAGCTCCAGGGCAACGCGCGGCAGGCGCTCGCAGTGGCCGACCAGGCCCGGGGCCGGGGCGACGAGGCCGAGGCCGGGCGCTACGAGCAGACGGCCCAGATGCTCGCAACCCAGCTGGTCTCCGCCGAGCAGGCGC
The DNA here is from genome assembly GCF_036902745.1 of Micromonospora sp. CPCC 205554. NCBI lineage: Bacteria > Bacillati > Actinomycetota > Actinomycetes > Micromonosporales > Micromonosporaceae > Micromonospora > Micromonospora sp. CPCC 205554. The sequence continues at coordinate 179,492 of NZ_JBAKHP010000002.1, read as the reverse complement.
TGGAAGACCTCAAGACACTGCACGACCAGGCGCTCGGCGCGGCCGCACAGGCCCGCAAGGCGGTCGAGAACAACTCGATGATCCTCCAGCAGAAGCTGGCCGAGCGCACCAAGCTGCTCAGCCAGCTGGAGCAGGCCAAGATGCAGGAGAGCGTGGCCCGCTCGCTGGAGTCGATGTCGTCGCTCACCGCGCCCGCCAACACCCCCTCGCTGGACGAGGTACGCGACCGGATCGAACGCCGCTACGCCACCGCCATGGGCCGGGCCGAACTGGCCGGCAACTCGGTCGAGGGCCGGATGCTGGAGATCCAGAAGGCCACGCTCGACTCGGCCGGATCGGCGAGACTGGAGCAGATCCGGTCGAGCATGGCCGGCGAGCAGCTCGGCAGCCGGTCCGAGACGCCCGCCGTGGGGCAGCCGGCCGACCCGGCCGCCGCCGCCCGGCTCGACGAGATCCGGGCCAGCATGAGCCGGGAACGCGGCACCGGGGAGACCACGACCGGCTGACGGAGGGGCGGACACGATGGCGGACGAACGGGCCCGGCACTTCCGGAGGCTGCGCAGACTGCGCAACTCGGCGCGGCGGTGGAGCGTGCTGGCCGGAGGGCTCGGCGGCGCCGCCGCGGTGCTGACCCCGTACGCCGGACTCGGTCTGGCGGACGCGGCCTGGGCCGGCGCCGCGGGCAGCGCGATCGCGGTGGCCGCCTGGCGCTGGGTCGACCACCGCGCGCTCGCCGCCGTGCCGCCACCGCCCGCGCTGGACCCGGCGGAAGCCGCCGCCCGTTCCCGCGCCCGGCTGGTCGCCGCCGTGGAGCGGCTGCCCGTCGGCCCGGGTGTCGTGGCCGAGGTACGCCGGGTCCGTTCCCGCCTCGCGCTGCGCGGCACCGCCGCGGCCGAACCGTGGGCCCGGCTGGACCGGGCCGCGCTCACCCTGGCCGGGCTGGCCGGTCGGCTCACCGGGCTGGCCGAGCCGGCGGTCCGGGAGGCGGCCGAGGCCGACCGTTCCCTGCGCGAGCTGGCGACCCGGGTGGCGGGCGTGGAACGCGCGGCGAAGCTGACCCCGCAGAGCCCGCTGAACGAGGTGCACGCCACGCTGGTGACCCAGTTGGAGGACGGGGTGGCCGCGTACGAGCGGCTGGTGGTGGCCGCCGCCGGTTACGTGGCCGAGGACGCGCGCCCGAACACCGAGCACCCGGCCGCCGCGCGCCTGACCGAGGCCACCGACCTGCTGCACGGCGTAGCCTCGGCCCTGGCCGAACTGCGCACCCCGCTGCGCGCCCCCTGACAGTCCCCGCTGTCTCCCGCCGTCTCCCCGGCCCTGCTCCCAGCCCTGCTCCCTGATCACCGACCCCGGGCGCCCTGGATCGACCCGCCCGACCTGCGCGATCATGAGGTTGACGGCACTTTTGATCTCCATTCCTGCCGCCAACCTCATGATCACCGGGATTCCAGCACGGCGTAGTGGCGCTCCGTCCGGCATCCTGCCCCCTCGCGCCCCTAGCCCCGCTCCCGCGCCGGGCTCTCCGCTCTCCGCGCTGTCCGCTCTCAGCGGTGATCAAGGAGTTTGTGTCCGGATCGGACTCGCTACAGGACACGAACTCCTTGATCACCGGGGCGAGGGCGGGGCCCAACGCCGAGGGGGAGGGGGCGGCGGGGGCGGGGCGGGTTAGGTGGGGGTGGTCGTGGGGGTGGTAGGGGTCCAGGGGGAGGTGCCTACGACGTTTGTGGCGCGTACCCGGTAGTGGTAGGTCGCACCGCGGGCCAGGCCTGTGTTGGTGAAGCCGCGGCCGGTTACGTGGAACGTCGCCGGGTCGCGGGTGAAAGCGGCGTCGGTGGCGCGCTGCACGACGAACCCGGCACCCGGCCCGGCCGGCGTCGGCGCCGACCAGCTCACCGTCACGGTCGCGGTGTCCGGCCCGGACACGCTCGCGGTGACGTTCACCCCGGTCGGCGCGGCCGGCCGGGCCGGGGTGGTCACCGCGGCCACCGTGGACCAGGGGGAGGCGGCGCCCAGGTACGTCGTGCGTACCCGGTAGTAGTACGTGGTGTCCGGCGCGACGGCCGGGTCCACGTGGGCCTCGCCCACGGCGATGGCCGTGGTGCCCGGACCACTGGTGAACGTCGGGTTCGTGGCCCGCTGCACGTCCACTCCGGTGGCGAAGGAGTGGTTGGCCCAGCGCAACGCCACCCGCAGCGGCGCGGTCGGCGGCAGCACCGCGGTCAGCCGGGTCGGCGCGGCCAGGTGCACCGCCGCCGGTACGGCGTTGGACCAGGGCGAGCAGCTCACCGCGTTCTCGGCCCGGATCCGGTAGTGGTAGGTGACGCCGGGTGTGACTGTGGCGTCGGTGTAGCGGGTGGCGGTGGCGGCCACCGTGATCTCGGTCAGCCCGGCGGTGAAGGTGCTGTCGGTGGCGCGTTGCAGCCGGTGGCTGGTGGGTACGGGCCGGCTGCCGTTGCCCGTCCAGGTCAGCGCGATGGCGGGTAGTGCGGTGGCGCTGCCGGGCGCCGGGGTGGCGGTGAGCCCGGTCGGCGCCTTGGGTGCCACGCGCAGGACCAGCGGGCGGCTCATGCCCTGGTCGCGCAGTCCGGCCGAGCGGGTCTGCCAGCGGTACTCCCAGCCCAGGTTGACCAGCTGGTTGACCACGACCGCGGGACGGCCGTCCACCGGGCTGACCGGGCCGGCGTCCAGCCGTGCGCCGGCCGGGCGGGTCGGGTCGAGCAGCCGTACGCTGTCGCCGATCTTGAACGGCAGGGCGGGCGGTACGGGACGCAGCGCCACCACGACGTCCTCCCGGGGGTTGACCCGGACGGTGTCCTTCCAGCCCAGCTCGCCCGGGTCCGGCGGGCGGACCGTGCCGTCCCAGCCGACCCGGTTGACCAGTTGCACGTCGCAGCCCTCGATGTGGACCGGGTGGGTACGCGGGGCGTCGCCGACGATCCGCCAGAGCTGCGTGCCGTCGCCGGGCGCGCCGACCGCCACGGCCGGGTCGGTGGCGTGCAGCACCTCGGTGGCGGGGTCGGCCGGTCCCAGCGGCAGGGTGGCCGGGGCGAGTGGCCCGGCGACCGGGTGGCCGACGCCGAGCCGTCCCACCGCGCGGCCGTGCCGGGCCTCGAACACCTGCCCGACCGACTTCACCGCGAGCGGCAGCGTGACCGGGGCGGTGGCGCCCGCCGGGGTGAACGTGATCGAGGTGGCCCGCGCGGGAACCAGCGTCGGACGCGGGGTGGAGGTGCCGATGGCGGTGTCGTACGCGGGTTGCGGCACGATCGGCGGCGGCTGGCTGCGCGCGTACGCCCCTGGTAGCCGCTCGGCGAGCCGCCGCGTGTCGTACGGCTCGGCCGGGGTGCCGGTGACCCGGATCTGGAGCAGGGTGCGGGTGTTCGGGCCGTACCCGGGGCGGGTCGGCGGCAGGCCACCGGCGGCGGTCCGGTCGGGCGCGCCGGTGTGGTGGTCGTGGCGCGGGTCGAACCGGGGCAGCGGCGCGGGGCAGTCGTTGTAGAGGATGAGCGTGCTGCCCGGAACCACTGTGGAGAAGTCCACCACCACGTCGGCCCGTTCGCCGGGGGCGAGCAGCAGCGCGTGCCCGTCCACGTTGAGCACCGTCGGGTCCTGCCTGTCGTACCGGTAGTCCACCGGCCGGTTGGTCAGCACCACCGGGGCGGGGAGCAGGCCCCCCTCGTTGCCGATCTGGATCATCTCGGGTCCGGCGGCGGCCGGGTCGGGCACGCCGCCGTCGCGCCCGTCCGCCGGCCAGTACGCGGGCCGTCCCGGCGCGCGTACCGCCTCGACCATGGGCACCTCACCGGCGTCCGGGTCGGCCGGGGTGCCGTCGGCCGCCCACATCGGCGCGTCGGATGCGGCCCGGTAGAGCTGGAGGTTGAGCGCCCGGTCCGCGCAGGCGTTGAGGATCCGGAACCGGTACGCCCGCGGCGCGACCTCCAGGTACGGGTAGGCCACGCCGTTGACCAGCGGGGTGTCGCCGTACGCGTCGGGGACCGCCGACGGGTGCGGCACGCCCGGGACCAGCGGCGGTTCGTCCGGTTCGGTGTCGGGGTCGTGGTGCGGGTTCGGCACCGGGGCGACCCACGGGCTGGCGCCGCCGTCCGGGTCGTGGGTCCACGGCCCGTAGTCCCAGCGCCCGGTCGGGTTGGTGCCGGTGAGCCGGTACGGGTTCTGCCGCGGCTGGTAGACGTGCGGGTGCCAGAGGCTGCCCTTGGCGCCCCAGCGGTCCCGGTCCCAGGTGGGGTCCTGGGCGGCGAGCTGCGCGTCGTCGGGTACGAACGTCTTGTCCTCGATCACCAGCGGGAACTGGTCGGCGGGCAGCACGCCGTCGTCGACGAGCCGTTCCTCGGCCGGGTCGGTGAGCAGGTAGAGCGCGATCTGCCCGGAGTAGACGGTGAGCCGGGACAGGCCGAGCGTGTTGTCGTGCAGCCACATGAGCCGGGCGCTCTGCTCGTTCGGGAAGTACAGCGTGGTGGCGCCCGCGCCGGGCGGCGGCATGTCCGGCACCGGCGTCAGACCCGCACCCACCGGGTACGGCGTGATCTCACCGGCCGGGGTCACCCACTGCCACGGGTTGCCGGCGCTGATCCAGCCGGTCTGCGCGCCGGACAGGTGCGGCACGGCCCGGTTCTGCGGGTAGGGCGCGGGACCGTCGAGCGGCCCGGCCCCGGCGCCGTCGACCGTCTCGTCCACGGGCAGGAACAGCTCACCGGCCCGTCCGGTGGGGAGCTGGTTGATGAACTTGATCCGTACCGGGCGGCCCCGCCGGGCCACGATCATCGGGCCGAGGTGCCAGGGGCGGCCGGGCGGGCTGACCGTGTTGTGCCCGGAGGCGTCGGTGCCCAGGTTGAGCTGGCGGTAGCCGCGCAGCCGGGTGGCCGGCAGGTCGCGGTGCAGGCGCTGCGCGTACTCCTGGAGGCCGATCTCGTAGTAGTCGCAGCCCGGCCAGGTGATGGTGTCGGGGACGGCGACGGGCAGGCGGGCGCCGAGCCCGGTGGTGGCCGGCTGCCCGGGCAGGGGCAGCGGGTCGACGAACTTGCGGATGCCGGTGCCGGGGACCGGGCGGCCGTCCGGGTCGAGCGCGGGCAGCGGGCTGGCGGCGGTGTTCGGCACCGGGCCGAACAGGCGGGGGACGGCGGCCGGGTCCAGGCTCGCCGGGGCCGGGCCGCCGCCGGGCTCCTCGTCACCGGCCCGCGCGGCGGGAACGCCCCGCACGGCGGAATCGGCGGACGCGGTCTCCTCGGCGACTGCGGCCCGGTCCGGCCGTCCGGGCCGGGCTCTGCGGAACAGCACCATGGCTCTCCCCGGGTCGGGGCGCGCCGGCCGACACCCCGGCGTGGCGGTCGTACGCGCTGCTGACGATCCGTGAGCGGTCCACCGCAGCATGCGACGTCACAGGGGTGAGGCGGAAGTACCCAATCGTCCCTATCTTGGCCGATCTTGGGCGTTTCGTGGAAGTTCCACGCCGGGCTGGCAGGCCGGACACCAGTAGGTGACCCGTTCGCCCAGTTCCTCCTTGCGGATGGCGGTCCCGCAGCGGCGGCAGGGCTGCGCCCGGCGTCCGTAGACGTAACTCGTGCCGCCCCGGTGCAGCACCCCCGTGGTGCTCTGCGTCCAGCGACCCCGGTTGGCCGCCAGCAGCCGCTGGGCCAGCGCGACGGTGCCGGGCAGGTCCGGCACCGCGCCGACCGGCGTCCACGGCGACACGCCGCGCAGGAACAGCACCTCGCACTTGTAGAGGTTGCCCACGCCGGCCAGGTTGCGCTGGTCGAGCAGCGCCTCGCCGATGGTGCGCTCCGGGTCGGCGGCGAGCCGGCGGACCGCCTCGTCGGCGTCCCAGTCCGGGCCGAGCAGGTCCGGGCCGAGGTGGCCGACGAGCGACTCCTCCTCGGCGGTCGGCACCAGCGTCAGCTCGTGCAGGTGGTAGCCGACGGCCACCGCGGCGGGGGAGCGCAGCACCACCCGGATCAGGTGCGCCGGACGCGCGGTCCAGCGCTCACCCGGGGCGTACGCCCGCCAGGCGCCGTCCATCCGCAGGTGCGAGTGCAGCGTCCAGGGCTCGGCGTGGGTGCCGGTCAGGCGCAGCAGCAGATGCTTGCCCCGGCTCGCCGACTCGCGCACCGTCCAGCCGGTCAGGTCGGTGGTGGCGAGCTGTGGCACGCGGAAGTCGGACCCGGTGAGCCGGGCCCCGGCCAGCGCGCGTTGCAGGACGCGCGCGGTGTTCCAGACGGTGTCGCCTTCGGGCACCCCGCCATTGTCCCCTACCGAAAGGAATTCGCATGTGTCGCTATTTGTACTGAGGTTCCACTTGATCTGCGGAAACGCAACGATCAGGGGGTTCTGAGGAGAATGCTGATGGCACATCTACGACGTCGTACCGTCGTCGCCCTGACCGCCCTGCTCACCGTGGCCGCCGGACTGCCCGGCACGCCCGCGCAGGCCGCGCCCCCGCCCACCGCCGCACCGGCACGCGCCGCCGCGCCCGGCTCCGAACGCTGGTCCGTCGACCTCGCCGTCGCCGGCGGCGACGACGTCAACGTCGCCTGGCGGTCCGGCCGCCTGCGGCTGGCCGACCCACGGCCCACCGCCCGCACCCGCCCGGCCGCCGTCGCCGGACCGGTCGCCGAGGGCATCCTGCTCTCCGCGCCGCGCGCCCTGGACCGACCCGCGACCCGGGTACGCGCACAGCTCGCCGCCCGCACCGGCGACGGGGGTACGGCGGTGGCCCAGGTACGCGGCTGGCGTGCCCGCGGCTGGACCGAGTGGCGCGACGCCACCGAGGCGGTGTTCGACCAGCCGGTCAGCCGGGTCCAGGCGCGCGTGGTGCTGACCACCAGCGACTCCGCGTCGGAGGCCACCGTCACCGGGCTGACGCTCGCCGCCGACTCGGTCGCCACCACGGCGGTCCAGCCGGCCGCCGCGCTCAAGTACCGGGTGTACGCGACCCGGATCGGCCTGGTCGGCGGCATCACCGCCAACGGGCACACGGTGCGGACCCGGGACCACTTCGCGGCGCTGCCCACCCGGCGCGGCCTGTCCCCGCGCGGCACCGGCGACTACACGGTCAAGGTCTGCACCACGAGCGGCAGCCGCTGCGAGTACGCCCCGGTCTGGGACGTCGGCCCGTGGAACACCCGGGACGACTGGTGGAACCCGGCGTCGGTCCGGGAGAACTGGAAGGACCTGCCGCGCGGATTGCCCGAGGCGCAGGCGGCGTACCAGAACGGCTACAACGGCGGGCGGGACCAGTTCGGCCGTACCGTGCGCAACCCGGCCGGACTGGACCTGGCCGACGGGACGTTCTGGGACGGGCTGCGGCTCACCGACAACGCGTGGGTGGACGTGACGCTGCTGTGGACCGGTGGCGGGGCGCGGGCCGTGGTCGGCTCCGGGCCGCTGAACCTGCGCGCCGGGGCGAGCACCTCGTACGCGAGCCGAGGGCTGGCTGCCACGTACGCCCACGTGCCGGTGCAGTGCTACGTGACCGGGCAGAAGATCGCCGGAACGTACCGCACCACGACGAGGTGGTACCGCCTGGTCGGCGGCAACTACGTCAGCCACGCGTACCTGTCCTCGATCTACGGCGGCACAGTCCCCCGCTGCTGACGACGCCGTCCTCCGTCCCGCCCCTCCCCGCTCTCCTCCGCGATCTTGCGGTTTCGGCCCTGCGCCGGGGGCATTTGTTCCCTATGCCGGGGCCACGACTGCAAGATCGCGGGGTCAGGGGTGGGTGATCGTGACTGCGTCGCCTGGGGTGGCTCGGAGGGTGTCGGCGGCTCGGCCGGTGTTGACCGCCACGGCCACCAGGCCGGCCGAGTCGACGTAGACCACCAGGGCGCCGGGTACGGCGTCGCCGAACGTGCGGCCGTGCACCGCCTCGTGTCCGTTCACCAGCACCCGGGCCGGCAGGCCGTCGAGCAGCGCGCCCGGCGCGGCGAGCTGGACGTTGCCGAAGTGGTCGACGGTCAGCACCTCGGCGCTGAGGCCGCCGGGCTCGGCGCGTACCACCGGTTCCGGCAGCCGGACCAGCGCGCCCGGGTCCACTGCCGGTCCCGCCTCGGCGGGCGGCGCGCCGAGCGCCAGCCGGGCGGCCACCGGCGCGAACACGTCCCGCCCGTGGAACGTGCGGGACACGACCGGGCCGAGCCAGTCCGGGTTGGTCAGCTCCACCGCGGCGGTCACCCCGCCGAGCGCCTCCGCGGCCGGGACCAGCAGCCCGTTGTCCGGCCCCACGAGCAGCCCGCCGGGCGCGGCGAGCGCGATCCCGCGCCGCGTGGTGCCGACACCCGGGTCGACCACCGCGACGTGCACGCCCCACGGCAGATACGGCACCGTCTGCGCGAGCACCGCCGCGCCCCGGCGGACGTCGGCCGGTGGGATCAGGTGCGTCACGTCGATCACCCGCACGGCCGGGGCGAGCCGGGCCAGCACCCCGTGGCACGCCGCCACGAACCCGTCGGAGAGCCCGTAGTCGGTGGTCAGCGAGACACAGTGCGGTGTGCCGTTCACGGGTTGCCCGCCCTGATCAGGTGCCGGGACAGGCGCAGTTCGTCGTGCAGCGGGATCCCGTCCGCGCCGACGTGCGGGATAGTCGGCTTGACCGCGCGGGCCCGGTCCACGGCGCCCGTGTCCACCGCGACGATCCGCAGCCCCCGTCGCTGGTAGAAGCGCAGCGCGCCCAGGTTGTCGTTGGTGGTGACCAGCCAGATCCGGTCCGCCCCGGCAGCGACGGCCACCTCCTCAGCGGCGGCCAGCAGGGCGCTCCCGGCCCCGGTGCCGGGCGTCGACGCGGCCAGGCTCACCACTTCCAGCCCGTCGGCGTCGACCCGGTACACCAGCGCCCCGGCGAACGCGCCGTCGCCGTCGACCGCCACCAGTGCGGGCAGGTCACGCAGGTCGTAGCGGGTGTCGTGGACGACCACGATCGGCCCGCCCCACTCCCGCTCGTGCAACGCCGTCAGCGCGGCACGGTCCCCGTCGCGCGCCTGACGTACCCGGATCGAGGCCACCGGCACACCCTACGTTCCCGCTCCCCGGAACTCCGGGCGGTCAGCCGCGCAGGCGCAGGCCGCGCGGGGTGGCACGGAAACCGGCGGCGGTCAGCGCGTCGCGCAGCGGGGACGCGTTCACGGCCTCGCCGTCGGCGCGTTCCACCGAGATCGCGCCGAGCGCACCGGAGTGCACCGCGTCGGCGAGCGCCTTGCCGGCCGCGCCGAGCGTGTCGGTGTCGTCGGTGAACGACAGGATCGTCCGGCCGCCCCGCTCGACGTAGAGCACCAAGTCGCCGCCGACGAGCACGACCAGCGCGCCCGCCTTGCGCCCGGCCCGGTGGCCGGTCGCCGCCGCCGCTCCGTCGCCGGAGTCGACCACACGTTCCGGCCAGGGCAGCGCCGCGCCGTACGGGTTCGCCGGGTCGGTGGCCGCGAGCACGACCGTCGGCCCGCCCCGTCCCTGGCTGTCGTCGGCGAGCGCCCGGATCCGGTCCACCGCGCCCGGCACCGCGAACTGCGCCGCGCCGAGCCCTTCGACGAAGTAGCCGCGCCGGGCCGCCCCGCGTTCCTCCATCGCGGACAGCACCGGATAGACCCCGGCGAAGCCGCCGGTGACCTGTTCGGCGACGACCGCGCCCCGGGTCACCACGCCGTGCCGTTCCAGCAGCAGATCGGCCAGGGCGGCGGCCCGGCGGGTGGGGTCGAGGTCGCGGTCGGGGAGCCGGGACCAGCGACCGGCCATGGTGGGCGGACCGCCCCGGCTGGGCAGCGCCACCCGGCCGGGGCGGCGGTAGCGGGTGCGCGGCGCCGACGGCCGGGACCGGTGCGCCCCGCCCGCGCCGAGCGCGGCCCGCAGCGGGGCGAGCGTGTCGTTGGTGAGGTGACCGGCCCACACCAGGTCCCACACCGCGCCGGACAGGGCGGCGTCGTCGGTGGCGCCGACCCGGTCGGACAGTGAGCGGAAGAACAACGCCTGCCCGTCGGCGAGCGCGTCGAGCACCGACTCGTGCAGCGGGGTCAGCGTCAGCGCCTCGTCCGGCGGTGGCAGCAGCAGCGGCGCGACGTCGGCGTACGCGAGCGTCACCCACCCGTCGCCGCCGGAGATCGCACCCGCGCCGGCCCACACCACCTCGCCACCGGCGCACAGCTCGTCGAGCTGGGCGGGGGAGTAGTCGGCGACCCGGGCGGGCAGCACCAGGCGTTCCAGCGCGGACGCCGGCACGCTCACGCCCTGCAACTGCTCGACGGTGGCGGCGACCGCCTCGACGCCCCGGGCCGACGAGCCGACCTGCTGCCAGCGGGGCAGGAACGCGGCGAGCGCGCGCGGCGGCACCGGCTCGATCTCCCGGCGCAGCGCCGCCAGCGAACGGCGGCGCAGCAGGCGCAGCACCTCCGCGTCGCACCACTGGGTGCCCACACTGTCCGGCGCGAACTCGCCGGAAACCACCCGGCCGTTCGCGGCCAGCCGGCGCAGCGCCTGCTCCACCACGAACACGCCGAGCCCGAACCGGGCCGCGCAGGTGGCCGCCGCGAACGGACCGTGCGTGCGGGCGTACCGGGCGACCAGGTCGGTGAGCGGATCGGCCACGGGTGCGAGGTACGCCTCGGCGACCCCGACGGGCAGCGCCACCCCGAGCGCGTCGCGCAGCCGGGCGGCGTCCTCGACGACCACCCAGCGGTCCTCGCCGGCGATGCGGACCCGTAGCACCCGCCGGGCCGCCGCCAGCTCGTCGGTCCAGGACTCCGGTACGCCCCGCGCGGCCAGCTCGGCGTCGCTCAGGTCACCGACCACGCGCAGCAGCTCGACCACGTCCTCCGGGTCGCGTGGCCGCCGCTGCTCGGTGAGCCAGCGCAGTTGGCGCGCGGTCTCGGCGAGCACCTCCGGGTCGAGCAGTTCCCGCAGGTCGACCCGGCCGAGCAACTCGCTGAGCAGCCCGGAGTCGAGCGCCAGCGCGGCGGCGCGCCGCTCGGCCAGTGGGGCGTCGCCCTCGTAGAGGAACGCGCCGACGTACCCGAACAGCAGCGACCTGGCGAACGGCGACGGGCGCTCGGACTCCACCTCGACCAGGCGTACCTTGCGGGCGGCCAGGTCGCGCATCAGCTCGCCGAGGGCGGGCTGGTCGAAGACGTCCTGGAGGCACTCGCGGGCGGCCTCCAGCGTGACCGGGAAGTCGGCGTACTCGCGGGCCACGTCGAGCAGTTGCGCGGCGCGCTGGCGTTGCTGCCACAGCGGCTGCCGCCGCCGGGGGTCACGGCGGGGCAGCAGCAGCGACCGGGCCGCGCACTCGCGGAACCGGGACGCGAACAGCGCCGACGTGCCCACCGACTCCTCGACGAGCTGGGCGATCTCGTCCGGCTCGAAGACGACCACATCGGCGCCGGGCGGGGTGTCGGCGGTGTCCGGCAGGCGCACCACGATGCCGTCGTCGGAGGGCATGACCCGGGCGTCCACGCCGTACCGCTCGGTCAGCCGGCGGCCGATCGCGAGCGCCCACGGCCCGTTGACCCGCGCGCCGAGCACCGAGTGCACGGCGAGCCGCCAGTCGCCCAGCTCGTCGCGGAACCGTTCGACCACCACCGTCCGGTCGTCCGGCAGCGACCGGGTGGCCGCCTTCTGCTCGCGCAGGTAGTTCATCAGGTTGCCGGCGGCCCAGTCGTCCAGCCCGCCGGCCCGCAGCGCCGCGACCGCGTCGGCGTCGGACTGCCGCAGCAGCGCCCGGACCCGGGCGCCGATCGCCCGCCCCAGCTCGACCGGGCGGCCGAGCTGGTCGCCCTTCCAGAACGGCATCCGGGCCGCCTGCCCGGGTGCGGGGGAGACGAGCACCCGATCGGGGGTGATCTCCTCGATCCGCCAGGACGACGAGCCGAGCAGGAACACGTCACCCACCCGCGACTCGTAGACCATCTCCTCGTCCAGCTCACCGACCCGCGCGGCCCGCTCCGCCCCGGCCAGGAAGACGCCGAACAGGCCCCGGTCGGGGATGGTGCCGCCGCTGGTCACGGCGAGCCGCTGCGCGCCGGGCCGGCCGGTCAGCACGTCGGTGGCGCGGTCCCAGACCAGCCGGGGACGCAACTCGGCGAACGCGGTGGACGGGTAGCGCCCGGAGAGCATGTCGAGCACCGCGTGCAGCGCCGAGTCGGGCAGCTCCGCGAACGGCGCCGCCCGCCGGACCAGCACGGCCAGGTCACCGAGCCGCCACGGCTCCAGCGCCACCATCGCGACGATCTGCTGGGCCAGCACGTCGAGCGGGTTGCGCGGGTAGTGCAACTCCTCGATCGCCCCGGCGCCCATCCGCTCGGCCACCACCGTGCAGGAGAGCAGGTCGCCCCGGTGCTTGGGGAAGACGACGCCACGCGAGACCGCGCCGACCTGGTGCCCGGCCCGCCCGACCCGTTGCAGCCCGGCCGCCACGCTCGGCGGCGCCTCGATCTGCACCACCAGGTCGACGGCGCCCATGTCGATGCCGAGTTCCAGGCTGGACGTGGCGACCACGGCGGGCAACCGACCGGACTTGAGCGCCTCCTCGATCTGCTTGCGCTCCTCCCGCGACACGCTGCCGTGGTGTGCCCGCGCGATCACCGCCGGCGCCCCGGCCGCGGCGCCGGACTGCGCCATCACCTCCGCGGGCTGCCGCGGCGCGCGCACCGGCCCGCCGGACGCCTCCGCCCCCCGCCGGGCCCGGCTCCCGTCGCCGGGCCCGCCGCCGGACACCTGGCCGAAATCGTCGAACGGCCCGTCGCCGTCGCCCGGTTCGCCGCCGGACACCGCGCCGAACCCGCCGGCGTCGTCGAGCCCGGCCCCGTCGCCGGCCGACGGGCCGTCGGCGCCGGGCAGCAGATCGGATACGCGCACCGGCTCCCCGCCCCGGGCCACGTGGCTGCCGTCCGGGGCGGCCGCCGCCTCCACCTCCTCGGCGGCCAGTTCGTTGAGGCGGGCGCAGAGGCGTTCGGCGCTGCGCCGGGAGTTGGTGAACACGATCGTGGACCGGTGCGCGCGGATCAGCGCGAACACGCGTTCCTCGACCGCCGGCCAGATCGACGGTCGGCGGGGTGCGAGGCCGCCGAGATCGTCCTCCGGCGGCTCCTGCTCGTCGAGGCGGGTCATGTCCTCCACCGGGACCTGGACGCTGACCTCGATGGTCTTGTTCGCCGGCGGTTGCACCACGTCGACCGGGCGTGCGCCGCCGAGGAAGCGGGCGCACACGTCGATCGGCCGGACGGTGGCGGACAGCCCGATCCGTTGCGCGGGACGCTCCAGCAACGCGTCGAGCCGTTCCAGGGACAGCGCCAGGTGGGCGCCGCGCTTGGTGCCGGCGACCGCGTGCACCTCGTCCACGATCACCGTGTCGACGCCGCGCAGCGAGTCGCGGGCGGCGGAGGTGAGCAACAGGAACAGCGACTCGGGCGTGGTGATGAGGATGTCCGGTGGGGTGCGGGCGAAGGCCCGGCGCTCGTCGGCCGGGGTGTCGCCGGTCCGCATGCCGACGGTGATGTCGGGCGGGACCAGGCCGAGCCGGGAGGCGGCCTGGCGGATGCCGGTGAGCGGGGCACGCAGGTTGCGTTCCACGTCCACGGCGAGCGCCTTGAGCGGACTGACGTAGAGCACCCGGCAGCGGCGCCGGAGGTCGGCCGGCGGCGGCTCCTTGGCGAGCCGGTCGAGCGACCAGAGGAACGCCGCGAGCGTCTTGCCGGAGCCGGTCGGCGCGACGACGAGGGCGTTGCGTGCGGCGGCCACCGAGCGCCAGGCGCCCTCCTGGGCCGGGGTGGGCGCGGCGAACGCCGCGGTGAACCACTCCCGGGTCGCCGCGCCGAACTCCGCCAGGACACCGCCCGACCGGCCTGGCCCGCCCTGCCCGCCCTGCCCGCCTGGCCCGCCCTGCCCGCCTGGCCCGCCCTGCCCGCCTGGCCCGCCCTGCCCGCCTGACCCGCCTGGCCGGCCCGACGGGGTCACCTCGTCCGCCACGCTCCCATCCTGCCGCGCCGGTGTGACATCCGGCCCGCCGCCGGACCGTTCCGTCCCGCCCGCAGCAGACCAAGAATGGAATGGGCGATTATTCCGTTAAGTCTTACTTAACTGCTTGCTTGTGGGCTGCAACATAAAGTAACTTCACTCGCGATGCGGCGTGGGGTGGAGGCGTGGATGACCGTCGAGGACCGAGGTCTGGGCTCCGGAACCGACGTGCTCATCCGCAAGGTCGACAGTCGCCTGGCCGCGCTCCGCGCCGCGCTGCACGGTCCCGATCTCGAGCTGGCCGAGGAGCTGGCCGCGCGCCTGCGCGAGATGGTCCTGGCGACCGCGCGGTCCAGCGCCGCCGACCGCGCCCGGGTCCGGGCCGCCGTGCACTACTTCGTCCAGCGCCGGGAGAGCCGGGACGCCCGGCTGCCGCTGCGCTCCCTGGTCGCCGCCCAGCGCGCCGTCGACCGCGCCGCTCGCCAGCTGGCCACCCCCAACCCCACCCCCTGACCCCCGCCGCACCCCGCCCTTCCGCCCTTCCGCCGCCCCGGTGATCAAGGAGTTCGTGTCCGGGAGCGCGCCCGATCCCGCCGCAAACTCCTTGATCGCCGCCCGAGAGGCCGGGACGGCCGGGACGGCCGGGTGGAGGTAAGGGTGGGTTTTGGGGAAAACGGCCCGGTTCGGTGCCTCTGTGGCGTGTGATCGGTTGTGACACCAGCGTGTTCTGCGCGCTGTCACCTCGACCGGGAGTACGCGTGCTCGTCCTGCTGATCGTGCACCTGGTGGCGGCGCTGCTCGCCCCGCTGCTGGTCCGCCGGTGGGGTCCGCGCGCCTGCCTGCTGCTCGCGCTCGCCCCGGCCGCCACAGCGGTCTGGGCGGCGGCGCACACCGCCGACGTACGCGACGGCGGCGAGGTGGTCGAGACGTACCCCTGGATCTCGCAGCTCCAGCTCGACGTGGCGCTGCGGGTCACCACGCTGTCCTGGCTGATGCTGCTGCTCGTCGGCGGCGTCGGCGCGCTGGTGCTGGTCTACTCCGCCCGCTACTTCCCGCCCGGGTCGGCCGGGCTGGCCCGGTTCGCCGCCGTCATGGTCGCCTTCGCCGGGGCGATGCTCGGCCTCGTCGTCTCCGACGACCTGCTGCTGCTCTACGTGTTCTGGGAACTGACCACCGTCTTCTCCTACCTGCTCATCGGGCACAGCACCGAGCGCCGGTCCAGCCGGTGGGCCGCCGCCCAGGCGCTCACCGTGACCACGCTGGGCGGGCTGGCCATGCTCGTCGGGTTCCTGCTGCTCGGCCACCACGCCGGGGGATACCGGTGGTCGGCGGTGGCCTCGGCGCCGCTGCCCGGCGGCGGTTACCTGACCGTCGCGGTGCTGCTCATCCTCGCCGGGGCGCTGGCGAAGTCCGCGGTGTTCCCGTTCAACGCCTGGCTGCCGGTGGCGATGGCCGCCCCGACGCCGGTGAGCGCCTACCTGCACGCGGCGGCGATGGTGAAGGCCGGCATCTTCCTCATCGGACTGCTCGGCCCGGTGCTCGCCCCGGTCGACGGGTGGCGGCCGGTAACGGTGGTCGCCGGCCTGGTCACGCTCGTCATCGGCGGGTGGGCGGCGCTGCGGCAGACCGACCTGAAGCTGCTGCTGGCGTACGGGACGGTCAGCCAGCTCGGCCTGCTCACCGTCCTGTTCGGCACGGGCACCCCGAAGGCGGCGCTGGCCGGCGTGGCGATGCTGGCCGCACACGCACTGTTCAAGGCGGCGCTGTTCCTGGTCGTCGGCATCCTCGACCACGAGGCCGGCACGCGTGACCTGCGGGAGCTGTCCGGGGTGGGTCGGGCCGCGCCGGTGCTGGCCACGGTCGCCGCGCTGGCCGCCGCCTCGATGGCCGGGGTGCCGCCGCTGCTCGGGTTCGTCGGGAAGGAGGCGGCGCTCGCCGCGTTCACCGGCGATCCACTGGTCCTGATCGTGCTGGTGGTCGGCAGCGCGCTCACCGTCGCGTACAGCATCCGGTTCCTCTGGGGCGCGTTCGGCGCCCGGCCCGGCGTGCCGGACACCGAGCTGGCCCGGCCGCCCGCCGCCATGCTCGTACCCCCGTCGCTGCTCGCCGTGGCCGGGCTCGCCGCCGGTGCGGCCGCCGGGTGGCTGAGCGGCCTGTTCGAGCCGTACGCCGAGCTGTTCGGGCCGGTCGAGGAGCACCTGGCGCTCTGGCACGGACCCACGGCGGCGCTCGGCCTGTCCGCCCTCGTGCTGGCCGGCGGTGTGGTGCTGCACCTGGTCCGCGGCCCGCTGGCGCCCGCGCTGGCGCGGCTGCGCTCGCCGGTGAACGGCAACCAGGGGTACGAGTGGGTGACGCACGGCTTCGACCGGCTCGCCATCGAGGTCACCGGCGCCACCCAGCGCGGCTCGCTGCCGCAGTACCTCGGCACCGTGCTGCTCGCGCTGGTGTTCGTGCCGGGCGGGGCGATGATCGCGACCGCGCCGTGGCGGGTCGAGCTGGCGGCCTGGGACAACCCGGCCCAGCTCGTGGTCTGCGTGGTGATCGCGGTCGCCGCGCTGCTCGCGGTCGGCGCGCGCCGCCGGCTCACCGCGATGCTGCTCGTCGGCGTGACCGGCTACGGCACCGCGATGATGTTCGTCCTCTACGGCGCGCCGGACGTGGCGCTGACCCAGTTCCTCGTGGAGACCGCGACGATCGCCGTGTTCGTGCTGGTGCTGCGGCGGCTGCCGGAGCGCTTCTCGGCCCGCCCGCTGCGCCGCAGCCGCTGGGTGCGGCGCGGCATCGGGATCGCCGCCGGCGCGGTGATGGCCGGCCTGGCGCTGGCCGCGGCCGGAGCCCGGCGGGCGCCGTCGATCTCCGCGGCCTTCCCCGACCTCGCGGTCGTCGAGGGGTACGGCCGCAACGTCGTGAACGTGACCCTGGTCGACATCAGGGCCTGGGACACGATGGGGGAGATCTCGGTGCTCGTGGTGACCGCGACGGGCGTGGCCAGCCTCATCTACGAGCGTTCCCGCACCGGGCCGCGTCCCCGCCGTCCCCAGCCGGTCGCGTTGCGCGCCGGGGACCGGCGCACGGTGTGGCTGCGCGGCGGGCAGACGCTGCCGGAGCGCCGGCGGTCGATCGTGTTCGAGGTGGTCACCCGGCTGATCTTCCACACCGTGCTGATCTTCTCGCTGTTCCTGCTCTTCTCCGGCCACAACGCCCCCGGCGGCGGCTTCGCCGGCGGGCTGGTCGCCGGCCTCGCGCTGGCGCTGCGTTACCTGGCCGGCGGCCGGTACGAGCTGGCCGAGGCGGCCCCGGTCGGAGCGGGCACGGTGCTCGGCGCGGGCCTGGGCATCTCGGTCGGCAGCGGTGTGCTCGGCCTGGCGCTCACCGGTGAGGTGCTGCAGAGCGTGAAGGTCAACCTGTGGCTGCCGGTCGTCGGCGACTTCTACCTGGTCACGTCGCTGTTCTTCGACATCGGCGTCTACCTGGTGGTGGTCGGGCTGGTGCTGGACATCCTGCGCAGCCTGGGCGCCGAGGTGGACCGGCACGTGGAGGCCGCGGGCGAGGCAGGGCGGGGGCTGGTCGTCCAGCGGGAGAGTTCATCGTGAGCGCGAGGAGTGAGCCGGGTTTGCGAGCCCCGCAGTCGCGAACAGAGGTGGCTCAGTGACGAGGGGGGCGGCCGGGCCGACGCTGGTGCTGGTGCTGGCCGTCGGGGTCCTCGTCGCCGCCGGTGTGACGCTGCTGCTGGAACGCAGCCTGACCCGGATCCTGCTCGGCATCATCCTGCTCGGCAACGGCGTGAACCTGCTCATCCTGCTCGGCGGGCGAGCCGGCGCCGCACCGCTCGTGGGCTCCGCCTCGCAGGGCGCGATGAGCGACGCGCTGCCGCAGGCCATGGTGCTCACCGCCGTGGTGATCACGTTCGGGTTGACCGCGTTCCTGCTCGCCGTCGCCTACCGGAGCTGGTACACCAGCGGCGACGACGAGGTGCAGGACGACCTGGAGGACCGGCAGATCGTCCGGCTCGCCGAGAGCAACGAGGTGTCCACGGCTGATCTCGGCGGCGAGGGCCCGGACGACGACCCGGAGCAGGTGGATCCGGAGCCGGCCCGCCGGCGGTTGCGCCGGGACGGGGAAACCACATGAGCGCCCTGGTGCCGCTGCCGGTGGTGGTGCCGCTGCTCGGCGCGGCGCTCACCCTGCTGTTGTCCGGCCGGCCCCGGTTGCAGCGGTGGGTGAGCGTGCTCTGCCTGTCCAGCGTCCTGGTGGTGGCGGCGGTGCTGCTGGTGCAGGCGTACCGGTTCGGGCCGGTGGTGGTGCAGGTGGGTGGCTGGCCGGCGCCGGTGGGCATCGTGCTGGTGGCGGACCAGCTGGCGGCGCTGATGGTGCTCGTCTCCTCGGCGGTGACGCTGTGCGTGCTGCTCTACTCGATCGGCCAGGGCCGGGCGGAGACCGGTGAGACCGCGCCGGTGAGCATCTTCCACCCCACGTACCTGGTGCTGACCGCGGGCGTGACGAACGCGTTCCTGGCCGGGGACCTGTTCAACCTCTTCGTCGGCTTCGAGATCCTGCTGGCCGCGAGCTTCGTGCTGATCACGCTGGGCGGCACCGAGGTGCGGTTGCGGACCGGATCGACGTACGTGGTCGTCAGCATCCTGTCGTCGCTGCTGTTCCTGTCCGCCGTGGGGCTGGTGTACGCGGCCACCGGCACGCTGAACATGGCGCAGCTCGCCGACCGGCTGGACGCGCTGCCGTCGGGCGTACGCCTGACCCTGCAACTGACGCTGCTGCTCGCGTTCGGGATCAAGGCGGCGGTGTTCCCGCTGTCGGCGTGGCTGCCGGACAGCTATCCGACCGCGCCCGCACCGGTGACGGCGGTCTTTGCCGGTCTGCTCACCAAGGTCGGCGTGTACGCGATCATCCGCACCGAGACGCTGCTGTTCCCCGGCGGGCAGGTCGCCACGCTGCTGATGGTGGTGGCCGGGCTGACCATGGTGGTGGGCATCCTCGGCGCGGTGGCCCAGTCGGACCTGAAACGGCTGCTGTCCTTCACGCTGGTCAGCCACATCGGCTACATGATCTTCGGGGTGGCGCTGAGCAGCGTCGCCGGCCTGTCCGGGGCGATCTTCTACGTGGTGCACCACATCACCATCCAGACCACACTGTTCCTGGTCGCCGGCCTGGTCGAGGAACGCGCGGGCAGCACCGACCTGCGCCGCATCGGCGGCCTGGCGCGGATCGCCCCGATGCTCGGCGTGCTCTTCTTCGTCCCCGCGATGAACCTGGCCGGCATCCCGCCGTTCTCCGGGTTCCTCGGCAAGCTCGGCCTGCTCCAGGCCGGCGTGGCGGCCGGCGGCACGCTGCCCGCCGTACTCGTCGCGGCCGGCACGCTGACCAGCCTGCTCACGCTCTACGCCGCCTCCCGGGTGTGGAACATCGCGTTCTGGCGGGCGCCCCGGCTGGCCACCGCCACCCCGCCGGCCCGGCTGCCCGGGCTGATGGTCGGGGCGACCACCGCCCTGGTGGCGCTGGGCGTGCTGTTCACGCTGCTGGCCGGGCCGCTGTTCCAGGTCACCGCGGACGCGGCCACCGACCTGCGCGAGCGCACCCCGTACGTGCGGGCGGTCCTGCCCCGGGACGTGCCGTGACCGACGACCTGCCCCCGGGCGCGGGGGCGACCGGTGAGCCCGCGGGCGTACCCCGGGCCGCGCCCGCACCGGACGCGCCGGCACCGACGGTCGGCCGGGGTGGGCGGCGGCGGGACCAGGCGGTCGCGCTCGCCTGGCTGGTCGTCGCCTGGATGCTGCTGTGGGGCGACGTGTCCTGGGGCAACCTGTTCGCCGGCCTGGTGGTCGGCGTGGCCGTGCTGCTGTTCTTCCCGCTGCCACCGGTCACGTTCGGCGGCCGGGTACGCCCCCGCGCGCTGCTGGTGTTCGCTGCCACGTTCGTCGTGGAGCTGATCAGCGCCAGCGTGCACGTGGCCGGCGTGGCGTTGCACTTCGGCTACCGCCCGCGCGGCGCGATCATCGCGGTGCCGCTGCGCGTGCGCACCGACCTCAACCTGGCGCTCACCGCCGAGGTGATCTCGCTGGTGCCGGGCACGCTGATCCTCGACGTCGACCGGGCCGAGGGCATGCTCTACGTGCACCTGCTCGACGTGCGCGGCCCCGAGGACATCACCGCCAGCCGCGAGCGCGTGCTCGCCGTCGAACGGCGCATCGTGCGCGCCATCGGATCTCCCGACGAGGTACGCCGGCTCGACATCGAACCCGTGGAACGGAGGAACCACCAGTGACAGTCCTGCTCGCCGTCGCGCTCACCGTGCTGCTCTCGGCCACCGCGCTGCTCGCCCTGGCCCGGATCTACCGCGGCCCGTCCCTGCTCGACCGGGTCGTCGGTGCCGACCTGCTGCTGTCGGCGATGCTCGCCGCGGTGGGGGCGGAGGCCGCGGTGAACCGGCACGCCACCACGCTGCCCGTCCTGGTGGTGCTCTCCCTGCTCGGCTTCATCGGGTCGGTGTCGCTGGTGCGCTTCGCGGTCCGGGCTGAATCCTGATGGCCGGCGCGGTGGCGGACTGGGTGGGTGGCTTCCTGCTGCTGGCCGGGGCGGCGCTGGCCCTGGTCGCCGGCATCGGGCTGGTGCGCTTCCCGGATGTCCTGGACCGGATGCACGCGGCCACCAAGCCCCAGGTGCTGGGCGTCCTGCTGCTGCTGGCCGGGCTGGCGCTGCGTCTGCGTACCCCCTCGGATCTGGGCATGCTGGTCCTGGTGGCGATCTTCCAGCTCTCCACCGCGCCGGTGGCCGCGCAGATGATCGGCCGGGCCGCGTACCGCTCCGGGCGGGTCGACCGCACGCTGCTGGACGCCGACGAACTGGCCGGGCGCTGAACCGGACGTGCGGGGGGCTTCCCGGCACCCTCAGCGAACATCCAGCGGCCCCCGATAAAATGGGCGGCATGATCGACTCTCCTGCCCCGGAGGGCAGCAGTAGCCGGCCGGGTCATACCCGGCGAATTCCCTCCCCGACGACCCCGGGAGCCCTGAACCTCCCGTGTTGATCCTCGTCGGTCTCCTTCTCATCACCGTCCTCACCGCCGCCACCGGGTACTTCGTGGCCCAGGAGTTCGGTTACGTCGCCGTGGACCGGGGCAAGCTCAAGCAGCTCGCCGACGGTGGCGACCGTGCCGCGGCCCGGGCCCTGGAGGTGACCGGGCGGCTCTCGTTCATGCTGTCCGGCGCGCAGCTCGGCATCACCGTGACCGCCCTGCTGGTCGGTTACGTCGCCGAGCCGTACCTGGGCGCCGGGCTGGCCGACCTGCTCGGCCTGGCCGGGCTCTCCAGCTCGGTGTCGCTGCCGCTGTCGGTTGCCCTCGCCCTGATCATCGCCACGGTGGTGCAGATGGTCCTCGGCGAGCTGGCCCCGAAGAACCTGGCCATCGCGCGGGCCGAGCCGCTCGCCCGGGCGCTGTCCCGGTCCACCCTGATCTACCTGAAGATCGCCGGTCCGCTGATCACGTTGTTCGACCGGGCCGCCGTACGGCTGCTCCGCCGCGTCGGCATCGAGCCGATCGAGGAGCTGCCCAGCGGTGCCACCCCGCAGGACCTGGAACAGATCATCGCCGAGTCCCGGGAGGAGGGGCATCTCGACGCCGAGATGTCCGACCTGCTGGACCGGGGTCTGGACTTCCGGGAGCTGACCGCCGGGGAGGCGATGGTGCCCCGGGTCGACGTGCACACCGTCCGGGCCGACGAGCCGGTCAGCCGGATCGTCGAGCTGCTGGACACCGGCCACTCCCGGTTCCCGGTGCGCGGCGCCGAGGGCGTCGACGACCTGATCGGCGTGGTCGGCATCGCCGACGTGCTCGGGGTGCCCCCGGCGCAGCGCGCGACCACCCGGGTCGACGCGGTGGCCGTACCCCCGTTGCTGGTGCCCGAGACGCTGCCGCTGCCGACGGTGCTGGACCGCCTGCGGTCCGGGCACCGGCAGCTCGCCTGCGTGGTCGACGAGTACGGCGGCTTCGCCGGCGTGATCACGCTGGAGGACCTGGCCGAGGAACTGGTCGGGCCGATCCGCGACGAGGACGACCCGCCGGACCGGGCCGCGGCGCGGCAGGAGGACGGCTCCTGGGTGGTCCCGGCGCGCTGGCGCATCGACGAGGTCGCCGACAGCACCGGCATCGAACTGCCGGAGGCGCCCGAGTACGACACGCTCTCCGGTCTGGTGATGCGTGAGCTGGGCCGGGTGCCCGAGGTCGGTGACCGGCTGGAGATCCCGGTCGCCGCGGACGGCGACGGGCCGGCCGGCGGCCCGCGGGTGCTGGTCGAGGTGCTGGCGGTGGACCGGCACGTGGCCGACTCGGTGCGGCTGCGGCCGACCGCCGACGTGTCCGGGGAGGGTGCCGCATGAGCCCCGGGTTCGCGTTGATCTTCTCCGGGGTGCTGCTGGCGCTCAACGGGTTCTTCGTGGCCGCCGAGTTCGCGCTCGTCGCGTCCAAGCGGTACCGGCTGGAACAGGCGGCGGCCGGCGGTGGCCGGGCGGCCCGCGCGGCGCTGGACGGCGTCCGCGAGCTGAGCCTCATGCTGGCCGGCGCGCAGCTCGGCATCACGCTGTGCACGCTGGGTCTGGGCGCGCTGGCCGAGCCGGCCATCGAGCACCTGCTCAGCCCGTTGCTGCACGCGGTCGGCCTGCCCGCCGCGGCCAGTCACGTGGTGGCGCTGGTGTTCGCGCTGTCGCTCGTGACGTTCCTGCACCTGGTGGTGGGCGAGATGGCCCCGAAGTCGTGGGCGATCACCGACGCGGAGCGTTCGGCGATGCTGCTGGCGCTGCCGTTCCGGGCGTTCGCCCGGATCGTCCGGCCGGTGCTGTCCCTGCTCAACGGGCTCGCGAACGCGATGTTGCGCCTGTTCGGGGTGCAGCAGCAGGACCAGCTGGCGCAGGTGCACGGCCCGGACGAGCTGCGCATCCTGCTGGAGCAGTCCCGGGAGCACGGGCTGCTCGGCGCCGAGCAGCACCAGTTGCTCAGCAGCATGCTGGAGCTCCAGGGCACCACAGTCGCCCAGGTGATGGAGCCGTTCGACCGGATCGTGACGGTGGGCCGGGGCGAGACCGCCGAGCGGATCGAGCACGTGTCCCGCGACAGCGGCCGCTCCCGGCTGGCGGTGGTCGACAGCGGTGGCGAGGTGTGCGGCCTGGTGCACGTACGCGAGGCGGTGCGCGCCGTCACCACCGGCCGCCCGGCGACCGCGGAGGAGTTGATGACCAACGCCTTCACGTTGCCGGCCGAGGCGTCGGTGACCGAGGCGGTGGCCGCGATGCGGGCGCAGCAGGCGCAGCTCGCGCTGGTGAGCAACGGCGGTGGGCCGACCCGGCCGATCGGGTTCGTCGCGCTGGAGGACCTCCTGGAGGAGGTCATCGGCGAGTTCGACGACGAGACCGACCCGGTGCCGCGAGGCCGCCGGATGCGCTGACCGTCATGCCGCCGGCCCGGCGGGGTGGAACACCACCTCGGCCGGGCCGGCGTCCGTTCCGGCCTGGCATGGCCGGGCGGGCAGCGGGAATGCCCCGGCATGCGGTTGACCGGCGTGTCGCGGGACTCCGCCTGGACCGGGCTCTCGGTGAGCACCACGGTGCCCAACCCGAGCACCCGGCCGGGCCTGCGCCTGCCGGGCCGGGTGACGTTGAGCGCCGGCGGCTCGGACGTGCCGGTCCGGCACATCCGGCTGGGGCTGGTGACCCAGGTCGAACCGGAGGACCCGGAGGCGCCGCGCCGCCTGGTGCAGTTCCAGACGTGGACGATCGCGGGACGGTTCGTGGTGCCGGCCGGGCGGCGGCGGGCGGTCGACTTCGCCGTGCCGCTGCCCTGGGAGTCGCCGGTGACCACGTACGGCGGGGTGCCGTTGCTGAGCCTGCGTACCGGGCTGCGCACCGAGGTGTCGGTGGACCCGGAGGTGGACCAGGGCGCGATGGTGCCGGTGCTGATCCACCCGCTGCCCACCCAGGAGCACGTGCTCGCCGCGCTGGACACGCTCGGCTTCGCGATCCGGCAGGCGGGGCTGCGTGAGGGACGGCTGCCGGGGGTGGAGCAGACGTTGCCGTTCCAGCAGTGGTACGGGTTCTGGGCCGCGCCGCTCTACGCCGGGCCGATGACCGAACTCGAAGTGATCATGATGACCGACCCGGCCGGTATGGAGGTGCTGCTCTGGGTGGACCGGCGGCTCTCCCTCGCCGGGATCACCCACCAGAGCATCAGCCGGTTCCGGGTCTGGCACGCCGGGGCCGACCAGCGCGACTGGGTGGCCACAGTGGACGGCTGGCTGCGGCACGCCGTCGACCGGCACGCGGCGGCCGCCGCGCACGCCGACTGGTCCGCCACGATCCGCGAGTCGGCGCATGTCAGCCGCCGCCCCGACCGGCCCGTCGCGCCGGGCTACGGGCTCGGCGGGACGGCCGGCGGCGCGGGCATCGGCGGTGGTGGCGGAGGTGGCGACGGCACCTGACCGCGCCGCCGGTCAGCCGGCGGCGAGCTTGAGGCTGAAGCCGAGGAACAGCACCGCGACCGCCGTGGTGCCGCTCGCGGCGAGCCGGCGGCGCTGCCGGAACTGGGCCGCCAGGTACGTGCCGGTGAAGATCAGCACGGTCAGGTAGATCGCGCTGGCGACCTGTGCGATCAGCCCGAGCAGCAGGAAGGACAGCGCAGGCCACGCGTACCCGGGGTCGACGAACTGGATGAAGAACGAGACGAAGAACAGGATCGCCTTCGGGTTGAGCAGGCTGATCACCAGCGCCCGCCGGAACGGCTCCCGCTGTTCCGCCGGCTCCACCTCGTCGATCAGGCGCGGCGTGGCCGGGTCGTTGCGGTCGCGCCAGCGCCGCCACGCGCCGCGCAGCATGGCCAGCCCCAGATACCCGAGGTACGCCGCGCCGGCGTACTTGATCACCAGGTAGAGCGGCGGGTACGCCTGGAGCAGCGAGGCGACCCCGGCGGCGGACAGGACCATCAGCACCGCGTCGCCGACGAACACCCCGGCGGCGGCCCGGTAACCGGTGGCCACGCCCCGGCGGGCGGCGGTGGCCAGCACGAAGAGCGAGTTCGGCCCGGGCAGCAGCACGATCGCCACTGTGCCCAGCACGTACGTCCAGATGTCGGTGATCCCCAGCACGCCGGACATCATGACGCCGCGCCCGCCGTGGGGCGAAGCCTTTCCCGCAGGCTGACCTGTGCCTTCCGCCACTCCTGCGCGAGCATGGAGTACTGCACGGTGTCCCGCCAGGAGCCGTCGGCGCGCTGCTTGTGCTGCCGCAGCACGCCCTCCCGGCTCGCGCCGAGCCGTGCGATCGCCCGCTGCGAGCGTTCGTTGCGGATGTCGGTGTGCCAGACCACGCGGACCGCGTCCAGGTCGTCGAAGGCCCGGCCCAGCAGCAGCAGCTTCGCCTCGGTGTTGACGCCGGTACGCCACCACGGGCGGCCCAGCCAGGTGTAGCCGATCGCCAGTGACCGGCGGACCGGGTCGATCTCGTAGTAGGAGGTCGTGCCGATCACCCCGCCGGTGACCGCGCAGCGCTGCGTCCAGCACACCTGCTCGCCGCGCTCCTGCGCGTCCAGGTAACCGGCGACCACCCGGCGCATCTCGGCGGCGTCGGCCGGCTGCGTGCCGCCCAGGTGCCGCCAGACCTCCGGGTCGGCGGTGGCGGCGTACAGCTCGTCGGCGTGGGCGAGGTCGAGCGGCTCCAGCACGACGTGCTCACCGCGCAGCACCGCCGGCTCGTGCCACGGCGAGCGGGCCGCCCGCAGGTACGCAGGCACCGGCGCGGCCACACCGGGCGCCGGTTCGGGGCGGCCGGGCGTGAGCCGCAGCGGCACCACACCGGCCCAGTACGGCAGCGCCTCGTCGGCCGGCTCGTCGTTGACGCCGCCGGTGCGCACCCGTACCGACACCTCGCGCAGCGGCAGCGCCAGCACGGCCGTCTCGGCCAGCTCACGCCGGTTCGGCGGGCGGCTGTCGCCGGACCGGCCGGCGGCCACCTTCTCCACCAGCGCGGTCATCACCGCCGCCTTCTCGCCGGGGTCGTCGACCAGCCGGGCGGTGCCGTGCGCCACCACCGACCGATAGTTGGCGCTGTGGTGGAACTGGGAGCGGGCGTAGATCAGCCCGTCGAGGTGGGTCACCGCGACGCAGACCGGCAGCCCGGCCTGGCCCCGGGCGGCCAGCAGCGGCCGGCTGCCGGTGGACCCGTGCAGGTAGAGCGTGTCGCCGACGCGCACGTGCAGCGTCGGCAGGACGCGCGGCTCACCGTCCACAGTGAACGACAGCGCGCAGTGGTACGCCTCGTCGAGCAGCGCGTGGGCGGTGGCCCGGTCGTAGGACATCCGGTCGCGGACGCGGCTGGCGGTGGTGCGTTCGGTCGGGGGGTACACGTGACATCCCACCTTCGTGCTAGTACAATCTCCGAACTGTGGCAGCACATTATCAGATCGTCGGTTCCACCTCCGCCGCGATTTCGGCAAGCGTCGAATCCGGCATCCGCGCCGGTGACCTCGCGCCGGGCGACGCCCTGCCCGCCGTCCGCGCGCTCGCCGCCGACCTCGGCGTCAGCCCGGCCACCGTCGCGAAGGCGTACCAGGAACTGCGGCAACGCGGCCTGGTCGCGACCGCCGGCCGGCACGGCACCCGGGTCCGCCCCCGCCCGCCGGTCGCCGCCCGCCGCGCCGCGCTGCTGCCACCGCCCCTGACCGGCGGCCGCGACCTCTCCGCCGGTCAGCCCGACCCCCGGCTGCTGCCCCCGCTCGGGCCGCACCTGGCCGCGCTCGCCGCCGAGATCGGACCCCCCGGCGGGTACGCGACCGACGCCGTGCTGCCCGACCTGGCCGCCCTGGCCCGGGACCGGCTCGCCGCGGACGGGGTGCCGGCCGCCGAGCTTACAGTCACCGGCGGTGCGCTCGACGGCATCGAACGGCTGCTCGCCGCCCACCTGCGCCCCGGCGACGCGGTGGCGGTGGAGGACCCGGGCTGGGCCAACCTGCTCGACCTGATCGCCGCGCTCGGGCTGCGTACCGTCGGGGTTCCGGTGGACGACGAGGGCCCCACCGTGGGCGGGGTCCGGGCGGCGCTGGCCGCCGGGGTCCGGGCGCTCGTGGTGACCAGCCGGGCGCAGAACCCGACCGGGGCCGCCGTCTCGGCCGACCGGGGCGACGCGCTGCGGACGCTGCTCGCCGGCCGGGCCGACCTGCTGCTCATCGAGGACGACCACGCCGCCGAGCTGGCCCGCGTACCCCTGTGCCCGCTCGCCGGGGCGACCCCGGCGTGGGCCTTCGTCCGGTCGGTGAGCAAGCCCTACGGGCCCGACCTGCGGCTGGCGGTGCTGGCCGGCGACGAGGCCACAGTGGCCCGGGTCGCCGGGCGGGCACGGGTCGGCGCCGGCTGGGTCTCCACGGTGCTGCAACGCCTGGTCGTGTCGCTCTGGCGCGACCCGGCCACCGCCGGGCTGGTACGGCACGCGGCGGACAGCTACGACCGGCGGCGCGACGGGCTGGTGGCCGCGCTCGCCGCGCGCGGGGTGGCCGCGCACGGGCGTACCGGGATCAACGTCTGGGTGCCGGTGCCCGACGAGACGGTGGCGGTCACGACGCTGCGCGACGCCGGGTGGTCGCTCGCCCCCGGCGGCCTGTACCGGATCGCGGCCGCCCCCGCCGTGCGCGTCTCGGTCAGCGCGCTGGACGAGGCGGACATCCCCGCGCTCGCCGACGTGATCGCCCGCGCCGCCCGGCCCACCCCGGCCTTCACCGCCTGATCGCGGCAAGCGCTCGCGTGGGCGGCTGCCGAGGGGGTAGAACGGTCGGCATGGCCGAGACCGAGAGCGCCCCCGGAGCGCAGGAGTTCATCCCGCCGTCGGCGGACACCATCGACGAGCTGCGCGCCGCGGCGGGCGGCTGCCGGGGCTGCGAGCTGTACCGGGACGCCACCCAGACCGTCTTCGGCCGCGGCGACGAACACGCCCGCGTGGTCTTCGTCGGCGAACAGCCGGGCGACATCGAGGACCAGAAGGGACTGCCGTTCGTCGGCCCGGCCGGACGGCTGCTGCGCAAGGCCGTCGACGACGCCGCGCTCGACCCCGCCCAGATCTACCTGACGAACGCCGTGAAGCACTTCCGGTTCGAGCTGCGCGGCAAGCGGCGCATCCACCAGACCCCGGACCGGGTGCACGTCACCGCCTGCCGGCCCTGGCTGGTCGCCGAGTTCGCCCGGCTGCGCCCGGAGATCGTGGTGGTGCTCGGCGCCACCGCCGCCAAGGCGCTGCTCGGCCCGTCGTTCCGGGTGACGAAGCAGCGCGGCGAGCTGATGCCCTGGCCCGCCGCCGCCCAGCACCCGGAGGACTTCGAACGGGTGCCGGTGGACCGGACGGGCGCGGTCGCCGACGCCCCGGCGGCCCGGTTGCTCGCCACCATCCACCCGTCCGCGGTGCTGCGCGCCGACAACCAGGACGTGGCGTACGAAGGGCTGGTCGCCGACCTGAAGGTGGCCGCCAAGGCGCTGCGCTGAGTCAGGAGCGCTGCTGCCAGGTGCAGAGGCAGACCCGGTTGCCGTCCGGGTCGGCGAGCACCCAGAAGTTCGGCGCCTCCGCGTCGCTGACCAGCGTGCCGCCCGCCGCCAGCGCGGCAGCGATGCGCGCGTCCACCTCGGCCGGGTCGACCCACACGTCCGGGTGCCACCGCTGCCGGGGCTCGTCCCGGCCGGAACGCTGGAACCAGATCGTCGGCAGCACGCCGTCCGGGTCGCGTACCTCGTCGTCGTCCGGGCCCCGGCCGCCCGGCGACTGCCAGGCCAGGACCGCCCGCCAGAACGGCAGCACCGCCGCGTGCTCCGGGGTGTCCAGCGCCAGTTCCAGGCGGGCCAGCCCGGCCGCCGACAGGGTCAGCCCGGCGTCGGCGGCCAGCGCCGAGATCGTCCGGGCCAGCCGCAGGTCACGCTGGGTCACGCCGCCCGCGTCGTGCGACCACAGCCGAACGTCGACGTGGGTGTAGCGCAGGTCCAGGTCCGGATGATGGTCGACCCGCTCGGCCTCCGCGCCCACCGCGGCCACCAGCGCCAGCCCGGCCGCGAAATCGGGGGTACGGACGCGCGTCTGCAACGCCCCCAGCAGGTACGTCCACCCGTCCAGCCCGGCCTCGGCGACCTGTTTCCCCGTGAGTGTGCTCATCCCGCCATCCTGGTCCACCGCGCGATGGCGGGCCACCCCGCCCGGTTCGCCCCTGTCCGGCGCGGGTGAGCGGTGCCAGACTGGCCGCCATGGAGCAGCATCTCTACGAGCCCGTCCACGACGAGTTCCGTGACCTGTGCCGCCGGTTCCTGACCCGGGAGGCGGTGCCGCACCACGAGCGCTGGGAGGCCGACGGGATCGTCGACCGGGAGGTGTGGCGGGCCGCCGGCGCGGCCGGGCTGCTCGGCCCCGACGTCGATCCCGAGTACGGCGGCGGCGGACAGCGCGACTTCCGGTTCAACGCGGTACTCGACGAGGAGATCGTCGCGTCCGGGTGCTCGGGCCTCGGGTTCGGGCTGCACAACGACGTGGTCGCGCCGTACCTGACCGAGCTGACCACCGGCGACCAGCGCAAGCGGTGGCTGCCGGGCTTCTGCTCCGGCGACCTGGTCACCGCGATCGCGATGAGCGAGCCGGGCGCGGGCAGCGACCTGGCGGGCAT
This sequence comes from Micromonospora sp. CPCC 205554, assembly GCF_036902745.1. NCBI lineage: Bacteria > Bacillati > Actinomycetota > Actinomycetes > Micromonosporales > Micromonosporaceae > Micromonospora > Micromonospora sp. CPCC 205554. The sequence continues at coordinate 149,866 of NZ_JBAKHP010000002.1, read as the reverse complement.
CCGCACCACGGCGGTCCGCGACGGCGACAGCCTGGTCCTCAACGGGCAGAAGACGTTCATCACCAACGGCGAGATGGCCGACCTGGTGGTCGTGGTGGTCAAGACCGCGCCGGACCAGGGCGCGCACGGGGTGAGCCTGGTCGTGGTGGAGGACGGCACACCGGGCTTCAGCCGGGGCCGCCGGCTGGCGAAGGTCGGGTTGAAGGCCAACGACACCGCCGAGCTGTTCTTCGACGACTGCCGGGTGCCGGCGGAGAACCTGATCGGCGCCGAGAACCAGGGCTTCTACCACCTGATGGCCAACCTGCCCCGGGAACGGCTGAGCATCGCCGTCGCGGCGGTGGCGGCCTGCGAGAAGCTGCTCGCGCTCACCATCGAGTACGCCCGCTCCCGCGAGGCGTTCGGGCGGCCGATCGGCCGGTTCCAGCACAACCGGTTCCTGCTGGCCGAGCTGGACACCGAGGTCACCATCGCGCGGACGTTCGTCAACCACTGCGTCACCGAGTTCAACGCGGGCCGCCTGTCGGTGACCGACGCGGCGAAGGCCAAGTGGTGGACCACCGAGTTGCAGACCAGGGTGGCCGACCGCTGTGTGCAGCTGCACGGCGGCTACGGCTTCATGGCCGAGTACCCGGTGGCGAAGGCGTGGCTGGACAGCCGGGTGCAGACGATCTACGGCGGCACCACCGAGATCATGAAGGAGATCATCGGCCGGGGCCTCGGCCTGTAGCGAAACCGGGTTGCCGGTCGAACGGACCGGCGGGGGAGGATGGGGCATCCGTCCTCACCAGGAGCGCGCATGTCCACCGACCTGACCGCGCCGGCCCCGCCCCGGCCCGACGTCGCCGGCATCCAGCGGCGTACCGTCCGGCTGCTGTTCCTCACCCAGATCATCGGCGGCATCGGCGTCACCATCGGCATCTCGGTCGGCGCGCTGCTCGCCGCCCGGGTGGCCGGCACCGCCCTGGCCGGGCTGGCGCAGAGCGCCGGTGTGGTCGGCGCCGCGCTGCTCGCCATCCCGGTCACCCGGCTCATGGCCGCCCGTGGTCGCCGGCCGGGGCTGGTCCTCGCGTACGTCGTGGGCGCGGTCGGCGGCGTGCTGGTCGTGGTCGCCACCGTGACGCGCCTGGTGCCGCTGCTCTTCGTCGGCATGCTGCTGTTCGGCGGCGGCACCGCGGCCAACCTCCAGGCCCGCTACACCGCGGTGGACCTGGCCGAGCCGCAGCGCCGGGGGCGGCAGCTCTCGCTGGTCGTCTGGGCCACCACCATCGGCGCGGTGGCCGCGCCGAACTTCGCCGCGCTCGCCGACGACACCACCCGGGGCTGGGGCCTGCCGGCGCTGGCCGGCCCGTTCGCCTTCAGCGCCGTCGCGTTCACGCTCACCGCCGTCGTACTCCTGGTCCTGCTGCGGCCGGACCCGCTGCTCACCGCGCGCCGGCTGACGGCGGCCGAGCCGGCACCGGGCGCCGCACCGGCGGTCAACCGCCGCGGTGGCATGGCCGCCGCGTGGCGCACGGTACGCGGGCGGCCGGCCGCCCGCCTCGGCATCGCCGCTGTCGCGGTGGGGCACCTGGTGATGGTCGCGGTGATGTCGATGACCCCGGTGCACCTCGGCGAGTGGCACTCCGACGCGGACGTGCTACCAGTGGTCGGCCTGGTGCTGAGCCTGCACATCGCCGGCATGTACGCGCTGTCGCCGGTGGTGGGGTGGCTCACCGACCGGTTCGGCCGGCGGCCGGTGATCCTCGGCGGGGTGGCGCTGCTGCTGGCCGCGTGCGCGGTGTCCGGCACCGCCGGGCACCACACGCCGCTGCTGTCGGTGGGGCTGACGCTGCTCGGGCTGGGCTGGTCGGGCACGATGGTGGCGGGCTCGACGCTGCTGTCGGAGTCGGTGCCCACCGCCGACCGGCCCGGCGTGCAGGGCCTGTCCGACCTGCTCATGGGGCTGGCCGGGGCGGGCGCGGCGGCGGCGAGCGGGTTCGTCATGCGAGCCGTGGGGTACCCGACGCTCACCCTGCTGTCGGCGATCGCGGTGGTGCCGCTGGTGGCGCTGGCGCTGCGCCCTACCGGCACGGCACCACTCGACGAGGAGGACTGAACACGTGCGGCTGACCGACTTCTGGACGCGGCTGGAGGAGGCGTTCGGCCCGGGGTACGCGGCCAGCATCGCCAGCGACCAGGTGCTGTCCCAGCTCGGCGGGCGGACCATCGAGCAGGCCCTCGCCGCCGGTGAGGAAACGCACGTGGTCTGGCGTGCCGTGGTCGCCGCCTACCCGGACCGGGTGCCCGCCCGACTACGCTGAGCAGCCTTTTCGTCCATCCCGCGTGTCGCTTGCCCAGTCGTACACCTGTTCGGCTATTGTCCACAGCGGGGTGCTCGTCCACAGCTCACGGCCCGTCGGCTGGTTTTCTGTCGGACCCAGCGCCTAGCGTGTCCCGCGTGACGCGAAGCTCAGGAAAGACGCCGGCGAAGGCAGGGGTGGCAACGATGGCAGCAGGGCCTGACCGGGAGAAGGCGCTCGACCTTGCTCTCGCTCAGATCGACAAGCAGTTCGGCAAGGGTTCGGTGATGCGGCTGGGGGAGCGGCCCGTCGTGCAGACGGCTGTCATCCCGACCGGCTCCATCGCGCTCGACGTGGCGCTCGGCGTGGGCGGTCTGCCCCGCGGCCGGGTGGTCGAGATCTACGGTCCGGAGTCCAGCGGTAAGACCACCGTCGCCCTGCACGCGGTGGCGAACGCCCAGCGCGCCGGCGGCATCGCCGCGTTCATCGACGCCGAGCACGCGCTCGACCCGGAGTACGCGCGGGCCCTCGGCGTCGACACCGACGCCCTGCTGGTCTCCCAGCCGGACACCGGCGAGCAGGCGCTGGAGATCGCCGACATGCTGGTCCGCTCCGGCGCGATCGACATCATCGTGATCGACTCGGTGGCGGCCCTGGTGCCGCGCGCCGAGATCGAGGGCGAGATGGGCGACAGCCACGTCGGCCTCCAGGCCCGGCTGATGAGCCAGGCGCTGCGGAAGATCACCGGTGTGCTCAACAACACCGGCACCACCGCGATCTTCATCAACCAGCTCCGCGAGAAGATCGGCGTGATGTTCGGCAGCCCGGAGACCACCACCGGTGGCCGTGCGCTGAAGTTCTACGCCTCGGTCCGGCTCGACGTGCGCCGCATCGAGAGCCTCAAGGACGGCACCGACGTGGTCGGTAACCGCACCCGGGTCAAGGTCGTGAAGAACAAGGTCGCCGCGCCGTTCAAGCAGGCCGAGTTCGACATCATGTACGGCAAGGGCATCTCCCGCGAGGGCTCGCTGATCGACGTCGGCGTGGAGCAGGCGATCATTCGCAAGTCCGGCGCCTGGTACACCTACGACGGTGACCAGCTCGGCCAGGGCAAGGAGAAGGCCCGCGAGTTCCTCCGCGAGAACCCGGACGTGGCAGCCGAGATCGAGAAGAAGATCCTGGAGAAGCTCGGCGTCGGCACCGGCGGTGCCGGTGACGCCACCGGTGGCCCGGAACTGCCGCCGGTCGACTTCTGATCCGCTGACCCGTGGCAGGACGACGCGCCCGTACGGGCCGGGGCTGGGATGCCGGTCCACCCCGTACGGGCGACGCCACAGGTACGCCCCGGCCTCGCCGGGGACGCCGTGATCGCGCGGCGGAGCCCGATGCAGGGGAGGCTCCGGCTCCGCCGCGCGACGAGGCCGAGGTGGCCCGGGAGATCTGCCTGCGGCAGCTCGCGGTGCGCCCGCGCACCCGGGCCGAGCTGGCCGGTGCGCTGGCCCGGCGCGGCATCTCCGAGGAGGTCGCCGAGCAGGTCCTCGACCGGTACGACGAGGTCGGCATCGTCGACGACGCCGCCTTCGCCCGCGCCTGGGTGAGCAGCCGGCACAACGGCCGTGGGCTGGCCCGCCGTGCGCTCGCCAACGAGCTGCGCCAGCGCGGCGTCGACGGCGAGGTGGCCGGCGCGGCCCTGGACGGGCTGGACGAGGAGACCGAGGCGCAGACCGCCCGCGCCCTGGTGGAGCGCAAACTGCGCACCGCCCGGGGCGAGCCGGACGCGGTGTTCCGGCGCCTGGTCGGGATGCTGGCGCGCAAGGGCTACCCGGCGGGGGTGGCGATCGGGGCGGTGAAGGACGCGCTGGCCGCGCAGAGCGCCGAGGCGGCCGAGTTCGCCGAGCACATCGACGCCGACGCGATGGCCGACGCCGAGCACGACCTGGACTCCCGCCGGCTCGACTGACCGACCGGCCGCCCTTGTCGCGGCCGCCGACCCAGGAGAGGCGCCACACCGGTGCTGAAGGCGTGTCTCAACGGCACACGACGGCGGGACGAGCATCCCGCCGTGCCGCTCACCCCGGCCGAACTGGCCGCCGACGCGGTCCGCTGCGCGACCGCCGGGGTGGCGGCGGTGCACGTGCACCCGCGCGACGACAGCGGCGCCGAGTCGATCGACCCGGCCGTGATCGCCGCGGCGGTCACCGCCATCCGCGACGCGTGTCCCGGCCTGCCGGCCGGCGTGAGCACCGGCGCCTGGATCGTCCCCGACCCGGCCGCGCGGGTCGCCGCCGTCCGCGCCTGGACGGTGCTGCCCGACTTCGCCTCGGTCAACGCGCACGAGCCCGGAGCGGCCGAGGTCGCCGCCGCCCTGCACGAGCGCGGCGTGATGGTCGAGGCCGGTCTGTGGACCCCGGCAGCGGTCGACGCCTGGCGCCGCTGGGCCGCGCCGACCGGGCGGATCCTCGTCGAGTGCATGGCCGAGCAGGTCGAGACGGCGCTGGCCGACGCGGCGGCGATCCTCGGCGCGCTGCCCGGCGAGCACCCGCCGGTGCTGCTGCACGGGGAGGGTCCGGCCACCTGGCCGGTGTACGCCGAGGCGGTCCGTCGTGGCCTGCACACCCGGATCGGCCTGGAGGACACGCTGCTGCTGCCCGACGGCACCGAGGCCCCCGACAACGCCACCCTGGTGACCACAGCCCGAGCCACCGCCGCCCGCTGACCCACCCGGGACCGCCCCGCCCCACCCCGCCCTGTCCCGCCCGCCCAGCCCTGTTGATCATGAAGTTGACGGCAATTCTCGTCCGGTTTGTCCAGGCCAACTTCATGATCGAGCCCGTCAACCTCATGATCGTGCGGGGAGAGGCGGGTCAGAAGGTCGTCGCGCCTCCCTGCGCCGGCATGCCTGCGACAGCCCGGTTGGCTCGGCGCGGTGATCAAGGAGTTTGTGTCACCGGAGGGCCCTCGGGGTGACGCCAACTCCTTGATCGCGTGGGGGGTGCGGGCGGCGTCGATGGGGGAGGGGGCCTGAGCAGGTCGGGAACGGCGAGCAGTGGCGCTGAGGGGGCGGGGTTTGTCCGGGCCTGTCCGGCATCTGATCACCGCTGAGTGACGCTGCAACTTCTCTCCGTCCGGGTGGTTTGATCATGACTCCTTGACCGAACGGCCCCTCGCGACCTAGCCTCGCCATACAGGCTCACTTTGCCCGACCAGCGCAGGCTAAGCGCACAACATAGATCTCGTAACAGAACAGCATCACTTTGGCCAGCTACACCGGCCCTTGACGGGCGCTCCGGAGACCCCGGAGCCTCCGACAACTGCAACCGGCCCGCCAGCGGTGCCCCACAGGGGACACCGCCGACGGAAAGCTGCCCACAGCCAGCCGCTCCGGTCGGGCGTCCAGAGTCGCAGGCGCGTGTCCTTCGCGCGTGTCCTGCGGCGCCGACGTTCAGGGGGAGGCGGCCATGGCAGGGCGGCACAGGTTCACCGGCGGTCTGCCACACGGCCCCGATTCCCTCCGGGCGGGTGACAGCCCGGCCACCGAGCCCGGACGGCCCGGCAATGCCGGCCGAGCGACAGGAGCACGGCGGAACGGCGACGCCGGCCGGGCGACAGGAGCACGGCGGAACGGCGACGCCGGCCGGGCGACAGGAGCACGGCGGAACGGCGACGCCGGCCGGGCGACAGGAGCACGGCGGAACGGCGACGCCGGCCGGGCGACAGGAGCACGGCGGAACGGCGACGCCGGCCGGGCCGTCGAGTCCCGACGTGCCGGCGACGCCGGCCGGGCCGTCGGAGCAGGGCGGAAGCACGACGCCGGAGCCCGGCGCGCGAGCGCGTCCGCGTACCGGTGCGGAGCGGCTCGATGAGCGCCTTCGACGTCGTCCTCCTCCTGGTCGTGCTGCTGCTGGTCGTGGTGGTGGTCGGCGCCGTGCTGTTCGGCGTGCGTGCCCTCAAGCGGCTCAGCCTGGCGCCCGCGCCGGAGGACCCGGCCTTCATCGCGGAGAAGGATCGGCAGGAGCAGTCCCTCGCGGCGTTGCGGACGGCCGCCGACGAGGTGAACAGCACCATCGACGTGGCGAAGTCCGCGGCTGCGGCGGCGCGGGCCGAGGCGGCTGCCGCCAAGGCGGAGGCGAAGGCGGCCCGGGCCGAGGCGCGACGGGTGCTCGACGACGCCCGCGCCGAGGCGGACACGGTGCTGGAGCGGGCGCACAAGCAGGCCGAGGCCGACGCCGAGCAGTTGCGCGCCACCGCGCGGCGCAGCGGCGAGCGGGAGGTGGCGGTGCTGGCCGCCACCACCCGGGAGCAGGCGGCCGAGGTGGAACGCCGGGCCGCCCGGATGGACGAGCGGGAGCGGCTGCACACCGAGGAGGTGGAGCGGCTGGCCGAGCGGGAGCGGCAGCTCACCGCCGCCACCGCGGCGCTCGCCGCCCGGGAGGCCGCACTGGCCGAGCGCGAGCGGACGCTGACCGAGGTGGAGGAGCAGCGCCGCCGCGAGCTGGAGCGGGTGGCCGGCCTGACCGCCGACGCGGCGCGCGCCGAGCTGGTCGAGTCGATCGAGGGGCAGGCGAAGCGGGAGGCCGCGCTGCTGGTCCGGGAGATCGAGGCGGACGCCCGGGGCAGCGCCGAGCAGCGCGCCCGCAACATCGTGGTGGACGCCATCCAGCGGGTGGCCAGCGAGCAGACCGCGGAGAGCGTGGTCAGCGTGCTGCACCTGCCCGGCGACGAGATGAAGGGGCGCATCATCGGCCGGGAGGGGCGCAACATCCGCGCCTTCGAGTCGGTCACCGGCGTCAACCTGATCATCGACGACACCCCCGAGGCGGTGTTGCTGTCCTGCTTCGACCCGGTGCGCCGGGAGGTCGGCCGGGTCACGCTGGAGAAGCTGGTGCTGGACGGCCGGATCCACCCGCACCGGATCGAGGAGGTCTACGACCTGGCCCGGCAGGAGGTGGAGGAGCTGTGCCTCCGGGCCGCCGAGGACGCGCTGGTCGAGGTCGGCATCACCGAGATCCACCCGGAGCTGGTCACGCTGCTGGGCCGGCTGCGCTACCGGACGTCGTACGGGCAGAACGTGCTCAAGCACCTGGTGGAGACCGCGCACATCGCCGGGGTGATGGCCGCCGAGCTGCGGCTGGACGTGCCGACGATCAAGCGGTGCGCGTTCCTGCACGACATCGGCAAGGCGCTCACCCACGAGGTGGAGGGCAGCCACGCGATCATCGGCGCGGACGTGGCCCGCAAGTACGGCGAGAGCGAGGACGTGGTGCACGCCATCGAGGCGCACCACAACGAGGTGCCGCCGCAGACCATCGAGGCGGTGCTGACCCAGGCGTCGGACGCCTGCTCGGGTGGGCGGCCGGGCGCGCGGCGGGAGAGCCTCGAGGCGTACGTCAAGCGGCTGGAGCGGATCGAGGAGATCGCGGCCGGCAAGCTGGGCGTGGAGAAGGTCTTCGCCATGCAGGCGGGCCGGGAGATCCGGGTGATGGTCAAGCCGGACGACGTGGACGACATCGGCGCGGCGGTGCTGGCCCGGGACGTGGCCAAGCAGATCGAGGAGGAGCTGACCTATCCGGGTCAGATCCGGGTGACCGTGGTGCGCGAGTCCCGGGTCACCGAGATCGCCCGCTGAGCGACGGCAGGACGGAGAACGGGCGGGTGGGGGACAACCCCCACCCGCCCGTTTCGTGTCCGTCGACTCACAGAGGCGTGACGCCGGTCCCGCCGTCGGTCTGCGTCGCCGGCACCGGCTTGGCCGCGCTGCGCGGCAGCCGGGTCAGCCGCTTCTGCAGCCACCAGGCCAGCACGGACAGCAGGCCGCAGATGGCGATGTAGATGGCCGCGACGATCAGGTACGTCGGCACGTACGGCAGGCCGAACGCCAGCCGGCCGCCGATCTGCTTGCCCACGAACAGCAGCTCCGGGTACGTGATGATGAAGCCGAGCGCGGTGTCCTTGAGCAGCACGACGAGCTGGCTCACGATCGCCGGGAGCATCGACCGGAACGCCTGCGGCAGCAGGATCAGCCGCAGCACCTGGTTCTTGCGCATGCCGATCGCGTACGCGCCCTCGGACTGCCCGTACGGCACGGCGTTGATGCCGGCCCGGAAGATCTCCGCCAGCACCGAGCCGTTGTAGAGCGTCAACCCGATGACCAGCGCCCAGAACTTGTCGATCGGCCAGCCGTACTGGAGCGGCACGTAGTAGCCGAAGAAGATCAGGATCAGCAGCGGGATGGCCCGGAACAGCTCCACCACGAACGTGGCGGGCGCCCGGAACAGCACCTTGTCGCTGAGCCGGGCGCTGGCGAAGAACGCGCCGAACAGCAGTGCCAGCACGGTGGCGACGGCGGCGACCTTCAGCGTGGCCCAGAGGCCGTTCAGCAGTTCCCGCTGCACGGCCGCGTACTGGAACTGTTCCCACTTGCGGGCCTCGAACTGACCGGTCTCGTTGAACTTGTAGACCACGAACGCGATCAGCGCGACGATCGCCGCGATCGAGACGATGCCGAGGATCCGGTTGCGCATCCGGGCCTTCGGGCCGGGGATGTCGTAGAGGACGCTGCTGCTGCTCATCGGGCCACCGCCCACTTGCGCTCGAGGATCCGCTGGAGCACGACCAGCGGGATGATCAGGATCAGGAAGCCGATCACGATCCAGGTGAGCACGATGAACTGCGGCTCACCCCGTTCCGACATGTACGCCGGGATGGCGCCGGCCTCCAGCACGGAGAAGCCGGCGGCGATCGTGGTGTTCTTCAGCATGGCGATGAGCACGCTCATCATGGGCGGGACCATGGCCCGCAGCGCCTGCGGCAGCACGATCAGCGTGAGCACCTGGGCGAACGTCATGCCCAGCGCGCGGGCCGCCTCGGCCTGTCCGGTGGCTACCGTATTCACGCCGGAGCGGACCACCTCGCAGATGAACGCCGAGGTGTACGCGATCAGCGCGATGCAGGCGCTGTTGAAGTAGTCGATGTTGACGTCCAGCTTCGGCACCGCGAAGACGAGGAACGCGAACACCAGCGTCAGGGGAGTGTTGCGCACCAGGTTGACGTAGGTGGCGCCGAACGCCCGCAGCGCGGGGACGGGGGACACCCGCATCGCGCCGAGCAGCATGCCGAGGACGAGACTGCCGACGCCGGCGATCAGGAACAGCTTGACGGTGTTGTAGAACCCCTCGCGGAACAGGCTCGCGTTGTCCGTCAGGACGCGGAAGAACTCGCCCATACCTCGCTCTCACTCTCTCCAGACGGGACCGGGCGGGGAGGAGGACCTCCCCGCCCGGTCCGACGTCGGTGCGGACCGTCAGTACCGCTCGAGCTGCGGCGCAGTGGCCGGCGAGCCGGACTTGCCGAGCGTGCCGTCGTAGATCTTCTTCCAGGTGCCGTCGGTGAACGCCGCCTCGATCTGGTCGTTCACGTAGTCACGCAGCGCCTTGTCGTCCTTGGGCAGGCCGATGCCGTACTTCTCGGTGCTGAACGGCTGGCCCACGACCTTGAGCTCGTCCGGGTTCTGCGCGGCGTAGCCCTTGAGGATGGCGTCGTCGGTGGTCACCGCGTCGACCTTCTTGTCGAGCAGCTGCGAGACGCACTCGGAGTAGGTCTTGAACTCGACGATGTTCTCGCCTTCGGTCAGGCCCTCGTCGCGGATCTTCTGGATCGGCGTGGAGCCGGTGGCCGAGCAGACCTTCTTGCCCTTGAGCGTGTCCTTGCCGGTGATCGACGACTCGTCCTTGCGGACCAGCAGGTCCTGGCCGGCGACGAAGTACGGGCCGGCGAAGGAGACGTCGTTCTTGCGCTTGTCGGTGATCGAGTAGGTGCCGACGTAGTAGTCGATCTCGCCACCCTTGATCGCGGTCTCCCGGTTCGCGGACGCGATCTCCTTGTACTCGATCTTCGCCGGGTCGACGCCGAGCGTGCTGGCGACGTACTGGGCGATCTCGATGTCGAAGCCGCAGCGCTTGCCCTGGGCGTCCTTGTAGCCGAGGTTCGGCTGGTCGAACTTGACGCCGATGACGACCTTGCCGGCCGACTTGATCTTCTCGAAGGCCGGGCTGCCGGCGACGTTGGCGTCCGTCTTGGGGGTGAAGGTCACGCCCGAGCTGCTGCAGCTGTCGCCCTGGGCTCCACCGCTGGCGTTGCCGCCGCCGCTGGGCGCGGGGTCCCCCTCCTTGCCACAGGCGGCCGCGGACAGGGCGAGCGAGGCCATCATGGCCACCGCCGCCACGCGCTTGTAACGCATACTCATCTCCTTCTTCGACGGAGTCGACGGGACGACTCCACTACGGACGCTCAGTGGGTGAGGATCTTGGAGAGGAAGTCCTTGGCCCGCTCGCTGCGCGGGTTCGCGAAGAACTCGGCCGGCGGCGCGTCCTCGACCAGCTTGCCGTCGGCCATGAAGATGACCCGGTTGGCCGCGTGCCGGGCGAAGCCCATCTCGTGGGTCACCACGACCATGGTCATGCCGTCGCGGGCCAGCGACGTCATCACGTCCAGCACCTCGCCGACCATCTCCGGGTCCAGCGCGCTCGTCGGCTCGTCGAACAGCATCGCCTTGGGCTGCATGGCCAGCGCGCGGGCGATCGCCGCCCGCTGCTGCTGGCCGCCGGAGAGCTGCGCCGGGTACTTGTCCGCCTGGTTGGCGATGCCGACGCGGTCCAGCAGGGCCAGGCCGCGCTCACGGGCGGCGGCCGGCTTCTCCTTGCGGACCTTGACCGGCCCCAGCGCGACGTTCTCCAGGATGGTCTTGTGCGCGAAGAGGTTGAACGACTGGAACACCATGCCGACCTCGCTGCGCAGCTTGGCCAGGGGCTTGCCCTCGGCCGGCAGCGGCTGCCCGTCGAAGGTGATGGTGCCGGAGTCGATCGGCTCCAGCCGGTTGATCGTGCGGCAGAGCGTCGACTTGCCGGAGCCGGACGGGCCGATCACCACGACCACCTCGCCCCGGTCGACGGAGAGGGACACGTCGTCGAGCACGTGCAGCGGCCCGAACCACTTGTTGACCCCGTCGAGCACGATCAGCGGGTCGCCCGTCGTCACGTCGTCCACCGTCCCTGTCGTCCATGGCGGAATTCGGGGGTCGGTCGACCCCCGGTTGGGCAACTGTAGGCGGGGTGATGTGGCAGAACGCAACTCAGATGGTCACGGAGCGGTAACACCGGTCACCGGCGTACCGGCCCGTCCGAATTTCGTCATCACCGGGTGGGCCGACTGGCGCCGTCGCCGCAGGCCCGAGATCATGAGGGGATGACCGACGCGATCCGGCTGACCGACTACGCCCGTGGTGGCGGTTGCGCCTGCAAGATCCCGCCCGGCGAGCTGGAGGCGATGGTCGCCGGTCTCGGCGCCACCGGCGGCTCGGCCGACCTGCTGGTCGGCCTGGAGAACGGCGACGACGCCGCGGTGGTCCGGCTGGACGAGCGTACGGGCCTGGTGAGCACCGCCGACTTCTTCACCCCGGTGGTCGACGACGCCTACGACTGGGGGCGCATCGCCGCCGCCAACGCGCTCTCCGACGTGTACGCGATGGGCGGCACCCCGCTCGTCGCGCTCAACCTGCTCTGCTGGCCGCGCGGGGTGCTGCCGCCGGAGATGGCCCGCGAGGTGCTGCGCGGCGGTCTGGACGTGGCCCGGGAGGCGAACTGCCACCTGGCCGGCGGGCACAGCGTGGACGACGACGGCCCGAAGTACGGCCTGGCGGTCACCGGCGTGGTCCGGCCGGAGGAGCTGATCACGCTCGACGCCGGGCGGGCCGGGCTGCCGCTGTCGCTGACCAAGCCGCTCGGCGTGGGCGTGCTCAACACCCGGCACAAGCAGACCGGGCAGCGCTTCCCCGAGGCGGTCGAGTCGATGGCCCGGCTCAACCGGGACGCCGCCCGCGCGGCGGTGGCCGCGGGCATCCGCTGCGGCACCGACGTGACCGGCTTCGGCCTGCTCGGGCACGCCTCGAAGCTGGCCCGCGCGAGCCGTCTGACGGTGGCGATCGACGCGGCGGCGGTGCCGTACCTGCCGGGCGCGCGGGAGGCGTTGCGCGACGGGTACGTCAGCGGTGGCACCCGGCGCAACCTGGAGTGGGTCACCCCGTGGACCGACTTCGGCGGTGCGGACGAGGGGGAGCGGCTGCTGCTCGCCGACGCGCAGACCTCCGGTGGCCTGCTGGTCGCCGGTGAGGTGCCGGGCGGCACGGTGATCGGTGAGCTGCTGCCTGCTTCGGAGCACCTGATCCGGGTGCGCTGAGCCTCGATTGTCGCGGCGCGGCTGGGCGGTCGCCGCGGCACCGTACCCGATAAACTGTCATCTTCCAGCTACTCTGGGCAACGTCGCCCGAGGGAATTTTGCCCGGAATGGTCACAGACCGGTAACTTGCGCCCGGCTGAGGTCAAATGCACCCCACCATCGTCATTAAGGCCCGATCCGGAGGCCGGTGGAACGAGCGCAGCGAGGAGGCGGCATGACCGAGCTGTGGAACTGGAGAATCGACGGCGGCGAGCCGGTGGAGGTCTACCCGGCACTGGCCGAGGCGCTCGGCCGGGTGGTGATGCCCATGGCCGTCGCCGACCCGGTCCGGCTCCCCGCGTACGCGGTGGTCTGCGACGTGTGGGAGGCGCCCGGGCTGTACGGCACGGTGGTCGACTGTTACGGCGTGCCCGACAGCCTGTCCGAGCTGCCCGCGATCGCGGCGCTGGCCCGGCTGCTGGGCCGCAACTGCCTGATGCGGGACGACACGCTCGACGCCGGCCGGCACCTGCTGGTCGCGCCGGACGGCACGATCCGGCCGGTGCACTTCGACGTGGCCGACACCGACGACGGCGAGGTGCTCAGCCACCACCGGCTCTGCACGGTCGCCGACGCGCGCTGCCGGGGCTGGTCGCAGTGCCACCGCTCGCGCTGGGCCCCCGACACGGTCGCGCCGGCGCTCGCCGCCGCCTGAGCGCGGACGCCGGCGGGCACCCGTGACAGGTGCTCGCCGCCGTGTCCCCTCCGGCGGCGAGCGGTGGCGGCCCCGGGCTCAGCCCCGGGCCGCCGGCTGCTGCCCCCGCACCACGAGCTGGTCGAGCAGCGTCGCGGTGGCGGCGGCCACGGCGTCCACCGCGGCGTCGAACGCGGCGGCGTTGTGCGCGGCGGGGGTACGGAATCCGGAGATCTTCCGGACGTACTGCAACGCGGCGGCGCGGATGTCCTCCTCGGTCACCACCGGGACGTACGGCTCACGCAGGGTCTTGATGCTCCGGCACACGGCTCCTCCTCGTTCGATCCGATCGGCTCCACCCGGATACGCTGTCCGGGTCATGACTACCGCAGCCGCGGGCAGCCCGCGCACCTACCAGGTGCGTACGTACGGCTGCCAGATGAACGTGCACGACTCCGAGCGCATCTCCGGCCTCCTCGAGGACGCCGGGTACGTGCGCGCCGCCGAGGCCGACGAGCAGCCCGACGTGGTGGTGTTCAACACCTGCGCGGTCCGCGAGAACGCCGACAACCGGCTCTACGGCAACCTGGGCCATCTTCGCCCCGTGAAGGCGAAGCACCCCGGAATGCAGATCGCTGTCGGCGGCTGCCTGGCCCAGAAGGACCGGGGCGACATCGTCCGCAAGGCGCCCTGGGTGGACGTCGTCTTCGGCACGCACAACATCGGCTCGCTGCCGGCGCTGCTGGACCGGGCGCGGCACAACACCGCGGCCGAGGTGGAGATCCTGGAGTCGCTGGAGGTCTTCCCCTCCACGCTGCCGACCCGGCGCGAGTCGACGTACGCCGGGTGGGTCTCGATCTCCGTCGGCTGCAACAACACGTGCACGTTCTGCATCGTGCCCTCCCTGCGCGGCAAGGAGAAGGACCGCCGCCCCGGCGACATCCTCTCCGAGGTGCGCGCCCTGGTCGACTCCGGCGTGCTGGAGGTGACGCTGCTCGGGCAGAACGTCAACTCCTACGGCGTGGAGTTCGGCGACCGGTACGCCTTCGGCAAGCTGCTGCGCGCCTGCGGCGACATCGACGGGCTGGAGCGGGTGCGGTTCACCAGCCCGCACCCGAAGGACTTCACCGACGACGTGATCGCGGCGATGGCCGAGACGCCCAACGTCTGCCACTCGCTGCACATGCCGTTGCAGTCCGGCTCGGACGACGTGCTGCGGGCGATGCGCCGCTCGTACCGGTCGGAGCGTTACCTGGGGATCATCGAGAAGGTCCGGGCGGCGATGCCGGACGCGGCGATCACCACCGACATCATCGTCGGCTTTCCGGGCGAGACCGAGGCCGACTTCGCCAGGACGCTCGACGTGGTGCGGGAGGCGCGGTTCTCGTCGGCGTTCACGTTCCAGTACTCCAAGCGCCCCGGCACCCCGGCCGCGACCATGGACGGCCAGCTGCCCAAGCAGGTCGTGCAGGAGCGCTACGAGCGGCTGATCGCCTGCGTCGAGGAGATCACCTGGGCGGAGAACAAGAAGCTGGTCGGCGAGACCGTCGAGGTGCTGGTCGCAGTCGGCGAGGGCCGCAAGGACGAGCGCACCGGCCGGATGTCCGGCCGGGCCCGCGACGGACGGCTCGTGCACTTCGCCACCGGTGAGCTGGCCGGACGGATCCGCCCCGGCGACATCGTGCACACGGTCGTCACGTACGCCGCCCCGCACCACCTGAACGCCGACGGCGCGCCGCTGGCCCACCGGCGCACCCGGGCCGGGGACGCGGCCGAGGCGGGACAGGTTCCGCGTACCCCCGGGGTGCTGCTCGGACTGCCGGCGGTCGGCGCGCCGGCCGCGGCGCCCGCCCCCGTCGGCGGCTGCGCCGCGAACTGAGCCGAGCGTGACGGCGGGGGCCGGGTCGGCCCCCGCCGTCACTGCCTCAGCAGGCGGTGCCGTTGAGCTTCACGCTGCCGGGCGTCGCGGCGGTGCCGTTGGCGGTGAAGCCGACGGTGACCGACGCGCCCGGCGCCAGCGACGACGCCCAGGCCGGCGCGGCCGCGGTCACTGTGGTGCCGGACTGCGTGACAGTGGCGTTCCAGCCGCTGGCGAGCGTCACCCCGGACGGCCAGGTCCAGGTGGCCGACCACGGGTTCACCGCGGCGGTGCCGGTGTTCTTGACCGTCAGCTCGCCCTGGAAGCCACCCGCCCAGGAGTTGATCTGCTTGTAGGTGGCGGTGCAGCCACCGGTCACCGGAGGCGGCGGGGTGGTCGGCGCCGGCGAGGTGTTCGGCGTGCCGGTCGGGGACGGGCTGGTGGTGCCGCCACCGCCGGTCGGCGGGATCAGGTACGGCGTCAGGATGTCCTGCTTCGGCTGGTTGATCGTGGTCCAGTCGTCGTTGGCGATGCCGCCGGTGTCACCGGAGTTCGGGTTCCACGACCAGTACGTGAACGACATGCCGTTCACGCCGGTGCCGGTGTACGCCATCAGGTTCTGCAGCCAGATCTTGTCCTTCGGGTCCTGGAGCGTGGTGCCGAACTCGCCCATCATGATCGGCGCGATGTTCTGCTTGTAGAGGTAGCCCCAGTACTTGTCCCAGATGGCCGGCATGTTCGCCGGGTACGACGGGTCGTCGAACCAGTCCTGCCGGTAGACCGACGTGGCGTACTCGTGCGGCGAGTAGACCAGCCGGTTCGCCACGTTCAGCCGCACCGGGAACTGCCCGGCCTTGGACAGGTTGCCGCCCCACCAGCCGCAGTCCTCGTCGTTGCTGGGGTCGTTGTCCCAGACGTTCGACAGGCCGCCGCTCGGGCAGCTCACCCCCTCCACGAAGATCAGCCAGTTCGGCTGCACGCCGAGGATCGCGTTGCCGGCCCGCTCGGCGGCCAGCCGCCAGTCCCGCGCGGTGTCGCCGCAGCCCCAGCAGGCGCCGGTGGCGGCCGGGTTGGTGCCCTCGGCGTGCGGCTCGTTGTGCAGGTCCGCGCCGATCACCGTGGTGTTGCCGGCGTACCGCTGGGCCAGCATCTTCCAGTCGTTGATCCAGGTCGCCTCGGAGACCGTCGAGGTGTACCAGAGCGGCGACTGCCCGGCCGACGTCGGCCGGTGCCGGTCCAGGATGACCCGCATCCCCTTGCTGCCCGCGTAGTCGATGACCTTGTCGAGGATCTGCAACGGGGAGAGCCCGATCAGGTCCGGGTTGACGAAGTCGTTGATGCCGGTGGCGGTCGCGCCGGACTTGAGCGCGTCGTTCGAGTACGGGATGCGCAGCGTGTTGTAGCCCAGCCGGGCCATGGTGTCGAGCTGCGAGCGCCACGGGTTGCTCGACCACAGGCCGTGGAACGTCTTGTTGTCGGTCTCCATCCCGAACCAGTTGATGCCGGTCAGCCGGACGGTCGCGCCCGTACTGTCGACGATCTTGTTGCCGCTGGTGTGCAGGTAACCGGTGCCGGTGCCACCGGCCGCCGCGGCGGCCGGTGCGGTGGAGACGGCGGCGGCGACGAGAACGCCGGCCGCTGCGGTGGCGAGCGCCGTCAGGGCGCCGCCGAGGGCGGTGCGTCGGTGCATGGAAGCTCCACTTCGGATGCCCGCACCGCGCGGGCGCCGCGGGCGGCAGGACCAGGAGGCACGTCCCGCTCGTCATCGAGTACGCGCGCAGCGCGCGCCGGGCCGTGTCGTGTGGACGGCCACCCGCGAGATGTCACACCGGCGATCGTCGACGGCGAGATCAGCCGTCGGTGCCCTCGTGCCGGTGCCTGAACCAGGCTCCGCCGCTCATTCTGATCAGCCCACCTCGATGCGTCAACCCGGCCCGGACGCAGGTGAGCCCCCGGCCGACCCGGCCGGGGGCTCACCCGATGTGTCCGTCCGCCGGCCCGCCCGGCCGGGGTCCTTCCGTCAGCCGGCCTGCTCGGCGAGCTGGAGGAACTGCCGCTTCGACGCGAGCGCCTGCTCGGCCTCCTTGATCCGGCGGGCGTCACCGGCGGCCTGGGCCCGGGCCAGCCGGTCCTCGGCCTCGGCGACCTGGGCGCGCATCTGCGCCAGCAGCGGGTTGTCCTCCTTGGAGGTGCGCCGCCACGCCGAGTCCATCACCTCGCGGACCTTGTCGTCCACGGCCCGCAGGCGGCGCTCCAGCCCGGCGGCGGCCTCGCGGGGCACCCGGCCGGCCTCGTGCCACTGGGCCTGGATCTCCCGCAGCTTCGCCTGGGCGCCCTTCGGGTCGCCGTCGACGTCGAGCGCCTCGGCCTCGGCCAGCAGCGCCTGCTTGCGCTCCAGGTTGGCGCGCTGCTCGTTGTCGCGCGCCGAGAAGACCTCGCTGCGGCGGGTGAAGAACTCGTCCTGCGCGGCGCGGAACCGTTCCCAGAGCTTCTGCTCGGCCTCCTTGGCGGCGCGCGGCGCGGCCTTCCACTGGGCCATCAGATCCTTGAGCTGCCCGGCGGTGACGCCCCAGTCGGTGGAGTCCTTGAGCTTCTCCGCCTCGGCGACCAGCTCCTCCTTGACCGTCTGCGCCTGCTTGCGCTGCTGGTCGAGGGAGGCGAAGTGGGCGCCCCGGCGGCGGGTGAAGCCGTCCCGCGCGGCGGCGAACCGCTTCCACAGCTCACCGTCGGTCTTCTTGTCGACGCCGCGGATGGTCTTCCACTCGTCGAGGATCTCCTTGAGCCGGTCGCCGGCGGTCTTCCAGCCGGTCGACTCGGCGGCGAGCTTCTCGGCCTCCTCGACCAGGGCGGTCTTGCGTGCCAGCGCCTCGCCCCGGGCGGCCTCGCGGGCCGCCTTGGCCTCGCCGGCCTTCTCCTCGGCGACGGTGGCCAGCTTGTCCAGGCGGGCGGCCAGGGCGTCGATGTCACCGACCACGTGCGCCTCGGCCAGCGACCCACGGATCCGGCGGATCGTGGTCAGGGAGTGGCCGGCGTCGGCCGCGCCCGAGTTGAGCCGAGCCTCGGTCAGGTCGACCTCGGTCACCAGGTCGGCGTAGCGCCGGGCGAAGTGGGCGAGCCCTTCCTCCGGTGCCCCTGCCTGCCAGGATCCGACCACCCGCTCGCCCTCGGCGGTCTTGACGTAGACGGTGCCGTCCTCGTCGACCCGTCCGAAGGCAGTCCAGTCGCTCATGTGCCCATCCTCGTTCTCCCGGCGTCGAGGGGACAGCCCTCGATCGCCGCCACGGCGCAGCAAACTTTCTCCCGGCATTGTCACAGGTCCGCCCCCGTCCGTGTCGAGCGCCTGTCGCCGACCGTGACCATACGGTGTTGTACGCCCCCGATGACCGGATCGGCGCGGGGACGCACCGGGGATCGGCGATAGGTTTGGGGGCGTGCCCCTGGTCGCCGCCGCCGTCTGCCCCCACCCGCCGTTGATCGTGCCCGAGCTGGCCGGCGCCGCCGCGCCCGAGCTGGACGACCTGCGCGCCGCCACCGACGCCGCCGTCGCGCGGCTGCTCGCCGCCGAGCCGGAGGCGATCCTGCTCGTCGGCGGCGGACCGGAGACGGTCCGGTTCAACGCCGCCGACTCCGGCACCCTGCGCGGCTTCGGGCTGAACCGGCCGGTGCGGCTGTGGAAGATCTCCTGCTCCGGCGGCGAGGTCCTGCCGCTGAGCCTGACCATCGGCGCGTGGCTGCTGAACCGCTCCGGCACCGAGCTGCCCCGCCTGGCCCGGTCGGTGGCCCACGACGCCACACCGGCGGAGTGCGCGGCGTTCGGCGCGAGCCTGATCCTCGACGACGATCCGCGGGTCGCGCTGCTCGTGCTCGGTGACGGGTCCGCCTGCCGGGGCGTCAAGGCGCCGGGGTACGACGACCCGCGCGCCGAGGCGTACGACGAAGGGGTCGCCCTGGCGCTGGCGGGCGCGGACGCCGACGCGTTGCGCGGCCTGGACCCGGTGCTCTCCGCCGAGCTGCGGGCCGCCGGACGGGCGCCGTGGCAGGTGCTGGCCGGCGCGGTCGGCGCGGCGGGCGGCGACTGGCACGGCGAGCTGAGCTACCACCGCGCCCCCTACGGCGTTGCCTACTTCGTGGCGAACTGGGAGCGGTCGTGACCGTCGTGGCGGTGGTCGGGCCGACCGCGGCCGGGAAGTCGGCGCTGAGCATCGCGCTGGCGCACGCGCTCGACGGCGAGGTGGTCAACGCCGACTCGATGCAGCTCTACCGGGGCATGGACATCGGCACCGCGAAGCTGACACCGGCCGAGCGCGAGGGCGTGCCGCACCACCTGCTGGACATCTGGCCGGTGACCGAGCCGGCCAGCGTCGCCGAATACCAGACGCTGGCCCGCGCGGCGGTCGACGACATCCTGGCCCGGGGCCGGGTGCCGCTGCTGGTCGGCGGCTCCGGGCTGTACGTGCGGGCGGTGCTGGAACGGTTCGAGTTCCCCGGCACCGACCCGGCGCTGCGGGAGCGGCTGGAGGCGGAACTCGCGGCGGTCGGCCCCCTTCCGCTGCACGCGCGGCTGACCGAGGTCGACCCGGGCGCGGCGGCGAGCATCCTGCCCACCAACGGGCGACGGATCGTGCGGGCGCTGGAGGTGATCGAGCTGACCGGTGCGCCGTTCACCGCGTCGCTGCCGTCGCCCACGCCGTACTACCCGTCCGTGCAGCTCGGCGTCGACCTGGACACCCCGCTCCTCGACGAGCGGATCGCGCTGCGGGTGGACCGGATGTGGGCCGACGGCCTGGTCGACGAGGTGCGGGCGCTGGTCGGCGACGGGCTGCCCGAGGGACGGACGGCCAGCCGGGCGCTCGGCTACCAGCAGGTGCTGCGGTTCCTGGCCGGCGAGCTGACCGAGACCGAAGCACACGAGGAGACGATCCGCGCCACCCGCCGGTTCGTGCGGCGGCAGCGCTCCTGGTTCCGGCGTGACCCGCGCATCCACTGGCTGGACTCGGCCTCGCCCGCGTTTCTCGACACTGCCCTGCGGGTGGTCGCCGAGCATCGGCGATGATGGGGGCGTGGAGTTCACCAAGGGTCACGGCACCGGCAACGACTTCGTCATCCTGCCCGACCCGGACGGCGCCCTCGACCTGACACCCGGCCTGGTCGCCGCGCTCTGCGACAGGCGGCGCGGCCTCGGCGGCGACGGCGTGCTGCGCGTCGTACGGGCCGCCAAGCACCCCGAGGGCGTCGCGCTGGCGGGCGAGGCGGAGTGGTTCATGGACTACTGGAACTCCGACGGCTCGTTCGCCGAGATGTGCGGCAACGGGGCCCGCGTGTTCGTCCGCTACCTGCTGGACCGTTCGCTGGCCGCCGCTGCCTCGTCCTCGTCGGGCGGGACGCTGCCCATCGCCACCCGCGCCGGCCTGGTCCGGGCCCGCGTCGAGGGCGCGGACGTGGCGGTCGAGATGCGCCGCCCCCGGCTGTACGACACGGCGACCGCCACGCTCGGCGGGCTGACCCTGCCCGGTGCCGCCGTGGACGTCGGCAACCCGCACCTGGTGTGCGCGCTGCCCGCCGCGCTGGATCTGACCGCGCTCGACCTCACCCGCGCGCCCGGCGTCGACGCCGCCACCTTCCCGTCCGGGGTGAACGTCGAGTTCACCACGCCCGGCGAGCCGGTGACCGGCACCGACGCGCACGTGCTGATGCGGGTCTACGAGCGCGGCTCGGCCGAGACGCTCTCCTGTGGCACCGGCGCGTGCGCGGTCGGCGCGGTGGCGTTGCGCGACGCCGGCCTCGACACCGGCACGGTGGCGGTCGACGTGCCCGGCGGACGCCTCACCGTCACTGTGACAGCCGACTCCTGCTGGCTGTCCGGCCCCGCCGTCCTGGTGGCCACAGGCACCCTGACCCCGTCAGCTCTGACCCCCTGACCGGCGCCCCCTCCGCCTGGCACCCCCCGCAGTTGATCAACACCACCTCGGCGAACTGGTGTTGATCACGGGTGATGCGTCGTTGGAGATCTTGGAAGATTGGGGCCCCCGTGAGGGCCTTTTCCTTCCAAGATCTCGTGCGGGGCCGTGTGAGGGCTGGGCGGCGCGGCGTGGGAGCGGGTCAGGGGGTGGCGCTGGCGTTGGCGGCGATCTCGGGGAGGTCGGCCGGACCCGGTCGGCCGCCGGGGCCGGCGTGGCGGCCGGGTTCTGGGCAGCGGCCCGCACGGCGGCGGCCACCGCCGGGGCGACCCGGGAGTCGAAGACGCTGGGCACGATCACCGTCGGGTTGATCTTGTCCTCGCCGACCACGTCCGCGATGGCCCGCGCGGCGGCGAGCGCCATCTCCTCGGTGAACTCCTCGGCGTGCGCGTCGAGCATGCCGCGGAACACGCCGGGGAAGGCGAGCACGTTGTTGATCTGGTTGGGCTGGTCCGAGCGGCCGGTGGCGACCACTGCGGCGTACTTGCGCGCCTCCCGCGGGTCCACCTCCGGGTCGGGGTTGGCGAGCGCGAAGACGATCGAGTCCTTCGCCATCTGGGCGACGTCCTCGCCGGTGAGCAGGTTCGGCGCGCTCACGCCGATGAACACGTCCGCGCCGCGTACCGCCCCGGCCAGGTCACCGGAGTAGTTCTCCTTGTTGGTGTTCTCGGCCAGCCACTGCCACGCCGGGTTGAGGTCCGGCAGTCCGCGGTGCAGGGCGCCCTGGCGGTCGTACGCGATGATGTCGCCCACGCCCTGACGCAGCAGCAGCTTCATGATCGCGGTGCCGGCCGCGCCGGCGCCGGAGACCACGACCCGGACGTCCGCGAGCTGCTTGCCCACGACGCGCAGCGCGTTCGTCAGCGCGGCCAGCACGCAGATCGCGGTGCCGTGCTGGTCGTCGTGGAAGACCGGGATGTCCAGCGCCTCGCGCAGCCGGGCCTCGATCTCGAAGCAGCGCGGCGCGGCGATGTCCTCCAGGTTGATGCCGCCGTACGCGGGCGCGATCGCCTTGACGATCGCCACGATCTCGTCGGTGTCCTGCGTGTCCAGCACCACCGGCCAGGCGTCCACCCCGCCGAAGCGCTTGAACAGCGCCGCCTTGCCCTCCATCACCGGCAGCGACGCGGCCGGACCGAGGTTGCCCAGGCCGAGCACCGCGGTGCCGTCGCTGACCACGGCGACGGTGTTGCGCTTGATGGTGAGCCGGCGCGCGTCGGCCGGGTTCTCCGCGATCGCCATGCAGACCCGGGCCACACCCGGGGTGTACGCGCGGGACAGCTCGTCGCGGGTGCGCAGCGCGACCTTCGGGGTGACCTCGATCTTGCCGCCGAGGTGCAGCAGGAAGGTGCGGTCGGAGACCTTGCGCACGTCCACCCCGTCGAGCGCGGTGAGCGCGTCGACGACCTGGTCGGCGTGGCCGGCGTCGGCGGTGTCGCAGGTGAGGTCGACGATCACGTGCGCGGGGTCGGAGTCGACCACGTCCAGCGCGGTGACGATGGCCCCGGCCTCGCCGGCGGCGGTGGTGAGCCGGCCGATGGAGGAGGCGTCGGCGGGTACCGCGATCCGGATGGTGATGGAGAATCCGGCACTCGGCAGTCGTGTGTTGGCCACGAGAAACTCCTCCGTCGGCGCTGAGCGGCTCGACTGGCATTTCTACTCGCCCGCCCTGGTCGCCCGGCATCCGCCCCCGCTACCAGTGGGTAGCGTCGCGGGCATAACACGCGTGCGTCCGGCGTTGTCACATGTCAGGATTGCTGTCACGCGCCGAAAATTCTCGGCGTTGCACATAACGGACAGGAGACGCAGTTTGCGCGAGCAGGAGACCTTCCATCCCTACGAGGACGACGAGCTCGACGCCACCACCGGTGAGTACGAGCTGTCGGAGCGGCAGGCGCTGCGGCGGGTCCCCGGCCTCTCCACCGAACTCACCGACATCACCGAGGTCGAGTACCGCCAGCTCCGGCTGGAGCGGGTCGTCCTGGTGGGGGTCTGGACCGAGGGCACCCAGACCGACGCCGACAACAGTCTCACCGAGCTGGCGGCGCTGGCCGAGACGGCCGGCTCGCAGGTGCTCGAAGGGCTGATCCAGCGTCGCCACCGGCCCGACCCGGCCACGTACATCGGCCGGGGCAAGGTGGACGACCTGGGCGCGGTGGTGCTGTCCACCGGCGCCGACACGATCATCTGCGACGGTGAGTTGTCGCCGTCGCAGCTGCGCAACCTGGAGCAGCGCACCAAGGTCAAGGTGGTCGACCGGACCGCCCTGATCCTCGACATCTTCGCCCAGCACGCCAAGAGCAAGGAGGGCAAGGCGCAGGTCGAGCTGGCCCAGCTCGAATACCTGCTGCCGCGCCTGCGCGGCTGGGGCGAGACGCTGTCCCGGCAGACCGGTGGTAGCGGCCGCGGCGGTGGCGCCGGCGGCGGCGTGGGCCTGCGTGGTCCCGGTGAGACCAAGCTGGAGACCGACCGGCGGCGCATCCGCCACCGCATCGCGCGGCTGCGCCGCGAGATCAAGAGCATGGCGACGGTACGCCAGACCAAGCGCGCCCGGCGTACCCGTAACGCGGTGCCCGCGGTGGCGATCGCCGGCTACACCAACGCCGGCAAGTCCAGCCTGCTCAACCGCCTGACCGGTGCGGGCGTGCTGGTGGAGAACGCGCTGTTCGCCACGCTGGACCCGACCACCCGCCGGGCCACCACGTCCGACGGGCGGCTCTACACGCTGTCCGACACTGTCGGATTCGTCCGGCACCTGCCGCACCAGATCGTCGAGGCGTTCCGCTCGACGCTGGAGGAGGTCGCCGACGCCGACCTGGTCGTGCACGTGGTCGACGGCACGCACCCGGATCCGGAGGAGCAGGTCCGGGCGGTACGCGAGGTGCTCGCCGAGGTGGGCGCCGACCGGCTGCCGGAACTCCTGGTGGTGAACAAGACCGACGCCACCGACGAGGAGACGATGCTGCGGCTCAAGCGGCTCTGGCCGGACGCGGTCTTCGTCTCCGCCCACAGCGGGCGCGGAGTCGACGAGATGCGCGAGGCCGTCGAGCGTCGACTGCCCCGGCCGGCCGTCGAGGTGCGCGCGGTGCTCCCGTACGACCGGGGTGACCTGGTCTCCCGGGTGCACCGGCAGGGTGAGGTGCTCAGCACCGCGCACCTGCCCGAGGGCACGCTGGTGCACGTGCGGGTCAGCGAGGGTCTGGCCGCGGAGCTCGCGCCGTACCGGGCGGGTGACCGGCTGACCAGCGACGAGCGGGTGGGCGCCGGGCGGTGAGCCGTCCGGCGTCACCCGCCGGAAACCCGCGCCGTGCGACACTGAGCGTCATGCGGCACGTTGTCTCCTCGGTCACGCTCGCGCTCGGCCTGGTCGGCGCGGTCGTGGCGCCGGCCGGGCCGGCCCCGGCGGCTCCCGCCGCGGCCCCCGTGCTGGCCGCGGCTCCCAAGAAGAAGTGCACTGTCGAGGACAATCGCCTCCGCGAGCTGTCCGGCCTGGTGGCCACCAGCAACGGGTACGTCGTGATCAACGACGGCTCGGACGACCCCAGCCGCAAGCGGGTCTTCTACCTGGACACCAAGTGCAAGGTCGACAAGGAGGTCCGTTACTCCGGTGACGGGCCGCTCGACACCGAGGACCTGGCGCTCAGCCCGGACCGCAAGACGCTCTGGATCGCCGACACCGGCGACAACGTGGAGAAGAAGACCCGCCGGGAGCGGGTCGCGGTCTGGACGATGCCGCTGAGCGGCTCGAAGCAGCCGGTACTGCACCGGCTCAGCTACCCGGGCAAGGAGCCGCACGACGCGGAGGCCCTGCTCGTCGGCGACGACAACATGCCGCTGGTGATCACGAAGGAGCTCTCCAGCAAGTCGGAGATCTACACCCCGACGGTGAAGCTGAAGGCGAGCGGCGACACCGAGCCGATCCCGATGAAGAAGGTCGGCGAGGTCACGCTCCCGAAGACCAGCACCGAGAACAAACTCGGCTCGCCCGGGCGGGCGCTGGTCACCGGCGCCGCCCGCTCACCGGACGGCAGCAAGGTCGTGCTGCGCACGTACGCCGACGCCTTCGAGTTCGACGTGGCCGGCGGCGACATCGTCAAGGCGATCACCACCGGCAAGCCCCGGGTCACGCCGCTCGCCGACCCGTTCGGCGAGGCGATCTCCTACACGCCGGACGGCAAGTTGTTCGTCACCGTCTCCGACGGCGGCACGCTCGACGAGTCGGACCCGATCGACATCCTCAGCTACACCCCGTCCACCACCGGCGCCGAGGCGCTGCCGAACGGCGGCAAGGCCGAGACCAAGGCGTCCGCCGAGAAGTCCTGGCTCGAAGGGCTCTCGCTCGACGAGATCACGTACCTGATCGCGGCCGTCGGGGTGCTCGGCGCGCTCCTGGTCGGCGCGGGCGTGTTCGGCATCCTGCGGGCGCGGCGCAAGCCGGCGCCCCGGGCGCCCGCCGACGAGCCCGAGCGCAGCGGCGAGTTCCCGGTGAACAACGGTTTCCCCTCGGGCGAGCGGCCGGACGCCCCGCGCGGCGGGGTCTACGGCGGCGGTCAGGGCGGCGTCTACGGCGGCGTGGCCAACGGCGACCGCCCGGCGTCCGGCGGTGTCTACGGCGGTGGCCGGCCGGGCGGCGGCGTGTACGGCGGCGGCCCTCAGGACGGTGGTCGTGGTCAGGGCGGTGGCCGTCCTCCGGGCGGTACCCGTCCGCAGGGTGGCGGCGTCTACGGCGGCGGCGCAGCCCCGGCCGGCGGCGGAGGGCGCGGAGGCGGCGTCTACGGCGGCGGAGGCCAGGGCGGACCGGGCGCGGGCCAGGGCGGTCCCGGTCGTGGCGGACCGGGCGGCGGCCAGGGCAGTCCGGGCCGCGGCGGCCCGGGTGGCGGCTACGGCGGCGGCCCGGGCGGGGCCGGATATCGCGGGCAGCCGAACGGCGGCGGGCCGCGCGCAGAGGGCGGCCGGGCCGAGCCGCCGCGCCGCGGCCAGGAACCGCGTGGCGGGCGCCGCGACGGTTACGACGACCAGGGCCGGTACGGCCCGGTGTCCGGCGGTGGCCGGGAGTACCGCGGCGACCGATACTGAGACGACACGGAAAAGGGGTGACCGGCCACGGTCACCCCTTTTCGCTGCTGTCGCCTCAGATGCGGCGCAGGACCGCCACCACGCGACCCATGATGGTGGCGTCGTCGCCGGGGATCGGGTCGAAGGCCGGGTTCTGCGGCATCAGCCAGACGTGCCCGTCGCGGCGCCGGTAGGTCTTCACCGTCGCCTCGCCGTCGAGCATGGCGGCCACGATGTCGCCGACCTCGGCGTTGGGCTGCTGCCGGACGACCACCCAGTCGCCGTCGCAGATCGCCGCGTCGAGCATCGAGTCGCCCTTGACCTGGAGCATGAAGACCTCGCCCTCGCCGACCAGCTCGCGGGGGAGGGGAAAGATGTCCTCCACCGCCTGCTCGGCCAGGATCGGCCCACCGGCGGCGATGCGACCCAGCATCGGCACGTACGCGGGGGCGGGCCGCTGCGCGCGGGCCGCCTCGTCGTCCGCCTCGCCCGGCGCGCGGACGTCGACGGCGCGCGGACGGTTCGGGTCGCGGCGCAGGAAGCCCTTCTTCTCCAGCTCCTTGAGCTGGTAGGCGACGCTGGACGGGGACACCAGCCCGACCGCCTCGCCGATCTCCCGCACGCTCGGCGGGTAGCCGTGGCGCTCGACCCAGGTGCGGATGAACTCCAGGATCCGCCGCTGCCGGGCGGTCAGGTCGACCGTCGCGGGGTCGGGGAAGCTGCTCACCACCGGGGTGACCGGACGCACCGCCGCGGGGGCGGTGCGGCTGCGGGCGGTGCGGGGGCGACGGGTCGCCGGAGGACCCGCCCCGTCGTTCGGCTGCGGGTTCTTCTGCCGGCTGGCCCGGTCCTCGGTCACGTCCGTCCCTCCCTGGTCGGCGCTGGGGTGCCTCGTCGGCTCGTGGTGCGTGTGGTCTGACCGTATAGGTGAGATCGGCCATTTTCAAACATCTGTACGACCTGCTGTCGGCGTGTCGCGCCGAATTCCTGGATTTCCGAACTGGTGTTCTGATAGAAGAGTACGCCGCTCGAACGGATGTTCTATCCCGGACGCCCGTGACTAGCACGGGAGGCCGTCCGTTGGGCTCCTCGGTGGCGTCGCGCCGGGCGTGATCCTGACGACTCGCCGGACACGCCCGTCAACTTGACCTCGCTTGGGGTTCGGCATACGGTCGACCCCTAGATGTAGTAGTCACACGGGCGTAAGTTGCCTACAGGTTGGGTTCAACTACCGAACGCACTCCCGCACCGCGCACTCGGCGACGGTCATCCGACGATGGCCCCGCCGTGTCGACGCGTGCCCGGGAGCCGGTAGGTGTGCCCGCGAATCGACTGAGGAGGTCGGGCGAATGCGGTGTCCGTACTGCCGGCACGCCGACTCCCGCGTGGTCGACTCGCGGGAGGCCGACGACGGCCAGCTCATCCGGCGGCGACGGTCGTGCCCGGAGTGCGGCAAGCGGTTCACCACCGTCGAGGAGGCGGTGCTCGCGGTGGTCAAGCGCAGCGGGGTGACCGAGCCGTTCAGCCGTACGAAGATCATCGGTGGGGTGCGCAAGGCGTGCCAGGGGCGGCCGGTCGACGACGACTCGATCGCGCTGCTGGCACAGAAGGTCGAGGAGACCGTACGGGCCAAGGGGGCGGCCGAGATCCCCAGCCACGAGGTGGGCCTGGCCATCCTCGGCCCGTTGCGTGACCTCGACGAGGTGGCCTACATGCGGTTCGCCAGCGTCTACCGGTCCTTCGACTCGCTCGCCGACTTCGAGCGCGAGATCGAGACGCTGCGGGCCGCAGCGCGCGCCCGGGAGGGCGCCGGTGCCGGTGCGGCGGACGCCGCCGGCGCGATCAGCTGACATTTTCGGGTTTCTGACAGGTACACGAGGCGCGGTGGGTGACCGTGCCGACGAGGGGGGCGAGGGCGTGACGACCAGCAAGTCACGGAACAAGGCCGGGGCGGGGCTGAAGATCGAGCGCGTCTGGACGACCGAGGGGGTGCATCCCTACGACGAGGTCGCCTGGGAGCGCCGCGACGTCGTCATGACGAACTGGCGGGACGGCTCGATCAACTTCGAGCAGCGCGGGGTGGAGTTCCCCGAGTCCTGGTCGGTGAACGCGGCGAACATCGTGACCACCAAGTACTTCCGGGGCGCGGTGGGGACCCCGGAGCGGGAGTGGTCGCTGCGGCAGTTGATCGACCGGGTGGTCGAGACCTACCGCACCGCCGGTGAGGAGTACGGCTACTTCGCCACCCCGGCCGACGCCGAGGTGTTCGCGCACGAGCTGACCTGGATGCTGCTGCACCAGGTGTTCAGCTTCAACTCGCCGGTGTGGTTCAACGTCGGCACGCCGTCGCCGCAGCAGGTCAGCGCCTGCTTCATCCTGTCGGTCGACGACTCGATGGACTCCATCCTCGACTGGTACAAGGAGGAGGGGCGGATCTTCCAGGGCGGCTCGGGCGCCGGGGTCAACCTGTCCCGCATCCGTTCCTCGAAGGAGCTGCTCTCCTCCGGCGGCACCGCCTCCGGCCCGGTCAGCTTCATGCGCGGCGCGGACGCCTCCGCCGGCACCATCAAGTCCGGTGGCGCCACCCGGCGCGCGGCCAAGATGGTCATCCTCGACGTCGACCACCCGGACATCGAGGAGTTCGTGGCGACCAAGGCGCGCGAGGAGGACAAGATCCGCGCGCTGCGCGACGCCGGGTTCGACATGGACCTGGGCGGCGCCGACATCGTCAGCGTGCAGTACCAGAACGCCAACAACTCGGTCCGCGTCTCGGACGAGTTCATGACGGCCGTGGAGAACGGCGGCGGCTTCGACCTGCGCGGCCGGCTCGACGGGCAGACCATCGAGACGATCGACGCGAAGAAGCTGTTCCGCACCATCTCCCAGGCCGCGTGGGAGTGCGCCGACCCGGGCCTGCAGTACGACGACACCATCAACGACTGGCACACCTGCCCGGAAACCGGCCGGATCACCGCGTCGAACCCGTGCTCGGAGTACCTGCACCTGGACAACTCCTCGTGCAACCTGGCCTCGCTGAACCTGATGAAGTTCCTCCGCGCCGACGGCGGCTTCGAGGTGGAGAAGTTCGTCAAGTCGGTCGAGTTCGTCATCACCGCGATGGACATCTCGATCTGCTTCGCCGACTTCCCGACCGAGAAGATCGGTGAGACCACCCGCGCCTACCGGCAGCTCGGCATCGGGTACGCCAACCTGGGCGCGCTGCTGATGGCCTCCGGCCTGCCGTACGACTCGGAGCAGGGCCGGGAGGTGTCCGCCGCGATCACCTCGCTGATGACCGGCACCGCCTACCGCCGTTCCGCCGAGCTGGCCGGCATCGTCGGCCCGTACGACGGCTACGCGCGCAACGCCGAGCCGCACAAGCGGGTCATGCGCAAGCACGCCGCCGCCAACGACGCGATCAAGGCGACCGGCACCGTGGCGACCGCCGTGCAGCGCGAGGCCACCAAGCAGTGGACGCTCGGCAACAAGCTCGGTGACAAGTTCGGTTGGCGCAACTCGCAGGCCAGCGTGCTCGCCCCGACCGGCACCATCGGCCTGATGATGGACTGCGACACCACCGGTGTCGAGCCGGACCTGGCACTGGTGAAGTTCAAGAAGCTGGTCGGCGGCGGCTCGATGCAGATCGTCAACCAGACCGTGCCGCGCGCCCTGCGCAGCCTCGGCTACCCCGAGGAGCAGGTCGAGGCGATCGTCGAGCACATCGCCGACCACGGCCACGTGGTGGACGCCCCGGGCCTGAAGCCGGAGCACTACCCGGTCTTCGACTGCGCCATGGGCGAGCGCTCGATCGCGCCGATGGGCCACGTGCGGATGATGGCGGCCGTCCAGCCGTTCATCTCCGGCGCCATCTCCAAGACGGTGAACATGCCGGAGCAGGCCACCGTCGAGGACGTCGAGAAGATCTACTTCGAGGGCTGGAAGCTCGGCCTCAAGGCGCTGGCGATCTACCGGGACAACTGCAAGGTCGGCCAGCCGCTGTCGGCCGCCAAGCCGAACAAGGCCACCGCCGAGACGCAGGCCCCGGCCGCCGAGGTCGAGAAGGTCGTGGAGAAGGTCGTCGAGTACCGCCCGGTGCGCAAGCGGCTGCCGAAGAAGCGCCCGTCGGAGACCATCTCGTTCTCGGTCGGCGGCGCGGAGGGCTACCTCACCGCCTCGTCCTACCCGGACGACGGCCTCGGCGAGGTCTTCCTCAAGATGTCGAAGCAGGGCTCGACCCTGGCCGGCGTGATGGACGCCTTCTCGGTGGCCATCTCCATCGGTCTCCAGTACGGCGTCCCGCTGGAGACGTACGTCAGCAAGTTCACCAACATGCGCTTCGAGCCGGCCGGCATGACCGACGACCCGGACGTGCGCATGGCCGCCTCGGTGATGGACTACATCTTCCGTCGCCTGGCGCTGGACTTCCTGCCGTACGACCGCCGCGCCGAGCTGGGCATCTTCACCGCCAAGGAGCGGGCCGCCCAGCTCGCGGCCGAGGCGGAGGCGGAGGCGAGCGGTGCGGACCTCACCGCGATGGCCGCCTCCGCCCCGGTCGAGGCGCCCGAACCGAAGACCGGCCCGATCGCGCAGCCGGCGCAGGAGATGGCCGACGCCGCGGCCGTCAAGCCCGCGCCGTCGGTGGGTTCCAGCACCGAGCTGCTGGAGGCCGTGATCGGCAAGGCCGCCGACGCGCCGCTCTGCTTCACCTGTGGCACGAAGATGCGGCCCGCCGGTAGCTGCTACGTCTGCGAGGGCTGCGGCTCCACCAGCGGCTGCAGCTGAACCGAGAAAGGTTGGCATGTCTCCAGCTCCTAGAAGGAGCCGCTGGATGACATCGCCCTGGTGAAGCTCTACAGCAGGTGTCTCCTATCCGAATTCGGATAGGAGACACCTGCTTCGGCGTAGGGGGCAGACATGTCGTTGAAGGTCGTCTCGCCGTGCACAGTCGAGCGCGCCCAAGAACCCCGATGCCGACCTCCGGCCACTGCGTCCGGGCAAGAGCCGATCAGTATCCGCTCGGAGCTGCCACTCATTCCGCCAACCGCAAGACCCGGTCGGCTCGGTCCACCACGTGCTTGTAGGTGACGACCTCGACGCGGGAGAGATGGCTGTTGTAGACGCGCAGCGCCGCGTCCACCTCGTTCTCGCTCGCCTCTTCCTCAAACTGCGGATGCCCAATGATCACCGCTGCTGAGGCCCGTCGTACGTCGATGCCCTGCTGGGCGAGCCGTGCTCGGTCCTCGTCAAGGGTCACGAGGTAGTTCATCGCCTGCGCTACCGCCCGATGTACTTCGTTGGTCGGCACCCATCGGCCCCGCTGATGGGTGAGCAGCGGGACGGCGGCCCGCTTCAACTCGACCACGTGCACGGTGCCGTCCGGCCGCAGCAGCGTCAGGTCCAACTCGATGCCGCGACTAATTCGCCGTGGCCCTAGCTTGTCCGCCAGCTGCGTCCCACCGAATATCCAGAGATTCTTCTCCAGCGCTCGCTGCAGGTCGCGCTCGCTACTGTGCCGGTTGAGAACGACGGCATCGAGTTCCCGAAGTGCCCGGCGCCGTGCTCGCAACAACACCACGTCGGCGATCTCTTCTGCCGTGGCCTGGGCGGTCGGCGTAACACCAACGCCTGAATCGCCATCGTGCAACCGGTCGAGCAGCACCTCCGTCATCCAGGTCACTTGCTCGTTCATGCCGCGGCTGACCTCAAAGGCCCCGGCTACCCCGGTTAGGTCCGTGATTACTAGACGCTTCATTTCGTTGAGGTATGCCATGAGCTCGTCGCGGGTTGCCTGTGGGTGTTCGTCGAGGAACGTGCGAGCCTTGTCGGCGACAATTGCCGCGGAGATCGAAAAGAAGTTCGTCAGTGTATTCGTGTGTCGGCTACGGGGACCGCCGAGCAACTGATACTTGATTTCCAAGTCTGGGGCGAGCATCACGTTGGTTGCGTACGAGAGGGCGTCCTCCAACCGCTCGGCGGTATCTTGGTCGCCCTCGACCCGAGCCGCGCTGTGAGCCTGACGCAGCAGGTCGGTGAGCGTCCTGCCGCCGCGATAGGGACTGCGGTATCCCATGTGCCTCTGTGCGTCCTCGACGAGGTTGCGGATGTGGTCGGAGAGGCCGTACTCGACGATCTTCCCGAGCAGCAGGCGCAGGGCATAGTCGGAGCGGACGCGCGAGCGAGGTCCAGACATGTCGGAGAGCGTTGCTCACGGGTATGACAAGACCGTCTGAGCGCAAACGACCGTGCCGGGTGCGGCTGGGAAGCGTGGTCGTTTGTCCTAGCTGCACCGGAAGACCGACCCGGGCTCAGCGCAGGGTGCGGAGGAACACGTGCCACGGCTGACGTCCAAAGCGCAGAACCGGGCCGCACGCGTCCTTGCTGTCGCGGATCAGGATGCTCCCGTTGACGGCGGCAATCTCTACGCACGCTCCGCCGTTGTTGTCGCTGCGACTCGACTTGCGCCACTTGATGCCGATCCGGTCTGTCATGCCACCTCCATTTCCTACCAGCGCCTGGCACGAGCACCGCCGAGGTGGGCGCTCAGCGCAGGGTGCGGAGGAACGCTTGCCACGGCTGACGCTCGAAGCGTAGAACCGGGCCGCCTGCATCCTTGCTGTCGCGGACTTCTACTGCCTGGTCGGCGTATCGCGCTTCGACGCAGGCTCCGTTGCTGCCGCTCCGGCTGCTCTTGCGCCACTGCGAGTCCACGTCCGCCTCCTACTCCATGGGCAGCGCGCCTCGGATCGCTTCGATCATGGCCGCCGAGTCGGTGGAGGACAGGGCCGCGGCGCGCAGGCTGTTGAACACCACCGTACAGCGGCGTACATCCTCGCCCTCCGCGTAGAGATCACCTGTCAGGCCCTCGATGTAGACCACGCTGGGGCCGTCAGCGAAGTTGAGGATGTGGAAGCTCGACAGCATGGAAGCGTAGGCACCCTCCCGGAACGGGATCACCTGGATCGTGACGTTCCATCGGCTGCCGGCATGGAGCAGGGCGGTGAGTTGGTCGGCCATGACGTCCGCACCGCCGATTTGGCGGTGTAGAACTGCTTCGTCCAGTACAGCCACCAGGCGGAGCTTTCCCGACGAGATCAACTCTTGGCGGTGCGTCCGGACGGCGACTCGCCTCTCGACCGCCTCGGGTGACGGTTCGAAGGCGTCCTCCGCCATCATCGCCCGCGTGTACGCCGGTGTCTGGAGCAGACCCGGCACCACCAGCGTCTCGAAGTTCTGTACCTCGTCGGCTGCAGACTCCAGGCCGATGTACTGCCGATACGACGAGGGTAGATCCCCGTACTTCGCCCACCAACCGCGCTGCTTCCCAGTGCGCGCCATCGACAGCAGCGTGTCGCGCAGTCCGGCATCGGTGACGCCGTAGCGATCAAGCAGCGCGTTGAGCGCTGGACCTTTGATGCCGACCCGGCCGGCCTCGATCCGCCGCAGGGTGCTCGCGGTCACCTCAATGGCCGCGGCTGCTTCCTCGGCGGTGACATCGGCCTGCTCCCGCGCTTTGCGCAACTGCGCCCCGAGCTGGAAGCGAACGAAGGTCGGACTCTCCATGGCGGTGATTGTGCCGTCGGCTGGCCTGTCGTGAACACGCGACACGCCCGCGCGACATGCGCGCCCGTTGTTGACTGATTAAAAATGCGCGCGCAAAATTAGTGGCGCATGAGCGACGTAGGAGGCGGCATGCGTGCTCGTGTGTCGTACGAGGACTACGTGGTGGCGGTCGCGCTGACCCTCGCCCGGCGGCACCGGCCGGTGTGGTCCTGGCGGCGATGCCGGCGGATCTGCCGCTGCGGCGCGGAACTGCCGTGCCGCGCACGCCATCGCATCTCGATCCGTCGCGGCCACTGGCCGGGAGAGGAGCAGACGTGACGGAGTCGCAGGTCCGGCAGATCCTGTCGGTGCACGTACCCGGCCTCGACGGCTTCTGCACGGGGTGCCGGGCATGGTGGGCGCGCCTGTCCCCGTACCCCTGTCAGCAGGTCGAATGGGCGGCCCGCCGGCAGGCGCGGACCGCCACGCGGCGCTTCCTGGACGGCCTCCGGTGACCACCCACGGGCCGGTTCTTCCAGTGTGGAGCTGCGGTGGGTGTGGCGCTCCGTGGCCCTGCCCGACGCGGCGTCGTGAGCTGCGGGCCGAGTTCGCCGGAGCGCCGGTGTCGTTGGGCTTGTACATGGGGTCTTATCTGGTGTGGGCGGCGGAGGATCTGACCTGGGTGCCGGCCGGGGTGTTGCATCAGCGCTTCCTCGGGTGGGTGCGATGAGTGTCATTCGGCCGGGCGACGAACGGTTTCATTACTGCGACGGCTCGCATCGATGGGTGCCGCTCGATCCTGACTTCGACCAGGAGGTCTGGGAGGCCATGGTGCGCGAACACCAACAGCGGCACCTGGAGGAGATCTCCCGAGGGCTTCGTCCCCGTCGGCCCAAACGGCCATAGGTGCCCACTGTCACACCCCATCGTGTACGCGAGCTGGAATGCTCGGGGGATGAGCACGACCGACATCTATCGGGTCTTCGCCGAGCGTGAGACGCGCGGCGTGTCCCCGGCGTACGAGCGGTTGTCGCGGTCGGTAGCCGGCGACCCGGATCTGCTCGCCCTGCTCGACACGCTGCCGCCGGCGAAGCGTCAGCCGAACCTGCTGTTCGGGGTGGTGCGGCTGCGCGGCGGGCCGGTGGACGACCCGGCGGCGTTCCGCGCGTACGTGATGGGGCACTGGCCGGACGTCTCGGCGCAGATGCGGGTGCGGGCGACGCAGACGAACGAGGCGGGGCGCTGTGCGGTGCTGCTGCCGGTGCTCGCCGCGTTGCCGCAGCCGCTGGCGCTGCTGGAGGTGGGCGCGTCCGCCGGGCTGTGCCTCTACCCGGACCGGTACGCCTACCGCTACGGCGACCGGCGGGTCGGCGACGGCGAGCCGGTGCTCGACTGTGACCTGACCGGCACCGACCCGCCGGAGCGGCGCCCGGAGGTGGTGTGGCGGGCCGGGCTCGACGTGAACCCGCTCGACGTCACCGACCCGGCCGACGTGGCCTGGCTGGACGCGTTGATCTGGCCGGAACACCGGCACCGCCGGGAGCGGCTGCGCGCGGCGGCTGCGGTCGCGGCGGCCGATCCGCCGCTGCTGGTACGCGGTGACCTGGTCGACGACCTGCCGGCGCTGGCCGAGCAGGCCCCGGCCGGGGCGACGCTCGTGGTGTTCCACAGCTCGGTGCTCTACCAGGTGCCGCAGCCACGGCGGGAGGCGTTCACCGCGCTGGTCCGCACCCTGCCCGGCCACTGGATAGCCAACGAGGACCCGTCGGTCCTGCCCCACGCCGACCTGCCCGAGCCGCCCGCCCAAGGCTTCCACAACGTCCTGGCCCTGGACGGCCGCCCCCTGGCCTGGACGACAGGCCACGGCCAGTCCCTGACCTGGCTCCCCTGACCCGCCCCATCCTTTTCTTCGGCGATCATGAAGTTGGCGGCGCGACACGCCGACGCGACGGCCGTCAACTTCATGATCGACCGGTGGGGGCGCGGGTATGTGCGCCGAGCGAGCCGTGGTCGGCACCGAGCGTGAGGACGGGACAGCGAAGAGTGGCCGCTCTGGCTAGGGTTGACGATCTCGGCGGAGGGAGACGTCATGCGCACCCGGATGCTCCTCGCGTCGACGCTGCCCCTGCTCTGGGGTGCTGTCGCCGGCTGGTGGACCCCGCGCGGGCCCGGCACGGTGGGCACGGCACTCGCCTCCGTCGCGGTGAGCCTGGCCGTCGGGCTGGCCGTCGGGTGGCTGGGCCGGTCCCGCTGGTTCATGCTCGTCGCGCCGGTGATCTTCGCGGTGGCTGTCGAGCTGGTCCGGCTGCGGCTGCGCGGGCCCACCGTCGACCGTCCGCACCTGTCCGGCTTCGGTGTCGTGGCGCTGCTCGCCGGCCGGGGCGTACACGGACTCCTGACCTTGTTGCCGCTGCTGGTCGGCGCCGCCTACGGCGCCGGCCTGGCACGTCGCCTCGGCGCGGTGCCGCCGCGCCGGCCGGTGCCGCGCTGGGCGGGCCGGGTCGGCGTCGGCCTGCTGGCCGCGTTGCTCGCGCTCGTCACCGTCGGCGTGGCCGTGCCGGGCCGTACCGACCCGATCCCCGGCGGCATCGCCCGCTTCGACACCGTCGACTCGTCCGGGCGCGAGCTGGGCCTGCTGATCCGGGGTACGGACCGCAGCGCGCCGGTGCTGCTCGTGGTGCCCGGTCCGCCCGGCGGCTCGGAGATCGGCGCGGTCCGTCGCCACCTGCCCGAGTTGGAGCGCCGATTCGTGGTGGCCGTCTGGGACCGTGCCGGCGGGCCACGCTCCTGGTCGGGGTTCCGCGCCCCGTCGGGCTGGCGCCTGGACGACGAGGTGGACGACCTGGTCGCGGTGGCCCGGCACCTGCGGGAACGGCTGGGCCGGGAGCGGATCCACCTGGTCGCTCACTCCGGCGGCACCATCGCCGGCCTGCTCGCCGTGCGACAGCACCCGGAACTGTTCGCCGCGTACGTGGGCGTCGGGCAGGTGGTGAGCCTGCGCGAGGCCGACCGCAGCCAGTACGCCGACACCGTGGCCTGGGCCCGCCGCACCGGCCGGACGGCGCTCGCGGACCGGATGACCGCGCAGGGTCCGCCGCCCTACCGCGACGTCTGGGCGTACGAGCCGTTGCTGACCAACGAGGCCGGGGCCTTCCCGGTCGACCGGGAAGGCGCGAGCGAGGACGAGACCGGGACCGTCGGCAACCTGGGCGTCTCCGAATACAGCCTGCTGGAGAAGGTGCACCTGTTCGGTTTCCTGGACGGCTGGGACGTGCTCTACCCCCGGTTGCAGGAGATCGACTTCCGGCGTGACGTGCGGCAGCTCGCCGTGCCGGCGTACTTCGTGGACGGCGCGCAGGAGGTGCCGGGCCGGCTGCGCCTGTTCGACGAGTGGTACGCGCAGCTCCAGGCGCCGCGCAAGGACCGTCTGGTGATCCCGCGCGCCGGGCACCGTTCGATGTTCGAGCGGCCCGAGGCGTTCGTGCCGTACCTGGAACGCCTCGGGACCGACGGCGGCCCGGGCGGCAACTAGGGCGGGCAGGGGCGTCCGTAGACTTCACCGGTGCGTGACGAGCTGGCGGGACGGCCGCTTACCGAACCGCACCCGTCGCGGCTGTCGCCGGATCACCCCGGGCGGGAGCGCATCCTCGCCGCGCACGCCGCCGCCCTGGCCGCCGGGGAGGCCGGCTACCTGGACCCGGAGACCGGGCTGTTCGTGCTCAGCGCCGGGTTCCTGGCCCGGCGCGGCACGTGCTGCGGGCGAGGCTGCCGGCACTGTCCGTACGTGGCCGATTAGGGGGCTTCCGTCCCCGCTGGGGCACGCCGTACGGTGTCCGACGGAACTCCGGCGGGTCGGACCCGCCGCCGACCGCGGAGGTCTCCCGTGCGTGCCCGTATCTGGCTGGCCGTCCCGGCCGTCCTGCTCGCCGCCGGCTGCGCCGAGGAGGCGCCGACCGACGCCGGGCCGCCCGCCCCGCCCCCGCCGGTTCCGGTCGCGGCGGCGTCCTCCGGCGGGGCGTGCCGGCTCCTCGACTTCGCGGTGATCGCCGAGCACACCGGCGGCACGTTCGACGTGGCGGCGGCCACCGAGCGGGGCGACACCCACACCTGCGTGGTCCGTGCGGCCGGCGCGGTGCTGCCGGAGCTGACGCTGTCGGTGACCGAGACGTCGATCGACGCGGCCACGTTCGCCCTGGACGTGCAGCCGGGTGGCGCGGCGAAGATCAGCAAGCTGGGCAAGGCCGCCTACCGGCGCACCCTGCCCAAGACCGCGAAGTCCGGACCGGCCGCCGAGGTCGGCTGGCTGGCCACCGAGGGACGGCTCGCCACCCTGCGCTGGACCGCCCCGGCCGGCACCGCGAAGGCGGAGGCGGACAAGACGGCCGGCAAGCTGGTCACGCTGGCCAAGGTGATCGACACCCGGCAGCTCTAGCCGGGAGCCGCGTCAGCGGGCCGCGACGAACACCCGGGACGCCACCTCGCGGGGAAGGCGAACCCGGTCGCCGGAGCGGTCGATGGAGACGGCGTCGCGTTCCTGCGCCACAGTCACTGTCGCGCCCGGGTCGACACCGGCGGCGTGCAACTGCCGGAGCACGTCCGAGTCGGTCTGCACGCTCTCGCAGATCCGCCGCACCACGACCGGGCCGGACAGGCCGGGGAAGGCCAGGTTGCGCTCGCCCTCGACAGCGTCGGCAGGCGTCTGGCCCGGGTCGCCCAGCTCCGCCAGGCCCGGGATCGGGTTGCCGTACGGCGAGCGGGTCGGGCGGTTGAGCAGGTCGAAGACCCGCTTCTCCACCGCGTCGCTCATCACGTGCTCCCACCGGCAGGCCTCTTCGTGGGCCTCCTCGTAGGGCATCCCGATCACGTTCACCAGCAGCAACTCGGCCAGCCGGTGCTTGCGCATCACCGACACGGCGGTGTTGCGGCCCTGCGGCGTGAGAGTCAGGTGCCGGTCGCCCTCGACGGTGAGCAGGCCGTCGCGCTCCATGCGGGCGACGGTCTGGCTGACGGTCGGACCACTCTGCTTCAGCCGCTCGGCGATGCGGGCACGAAGCGGCGGCACCCCCTCCTCCTCGAGTTCGAGGATGGTGCGCAGGTACATCTCGGTGGTGTCAACAAGGTCGTGCTTCACGTCTGCGGCCTCCTGGGCTCCGATGGTACCCGCTCCCACCGACCATCGACGCAGGCGAAGCCGGAGGTGGCGGGCCGAATGGTGTTGACTGGGCCGCATGCCCGCCACCGCAGACCTGCTGGTCGAGCCCGACCGGCTCGCCGCCGAACTCGATCACGCCGACCCGCCGACCCTGCTCGACGTCCGCTGGCGGCTGACCGGCCCGCCCGGACGCGACGACTACACCGACGGCCACCTGCCCGGCGCCGTCTTCGTCGACCTGGACACCGCGCTGTGCGGGCCGCCCGGCGCCGCCGGCCGGCACCCGCTCCCGGACCCGGCGGCGTTGCAGGCCGCGCTGCGGGCCGCGGGCGTCCGCGCCGGTCGTCCCGTCGTGGTGTACGACGGCGGCGACGGCATGTCCGCCGCCCGCGCCTGGTGGACGCTGCGCTGGGCCGGGCACCGGCAGGTGCGGGTGCTGCACGGCGGCTTCCCGGCCTGGACGGCCGCCGGCCTGCCGGTCGACACGAGCGTGCCCGCCCCGGCTCCCGGCGACGTGACAGTGGCGCCCGGCGCGTTGCCGGTGCTCGACGCAGCCGCTGCCGCCCGGCTCGCCGCCGCCGGGCCCGGCGTGCTGATCGACGTACGGGCCGCGCCCCGCTACCGGGGCGAGCACGAGCCGGTCGACCCGGTCGCCGGGCACGTGCCGGGCGCGGTCAACGTGCCCGCCCCGGAGTACGTCACGCAGGGCCGGTTCCCCGGCGCCGAGGCGCTGCGGGAGCGGTTCGCCGCCGCCGGGGTGGACGCGGACACGCCGGTCGGCGCGTACTGCGGCTCCGGGGTGACCGCCGCGCAGGCGGTGCTCGCGTTGCACCTGGCCGGTCGTCCGGACGCCGCGTTGTACGTCGGCTCGTGGAGCGAGTGGGTGGCCGACCCGGACCGTCCGGTCGCGACCGGCGGCACGTCCGGCCGGTGAGCGCACGACTGGTGGGCGCGCCCCGGGCCACGTGCGACGATGGCCGCATGGCCGACGACACGGTGGTGGTGTGGGACGAGGGTCTCCTCGCCTACGACATGGGCGACCATCCCCTCGACCCGGTCCGGGTCGAGCTGACCATGGCGCTCGCCCGCGAGCTGGGTGTGCTGGACCGGCCCGGCGTGCGGCTGGTCAAGCCCGAGCCGGCCGACGACGCGCTGCTCACCCGCGTACACGATCCGGCCTACCTGGACGCGGTGCGGTCCGCGCCGCGCGACCCGCTGTTCGCCGGCTTCGGTCTGGGCACGTCGGACAATCCGGTCTTCGACGGGATGCACGAGGCGAGCGCGCTGATCGCCGGCGCCACGACGGCCGCCGCGGAGGCGGTGTGGCGCGGCGAGGCCCGGCGCGCGGTGAGCGTGGCCGGCGGGCTGCACCACGCGATGCCCGCCCGGGCCGCCGGGTTCTGCGTCTACAACGACCCGGCCGTGGCCATCGCGCGGCTGCTCGACCTCGGCGCGGAGCGGATCGCGTACGTCGACGTGGACGTGCACCACGGCGACGGCGTGCAGGAGATCTTCTACCGCGACCCGCGGGTGCTCACGATCAGCCTGCACGAGACGCCGCTCGCGCTGTTCCCCGGCACCGGTTTCCCGGACGAGACCGGCGGCCCGGGCGCCGAGGGCAGCGCCGTCAACGTGCCGCTGCCGCCGGGGGTGGGCGACGCCGGCTGGCAGCGGGCGTTCCACGCGATCGTGCCGTCGGTGCTGCGCGCGTTCCGGCCGCAGGTGCTGGTCACCCAGTGCGGCGCCGACGGGCACCGCAAGGACCCGCTGGCCGACCTGCACCTCTCGGTGGACGGGCAGCGGGCCACCTACCGCGCGCTGCGGGCGCTCGCCGACGAGCTGTGCGACGGCCGCTGGGTCGCCACCGGCGGCGGCGGGTACGCGCTGGTCGAGGTGGTGCCCCGGGCCTGGACCCACCTGCTCGCGATCGCCACCGGCGAGCCGGTCGACCCGGCCACGCTGACCCCGCCCGGCTGGCGGGAGCTGGCCGCGCGGCGGCGGCCCGGGCACGACGTGCCGTTGCGGATGACCGACGACGTGGACCCGTCCTACCAGCCGTGGCAGCCCAGCGGCGAGCCGAACGCGGTGGACCGGGCCGTCGCGGCCACCCGCAAGGCCGTCTTCCCGCTGCTCGGGCTCGATCCGCACGATCCGCGCGACTGAGCCGGCGGCAGGGGAGGACCGACCGGTGACCACCGTGGAACAACCGCTGGACGTGCTGCTCAGCGACGGTACGACCGTCCAGCTGCGACAGATCCGTCCGGAGGACGCGCCCGAGATCGTGGCCATGCACGGCCGTTTCTCGGAGCGCACCCGATACCTGCGGTACTTCTCGCCGTACCCGCGTATCCCGGAACGCGACCTGAAGCGTTTCGTCAACGTCGACCACCGCGACCGGGAGGCGTTCGTGGTGCTGGCCGGCGAGCGGATCGTCGCCGTCGGCCGGTACGAGCGGCTCGGCCCCTCCTCGCCCGAGGCCGAGGTGGCGTTCGTGGTCGAGGACGCCTACCAGGGCCGGGGCATCGGCTCGGTGCTGCTGGAACATCTGGCCGACGCGGCCGGACGCAACGGCATCGTGCACTTCGTCGCCGAGGTGCTCCCGGCCAACGGGGCGATGCTGCGGGTCTTCGCCGACTTCGGCTACCAGGTCCAGCGCCAGTACGCCGACGGCGTGGTGCACCTGAGCTTCCCGATCGCGCCCACCGAGGCGACCCTGGAGGTGCAGCGCGGCCGGGAGCACCGCACCGAGGCGCGGTCGATCGCCCGGCTGCTCGCGCCGCGCGGCATCGCCGTGTACGGCGCGAGCACCACCGGCCAGGGCGTCGGCGCGGCGCTGCTGGGGCACCTGCGCGACGGCGGCTTCGCCGGGGCGATCGTGCCGGTGCACCCGAGCGCCGCGACGGTGGCGGGGCTGCCCGCGTACCCGTCGGCGGCCGACGCCGGCGAGGACGTCGACCTCGCCGTGGTGGCGGTCCCGCCGGACGCGGTGACCGACGTGGTCCGCGACGCGGCCCGCGCGGGCGCGCACGGCCTGGTGGTGATCTCGGCCGGGTTCGCCGAGTCCGGCCCGGCCGGTGCGGCGGCGCAGCGCGCGCTGGTCCGCGCCGCGCACCTGGCCGGCATGCGGGTGGTCGGCCCGAACTGCCTCGGCGTCGCCAACACCGACCCGGCGGTACGCCTCAACGCCACGCTCGCCCCGGTGCTGCCCGCGGCGGGCCGGGTCGGCGTGTTCAGCCAGTCCGGCGCGTTCGGGGTGGCGCTGCTGGCCGAGGCGTCCCGCCGTGGGCTCGGGCTGTCCAGTTTCGTCTCGGCCGGCAACCGGGCCGACGTGTCCGGCAACGACCTGCTCCAGTACTGGCAGGACGACCCGGCCACCGACGTCATCACGCTCTACCTGGAGACGTTCGGCAACCCGCGCAAGTTCGCCCGGCTGGCCCGGCGCATCGGCCGCAGCAAGCCGGTGGTGGCGCTGGCCTCGCTGGCCCGGCCGCCGGGCGTGGGGGAGGCGCCCGCGCTGGACGCGGCGGCGGTGAGCGCGTTGTTCGCCCAGTCCGGGGTGATCCGGGTGGACACCGTGTCCGAACTGCTCGACGTGGGCGTGCTGCTGGCCCACCAGCCGCTCCCGGCCGGGCGTCGGGTCGCGGTGGTGGGTAACTCGTCGGCGCTGACCGGGCTGGCCGCGACCGCCTGCGCCGCCCAGGGACTGACCGTCGCCGACGGCTACCCGCAGGACGTCGGGCCGAGCGCCGGGGCCGCCGCGTACGCCGCCGCGCTCGGCGAGGCGGTCGCCGACGAGCGGGTGGACGCCGTGGTGGCGGTGTTCGCGCCGCCGCTGCCGGGGCAGCTCGCCGACCCGGTGGCCGACTTCGCGGCGGCGCTGCCCGACGCGCGGGTCACCGGCAAGCCGGTGGTGGCGACGTTCCTGGCCGGGCTGGTGCCGGCCGGGGTGCCGGCGTACCCGAGCGTGGAGGAGGCGGTGCGCGCGCTGGGCCGGGTGACCGCGTACGCGGACTGGCTGCGCCGGCCCGCCGGTGTGCTGCCGGAACTGGCCGACGTGGACCGGGCGGCGGGGCACGCCGCGCTGCGGCCGGACGGCGCCGACGCGGCGGCGTTGCTGCGCGCGTACGGGATCGGCGTGGTGGAGTCGG
Organism: Micromonospora sp. CPCC 205554; assembly: GCF_036902745.1. Lineage (NCBI taxonomy): Bacteria > Bacillati > Actinomycetota > Actinomycetes > Micromonosporales > Micromonosporaceae > Micromonospora > Micromonospora sp. CPCC 205554. The sequence goes on along the minus strand of NZ_JBAKHP010000002.1, from coordinate 106,972 downwards.
TGCCGGCCGGCAGCGCGGACGAGGCGCTGGCGGCGGCCGACCGGCTCGGCTGGCCGGTGGCGCTCAAGGCCGCCGCCCCCGGGCTGCGGCACCGCCTCGACCTCGGCGCGGTACGCCTCGACCTGGCCGACGCCGTCGCGCTGCGCCGCGCGTACGCCGAGATGGCCCCGGTGTTCGGCGCGGAGGTGCTGGTCCAGCCGATGGTCGCGCCGGGCGTGGCGTGCGTGGTGGAGCTGGTGGAGGATCCGGCGTTCGGGCCGGTGGTCGGGTTCGGGCTGGGTGGCGTGGCGACCGAGCTGCTGGGCGACCGGGCCTGGCGCGCGGTCCCGCTCACCGACCGGGACGCCGCCGAGCTGGTCGACGAGCCCCGGGCCGCGCCGCTGCTGCGCGGGCACCGGGGGGCCGCGCCGGTGGACCGCGCGGCCCTGGTCGACCTGCTGGTGCGGGTCGGCCGTCTCGCCGACGAGCAGCCCCGGGTGCGGTCGCTCACGCTCAACCCGGTGCTGGCCCGGCCGGACGGCATCTCGGTGCTGCACGCCACTGTGCGCACCGGCGCCGAGGCCGCCCGCCCGGACACCGGCCCGCGAAGGTTGTAGACCTCAGCCGCGCGCGGAGATCTGCTGCACCGCCCACTCGTTGCCGTCCGGGTCGCGGAAGAACACGAAGCCGACGTTGTCCAGCGGGTGCGGCACCGGGCGGGGGTTCTGACCCATCACCTGGATCTCGCTCACCTCGACGCCCCGCTCGACCAGCTCGGCGCGCGCCCGCTCCAGGTCGGGCACGACGAGTTGCAGGCCCTTGAGGGAGCCCGGCGGCATCTCCGGTACGACGCCCCGGCCGAGGACGATCGAACAGCCGGAGCCCGGGGGAGTGAGTTGGACGATCCGCCCCGGGCCGCCCAGATCGGTGTCGTGGTCGACGGCGAAGCCGAGTTGCCTCGCGTAGAACTCCTTGGCCCGGTCCAGGTCGGAGACCGGCACGACCACCACTTCCAGCGTCCAGTTCACGTTGTCGCTCCTGTCGTCGAGTCGTTGTGCAGCACGGCCGTGAGCCGGTCGAACGCCTCGCTCAGGCCGCGGGTCATCGGATGGCGCAGGACGGTGTCGCGGCCCTGCGCGGTGGCGTACCGCAGGTGGGTGACGACAGTGGTCCGGTCCGCCGAACCGGTGAAGTCGTGACGTACCAGCGTCTCGCCCGGATAGGACTGGTCGTCGAACAGTTCGGTGCAGACCAGCCGCGCGGGCGGGTCGACCTCTCGGTACGTGCCGCCCTGGGCCATCAGGTCGCCGTCCGGTCCCCGGGACACGAACCGCCAGCGTCCGCCCACCCGCAGGTCCACCTCGCACTCGACCAGATGCCAGCCCCGCGCCCCCCACCAGCGGACCAGCAGCTCGGGGCGGGTGAAGGCGGCGAACACCAGGTGGCGCGGGGCGGCGAAGTCGCGGCTGAGCCGGATCTCCCGGTCGCCGTGCAGGGTCACGGCCAGGCCGGTCACCGCTGCTCCCCGGCGGTCAGCTCGGCGAGCACCTCGTCCAGGCGCGCGTAGCTCTCCGCCCAGTAGTCCCGGTAGTCCGCCAGCCACGCGACGGCCTCCCGCAGCGGCCGGGCGTCGAGCCGGCAGGGGCGGCGCTGGGCGTCCCGGCCCCGGGTGACCAGGCCGGCGCGTTCGAGCACCTTCAGGTGCTTGGAGACGGCGGGCTGGCTCATCGCGAACGGCTCGGCCAGCTCGGTGACAGTCGCCTCACCGGCGGCCAGCCGGGTGAGGATGGCCCGCCGGGTGGGGTCGGCGAGCGCGGCGAAGGTGGCGTCGAGCAGATCCGCGGACACGTTCATAACCTCCTGGTTGTGTAACCAGTCGGTTCTATACGCGGTCCTCGCCCGAGTCAAGCACCGGACGCGCGACAGGCCCCGGCGAACCGCCGGGGCCTGTCGGGGCAGGGGTGGATCAGCAGGCGTACGCCTCCAGCCGGTTCGCCCGCTCCGGGTCGCGCAGCTTGAGCAGCGTGACCTTCTCGATTTGCCGGATCCGCTCCCGGGACAGACCGAACTCGCGGCCGACCTCGTCCAGCGTGCGCTGCCGGCCGTCGTCCAGGCCGAAGCGCAGCCGGATCACCGCCTGCTCCCGCTGGGACAGCGTGGCCAGCACGATGCGGACCTCGTTGCGCAGCTCGCCGTTGGTGGCGGCGTCGCCCGGCTCGGCGCGCGGGTCCACGGCGGCGACGAAGTCGCCGAGCGCGCTCTCGCCGTCCTCGCCGACCGCCTGGTCCAGGCTGACCGGCTCCCGGTCGTAGGAGATCAGCTCGATCACCTGGAACTCCGGGATCTCCAGCGCCACGGCCACCTCGCTCACGGTGGGCTCGCGGCCCAGCGTCACCGACAGCTCGCGGCGTACCCGGACCATCCGGTTGACCTGCTCCACCATGTGCACGGGGATGCGGATGGTGCGGGCCTGGTCGGCCATGGCGCGGGTGATGGCCTGGCGGATCCACCAGGTGGCGTAGGTGGAGAACTTGTAGCCCTTGGTGTAGTCGAACTTCTCGACGGCGCGGATGAGGCCGAGGTTGCCCTCCTGGATCAGGTCGAGGAAGGCCATGCCGCGACCGGTGTAGCGCTTGGCGATGCTCACCACCAGCCGCAGGTTCGCCTCCAGCAGGTGGTCCTTGGCGGCGCGGCCCTCGGCCGCGATCAGCGCCAGGTCCGCGCGCAGCTCGGCGGAGACGGGGGTGCAGGTGGCCAGCTTCTCCTCGGCGAAGAGGCCGGCCTCGATCCGCTTGCTCAGCTCGACCTCCTGCGCCGCGGTGAGCAGCTTGGTGCGGCCGATGCCGTTCAGGTACGCCCGGACCAGGTCGGTGGAGACGCCGCGCTCGTCGGTGGCGTCGAGGTCCGTGAGGGTGACGTCCATGTCCTGGTGCTCGATCATCTGCTGGGTCATCTCTGTTCTCCCCGTGTCCGACGTGCCTACCGGTCCCGTGCCGCCCACGCGGTGGTGGCCGATGACAAACAGCTTGGCGGTCGGGGCGTGAGACGGGAGTGAGGCGATCGGGGACCCGACAGGAATCCTCGCGAGAATCCGGCATCCGCTTGCCCGGCGCGGTTACCGTGCCACCGACCGGCCGTCGGAGCCGGCCCGACACTGATGATCGGAGAACGTGGTGGTCTTCAAGCGGCTCATGCAGGCGATGGGTGTGGGCGGACCGTCGGTCGAGACGGTGCTGGCCAATCCGAACTGCCGCCCGGGCGGCGTTCTGGAGGGCCGGATCCAGGTGGTCGGTGGCGACCACCCGGTGGACGTGAGCTACGTCGCACTCGGCCTGGTCACGCGGGTCGAGGTGGAGAGCTCCGATTCGGAGTACGACGTCAACCAGGAGTTCGGCCGGGCCCAGATGACCGGCCCGTTCCGGCTGGAGCCGGGGCAGCGGCACGACGTGCCGTTCCGCTTCCAGGTGCCGTGGGAGACGCCGCTCACGGACCTGTACGGCCAGCACCTGCACGGCATGACGATGGGTCTGCGTACCGAGCTGGAGGTGGCGCGGGCGATGGACAAGGGCGACCTGGACCCGGTCGCGGTGCACCCGCTGCCCGCCCACGAGCGGCTGCTGGAGGCGCTGCTACGGCTGGGCTTCCGCTTCGCGCGCGCCGACGTCGAGCGTGGACACATCTACGGCCTGCACCAGCAGCTGCCCTTCTACCAGGAGATCGAGTTCTACCCGGCGCCGCAGTACGCGGGCGCGATGAACCAGCTGGAGGTCACCTTCGTGACCGATCCGCGCCAGGTCCACGTGGTGCTGGAGCTGGACAAGCGGGGTGGCCTGTTCACCGAGGGCCGCGACGCGTTCGGCCGGTTCACCGTGGACCACGCGACTGCGGACCGTACGGACTGGGCCGCCCAGCTCGACGGCTGGCTGCGTCAGTCGCTGTCCCGCCGAGGGCTGTTCTTCTGATCCTCAGAGGTCCAGCACGAGGGTTCGGGGACCGACGTTGACGCTCTCCACCAGCATGTGGGCGCGGAAGCGGCCGGTCTCCACCTTCGCGCCCCGCGCGCGCAGCTCCTCGACCACGGCGTCCACCAGGGGCTCGGCCACCTCGGCGGGCGCGGCGGCGGTCCAGCTCGGCCGCCGGCCCTTGCGGGCGTCGCCGTAGAGCGTGAACTGGCTGACCACGAGCAGCGGCGCCCCGACGTCGGCGGCGCTGCGCTCGTCGTCGAGGATCCGCAGCTCGTGCAGCTTGCGGGCCATCGTGGCGGCCACCCGCGGGGTGTCGGTGTGGGTGACGCCGAGCAGCACCAGCAGCCCGTCGGCGATCTCACCGGTCACCTCGTCGTCGACTGTCACCCGGGCCCGGCCGACGGTCTGCACTACCGCCCGCATCAGTCGGTCACCGGCTCGACGATGCCGCGCTCGACCAGGTGCGCCACGATCGGCCCGGCCGCCTCGGCCAGCTCGTCCGGTGCCACGTCGTGCGCGGCGGCCAGCAGGGCGAGCTGGTCGCGCAGCGGCAGGCGGCCGTCGGCGCCGCCGACCAGGGCGAGCACCAGCGGGTCGATCTCCTCCGACCAGCGCAGCCCGCGCGGCATGGCCAGGACCTGCCGGTCGACGGCCCAGCCGTCGTCGCCCATGGTGGCCTCCTGCCGCAGCTGGAGGCCGTCGGCGGCGCGGTAGCGGGCGGCGAGCAGGCCCTCGGTGTCCCGGGCGCGCAGCCAGTCCTGCCGGGCGAACCACTCGCCGATCCGGTCGCCCAGCGGTGGCTCGACCCGCTGGCGCAGGTCCTCCACCCGGACGACCGGCTGGTCGTGGCCGGAGCGGCGCAGCGAGACGATGCCGAAGCCGATCGCCTCCACCTTGTGCGCGTCGAACCAGTCCAGCCAGGCCGCCATCCGCTGCGGGTCGGCGCTCTCGCCGACGTCGGTGAGCCAGAGGTTCACGTACGCCATCGGGTCGGCCACCTCGCGCTGGATCACCCAGGCGTCCAGGCCGGTGCCGGCGAACCAGCCGGTGACCCGCTCGGCCCAGTCCTCGCCGGTGACGTGCACCCAGTTGGCCAGGTACTGCATGGTGCCGCCCTCGGTGAGCAGGTCCGGCGCGGCGGCGGCCAGTTCCGCGCCGATCGCGTCGCCGACCCGGCCGGAGTCCCGGTAGACGTGCGTGGTGGTGCCCGGGCCGACCACGAAGGGCGGGTTGCTGACCACCAGGTCGAAGCGGCGCCCGGCCACCGGGGCGACCATGTCGCCGCGCAGCAGCTCCCAGTCCTGCCCGTTGAGCGCGGCGGTGGTGGCGGCGAAGCGCAGCGCCCGCTCGGAGACGTCGGTGGCGGTGACCCGGCGGGCGTGGGTGCCCAGGTGCAGCGCCTGGACGCCGGAGCCGGTGCCGAGGTCGAGCGCGGTGTCCACGGTCGGGCGTACCGCGGCCGAGATCAGCGTCTGGGTGGCGCCGCCGATGCCCAGCACGTGCTCGGCGTGCAGCGGGCGCCCGGGCCGCGCGGCGGCCGGCACGTCGGCGAGCACCCACCAGTCGTCCCCGTACGGCTCCAGGTCGACCCCGGCGCGCAGGCCGTCGCCGTGCCGCTCCACGATGCCCCCGGCCAGCGCCTCGTCCACGGCGAGCGGGGCCAGCGCGGCGGCCACCGCCGCCTCCGGCTCGGTCTGGTCGCAGATGAAGACCCGGATCAGCGTGGCCAGCCGGTCCCGGTCCTCGGTGGCGCGCAGCGCGGCCCGGTAGTCGTTGCGGGCCACCGCGCCGGTGGCCTGCGGGCCCAGGCGGTCGGCGATCCCGTTGGCGGTGAAGCGGGCGAGCGTCAGCGCGGTGCGCAGCGCGTCGACCCCGGCGGGGGAGAGCAGCATGTCGTGACGGTCCACGTGCTCATCCTGCCCCGGGCGCCGTCCGGCGTGGCGCGGCACCCGCCGAATCCATAACGCCGACCGTATCTATCGGCAACTATCTCTTTCATGTTTATCGATCTCTGGCTAGCATTCCTGCCAACATCCGTCGATGGGGCGATCCGGCCACAAACCGGGCCGCCCGGTAGGGAGCCAGACGATGCCCGACGTGTCCCTTCCCCGGCGGCGCGCGCTGCGTGCGCTCGCCGTCACGGCCGCCGCCGCGGCCTTCGCCGCCGCCGCCTCCACGCCCGCTCTCGCCGCACCCACCGGGGAGATTCGGTACGCCGGTGCCGCCGACGCCGTCAGCGGCAGCTACGTGGTCGTGCTCAAGGGCGACGCGGTCGGCACCGCGAACACCCTCGCCGCCCGTACCGCCGTGCCGGACCGGGCCGCCGGCCTGGCCAAGCGCTACGGCGGCAACGTCGGCACGGTGTGGAGCTCCGCTCTCACCGGCTACAGCGCGAAGATGACGCCCGCCCAGGCGCGCCGGCTCGCCGCCGACCCGGCCGTCGCGTACGTCGAGCAGGACCGCGTCATGACCACCCAGGGCACCCAGACCGGCGCCACCTGGGGTCTGGACCGGATCGACCAGCGCAACCTGCCGCTGAACAGCACCTTCACCTACCCGAACACCGCCAGCAACGTGCGCGCCTACATCATCGACACGGGCATCCGCACCACGCACAGCGACTTCGGCGGCCGGGCCACCTGGGGCACCAACACGGTCGACACCAACAACACCGACTGCAACGGCCACGGCACGCACGTCGCCGGCACCGTCGGCGGCACCAAGTACGGCGTGGCCAAGAGCGTGCGCCTGGTGGCCGTCAAGGTGCTCAACTGCTCCGGCAGCGGCACCACCGCCGGCGTGATCAGCGGCGTCAACTGGGTCACCTCGAACGCGGTGAAGCCGGCCGTGGCGAACATGAGCCTCGGCGGCGGCGCCAGCACCACGCTGGACAACGCGGTGGCCAACTCGATCAACTCCGGCATCACGTACGCGCTGGCGGCCGGCAACTCCAGCGCCAACGCGTGCAACTCCTCGCCCGCCCGGGTCGGCGCGGCGATCACGGTGGGCGCCACCACCAGCACCGACGCCCGTGCCTCCTACTCCAACTACGGCTCCTGCGTCGACATCTTCGCTCCGGGCTCGTCGATCACCTCGGCGTGGCGCACGAGCGACACCTCGACCAACACGATCAGCGGCACGTCGATGGCGTCCCCGCACGTGGCCGGCGCGGCGGCGCTCGTGCTGTCCGCGAACACCTCCTACACCCCGGCCCAGGTGGCCAGCTACCTGACCAGCAACGCCACCACCGGCAAGGTGACCAGCCCGGGCTCGGGCTCGCCGAACCGGCTGCTCTTCGTCGTCAACTGACGACACGGGTGACCTGACCACTCCGTGGGCCGCGGCCCGGTGGACCTCCCAGGGTCCGCCGGGCCGCGTCACGTCGTCGGGGAGTCGGCGCCCGTACCGGGCGGGCGGGGCGGCACTATGGTCCCCATGACGCTGTCACTGCCCATCGACCCGCAGGCGAACGAACTGCTGGCGCGCAGCCCGCTGGCCCTGCTCCTCGGGATGGTGCTGGACCAGCAGGTGCCGATGGAGAAGGCGTTCTCCTCCCCGTACGTGCTGGCGCAGCGGCTCGGCCACGAGCCGGACGCCGCGGAACTTGCCGGGTACGACCCGGAGGCGCTGGTGGAGATCTTCGCCCGTCCGCCCGCGCTGCACCGGTTCCCCAAGGCGATGGCGGCCCGCGTGCAGGAGGTGTGCCGGGCGCTCGTCGAGCGCTACGACGGCGACCCGGCCCGGCTCTGGTCGGACGTGACCGACGGCCGGGAACTGCTGCGCCGGGTGGGTGAGCTGCCCGGGTTCGGCCGGCAGAAGGCGCAGATCTTCGTCGCGCTGCTCGGCAAGCGGTTCGGGATCGTCCCGGACGGCTGGCGCGAGGCGGCCGGTGACTACGGCGACGCGGACGCCCACCGGTCGGTCGCGGACGTGACCGATCCGGAGTCGCTGCGCCGGGTACGCGAGTTCAAGCAGCGGATGAAGGCGGAGGCGAAGGCCGCGAAGGGCTGATCCGCCGCCCGCCGCCGCAACCGGCCCGCCGCCGCTGTCGTTGGTCGCCAGGACGGGGGACGGGAGCGGACGATGACCGAGCAGCGGGGCGGGGCGCTGCTGCGTACCGCGTCCAGTCCCGGCCGGGCGACGTTCCTGGAGCTCTTCTTCGACCTGGTCTTCGTGTTCGCGCTGACCCGGGTCTCGCAGCGCCTGATCAACGGCATCGACGGCTCCGTCGGCGCGGTGGCCGCCGACGTCGGCCGCACCCTGCTGCTGTTCCTGGTGCTCTGGCAGGTCTGGATCATCACCACGTGGGTGACCAGCCGGTACGAGCCGGAGCGCGTCGTCATCCAGGTGGTGGTGGTCGGCACCATGTTCGGCAGCCTGGTGCTGGGCGTGACGCTGCCCCGAGCGCTGGAGGAGCGGGCCCTGCCGTTCGCGCTCGCGTACGTGGTGGTGATGGTCGGCCGGCCGCTGCTGATCGCGGCGGCGTTGCGCGCCCACCCGCGGCGGCTGGTCCCGGTGCGGCTGGCCGCCTGGGCGGTGGCCAGCGCCCCGCTGTGGCTCGCCGGCGCGCTGATGCCCGGCCCGCGCCTGGCGCTGTGGGTCGTGGCGATCGCGGTGGACCACCTGGGCACGTTCCTGGGCTGGCCGCTGCCCTGGATCGGGGCGTCGCGCACCCGGGGGTGGCTGGTCACCGGGGAACATCTCGCGGAGCGCTACCAGCAGATCTTCCTCATCGCGCTGGGCGAGTCGATCCTGGTCATCGGGGTGACGTACAGCGGGAAGGAGTTCTCCGGCGAGGCCGCCGCGGCGTTCGCGATCTCGTTCCTGATCACCGCGTTGCTCTGGCGGATCTACTTCTACCGGGCGGGTCACCTGCTCGCGCAGGCGTTGCGGACGGCCGGCGCGCCGGGGCGACTGGCCGAGTCGGCGTCGCAGACCCACCTGTTCATGGTGCTCGGGGTGCTCAGCGCCGCGGTCGGCTACGAGCTGGTCATCGCCCATCCGTACGACACGGCCCGGCCGAGCTGGCTGGTCTTCGTGGTGGGCGGCCCGGCGCTGTTCCTGGCCGCCCGGTCCCGGTTCGAGTACGAGATCTTCGGCCGGGTGTCCCGCCCCCGGCTGGGCGGGCTGCTGGTCCTGGCGCTGCTCCTGCCCGTGCTGGCGGCCGTGCCGGCGATGTTCGCGCTCGGCGCGGTGGCTCTCGTGCTGGCGCTGGTCGCGTTCGCCGACGCCCGCCGCGCCTGGCGCCGCCCGCTGGAGCCCTCCGCCTCGCCGATCGGGCGGGAGACGCTCGGCGAGGCCGGCCCCGAGGCGTGAGCCGTCAGGCGGCGGTCGGGCGGGACAGGGACGCCAGCGCGCGGCGTACGTCCGCCAGCGAGACGGTGGCGGAGTCGTCCAGGTCGGCCAGGCCGGCCTCGATCCACTGCCGCATCAGCGTGGTCACCCCGATGCCGCGCGCGTCGGCGGCGGCGCGGACCCGCTCGTACGTCTCCAGCGGGAGCCGCACCGACCGGCTGACCATCGGCACGTCGGTGTCGGGGGTGGGCAGCTGCGCCGGTGACGTGTCGTCGATCAGGTCGGCGAACGCGTCGCCTCCGGCGTGGAACCGCTTGGTCGCCTCGTCACGGTGCATAGTGACCGCCTCCTCGTCGGCGTGAGTTCCGCACCGCCTCGTCGTAGCGCTTGGCCTCGACGTCGCTCAGCTCGCGGGCGGAGAGGATGTCCCAGTCGTTGTCGGTGCCGTCGGCCTCGGCCAGCAGCACGGCGAGCCGCCGGCCCCGGTGGTCGGTGGCGTAGACCACCATGACGTCGTCCCCGAGGTGGCGGATGACCCGGCGGTTGCTGTGCAGGGCCTCCCAGACTTCCCCGGGTGTGACGTCGTAGACCCGCAGGTTCGCCAGCGCCTCGTCGGTGAAGCTGAACCGGTTGGCCACGGGCGAAGCGTACCACGCGCGTAACACGCACCGGGCTGTCACGATTTTCGCCGATCATCCGTCCGGAGTGACAGGATGGGCCCTATCCCCTCGTAGGAGGTCCGTGGTGAAGCGTCAGGCGTACCAGCCGATACTGATCACCGACGCCCCGCGCAGCCAGGACGACCAGCTCAACAGCCGGCAGAAGCGGTACGTGCTGATGATGGCCATCCGGGTCGCGTGTCTGGTGGCCGGCGCGATCCTGGTCGGCGTGAAGGCCCCGCTGCTCTGGCTCTGGCTGCCGCTGTGCGCGCTCGGCATGGTGCTCGTGCCCTGGCTGGCGGTGCTGCTGGCGAACGACCGGCCGCCCAAGGAGGAGCACCGCCTGGCGAACCGGTTCCAGAACCGGCACCGCGAGGAGCCCGCTCCCACGGCCCTCACCGCCGAGGAGAACCCGCACAAGATCATCGACGCCGAGCCCTGACCGGCCCGGGCGGAGCGCCGCCCGGACCGGCCACCGGCGTCAGGGAGCCGGGCGGGCGCCCACAGTCGTCACGGCGAGCGCGCCCAGGTCACCGGCCCGCGCCAGCGCGGCACGCGGGTCGGCGCCGGCCAGCCACGCGGTGAGCAGCCCGGCCGCGAACGCGTCCCCGGCGCCGGTCACGTCGACCACGTCCACCCCGGGCGCGGGCGCGAACTCCACCACACCGCCGCGCTCCACCCACACCGCGCCCGCCGCGCCGCGCTTGACCACCACCCGGTGCGCCACCGCGGTCAGCGCCCGGGCCTGCGCCGCCGGGTCCAGCCCGCCGGCCAGCACCGTCGCCTCGTCCGTGTTGACCAGCAGCAGGTCGACGTCGCGTACCCAGGTCAGGAACGCCCCGCCGACGCGCCGCAGCGGCGCCGCGGACGCCGCGTCGACGCTGACGGTCAGCCCGCGCTCGCGGGCCGTGGCCAGCGCGCGCAGGCCGGCGCCGCGCGACCCGACGTCCAACAGGGTGTACGCGGACAGGTGCAGATGCCCGGCGTCGGGCGCGGCGGCCAGCGCCGCGTCCACGTGCCCGGCGGTCAGCCGCAGGTTCGCGCCCCGCTGACTGATCATCGTGCGCTCCCCGTCGTGGGCGAGCACGATGACGGTGCCGGTCGGGTAGCCCTCGTGCCGCTCCACCGCGCACTCGACACCGATCCGGGTCAGCTCGGCCACCCGCTCCCGGCCGGTCTCGTCGTCACCGACGGCGGCGACGAGCGTCACCGCCGCGCCCTGCCCGGCGAGCCAGGCCGCGGTGTTCGCCGCCTGTCCGCCGCCGCTGAACCGGATCCCGGCCGCGGTGTCCGAGCCGGTCGCCAGCGGCCCGGACAGCACCGCGAGCACGTCGGTGATCACGTCGCCGACGACGACGATGCGCGGCGTCGCGCTCATGGGGTGGTGGCCGCGGCGACCGCGATCCGGGCCGCGAGGTCGGCGTTGCGCAGGATGATCCGGACGTTCACGGTCAGGCTCGCGCCCTCGGTCGCGGCGTGGAAGTGCGACAGCAGGAACGGGGTGACCGCCTTGCCGGTGACGCCCTCGCGGGCCAGCGCCGCCAGCCCCTCGGCGAGCGTGCGGTCGTGCAGCGCCGGGTCGAGCTGCTCGTCGGCGGGCAGCGGGTTGGCCACCACCAGTCCGCCGTGGTGCACGCCGTGCGCCGCGCGGGCGGCCAGCACGTCCGCCACCTGCTCCGGCGACTCGACCGACCAGTCCAGGTCGAAGCCCGCGTCGGTGAGGTAGAAGCCGGGGAAGCGGCGGGTGCGGTAGCCGACCACGCCCACCCCGAGCGTTTCCAGCCGCTCCAGCGTGGCCCCCACGTCCAGGATCGACTTCACCCCGGCGCAGACCACGGCGATCGGCGTCCGGGCCAGCGTGACCAGGTCGGCCGACTCGTCGAAGGTCTGCGCCGCCTCGCGGTGCACGCCGCCGAGCCCGCCGGTGGCGAACACGCCGATCCCGGCCGCCGCCGCGACCGCGCTGGTGGCCGCGACGGTGGTGGCGCCGTCGGCTCCGGTGGCCGCCGCCGGGGCCAGGTCGCGGACCGAGAGCTTGCTCACGCCGTCGACGGTGGCGAGCCGGGTGAGCTGGTCGTCGTCCAGCCCGACCCGCAGCTCACCGGCGACCATGCCGATGGTGGCCGGCACCGCCCCCGCGTCCCGTACCGCCTGCTCGATCTCGCGTGCCACGCGCAGGTTGTCCGGCCGGGGCAGCCCGTGCGAGACGATCGTGCTCTCCAACGCCACGACCGGGCGGCCGTCCCGCAGGGCGTCGGCCACCTCACTACCGAGACTGATGTGAAAATTGGTCACGTCGGTTACCGTACGGGCCGCTTCCGGCCGGGGCCCAGGTGGACCGGGGCGGACCGACCTGCAAAACTGGAACGCCGGAGGTGTAGTCGTGAGCACAGAGGTTCTCGAGCGTCCCGAGCTGAAGGACGCGGACACTGGTCCGGAGATGTTCCACTACGTCCGCAAGGAGAAGATCGCCGAGAGTGCCGTCATGGGCACCTACGTGGTCGCGCTCTGCGGCGAGACGTTCCCGGTCACCAAGGCGGCCAAGCCGGGCTCGCCGGTGTGCCCGAAGTGCAAGGAGATCTACGACTCGTACGCCGAGTGATCCCGGGCGGCTCCGCCGCCCCTGGACGTAACCTGCGGCGGTGACCACCTCCACCGCCCTTCTGCTCGCCGATCTGACCGGCGTGGCGGTCTTCGCCGCCTCCGGCGCCTCCGCGGCGGTGGCGAAACGGCTCGACCTGTTCGGGGTGGTCTTCGTCGGCGTGGTCGCCGCGCTCGGCGGCGGCATCTTCCGCGACCTGGCGATCGACGAGGTACCCCCGCTGGCGTTCGCCGACTGGCGCTACGCCGCCACCGCTGCCGTCACCGCCACCGCCGTGTTCTGGCTGCACCCGCAACTCGCCCGGCTGCGCACCACGGTGCTGGTGCTCGACGCGGCCGGCCTCGGCCTGTTCACCGTCACCGGCACGCTCAAGGCCCTCGACGCCGCCGTGCCGGCCGTCGGCGCCTGCATGATCGGCATGCTCACCGCGATCGGTGGTGGGCTGGGCCGCGACCTGCTCACCGGCGAGATCCCGGTGGTGCTGCGCCGCGAGATCTACGCGCTCGCCGCGCTCGCCGGCTCGATCGCGGTGGCGCTGCTGTCGGCGTGCGGACAGGCCACCGCCGTGCCGCTCACCGGCGCCGCGCTGTTCGTGTTCGGGCTGCGCCTGATCGCGCTGCGCCGCCGCTGGTCCGCCCCGGTGGCGACGATGCGGCCGCCGCGCACCGGCACCCGGGGACCACTGACCTGACCCGCCGTGCGCCGGGGTGGGCGGATGTGACAGGCGTGGCGTCGAGTGGGGCGTACGGCCCGCGCTGGTTATGCTGAACCGGCCTTCGCGGCACCGGATGCGCGAGGGCGTTTTCATGGGCGGCGGCTCCCGTGGCCCCGGTCGGGCCCGCCGCCGTCCGCGGCGGAGAGGAGCTACGCGTGCCACCGCGGATGCCGGCGCTCGACACGTTCCCGCCCCTGCGCGCCTGGCAACGCAAGGCGCTCGTGGAATACCTGCGCCGCCGGACCGAGGACTTCACCGCGGTCGCCACGCCCGGCGCCGGTAAGACCACGTTCGCGCTGCGCATCGCCGCCGAGCTGCTCGCCGACGGCAGCGTCGAGGCGGTCACCGTGGTCGCGCCGACCGAGCACCTGAAGACCCAGTGGGCGCAGGCCGCCGCCCGGGTCGGCATCCAGCTCGACGCCGCGTTCCGCAACGCCGACCTGCACTCCGCGGCCGACTTCCACGGCGCGGTGGTCACCTACGCCCAGGTGGGCATGGCGCCGCAGGTGCACCGGCGCCGCACCATGACCCGCCGCACGCTGGTCATCCTCGACGAGATCCACCACGCCGGCGACTCCCGTACCTGGGGCGACGGCGTCAAGGCGGCGTTCGAGCCCGCGGTACGCCGGCTGATGCTCACCGGTACGCCGTTCCGCTCCGACGACAACCCGATCCCGTTCGTCAGCTACGAGCGCGGCGGCGACGGGCTGCTGCGCTCCCGCGCCGACTCGGTCTACGGCTACTCCGACGCGCTGCGCGACGGCGTGGTCCGGCCGGTGCTGTTCCTGGCGTACTCGGGGGAGACCCGGTGGCGCACCAACGCCGGCGAGGAGCTGGCCGCCCGCCTCGGCGAACCGATGACGCAGGACCTGATCGCCCAGGCGTGGCGTACCGCGCTGGACCCGGCCGGCGACTGGATGCCGCAGGTGCTGCGCGCCGCCGACGCCCGGCTGAGCGTGCTGCGCGCCAACGGCATGCCTGATGCGGGCGGCCTGGTCATCGCCAGCGACCAGCAGGTGGCCCGCTCGTACGCGAAGCTGCTGGAGCAGGTGACCGGTGAGAAGGCCGCCGTGGTGCTCTCCGACGACCAGGGCGCGTCCGCCCGGATCGCGACGTTCGCCGCCTCCCGGCAACGGTGGCTGGTCGCGGTGCGGATGGTGTCCGAGGGCGTCGACATCCCCCGGCTCGCCGTCGGCGTGTACGCGACGAGCGCCAGCACCCCGCTGTACTTCGCGCAGGCGATCGGCCGGTTCGTCCGGGCCCGCCGCTCCGGCGAGACCGCGTCGGTGTTCCTGCCCAGCGTGCCGCACCTGCTCGGGCTCGCCAGCGAGATGGAGGCCGAGCGGGACCACGTGCTCGGCAAGCCGAAGGACCGCGAGGGCTTCGACGACGACCTGCTGGAGCGTGCCCAGCGCGACGACGGCGCGAGCGGGGAGCTGGAGAAGCGTTTCGCCGCGCTCTCCGCGACCGCCGAGCTGGATCAGGTGATCTTCGACGGGGCGTCGTTCGGCACCGCCGCCCAGGCCGGTACGCCGGAGGAGGAGGAATACCTCGGCCTGCCCGGGTTGCTCACCGCCGACCAGGTCTCGCTGCTGCTCACCAAGCGGCAGGCCGAACAGCTCGCCGCGCAGAAGCGCCGGGCCGCCCAGCGGACCGCTGAGCCGGCCGCTGCGGCCCCGGCGGCGGCGCCCCCACCGATGAGTGCCGCCCAGCGCCGGGTGGCGCTACGGCGGCAGCTGAACGCCCTGGTGGCCGCCCGGCACCATCACACCGGCCAGCCGCACGGCAAGATCCATGCCGAGCTGCGCCGGATCTGCGGCGGCCCGCCCAGCGCGCAGGCCACGATCGAGCAGCTCGAAGAGCGCATCGCCACCGTGCAGACCCTCTGACGGGCCGGCCGGGCACGCGTCGGCCGGGCACGGGCCGGCCGGGCACGAAAAACCGGCCGGAGGCTCCCCTTGCGGGTGCCTCCGGCCGGTCATGTCGGGTTATGGACTTCCTGTCGGACCTCAGTTCGCCATCAGATCGGCGCCACGCCAGCTGAACTCCGGGTCCGACGCGTAGCGCACGGTGATCTTCACGAGATCCTCCGCGTACTTGTTCGCGTGGTGCCCACAGAACACCAGCTCGCTCCCACCCGCCAGAGTGATCCGGAGCTTGCCGGCAGCATTGCAGCGGTCGCACCGTTCATCGGCGGCCGGGGGGCTCACCGTCTCGGGCGGCGGCGTGAGGGTCGGGGTCATCGCCTTCCTCCTCTGGTCGTCACCGATGAACACTCTCTTCGGTTGCTCACCTATCGTGCAACACCCATCTCGGGCCCTGCCTTCCCTGTGTGCCCGCGGGGGACCGAGGTCACACCTGGCGTGGAGGACAGTGTGCCGTGCACCAAGGGTGCCACGTCAACGATCACAAACAGGCAACCGACCGGTCACCGATCAGTGTTCTACGGCTGGTGATCAAACCGGCACGATTTGTTGACGTGCGCGGTCAGTCCAGGTAGTCGCGGAGCACCTGGGAACGCGAGGGGTGCCGCAACTTGGACATGGTCTTGGATTCGATCTGCCGGATGCGTTCCCGGGTCACGCCGTACACCTGGCCGATCTCGTCCAGAGTGCGCGGCTGGCCGTCGGTGAGGCCGAAACGCAGGCGCACCACGCCCGCCTCACGCTCGGACAGCGTCTGGAGGACCTGCTGGAGCTGGTCCTGGAGCAGCGAGAACGACACCGCGTCGACCGCGACGACCGCCTCGGAGTCCTCGATGAAGTCGCCGAGCTGGCTGTCACCCTCGTCGCCGATGGTCTGGTCCAGCGAGATGGGCTCCCGGGCGTACTGCTGGATCTCCAGCACCTTCTCCGGTGTGATGTCCATCTCCTTGGCCAGCTCCTCCGGGGTGGGCTCGCGGCCCAGGTCCTGGAGCAGCTCGCGCTGGATCCGGCCGAGCTTGTTGATCACCTCGACCATGTGCACGGGGATGCGGATGGTGCGGGCCTGGTCGGCCATGGCGCGGGTGATGGCCTGGCGGATCCACCAGGTGGCGTAGGTGGAGAACTTGTAGCCCTTGGTGTAGTCGAACTTCTCGACGGCGCGGATGAGGCCCAGGTTGCCCTCCTGGATCAGGTCGAGGAAGGCCATGCCGCGACCGGTGTAGCGCTTGGCCAGCGAGACCACCAGGCGGAGGTTGGCCTCCAGCAGGTGGTTCTTGGCCCGCTCGCCGTCCCGGGAGATCCACATCAGGTCGCGCTGCAGGTCGCGGACCAGCTTCTCCTCGCCCTCGTCGGCGGCGCGCAGCCGCTCGGCGGCGTAGAGGCCGGCCTCGATCCGCTTGGCCAGCTCGACCTCCTGCTCGGCGTTGAGCAGCGGCACCTTGCCGATCTGCTTCAGGTACGCCCGCACGGAGTCGGCGGAGGCGGTCAGCTCGGCGTCCCGGCGCGCCTGCTTGAGCGCCTCGGACTCCTCGTCGTCCCACTCGAAGTCGTTGTCGGTGGCGGAGCTGGCCGCGTCGGCCTCGGCGGCCTGGGTCAGCTCGGCCGGCTCCTCGACCACCACGTCCTCGATCTCGGCGGCCAGCTCCTCCGGGTCGATCTCACCGTCGGGGCCCTCGGTCTTGCCACCGGCCTTGGCCGGCTTGGCCGCGGCGGTCTTCGCCGCCACCGTGGCCTTGGTGGCGCGGGTCGCCTTGGTGGCCTTCGCCGGGGCCGCGGCCTTGGCCACGTCGGCGGTGGTGGCCTTGCGCGCGGTCGCCTTCCGGGGGGCCGGGGCGGGCGACTCGTCGGCGGCGGGCGCCTGCTTTGGGGCGGGCGCGGCGGCCTTCTTGGTGGTCTTGGCGGTGGTGGCGCGGGAGGCCGGGGTGGCGGACCGGGCGGCGGCGACGCGGCGGCGGGTGCTCGCCGAGCCGTCCACCACCACCGTCACGCCCGCCTCGGAGAGCGCGCGGAGGATCTTCTTGGCCTGGGCCGGGGTCACCTCAGCGGACTCGACGGTGCGCGCGAGCTGGGCCGACGTGAGCTGGCCGCCGGCGCTCTGCGCGTGGGCGATCAGGGTGTCGGTGAGCGAGCGAACGTCGGCGCCGGTCTGGCGGGGATCTGTCACGAAGACCTTCCGGAGGCGAAAGAGCGAGCACGGCCGGGTCGTCCGGCGCAGCATGGGACGGCCGCGCCGGGCGAGTCGTTGAGGACCCCCGTGTCCCGGGCCGTCCGGTCGCTGGCGGTCCGTGGCGCGTGGGCAGGGTGAATTGTAACGCCGTCTGCCGCGATCATCCCGCGCCGCACGGCGGACCTGCGGTCCGGGACCGCAGATTCGGCGCAGATGTGGACTTTGTAAGGATGATACCCGCGCACGAGACGGCCGGTCCCGATCGTGCCGGAAGGGGAGAGACATGATCACCTCGACGCCCACGGCGCGGGAGTTGCTCACGATCGCTGTCGACGTGGCCCGGGAGGCCGCCGCCACCGCGTACCGGATGCGGGTCGAGGGCGTCTCGGTGGCCGCGACCAAGAGCACGGTGACCGACGTGGTCACCGCCGCCGACCGGGCGGTCGAACGGCAGGTGGTCGCCGCGCTGCGGCAGCGGCGGCCCGGCGACGCGGTGCTGGGCGAGGAGTACGGCGCGGGCGACAGCGGCCCCGCCGACCCCGACGGCGTGCGCTGGATCCTCGACCCGATCGACGGAACCGTGAACTACCTGTACGGGCTGCCGTACTGCGCCGTCTCGCTGGCCGCCGAGGTGGCCGGCGAGGTGGTCGCCGGAGTGGTCCGCAACGTCGTCACCGGCGAGGAGTGGACCGCGACGCTGGGTGGCGGCGCCTGGCGCGACGGGCAGCGGCTGCACGGCTCCACCGCGACGGACCTCGGGCAGGCGCTCGTCGCCACCGGGTTCGGCTACGAGGCCGGCCGCCGGGCACACCAGGCGCGGGTCGTGACCGAGCTGATCCCGCACATCCGGGACATCCGCCGGATGGGCGCCGCCGCGCTCGACCTCTGCCTGGCCGCCGAGGGGCGGGTGGACGCGTACTACGAGAAGGGTCTGGCCGACTGGGACCTGGCCGCCGGCGGGCTGGTCGCCCGGGAGGCCGGGCTGCTGGTGACCGGCCTGTCCGGCCGCCCGCCCGGCCCGGACCTGGTGCTCGCCGCGCCGCCGGCGCTGCACGGGCCGCTGCACGACCGGCTGGTCGACCTGGACGCCTCCGGCGGCCCGTGACGGCGGCGCACACGCGACAGGGCGGCCTCCCCGGAGAGAGACCGCCCTGTGTCGTCGTCGCGCCCGCCGCCTACTTCTCGATCGGCATCGGGCAGGTCTCGGGCGGCGCCTGCGGCGCGCCCAGGTCGCCGAGCGACTGGTTGACCTCGGTGGTGGTGGCGAGCTGCTGGAACTGGTTGCCCAGGACCACGTCGACCACGTCGTCCTTGCGGTTCGCGTCGAAATCCTGGTTGGCCTCGTTCAGGAAGTACGCGCGCAGCAGGTGCGCCGAGCCCACGGCCTTGGGCCCGAACCGCAACTGGGCCACGCCGTCGAACGCCTTCTTCTCGTTGCCGACCTTCTTGACCTGGAACTTACGGTTGCGGAAGTCGTCCGCGACGCTGCCGGCCCGGCCGGCCTCGTCGGTGGCGTTGTAGACGTTGATCTTGACGTCCTTCTGCTCCCGTAGCCGCAGGTCGACCAGCGGCCAGCCGTCCGGGCAGGCGGCCGCCGTACCGGCTGTGCCCTGACTGTCCTTCAGCACGGCGACGACCACGACGACCAGGGCGACGACCGCCAGCAGTCCGACGACAACGAGTGCCCGCACTCGCGCAAAACTCATCCTGGGCGCTCCCCGGACAGTGATTGGGTGGTGGCGGGCGACGCGGTCGGGCCGCGACCGGTCGGCCGTCCAGTACGCCGCTGAGGTTAACGCTTGTCCGGCTCAGGCGTGGAAACAGTCCGACATACCGGCGCGCCACGCGGTGAACCGGTAGGACTACCCCTATCTTCGTGTCGCCTGAGTCACATTGGGAACAACTTCGGGCGCAGAGGCGTACATCTCTCCCGCGAGGGCGGTATACATGCCTCGCCCACAGGGGGGGTAAGGTTCCGCGCTCACCGGGGGCATTTCGTACCGGCGGGCCCGGCCCACCGCTCGTCGGGTCGGGTGCCCGACAGAGATGGTGGCCGGTCAGGGGAACCGAAACGGTGTCGTCCGGCGTTACAACCGGCAGCGACAATATCGATATTGGAGAGTGAAACCGATGGCCACCGACTACGACGCCCCGCGTCGCGACGAGGTAGACCTCGGCGAGGACAGCCTGGAAGAGCTCAAGGCCCGGCGGGTCGACTCACAGTCGGGCGCCGTGGACGTCGACGAGGCCGAGGTGGCCGAGAGCTTCGAGCTGCCCGGCGCCGATCTGGCCGACGAGGAGCTCACGGTCAAGGTCCTCCCGATGCAGCAGGACGAGTTCCGGTGCGCCCGCTGCTTCCTGGTCCACCACCGCAGCCAGCTGGCGGTCGAGCGCAACGGCGACCTGATCTGCCGCGAGTGCGTCTGATCCCGGCCGGGGACACCAGCGGCGGCCTCCTCGACGGGGCCGCCGCTGTTCGAGCCGCCGCCGTGCGCGCGCGGCCGATAGCTGCTTGACTCGTTACGGGCGGCTGCCACGCCGCGCGGAGCGGGAGGGCGGACGGGTGAGCGAGCGCAGCGAGGGGACCGGCGCCGACCGGACCCCGGCTCCGGCGGCCAGGCCGGCACCGACCGGGCCGGACGTGACGGCGGCAGGACCGGACAGGGGACCGGCCGGCGCGGGCACGACGCCCGATCCGACCGGCCCGGACACCGATGAGCTGGGCGCCACCGTCGCCGCCCTGACCGCCGACGACATCGCGCCGGCCCGCCGGCGGCAACTGCTGGCCCGGCTGGTCGGGCAGGCCCGCGCCCGTGGGATCACCGACCTGTTCAAGCCCCGTGCCGCGGTGCGCTGGATGACCGACACGGTCGCCGAGGTCGCCCCGCACGTGCCGATCCGCGACCTCGCCACCCTGCGGCGGCACTTCCCCGGCCTGGACGACGACGCGCTCGCCGACCGGCTGGTCCGCAACGCGTCCCGCGCCACCGCCGGAGTCGGCGCCGCGGGCGGCGGGGTCGCCGCGGTCGAGTGGGCGGTCACGCCCACGCTTCTCTCCGCGCCCGTCCTGCTGGCCGCCGAGACGGTGGCCGTGGTGGCGATCGAGCTGAAGCTGATCGGCGAGCTGCACGAGGTCCACCGGGTGCCGCTGCCGGCCGGCGGCACCGGCCGTGCCGTGGCGCTCGTGCAGTCCTGGGCCACCCAGCGGGGAGTCAACCCGATGATGCCGGGTGTCGGGGTGAGCGCGGTGCTCGGCACCGCCGCCCGCCGGGAGCTGCGGGACAGCCTGATGCGCCGATTCGGGCGCAACCTCACCACGCTCGGGCCGTTCCTGACCGGCGCCGCCGTGGCCGGCTACCTCAACCGCCGGGCCACCCGCGCGCTCGGCGAGCAACTGCGCAAGGACCTGCGGCGTACCGCGCGTGCCCTGCCGGAGGCGCCGTCCTGACCGGCCGCGCCGGGACCGGCCCGAGGCCGGGCCGCGCCGGACCGTCAGGCCGCGTCGCGGGCGGCCAGCAGGGCGGTCGCCAGCAGGACCGGGTGCCGCGTGCTGACCACCCAGAACGGCGTCGGGTCGGCCGGGTCGTCCAGCACCACCTGCACCGCGCCCCCGATCCACGGGCGCTGCACCACGAAGGCGAGCGGGTCGGAGCCGACGCCGAGCACCTCGCGCCGGCCGGCCGCGTCCAGCGGCACCACGTCCGCGACGTACCGCACGGGCAGGTGGGCGTCGTCCACCCGCAGCTCGCCGTCGCGCACCTCGACCCGGATCCGGCCCAGCCACCACAGGGCGGCCACCGCGGCGGGGATCAGCAGTACGAACGGCAGCCAGGCGCGCACCCCGGTCGCGCCCATCCACAGCTCGACCGCGAGCAGACCGGCCGCGGCCAGCCCGAGCGGCCACGCCCACCAGGGCAGCCCGAGGCGCTCCGCGTACGGCGCGGCGGTGGCCGTCGGGGCGGCCGGAGATGACGACTGACGCACACAGACGAGGGTACGGCGCGGGAGCGGCCCGGCAACCGGCAGGATGGCAGGGGCACCCCGCAGGACCGGACGGAAGAGGATGACCGTGACAGACGTCGTACCCGTGCCCGTACGGCTGCTCGACCCGGAGCTGCCACTGCCGGCGTACGCCCATCCCGGCGACGCCGGGGCGGACCTGGTGGCCGCCGCGGACGTCGAGCTGCCCCCCGGCGGCCGGGCCCTGGTGCCCACCGGCGTGGCGGTGGCGCTGCCGGACGGCTACGTCGGGCTGGTGCACCCCCGATCCGGACTTGCGGCCAGACTCGGCGTGACGGTGCTCAACGCGCCCGGTACGGTCGACGCCGGCTACCGGGGTGAGATCCTGGTCAACCTGATCAACCACGATCGGGACACGCCAGCCAAGATCAGCCGGGGCGACCGCATCGCGCAGCTCGTGGTCCAGCGGGTCGCCCGGGCCGAGTTCCGGCCGGTGGCCGAGCTGCCCGGATCCCGGCGTGGCACGGGCGGGCACGGGTCCACCGGCGGGCACGCCGGGCTGGTCCCGGCGCCGTCCGGCGGGCAGAGCGAAGAGGTGGCAGGGTGATTGTGAACAGCGGAGGGTGGGCGCAGTGATCTTCTCCCGGAAGCGGGCCGACGAGGCGCGTGACAATGGGGTCCTCGACGCCGAGGAGACCCCGTCGGCGCCGGACCGCGGCCCGTACGACGTCAGCGAGGCCCCCGACGCGCCTCGCCTCGACCTGGGCAGCCTGCAGATCCCGGCGGTGCCGGACGTCGAGGTGCGGGTCCAGGCCGACCCGCAGGGCGTGATCCAGCAGGTGGTGCTGGTGCACGGGCAGAACGCGCTCCAGCTCGGCGTCTTCGCCGCGCCCCGTTCCGAGGGCATCTGGGACGAGGTGCGCGAGGAGATCCGCCAGTCGCTGGTCAGCGACGGCGCGACCGCCCAGGAGGTCGAGGGGGAGCACGGGCCCGAGCTGCGCGCCCGGGTGCGCACCCCGGACGGGCCGACCGACCTGCGGTTCGTCGGCATCGACGGCCCGCGCTGGATGGTGCGCGGCGTCTTCCAGGGCGCGGCCGCCGCCGACCCGGCCGCCGCCGGTCCGCTCGCGGCCTGCCTGGACGGCCTGGTCGTCGACCGCGGCCAGGAGGCCAAGCCGGTGCGCGAGCCGCTGCCGCTGCGGCTGCCCCGCGAGGTCGCCGAGCAGCAGGCCGCCGACGCGCAGGAGGTCTGATCCGCACGTGCCCGGGCCCGGCGTCGTCCGACACCGGGCCCGCGGCGTGTCCGGTCCCGGGCGGCGGTACGCGCCACGCCGCTCCCGCCGGCGGGCCACTGCGCGTACGCTGGCGGGACGGTTCCGCCGCCCGCGGGGCCCCGCTGTGGAGAGGGTGACGCGGAGGTCATGACGACCGACGAGAGCCGGGGGTCGCTGCGGCGGCTCCTGCACCGGCTCACCGCGAGCGAGGCCGAGATCGAGGCGCAGGAGCTGCGCCGGGAGAGCGCCGAGTCCGGCGGCACGCCCACCCACCAGTGCAACCGGGGTCAGGTGGTGTCGGTGGCCGGGCGGCTGCGTACCGTCGTCTACACGCCCCGCACGAACCTGCCCACGCTGGAAGCCGACCTCTACGACGGCAACGACGTGGTGACACTGGTCTGGCTGGGCCGCCGGCACATCGCCGGGATCGAGCCGGGCCGGCACCTGACCGCGCGCGGCCGGGTGGCCGTGCGTGACGACCGCAAGGTGATCTACAACCCGTACTACGAGCTGGAGTCGCCGAAGTGACGACCGGACAGCAGCAGACCCCGTCGGGCCTCGGCCCGCAGGACGAGGAGCGGCTGCCCAGCCTCGCCGAGCAGATGGCCGACCAGCTCGGCGGATGGCGCGGGCTGGTCGAGTCGAGCATCCCGGTGGTGGTCTTCGTGGTCGCCAACGTGATCGGTGAGCTGCGGCCCGCCGTGTACGCCTCGGTGGCGGTGGCGCTGCTGATCGCCGGGCTTCGGCTGGCCCAGCGCAAGCCGGTGCGGCACGCGGTGAACGGGCTGTTCGGCGTCGGCATCGGCGCGCTGCTGGCACTGCGCACCGGCGACGAGCGCGACTTCTACCTGCCGGGCATCCTCTACGGCATCGGGTACGGCCTGGCGTTGCTGCTGTCGGCCGCGATCCGGCAGCCGCTGGTCGGCTGGATCTGGTCGGTGCTGGTGGCCAAGGGCCGTTCCGAGTGGCGCGACGACCCCAAGCTGGTACGCACCTTCACCCAGCTCACCGTGCTCTGGGGCGTGGTGTGGCTGGCCAAGGTCGGCGTGCAGGCCGGGCTCTACCTGGCCCACCAGGACACCGCCCTCGGCGTGGCCCGGCTCGCCCTGGGCTACCCGCCGTACGCGCTGCTGCTGCTGATCACGGTGTGGGTGGTGCGCCGGGTCACCCGGGAGGCCGCACCCACCCCGCTGCCCGGCTCCTGACGCCGCCTCAGGCGCGGTCCCGGTGCCGGTCCGCGCTGGCCGGACCGAGGATCACCGCGCGCACGTCGTCCTCCACCGCCGCGGTACAGACGAACACCAGCTCGTCGCCGGCCTCGATCGGGTCGTCCGGGGTCGGCACCAGCACCCGCTTGCCGCGCACGATCGCCACCAGCGCCGCGTCCCGGGGGATCGGCACCGCGTGGATCGGCTGGCCCACGTAGGGCGCGGTCGGCGGCAGCGTGATCTCGACCAGGTTCGCCTCGCCCTGGCGGAACGTCATCAGCCGGACCAGGTCGCCGACTGTGACCGCCTCCTCGACCAGCGCCGCCATCACCCGCGGCTTGCTCACCGCGACGTCCACGCCCCACTGCTCGGTGAACAGCCACTCGTTCTCCGCCCGGTTGACCCGGGCCACCACGCGGGGAACCGCGAACTCGGTCTTGGCCAGCAGCGACACCACCAGGTTGACCTTGTCGTCGCCGGTGGCGGCCACCACCACGTCGCACCCGGCCACGTCGGCCTCCTCCAGGCTGGCCAGCTCGCAGGCGTCGGCGAGCACCCAGTCGGCGGCCGGCACCCGGTCGGGCCGCAGCATTTTCGGCTGGCGCTCGATCAGCATCACCTGGTGGCCGTTGTCGATCAGCTCCTGGGCGATCGAGCGGCCCACGTTGCCGGCGCCGGCGATGGCGATCCGCATGGCTCAGTGCCCCCCTTCCGGCGGCGCCGCCGCCACCGACGTGACCGGGCCGTTGATGTCGTCGGTCACCAGCATGTAGACCTGGTCGCCCTCCTGGATCACCGTGGAGGCGGTGGGCAGCGTGCCGATCCCGAACCGGTTCAGGTAGGCCACCCGGGCGCCGACGGCCTGCTCCAGCTGCCGCAGCGGCCGGCCGATCCAGTCCTTGTGCACCGGCACCTCGATGATCGAGACGGTGCTGGTCGGGTCGCGGAAGATCTCCACGTTGCCCTCGGGGACCAGGTGGCGCAGCATCCGGTCGGCGGTCCATCGGACGGTCGCCACGGTGGGGATGCCGAGCCGCTCGTAGACCTGGGCGCGGCGCTGGTCGTAGATGCGGGCGGCGACCCGGGACACGCCGAACGTCTCCCGCGCCAGCCGGGCCGAGATGATGTTGGAGTTGTCGCCGCTGGACACCGCCGCGAACGCGTCGGCCCGCTCGATGCCGGCCTGGCGCAGCACCTCGCCGTCGAAGCCCGCGCCGGTGACCGTGACGCCGGCGAAGTCCGGCCCGAGACGGCGGAACGCGTCCGCGTCCTGGTCGATCACCGCCACCGAGTGCCCACGCGACTCCAGGCTGTGGGCCAGGGTCGACCCGACCCGGCCGCAGCCCATGATCACCACATGCACGGTGTCCGCTCCTCCCACGGCGCCGCCCGCCGACCCGTCGCCTGCGAGCCTGCCACGTCCCTCTACCGGACGGGGGACCGAACCGTACCGCGCGGCCGCACGCGGGCCGGATCGACCACCCCCGCGCCCCGGACCCGGTGGTCGTACGCTTGGCGGTTGTGGCCCGACCCACCTCGCTGCTGAAGCGACTCCTCCTCGGTCGACCGTTCCGGTCCGACCGCCTCCAGCACACGCTGCTGCCGAAGCGCATCGCGCTGCCGGTCTTCGCCTCGGACGCGCTCTCCAGCGTGGCGTACGCCCCGGACGAGATCCTCCTGACGCTGTCCATCGCCGGCGCCTCGGCGTTCATCTTCTCGCCGTGGGTCGCGCTCGCGGTCGTCGTGGTCATGCTGACGGTGGTGGCGAGCTACCGGCAGAACGTGCACGCCTACCCCTCCGGCGGCGGCGACTACGAGGTGGCGACGGTCAACCTCGGTCCCAAGGCCGGCCTCGCGGTGGCGAGCGCGCTGCTCGTCGACTACGTGCTCACCGTCGCCGTCTCGGTCTCCTCCGGCGTGGCGAACCTCGGCTCGGTGGTGCCGTTCGTGGCCACCCACAAGGTGCTCATCGCGGTCAGCGCGGTGGTACTGCTCACCGCGATCAACCTGCGCGGCCTGCGCGAGTCGGGCACCGCCTTCGCCATCCCCACGTACGGCTTCGTGATCGTGATCGGCGGCATGCTGCTGACCGGGCTGATCCGCGTCTTCGTGCTCGGCGACGACCTGCGCGCGCCGAGCGCCGGCCTGGAGATCCAGGCCGAGCACAGCGTCACCGGGTTCGCGCTGGTGTTCCTGCTGCTGCGCACGTTCTCCTCGGGCTGCGCCGCGCTCACCGGCGTGGAGGCGATCTCCAACGGCGTACCGGCGTTCAAGAGCCCGAAGTCGAAGAACGCGGCGACGACGCTGCTGCTGCTCGGCGGCATCGCGGTGGCCATGCTGGTCGGCATCATCTGGCTGGCCCGCCTCACCGGCCTGCAGTTCGTCGAGGACCCGCGCACCCAGATCATCTCCGGCCCGGACGGGTACGTGCAGAAGACGGTCACCACCCAGCTCGGCGAGACCGTGTTCGGCGGCGGCTCGGTGCTGCTCTACGTGGTCGCCGGGATGACCGCGCTGATCCTGTTCCTGGCCGCGAACACCGCCTTCAACGGCTTCCCGGTGCTCGGCTCGATCCTCGCGCAGGACCGCTACCTGCCCCGCCAGCTGCACACCCGCGGCGACCGGCTGGCGTTCTCCAACGGCATCCTCTTCCTGGCCGTCTTCGCGGTGGTGCTGATCGTCGGCTTCCAGGCCGAGGTGACCAAGCTCATCCAGCTCTACATCGTCGGGGTGTTCGTCTCGTTCACGCTCTCCCAGGCCGGCATGATCCGGCACTGGAACCGGCACCTGCGCCGCGAACGCGACCCGGAGGCGCGCCGCCGGATGATCCGCTCCCGGGCGATCAACACGTTCGGCATGGCCATGACCGGCGTCGTGCTGATCATCGTGCTGGCCACCAAGTTCCTGCTCGGCGCCTGGATCGCGATCGTCGCGATGGCCGTGATGTACGTGGTGATGCTCGGCATCCGCCGCCACTACGACCGGATCGCCGAGGAGCTGGAGCCGACCGAGCAGCGGGGTGTGCTGCCCGCCCGCAACCACGCCATCGTGCTGGTCAGCAAGCTGCACAAGCCGACGCTGCGGGCCGTCGCGTACGCCCGGGCCACCCGGCCGGACACGCTCACCGCGGTCACCGTGAACGTGGACGAGCAGGACACCCGCGACCTCCAGGCCGACTGGGAGCGCCGCGAGCTGCCGGTGCCGCTCACCGTGATCGACTCCCCGTACCGGGAGATCACCCGCCCGATCCTCAACTTCGTCGCGTCGGTGCGCCGGGAGTCGCCGCGCGACGTGGTCACCGTCTTCATTCCCGAGTACGTGGTGGGGCGCTGGTGGGAGAACCTGTTGCACAACCAGAGCGCGCTGCGGCTCAAGGGCCGGCTGCTGTTCGAGCCGGGCGTTATGGTGACCAGCGTGCCGTGGCAGCTCGCCTCCACCGCGAGCAAGAACCTGGACCGGCTGGACGACGCGCTCAGCCGCGGCCCGGCACGTGGCCCCCGGGTGGCGCCGCAGAGCACGCTGCCGCCGCCGGTGGCGTCCACGCCCTCCGCCGATCGGGAGGAGCGGCAGTGAGCGCCGTAGATCGTCCCGGTGCCGCGTCGGCGGAGCGGCCCGGGCTGGAGGAGGCCGAGCGGGTCGAGCTGACCGTCGACGCGGTCGCGCCGGGCGGGCACTGTGTGGCGCGGGCCGGCGGGCAGGTGGTCTTCGTCCGGCACGCGCTGCCCGGCGAGCGGGTGGTGGCCGAGGTGACCGAACTGCACCGGGGCTTCGCCCGTGCCGACGCGGTGGAGATCCTGGACGCCTCGCCGGACCGGGTCACCCCGCCCTGCCCGTACGCCCGGCCGGGCCGGTGCGGCGGCTGCGACCTCCAGCACGTCGCCCCGGCCGCCCAGCTCGACTGGAAACTGGCAGTGGTGCGCGAGCAGCTCACCCGGCTGGGCGGCCTCACCGCGGAGCGGATCGACGCGCTCGGCGTACGCGTCGAGGCGCTGCCCGGCGGGCCGCTGGGCTGGCGTGCCCGGGTCCGCTACGCGGTCGACGCGGCCGGCCGGGCGGGGCTGCTCAAGCACCGCTCGCACGAGGTGGTGCCGATCGAGCGGTGCCTGATCGCGCACCCGAAGATCCAGGAGCTGCCGGTGCTCCCGCCCACCGGCGCCCGCTGGCCGGACGCCGACGCGGTGGAGACGGTCGCCAGCACCGGCGGGGACGTCGCCGTGGTCGCGTACACCGACGGGGTTCCGACGGCCGTGAGCGGGCCGCAGCGGGTCCGGGAGACGGCGGCCGGGCGGTCCTTCACGCTGCCCGCCTCCGGGTTCTGGCAGGTGCACCCGGCGGCGGCGGACGCGCTGACCGGCGCGGTCCTCGACCTGCTCGACCCGCGGCCCGGCGAGACCGCCTGGGACCTGTACGGCGGGGCCGGCCTGTTCGCCGCCGCGCTCGCCGGACGGGCCGGCGGCGCCCGGGTGACGCTCGTCGAGTCGGCGCCGGACGGGGTGGCCGCGGCCCGGGAGAACCTGGCCGGCCTGGCCGGCGTCGAGGTGGTGGCGGCGCGGGTGGAGACCGCGCTGTCCCGGCGGCGGATCACCGGCCCGGTCGACCTCGTGGTGCTCGACCCGCCGCGCTCCGGCGCGGGCGCCCCGGTGGTCCGTGCGGTGGCGGCCGCCGGACCGCGTGCGGTCGCGTACGTGGCCTGCGACCCGGCCGCGTTCGCCCGGGACGTGCGCACGTTCACCGAGGCGGGCTGGCGGCTGGCCGCGCTGCGGGGCTTCGACCTGTTCCCGATGACCCAGCACGTGGAGCTGGTGGGCCTGTTCCTGCCTGGCTAGCCTGACCCGATGAAGATCGTCGGGCTGATGTCGGGCACGTCCTACGACGGTGTGGACGTGGTCGCGGCCGAGTTCACCGCCGACGGCGACACGCTGCGGCTGCGGCCGCTCGGGCACCGGGAGCTGGCGTACCCGGACGACCTGCGGGCCGGGATCGGCGCGCTGCTGCCCCCGGCGGCCACCACGATCGAGGCGGTCTGCCGGCTGGACAACCGGCTCGGCGAGGTGTTCGCGGAGGCGGCGGCCGTCGGCGTCGAACTGGCCGGGGGAGCGGCCGACGCGGTCGTGTCGCCCGGTCAGACGGTCTTCCACTGGGTCGAGGACGGCCGGGTGCGCGGGACGCTCCAGCTCGGCGCGCCGGCCCGGGTGGCCGCCCGGGTGGGCGTACCGGTGCTGCACGACCTGCGCTCGGCGGACGTCGCGGCCGGCGGCCAGGGCGCGCCGCTGGTCCCGGCGTTCGACGCGCTGCTGCTCGACCCGGCCGCTGGTGCTGCACCCCGCGCCGCGTTGAACCTGGGCGGCATCGCGAACCTCACCGTCGTCGCGCCCGGAGCACCCGTCCTCGGGTACGACGTGGGCCCGGCCAACGCGCTGCTGGACGCCGCCGCCCGGCGCTTCCTGGACCGGCCCTGCGACGTCGACGGCGCGCGAGCCGCGGCCGGCCGGGTGCACGAGGCGCTGCTGGCCCGGCTGCTCGCCGAGCCGTACTACGCCGCGCCGCCGCCCAAGTCGACTGGTAAGGAACTGTTCCACGGCGGCTACCTGGACGCGGCGCTTGTCGCGCTCGGCGAGCCGGTGGCCGCCGACGACGTGCTGGCCACGCTCACCGAGCTGACCGCCCGCACGGTGGCCGACGCGTGCGACCGGCACCGGGTCACCGAGGTGGTGGCCGCCGGCGGGGGAGTGCGCAATCCCACACTCCGGGCGCGGCTGGCGGCGCTGGGCGAGGGGCGGTGGCGGCTGCGCACCACCGACGAGCTCGGTGTGCCCGCCCAGGCCAAGGAGGCGTACGCGTTCGCGCTGCTGGGCTGGCTGTCCTGGCACGGGCTGCCGGGCGCGGTGCCCTCGGTGACCGGGGCGTCCCGGGCCGCCGTGCTCGGCTCCTGGACCCCTGCGGGCCCGTCCGCCGCGGCGCCGCGCCCACCCGCGCCCCGGCGGCTGGTGGTCGACGCCTGACCTGGGTCGATGCACGGCCGGGCTGCGGACTGTTCCGCGGCCGATAGACTCTCCGGTCATGAGTGTTGAAGAGGGCACGGCCAACCACGGTCGGCTGCTGGGCACCGTCCGCGGCCCGCAGGACGTGAAGCGGATGACCGCCGAGCAGCTGGACATCCTCGCCGCCGAGATCCGTGACTTCCTGATCGCCAAGGTCTCCCGCACCGGCGGGCACGTCGGCCCCAACCTCGGTGTGGTCGAGCTGACCCTGGCGATGCACCGGGTCTTCGACTCCCCGCGTGACCGGCTCCTCTTCGACACCGGTCACCAGGCGTACGTGCACAAGATCCTCACCGGCCGGCAGGAGGGCTTCGACAAGCTCCGCCAGCGTGGTGGCCTCTCCGGCTACCCCAGCCAGGCGGAGAGCGAGCACGACCTGATCGAGAACTCGCACGCCTCCACCGCCCTGTCGTACGCCGACGGCCTGGCCAAGGCGTACGCGCTGCGCGGCGAGAAGCGCTCCGTGGTCGCCGTGGTCGGCGACGGCGCGCTCACCGGCGGCATGTGCTGGGAGGCGCTGAACAACATCGCCACCGCCGGCAACCCGCTGGTCATCGTGGTCAACGACAACGGCCGGTCCTACTCGCCGACCATCGGCGGCCTCGCCGACCACCTGTCGTCGCTGCGGCTCAACCCCGGCTACGAGAAGGTGCTCGACACGGTCAAGGACGCGCTGGGCAACACCCCGTTCGTCGGCAAGCCGATGTACGAGGTGCTGCACGCGGTCAAGAAGGGCATCAAGGACGCGGTCGCCCCGCAGGCCATGTTCGAGGACCTCGGCATCAAGTACGTCGGCCCGGTCGACGGCCACGACGTGCCGGCGGTCGAGGCGGCGCTGCGCGCCGCGAAGAACTTCGGCGGCCCGGTCATCGTGCACGCGGTCACCCGCAAGGGCTACGGCTACCGTCCCGCCGAGGACGACGAGGCCGACTGCCTGCACGGCCCCGGCGCGTTCGACGCCGAGACCGGCAAGCTGCTCGCCGTGCCGTCGGTGAAGTGGACGAACGTCTTCGCCGACGAGCTGGTCGCGATCGCCGACGAGCGCCCGGACGTGGTCGGCATCACCGCCGCCATGGCCGAGCCCACCGGCATCGCCACACTCGCCCGCAAGTACCCCGAGCGGGTGTACGACGTCGGCATCGCCGAGCAGCACGCGGCCACCTCCGCCGCCGGCCTGGCCATGGGCGGCCTGCACCCGGTGGTCGCGGTCTACGCCACGTTCCTCAACCGGGCGTTCGACCAGGTGCTGCTGGACGTGGCGATGCACAAGCTGCCGGTCACGTTCGTGCTGGACCGGGCCGGCATCACCGGCCCGGACGGGCCCAGCCACTACGGCATCTGGGACATGTCGGTCTTCGGCGTGGTGCCCGGCCTGCGGATCGCCGCACCCCGCGACTCGGCCACGCTGCGCGAGGAGCTGCGCGAGGCGGTCGCCGTCGACGACGGCCCGACCATCCTGCGCTTCCCGACCGGCACCGTCGCCGCCGACCTGCCCGCCGTGCGCCGGGTCGGCCCGGTCGACGTGCTGGCCGAGTCGGCGCGTACCGACGTGCTGCTGGTCGCGGTCGGCTCGTTCGCCGGTCTCGGCGTCGAGGTCGCCGCCCGGGTCGCCGAGCAGGGGTACGGCGTCACAGTCGTCGACCCGCGCTGGGTGCGCCCGGTGCCGGCCGAACTGGTCGAGCTGGCCGCCGGTCACCGGCTCGTGGTGACGGTCGAGGACGGCGTGCGCATCGGCGGCGTCGGCTCCGCGCTGGCCCAGGCGATGCGCGACGCGGACGTCCGCGTACCGGTCAAGGACCTCGGCGTACCGGCCGACTGGCACCCGCACGGCACCCGCGCGCAGATCCTGGGCGACCTGGGGCTGACCGCGCAGGACGTGGCGCGCGACGTCACCGGCTGGATCTCCGGCCTGGACGCCGCCCCGGTCGACCCGGCGACGAACGGAGCCCGAGCCCAGAGCTGACCACTCCGCGCGCGCCTCGGGCGTGCTTCGCTGGTTGATCTTGCACTTGCGGCCCTCCTGATGTCGGCTTCGCCCGATTGCGGGGGGCCGCAGTCGCAAGATCGTCAGGGGCCTTGACGTGGAGGGAGGGCTCGTGGAGGTGCGCGAGGCGGGGCTGGGGGATCTTCCGGGGATCGTCGAGGTGCACAGCCGGGCGCGGGTCGCCTACTACGGGGCCGGCGGGCTGCCGGTCGGGGAGGTCCTCACTCCGGAGCTGGCCCGGGAGCAGCGGGAGGGCTGGGCGGCGGCGATCACCTCGGCGTGGGGAGTGCGCTGCACACGCTGTTCGTGGGGCACCTTGAGGGCGAAGGGTTGGCCCTGGGCGTACTGGAGGTGTGGGAGCGCAACACCCGGGCCCGCGCGTTCTACACGCGCCACGGTTGGCGCCCCGACGGCACCTCCCGCCCCGCCCCTGCCCGCCCTGTTGACCAAGGAGTTCGGGTGCGTGGAGGGCCTCCCGGATGACACAAACTCCTTGATCACCGAGCCGGTTGGGTGATCATGAGGTTGGCGGTGGTTCGTGTCCGGTTTGTCGCCGTCAAGTTCATGATCGACGGGGTGGGCGGCGGCGGGGCGAGGAAGCGCCGGTCAGGGGGTGGGGAGTGAGCGGTACCAGGTCTTCTCGGTGCCGGCCAGGCTGAACGTCTGCCTCTGGTCGGTGTGCTCGACCACCACCAGGCCGGGACGGTCGACCAGGCGGGTCGTGCCGGGCGGGGCGGAGAACGAGGCGTCCCGGGTGCGCCAGGACAGCACCGCCAGCGGCCGGCCCGGCATCGGCAGGTGGTACGCCTGAAGCGTGGTGGACCGGTCGGCGGGGGAGGCCACCGGAGTGCCGCCGTCGGCCGGACGGTAGACCACCGCTGTCATCGTCCCGGCCGGCGTCTCCCAGCTGAGCTGCTCCAACTCGCCCGGCTCGCCCTCGCCGAGAGCCACCGAACCGAGCGACCGCGTCGCGATCTTCGCCATCGGCCAGGACTCCGGCGCGGAGCGGGGCGCCTCGCGGTCGCCGATGCGGCGCGGCACGCTGCCGAACGGACCCCGTTCACCGGCCAGCACGCAGGTGTCCAGTCCGGTCAGCGCGCGCTTGCCGGCGCCCGTCTCGTCGCGTACCAGGGGGTAGCGGGGCGCTTCGGTGGCCGTACCCAGATCGAGGACGCGGTCCGCGGCCCGGCCGCGCGGCAGCGACGGCGTGGGCCGCAGCGTCGCGGTCAGTTCGACGGCCCGGCAGGCCGGTACGGCGACCGGGTCGGTGACGCCGTCGGTGCTGCCGAGCACCTTGCCGTCGGGCCCGGTCAGGCGCTCGACGCGGGCCGAGGTGAGGTAGCGACGGCCGTCCGGCTCCCGCACCGGCAGCACGTCGGAGTAGACCAGGTAACCGGGGTCGGTGTACTCGGTGGCGTGGACCACCCGCCAGCGCTGCCCGTCCCGGTCGAGTTGCAGCAGCCAGGAGGCGGCCTCACCGGGCACGTCGGCGGCGACGAGCGCGAGCGCCGACCCGGCGACCTGACCGGAGAAGAGGATGCCGGACGTGGGCACGTGCACCCGGTCGTCCACCGGGGAGCGCCAGTCGCGTACCGCTGTCGTGATCGCGGCGGTGGCGTCGGCGTCGCGGGCCAGGCTGCCGCGCGGCGGCCACACGGCGAGGGTGCCGTCCAGACTGTCGTAGCCGACCCGCAGGTCCGCCGGCCGCCGTTCGGCGACCGGTCCGCAACCGACCGTGACCAGCAGCAGAGCTGCCAGCGCGGTGCCCGTCGTAGCGCCTCGGCGGGCTGAAAGCACCCTGATCCCCTCGCCGGTCGTCGGTCGGAAGCCCACATGGTACGAGACGACCCGTCACCCGGCCGCGCCCGGCTCACCCTTTCGGCCGATCGGCCACTGCGGAACGTGACGGGCGATTCGGGTACCAATATCCGGCTCCGGTAGACTCCGCCGACTGTGACGCCTGCCGAGACCCGCGGCGCCTCGACGCCGGACGCCGCCGCCCCGACGGGCCACCGCGCCGTCACCCTGGACCCACCACCGGTCACCATCGCCGAGCCGGAGCGGGCGACCACGACCACGCCGGAAACGCCGACCACGCCGGAAGCGCCGACCGAGCCGGAGGCGCCGGCCACGCCGGGCGCACGGCGCGCGCGCCGGTGGCGGTGGACCCGCCGCCGGATCGACCTCACCGTGTACGGCGGATTCCTGCTCGCCGCGATCTGGGTCACCAGCGGCATCTGGGTCGACCCGGCCGGGCGGGTGGCCGCGCTCTACAGCAGCGACCCGGCGCAGGTGCAGTTCTTCCTGGCCCACTCGGTACGGGTGGTGCTGCACGGCGAGTTCCCGTTCTTCACCGAGCAGTTCAACTACCCCGACGGCGTCAACCTGATGGCGAACACCGCCATCCTGGCGCTGGGGATCCCGATGGTGCCGGTGACCCTCCTGTTCGGACCGGCGGTCTCCTTCGTCACGCTGGTCACGCTCGGACTGGCCGGCACCGCCGCCGCCTGGTACCGGGTGCTGTCCCGGCACCTGATCCGGCACCGCCCCGCCGCCGCCGTGGCGGCCTGGTTCTGCGGGTTCTCGCCGGCCATGCTGTCGCACGCCAACTGGCACCCGAACATCATCAGCCAGTTCCTGCTGCCGTTCATCGTGTGGCGGGTGCTGGTGCTGACCCGGTCGGCCCGGCCGGTCCGCGACGGCGTGCTGCTGGCGCTGCTGGTCACCGCGCAGGCGTTCATCAACGAGGAGATCCTGCTCTTCACCGCGCTCGCGCTGGGCGTGTTCCTGATCGCCGTGGTGGTGCAGCAGCGCGAGCGGTGGACGACCGCCTGGCGGCCACTCGGCGCCGGGCTGGCGGTCTGCGCGGCGCTGGCCGGGGCGCTGCTGGCGTACCCGCTGTGGGTGCAGTTCGCCGGGCCGATGGCGTACCACGGGCTCAGCGACGCGGTGCGCGACTACGGCAACGACATCGCCGCGTTCTTCGCGCCCGGCTCGCCCACGTTCGGCGGCAACGAACGCGCCAACGTCAACCTCGCGCCGAACTACTCGGAGGAGAACGCCTTCTTCGGCTGGAGCCTGTCGCTGCTGGTCGTGGGCATCGTGGTGTGGCTGCGGCGGGACGTGATCGTCCGCGCGCTCGCCGCCACCGGGCTGTTCTTCGCCGTCCTCTCCCTCGGCGAGCGGATCTCCTGGTGGGACCGGGAGATCGCCACCGGCCCGTGGGAGCTGCTGGTGCGGCTGCCGCTGCTCGACGCCGTGGTGCCGACCCGCTTCGGCCTGATCACCGGCGTGACGGTGGCGATCCTGTTCGCGTACGCGGTCCGGCGCGCCTGGGCGCTGCGCGGCGTGGACCGGCGGACCGCCCGCAAGCTCACCGCCGCGGG
The DNA here is from genome assembly GCF_036902745.1 of Micromonospora sp. CPCC 205554. NCBI lineage: Bacteria > Bacillati > Actinomycetota > Actinomycetes > Micromonosporales > Micromonosporaceae > Micromonospora > Micromonospora sp. CPCC 205554. The sequence goes on along the minus strand of NZ_JBAKHP010000002.1, from coordinate 71,812 downwards.
CCTGGTCCTCGCGCTGCTGCCGATCGCGCCGATGCCGCTGCGGGTCACCACGCGGGAGCCGGTGCCGGAGTTCATCACCGCCGACCGGTGGCGCAAGTACGTCGGGCCGGAGCAGACGCTCGTCTCCGTGCCGGTGCCCGCGATGGGCAACACCGACCCGATGCGCTGGGCGGCCGGCACCAACCTCGACTTCAAGATCCCCGGCGGCTACTTCCTCGCGCCGCGCAACGGCGTCACCGGCGACCCCGGGCGCTTCGGCGGCCGGCCCAGCGGCATCGGCGAGATGCTGCGGGAGGTATCGTCCACCGGCCGCACGCCGAAGCTGGACGATCGGCAGCGCCGTCGCTACCTGGACGAGCTGCGGCACTGGAACGCGGCGGTGGTGGTGCTGCCGCGCGACGAGCAGAACGCCGAGCCGCTGCGCCGCACCGTGGAGCAGTTGGTCGGCCCCGGACGGCAGGAGCTGGACGTGTGGCTGTGGGACGTGCGGAAACTGACCAGCCGGTCCGCCTGACCGAACCGGCGGTTCCCGCCCCCGCGCCCCGCCGTCGTCGGCCCCGCCCGGTCGACGTGCTGGTCGTGGCCGGCTACCTCGGTCTCGCCGTCCTGCTCACCACCGGCCAGTGGCGCCGGCCGGAACGGCTGTTCCACCAGGCCGGCGACCAGATGCTGTTCGAGTGGATGCTGGCCCGGGCCGCCCGTGCCGTCACCGGCGGCGAGAACCCGCTCTGGAGCGGCGCGTTGAACGCCCCGGACGGGGTGAACCTGATGGCGAACACGTCGGTGCTCGGGCTGGGCGTGCCGCTCACCCCGGTCACCGTCGTCTTCGGCTCCCAGGTGGCCTTCCTCGTCGCCGTGACGCTCAGCCTCGCCGGCACCGCCACCGCCTGGTACGCGCTGCTCGCCCGCCGGCTGGTCCGCTCCCGGGCCGCCGCCGCGGTGGGCGGCCTGTTCTGCGGCTTCGCCCCGGGCATGGTGGCGCAGGCCGGGGCGCACCTGCACATGGCCGCCCAGTTCCTGGTGCCGGTGATCCTCGCGCTGGTGTTCCGCCCGGCCACCGACCAGGTCCGGCGCGACGGCGTGCTGCTCGGGCTGGCCGTCGCCTACCAGGTGTTCCTCGGCGAGGAGGTGCTGGTCTTCCTGGCGCTGGCCGCCGGGGTGTTCGCCGGGGCGTACGCGCTCGCCGACCGGGCCGCCGCCCGTCGCCTGGCGCCGGTGGTGGCCCGGCGGCTGGGCGTCGGCGCACTGGTGGCGGGCGTGCTGCTGGCGTACCCGCTGTGGTTCCAGTTCGCCGGTCCGGGCCACTACCGCGGGATGCCGTTCCACACCGAGGGCTACCGGCTGGACGTGGTCTCGTTCGCCACCACCGCCCGGCAGACGGTCGCCGGGGACGCCCGCCGGGCCGGGCTGCTGTCGCCGAACCCGACCGAGCAGAACTCGTTCTTCGGGCCGTTCCTGCCGCTGCTGGCCGTACTCGTGGTGGTGCGGCTGTGGCAGCGCCCGCTGGTGCGCGCGCTCGCCGCGTGCGGGCTGCTGTTCGCGCTGCTGTCGCTGGGTTCCCCGGTGGTGGTGAACCGGCACGACACCGGGCTGCCCGGCCCGTACCGCCTGCTCGCCGGGGTGCCGCTGCTGGACCTGGTGGTGCCCGCGCGGTTCGCGCTGGTCTGCGTACCGGTGCTCGGGGTGCTGCTGGCGCTGGCAGTGGACCGGGTCCGGCGCGGCGGCGTGCGCATCTGGGCGCCGTGGGCCGGCGCGGTCGCCGCCGCGCTGCTGCCGCTGGCGCCGACGCCGATCCGCACGGTGCCGGTCCCGCCGGTCCCGGCCGTGGTGTCCGGCGGCGGCTGGCGGGAGTACGTGCCGGCGGGCCGGACGCTGGTGCCGGTGCCGCCGGTGACCGGGGCGGCGGTCAGCCCCGCCATGTTCTGGTCGGCGCGCACCGCGCTGGCGTTCGACGCACCGGGCGGCTACTTCATCGGCCCGCGGTCGGCCACCGACCCGGCCGCCCGCTGGGGCGCGCCGGACCGGCCCACGTCGCTGCTGCTGCGGCGGGTCGCCGAGACCGGCCGGGTACCGCCGGTCGGCGAGACGGAACGCCGGCAGGCGGTCGACGACCTGCGGCACTGGCGGGCGGCGGCACTGGTGCAGGCCGACTCGTCACCCGGCGACCCGGTACGCGCCACTGTGGACGCGCTGGTCGGCCCCGGCCGGGACGTGCCCGGCGGATACCTGTGGGACGTCCGGCCGCTCGTCGGGTGACCGGAGGGCTCAGACCCGGTCGCGGACGTCCCAGATCCACACGTCGTCCACCCGCTGCGGCGGGCCGAGCAGCTCGGCCATCAGGTCGCGCAGCACCGCCTCGCGCGGGCCGGCTCCGAGCACCACCACCGAGGCCCGCCAGAAGCGCAGGTCGTCCACGGCCTGGCGGCGGTTCTCGTCGGTGATCTCCGGCACCTCGTTGGCGTCCATTGTGGAGTAAACGAGCGTGCTGGTGGGGCGGTTCGGGGCGCCGAAGACGCCCTCGCCGCGCTCGTTCGGGCCGATGAAGTAGCCACCCGGGACCGGGAACTCCTGGCCGGTCAGCGCGCTCCAGCGCAGCGTGTGCAGCCCGTGCACGTTGCTGGGGATCGGCACCGGCACGAGCGTACGGCCCTCCGGCACGTACGGCCGCCAGCCGCCGGCGGTGATGAAGTGCGGCGGCGGGTCGATCCGCTCGGCCGGCAGCGGACGCGGGATCAGCGGCACCACGGCGGCGGCGATGGCGACGAGCCCGGCCAGGCGCAGCACCCGGCGGCGCCGCTCGCGCGCGGCCGACTCGCCGTCGGCGTCGTCCCCGCCGTCGTCGGCGCCGGAGCGGGGGGCGGGCACCGGCGGGCGGCCGGCACCGGCGAGCGCGTCCCACGCCAGGGCGAGCAGCACACCGACGGCGGCCACCACGACCAGGCTCAACCGGGTCGGCATCATCATCTCGACCAGCGGCAGGTCGTCCGGCACGTACGCCCACGGCCCGTCGATGTCGGTCTCCGCGCCGTTGAACCGTACGACCGGGCCGATCGAGGCGATCGTGAACACGACCACCAGCACGGCCAGGATCCGGGCCGGCACCGAGCGGCGGACCAGCAGCACCAGCGCGGCCAGCGCCACCAGCACCAGCGGCCAGCCGAACCAGGTGTTCTGCTCGGTCAGGCCGATGGTCTTCTCCACCGCCTCGTCACCGGCGATCGTGTCCCGGGCGAACGTGACGAAGGCGACCAGGTCCTCGCCCCAGTTGTGGAAGACGCCGCCCTGCAGACCGCGGTAGGACTGCGGGCCGTTGAACTGGAACCAGATCGGGTACGCGGTCAGCAGCAGCGCCAGGCCGCCGCCGAGACCGAGCGCGGCGACGAACGATCCGGCCCGCTCGCGGGCCGCGCGGGGCCGCTGCACCGCGTACGCCACCACGACGACCAGGCAGGCCAGCGCGGTCAGCAGCAGCATCTCCTCGTTGATGAAGATCTGGTACGCGACCAGCAGCCCGAGCGCCAGCCCGTTGCGCCGCCAGCGGCCCGGCTCGCCCAGCCGCAGCACCCGGGCCACGATCAGCGGCAGCAGGAAGTTCGACACGAAGTTGGGCTGCCCGTTGGCGTGGTGCACGATGCCCGGCGCGAAACCGAGGAACGCGCCGCCGACGAACGCCGCGCCCCGGGAGCGGACCAGGTGCCGGGACAGCACCCAGTACGACGTGGCGGCGGTCGCGGACAGCGCGGCGCCCAGGTAGAGCGCGTACATCACCTGCGGACCGAGCAGCAGCGTCAGCGGCGCCAGCGGCAACGTCACCCCGAGCAGCGAGGTGTTCGCCATCATGTTCACCCCGTCCGGCGCGTTCTGCCGGGTGGTGAACAGCGGGTTCTCCAGGTGCTGCACCGAGTACGCGCCGTGGGCGAACAGCCACTCGAACCAGCTGTGGTCGGTGGGCAGGTGCGAGGAGACGCGGTGCTCCACGTCGCCCCAGTAGTTGAGGCAGACGAGAACGCCGAGGAGCACATAGGCTCCGATGGCCAGCACGTCGGCGCGGGCCGGCCGGCGCCGGGCGCGGCGTGGCGGGTCGGCCACGACGGCGTCCGCCTCGACGGACGAGGGGTTCAACGAGGGGTCCACCACGGGCACGGCCACGACGCGCCATCGTACAGGCGGTTCGTCACGCGGCCGGTCACGGTCGGACGGCGGCCCGGCGCGCGGGAGAGGATGGTCGTGACCCTCATCGATCTGGGGGAGCTGCGTGACGACGCGACGCCCGGCCCGGCGCCCCGCCCCCCGCGTGCCGTCGGACGGCCGTTCCGTCTTCTCGTGGTGCTGCTGGTGGCGCTGCTCACGCTCACCGCCGCGACGCCGCCACGACGCCCGGCGGAGTGGACGCTGCCCGGCGGGCCGGGGTCGGCCGTGTTCGTCTCCGGCGACGTGGTGTACGTGGTGCGGCCGGACCGCGCAGGCGCCGGCGGCGGGCGGGAACTCCTCGCGTACCGGGGTGACCGGGAGCGGTGGCGCAGGCCGCTGCCCGGCGTGGGCACCGCGGTGTCGGTGTGGGAGCAGGACGGCCGGGTGATCGTGGCCGGCCGGAGCGTCGACGACACGGACTGGCAGACGGTGACGTACGACGCGGTCACCGGCGCGGACGCCTGGCGCCGGCCCGGAATCGCGTTCGCGGTGGGCCGGGTGCTGCTGATGCAGTCGGCCACCTCCGACACCGCGACGTCGATCGTGGGGCTGGACCCGGCCGACGGCCGTACGCTGTGGACGGAGCTTTTGACGGGCTCGCTGGGGTTCGACTTCGAGCCGGCCGGGCCGGCACGCATGGTGTTGTCCCCGGTGGCCGGGGAGACGATGGTCGTGGACGCGCGCACCGGCGCGCGGCTCGTGGCCCGCGACCTGTACCCGGTACGACGGCCCGGCCCGCGCCGGTTGCAGATCGCCCGCGGCCTGCTGCTGGAGTTCCGCGACGGCGACGGGGCCGTCGAGGCGTACGACCTGGACACGCTCCAGCCGCGCTGGACCGTCGCGCGGAAGCTCGTCGGGCACGTCGAGAGTTGCGGCGTCCTGCTCTGTGCCGTCGGACTGGCCGGCGGGATGACCGCGCTCGACCCGGCGACCGGCGTCGTGCGCTGGAGCGTGGACCGGTGGGCGGGCGTGCCGGCGGCGGGTGGCGGTCGGCTGCTCGTCGGCGTCGCCGACACCGACATGGACGCCGGCCTGGCGGTGCTCGACCAGGAGGACGGGCGGCTGATCGCCGACCTCGGCGGCTGGACCCTGGTCCCGCAGCACGAGTCGGGCGGCCCGCTGCTGGCGACACGGCCGCTGGGCGGCGGACGGCAACTCCTGGCCGAGGTGAACCTGTCCGGTGATCCGCCCTCGGCCCGGGGCACGCTCACCGGCACCGGCTGCACCACCGGCGTGACGCTTCTGGTCTGCCGCCGGCCCGGCGGCGACTACATGGTGCGGCGGCTGACGTGAGCCCGGTGATCGAGCTGGGAGAGATGCGGCACGGCGAGTCCGCCGACGAGCCGGCCGACGCGCCGCCCCGCCGGCCGCCGGGCCGGACGGCGCGGGCGGCGCTGCTCTGCTGCCTGGTGCTGCTCGTGGTCACCGCCGCCGCCGGGCCGCCGCGACGGCCCGAGCCGATCCGGGTGCCCGCCCCGCAGGGCGCGGCGTTCGTGCTCCTGCCCGACCGGGTGGTGGTGGCCGACGGCCCGGGCGCGATCGGCCGGGGTGGGCGGGTGGTCGCCGCGTACCGGCTGCCCGTCGGGGAACCGGCGTGGCGGTTCGCGCTGACCGCCGGGGACCACGTGCTCGGGCTCACCGCCGTGGGCGGAGGGCTACTGGTGACGAGCAGCCCGGCCGGGGACGGCGACTCGGTGTCGGCCATGCTCGACGCGGCGACGGGCACGCTGCGCTGGCGGCATCCCGGCTACCCGGTCCGGACCGCGTCCGGCGGGCTGCTGCTGGAGAATCCCCGCCCGCCCGGTGCGGGCACCGTGCGGGCCGTGGACCCGGCCTCCGGCGTGGTGCGGTGGACGCTGCCCGTGCCGGGGCAGGAGGTGGGATACCGCCACGACGCCCACGGGGTGACGCAGCTCGTGCTGGTCACTCCGCAGGGCCGGGTGACCGTGTACGACGCGGACTCCGGCACGGTCGCGCACACCGGCCGGGTGGCGCCCGCGGCCGATCGCGCCGCCTACCGGTACGCGCAGGTGGTGGCCGACCTCCTGCTGGTCGAGGACGCCCGCGGCACCGTCACCGGATACGGGCTGGACCGGCTCGACGAGCGGTGGAGCCTGCCGGTCGGCTCCCGGGCCGGGCTCTGGTTCGCCGACTGCGCCGGGATGGTGTGCCTGCGCGACCAGGTGGGCGGCGCGCAGGCCCTCGACCCGGCCACCGGCCGCCCGGCCTGGTCGGACGAGCGCTGGCTGGGGATGGGCCCGGTCGGCGGCCGGCTCATCGCGGCCGAGCGCGGGGTCGGGGAGGAGCTGGAACTGTCGGCGCTGGACCCGCCGACCGGCCGCGTGCTGGCCCGGCTGGGGCGCTGGCGCGTCTCCGGCAACGACCTCCCGGCCGGGCCGCTGCTCGGGTTGCGCACGCTCACCGGGGACCGGACGCTCGTCGGCGCGCTGGACGTGGCGGCCGGGCAGGTACGAATCCGGGGGATCCTGCCCGGCGCCTGGTCCGAGTGCGCGGACACGGGCACCGAACTGGTGTGCCTGCGCCCGACCGGCGGCATGGCGATCTGGCCGGTCGGCCGCTGATCACCAGTTGGCCTGCGCCGGAGGTGGCGGCAGCGGTGCCGACTCCGGGCGCAGCACGTACGCGATCCCACCGCTGCCCGCCTGCCAGGCGCTCTCGAACGGTCCGCGCGGCACGGTGCGGCGGACCCGCTCGTCGTCCGGCGCGTACGGGTCGTTGAGCACCGGGTCGCCGTCGGCGGTGAAGCCGGCCAGCACCATGAGGTGTCCCCGGGTGTCGTAGTCCAGGCCGGGAACCTGACCGGCGGTGAACGCGGCCGAGACGATCAGCGGGATGCCGGCGGCCACGAACCGTTCCGCCTCGGCCAGCGAGCGCAGCCGGGTGACGAAGGCGTCCACTCCGTGCGTCGCCGCGTACGCCGTGTTGAACGGCCAGTTGCCCGGCCCGCCGAAGGCGTGGTCGTAGCAGTGCCGGGCGGCGTGCACCACCTGCGGGCGCGGACCGGGCGGCGCCACCCAGGCGTACCGGTCCGGGGCGGGTCCGGCACCCCAGAAGTCGAGCACCATCGACACACAGGTGGGGCTGCACCAGGAGTCGCCACCGCCACCCCAGCGGGTCTCCCCGGCGGCGTGCAGCCGCTGCGCGTACCGCGGCACGTCCAGCACCCGTCCCCACGCGCCCGCATCTCCGGCGCCGGTGGCCTCCGCGCCGCCCGTCGGGTCGGTGGAGGCGACGACGCCCACAGTGCGCAGTACCGGGCCGGCGGGCGCGTCGAGCCGTCGGAGCAGGGTCACCCGGACCTGCCAGCCGGTCACCGCCGCGCCGGTCACCCGCAGCGTGTCGGCGGCGACCCGCGCCCGGTCGTCCTCCTGCCCGGGTACGGAGGCGCGATGCACCGCACTCTCGTCGGCGGCCCAGTGGCCCAGCTCGTACCAGCCGGTGGTGGCCGTGCCGTCGGCCCAGCCGCGCAGCTCGACCCGTAGCCAGCAGCCGGGCGGGGTGTCGGCGGTCCAGGAGGGCACCAGCTCGGTGAGGGCGAACCCGGCGGGCGTCACGGGGGAGGTCCAGGTGCCGGCGGCGTACTCGGCCGTGGTCCCGGAGTGCGGGTCGGTGTGCGTGACCCGGGCGGCATCGCCGTCGGGCGTCAGGCCGTCCGTCCCGGCGCGCAGCCCGTCCGCACGACCCCGGTCCCGGTCCGCCGGGAAGCGGAACCGGTGGTACGCGATGTCGCGGCCGCTCATCGGGAACCCGCCCGGGCACGGCCGTGACCAGTGGCTGCTGCGCGTGTCGATCATCGCCGCCGAGCATCGCGTACCCGAAGGTTTTCTGCAACGGCGGACCGTGCCACCGCACACGGCGCTCCACCTGGCGTGCCGTCACCGAGCGTAGCCGCAGCGCGCCCGCGGCATGGTCACCCCCGCGCCCTTTGCTCTGCAGCCCTCGGCGCATCGGTGACCCACGGCTACCGCTGCGCATGTGGGTGCAGAGCAAAGGGCGCGGAGGGGTATCTTCGCGGCGAAGGCGGGTTCGGAGTCTTCGCTGTTCAGGACGATGTGGCCTGCCGGTCGTTCCGTTCGGGCGAGCGAGCGCCCATCACGGTGCGTGACGCGGCCGTGAATCCGCGTCAACGTTACGAAGCGTCACAGTCCTGGGTTCCGGGTCGGGTGGGGTGGCGCGAGTGCGCACCAGGAGGGCTTCCCGGTGATGCGCTCGTCGGCGGGCCGTCTCGAGGATCGCCTCCTCCGGCGGCGGGTTTTGCCTGCCGCACTAGGTTGTCAGGGGTCACGAGGCGGGAGGCCGGGATGCGGGTACTGGTGGTCGAGGACGAGCGCAACCTCGCCGACGCGATCGCGCGGGGGCTGCGCAAGCGCGGGATGGCTGTGGACGTGGCCTACGACGGCGACGCCGGGCACGAGGCGGCGTTCGTGACCCGCTACGACGTGGTGATCCTCGACCGCGACCTGCCCGGCGTGCACGGCGACCGGATCTGCGCCGACCTGGCCGCCTCCGGCGCGCTGACCCGGGTGCTGATGCTGACCGCCAGCGGCACGGTCGCCGACCGGGTCGAGGGGTTGCAGCTCGGTGCCGACGACTACCTGGCCAAGCCGTTCGCGTTCGACGAGCTGGTGGCCCGGGTGCAGGCACTCGGCCGCCGCGCCACCCCGGCCGCGCCGCCGGTACTGGAGGTGGCCGATCTGGTGCTCGACCCGGCCCGCCGGGTGGTGAGCCGGGGCGGCGTGCCGCTCGACCTCACCAACAAGGAGTTCGGCGTGCTCGCCGAGCTGCTCAAGGCGCGCGGCGCGGTGGTGTCCAGCGAAGAGCTGCTGGAGCGGGTCTGGGACGCCAACACCGACCCGTTCACCACGATCGTCCGGGTCACCGTGATGACACTGCGCAAGAAGCTCGGCGACCCGCCGCTCATCGACACCGTCGTGGGTGCGGGCTACCGCATCGGCGGGGTACGGCAGTGAACGCGCGGAGCGCGCGCCGGGTGCGGCCGACGCTGCGGCTGCGGCTGACCCTGCTCAACGGCGTGCTGCTGGTCGGCGCCGGCGCGATCCTGGTGCTGCTCGCCTGGCTGCTGGTCCGCGACGCGCTGCGCCCCACCGACGAACTGCTGCCCGGCACCACTGTGGTGCTCACCGACGGGCGCTCGCTCGACGCCGGGCAGTGGCAGCGGCAACTGGTGGACGCCGCGTCACAGGAACTGCTGGTCAAAGGGCTGCTCGCGCTGGTGGCGATCAGCGTGGTCGGGGTGGCCGGGGCGTACCTGGTGGCCGGCCGGGCGCTGCGCCCGCTGCACCAGGTCACCGCCACCGCCCGCCGGCTGGGCGAGGCCACGCTGGACGAGCGGATCGGCTGGTCCGGCGCCGACGACGAGGTGGCCGAGCTGGCCGAGACGTTCGACGCGATGCTCGACCGGATCAGCGGCGCGTTCGAGGCGCAGAAACGGTTCGTCGCGAACGCCTCGCACGAGCTGCGGACCCCGCTGGCGGTGATGCGTACCGAAATCGACGTGACGCTCAGCGACGACGACGCCGACCTGGCCGAGTACCGCCGCATGGCCGGCGTGGTGCGCGACGCCTCGGAGCGTGCCAACGGCCTCGTCGACGCGCTGCTGGTGCTGGCGCGCAGCGAGGCGCAGACCGGCCGGCGGCTGGCCCGGCGCGCCGAGTCGGACCTCGCCATCGGCACCGCGAACGCGCTGTCCGCGGTCTCCCGGGAGGTGGAGCGCATCGGCCTCAAGGTGCACACCTCGCTGCGCCCGGCGCCGGTGATCGGTGACCCCGGCCTGCTCGACCGGCTCGCCGGCAACCTGGTGGAGAACGCGGTCCGCTACAACCACCTGCACGGCCGGATCTGGGTCCGCACCGGCACCGACGGGGAACGGTCCTGGCTGGTGGTGGGGAACACCGGCTTCGAGGTCGCCCCGGCCGACGTACCCGGGCTGTTCGAGCCGTTCCGGCGCGGCGGCCAGGAACGCACCGGCGCGCGCGGCTCCGGTCTCGGCCTGTCGATCGTGCGGGCCGTCAGCGACGCGCACGGCGGCACGGTCAAGGCGGTCGCCCAGCCCGGCGGCGGCCTGGAGGTGACCGTCACGCTTCCGTCGGCCGACCCGCCGGCGTCCACCTGACCGCCCACCTCACGCCGACCAGGCGGTGAGACGACCTCACCTTTTCGTGCGGGCGGCCTCGGCTGTCCTGCCCGGACCCGACGGTGGTCGGCCGCGGCGGCCCGGTGGTCGGGCAGAATGCGCCGCTCCCGCTGGACGCGGAGGCGTGGATCAACGGAGAGTGAGCGCAGCGACGCCTCACCCTGCTCACCCACCGGAGCTGCCCGTGACCCACCCCTCGGCCCCGCGCCGCCGCCGTCTCCTCGCGGTCCTCACCGCCGGCGCCCTCACCGTCGCCGGACTCTCCCCGGCCACGCCCGCGTCGGCCAACGCCGCGCCCGGCCACGACAAAGTGGTCCACACCGTCCCCTCCGCCGCCTCGCCCGACGTCCAGGACGGCTCGGTCGACGCGATCCACGACGCCGGTACGAAGATCATCGCGGGCGGCTCATTCACCCGGGTGCAGAACCGCAACTCGGACGTCGACATCCCCCGTGACTACCTGCTCGCCTTCGACAAGGCGACCGGGCAGGTGGACACCGCGTTCGCGCCCACGCTCGACAACGAGGTGACGGCCGTCGTCGGCGGTCCCACGGCGGGCACCGTCTTCGTCGCCGGCAAGTTCAACACCGTCAACGGCGTGACCCGGCGCAAGGTGGCCCTGCTCGACGTCGCCACCGGCGCTGTCGTCACCAGCTTCGCGCCGCCGGCGTTCAACGGGCTGATCAAGGACATCGCGCTGGTCGGCGACCGGCTGCTGGTGGGCGGCATCTTCACCACGGCCGGCAACCCCAACCCGCGCGGCGGGCTCGCCTCGCTCAACGCCACCACCGGCGCGGTCGACGGCTACCTCACCACGACGCTGACCGAGAACCACAACTGGGACGGCGTCAGCGGCGCGAAGGCCGGCGTGGGCGCGGAGAAGCTGGCGGTATCCCCGGACAACACGCAGCTTGTCGTCATCGGCAACTTCAAGAAGGCCGACGGGGTCCTGCACGACCAGATCGTCAAGCTCGACCTGGGCGCCACCGCCGCCACCGTCGCGGACTGGAACACCGCCCGGTACACGCCGCGCTGCAAGTGGCAGTCGTTCGACTCGTACGTCCGCGACGTCGCGTTCTCCCCGGACAACAGCTACTTCGTGGTGGTCACCACCGGCGCCCCGTACAGCGGCACGCTCTGCGACACCGCGGCCCGCTGGGAGGCCGGCGCGACCGGCTCCGCTCTCCAGCCGACCTGGGTCGACTACAGCGGCGGCGACACGTTCCTGTCCGTCGGCATCAGCGAGCAGGCGGTCTACGTCGGCGGTCACCTCCGCTGGCTGAACAACACCACAGGCACCGACAACGCCCGGGCCGGTGCGGTCGGCCGGGCCAGCATCGCCGCGCTCGACCCGGTCAACGGCCTGCCGCTGTCCTGGAACCCGGGCCGGCACCCGCGCGGCATCGGCGCGTCCGAGATGCTCGTCACCGAGTCCGGGCTCTGGATCGGCGGCGACACGCTCTGGATCGGCAACTTCCAGTACCGCCGGGAGCGGATCGCGTTCTTCCCGCTCGCCGGCGGCAAGGCCCCGCACCCGACCACCACGGCGACGCTGCCCGGCAACGTGTACCAGGCCGGCCTGCCGCAGCCGACGAACGTGCTGCACCGGGTGAACGCGGGCGGCTCGGCCGTCGCCGCCACCGACGGCGGGCCGGACTGGGCGGCCGACACCAACTCCAGCCCCAGCCCGTACCGCAACACCGGCAGCAGCACGTCCAGCTACACCACCGCCCCCACCGTGGACCCGACGGTGCCGGCCGGCACCCCGGCCGCGCTCTACAACGACGAGCGCTACGACCCGTCCGGCGGGGCGGAGATGACCTGGCAGTTCCCGGTGGCCACCGGCACCGAGGTGCACGTGCGGCTCTACCTGGCCAACCGGTACGCGGGCACCGCCAACGCCGGAACGCGGATCTTCGACGTCGCGCTGGAGGGCGCCGTCGTCCTCGACGACCTCGACCTCTCCGCCACCGCCGGGCACAACGTGGGCACCATGCGGGAGTTCACGGTGGTCAGCGACGGCTCGATCGACATCGAGTTCCGCCACGTGCGGGAGAACCCGCTGGTGAACGCCATCGAGATCGTCAAGACCGGGCCCCCGCCCAGCGGCGCCGGCTCGCCTGTGCAGGTGCGCTCGTACGACGGGCAGAGCGCAGTCGGCGCGCCGGACCCGGTGGCCGACGCGGACGGGACCGTCTGGGCGGGCGCGCGTGGCGCGTTCTGGGTCGGCGGGACGCTGTTCTACGGCGCCGACGGCGCGCTGTACCGGCGTACGTTCGACGGCACCACGTTCGGCACGCCGGAACTGGTGGACCCGTACCACGACCCGTACTGGGACACCGTGGTGACCAACTCCGGCCCGGCCGGGCAGACGTACGTCGGCGCGACCACCGGCTTCTACGCCGAGATTCCGAACGTGACCGGCATGTTCTACACCGGCGGGCGGCTCTACTACTCGCTGACCGGGCAGAACGGCCTGTTCTGGCGCTGGTTCACACCGGACAGCGGCGTGGTCGGCGCCGACCGGTTCTCCGTGTCCGGGGCGAGCGGGTTCTCCGACGCGGGCGCGCTCTTCGTGGCCGGTTCCACGCTCTACAAGGTGAACCGGAACACCGGTGACCTGTCCGCCGCCGACTGGGTGAACGGCGCTCCGTCGGGCACGTTCACGGTACGCAGCGGCCCGGCGGTCGACGGCGTCGACTGGCGCGCGAAGGCGGTCTTCGTCGGCCCGTGACCCGGCAGTGCCCGCCGGCCCGGTCCCGCATCCGCGGGGCCGGGCCGGCGGCTTGTTCCGGCCGGCCGGCAATGGCATGATCATCGGGTCAGCCCGAGAGGTGGAAGGGGGTGTGGTCGATGTCCGTCGTGAACCGTCCCGCGCCCCGCGTCCCCCGCTGACGTTCCCACTGTGCCGGGGCGCGCTCCCCCCAGGAGGAATCACTGTGAGTGCACAGATCCACTGCGTGACCGTCGAGTCCGACGACCCGTACACCCTGGCCGGGTGGTGGGCCCGCGTGCTCGACCGCCGGCTCGCCGACGACGACCACCCGGGCGACCCGGAGGCGGTCCTGGCCGCACCCGGCGGGCACGGCCCCGACCTGCTGTTCGTCGAGGTGGGTGAGCGGCACGGCAAGGGCGCGTTCCATCTCGACCTGCACGCGGCCGAGGGCACCCGGGACGAGGAGGTGGCGCGGCTGCGTGAGCTGGGCGCCACGCTGGTGGCCGACCGGCGCCGGCCGGACGGGACCGGCTGGGTGGTGCTGGCCGACCCCGAGGGCAACGAGTTCTGCGTCTGCCGGAGCCCCGCCGAACGGGCCGCGGCCGCCTGATCCGGAAACGACACCGGGCCCCCGCCGTGACGGCGGGGGCCCGGTGCGTGACGGGTGTCAGTCCTGCTTCTCGATCTCGCCGCGCATCGTCACGAACTCCGACTGGAGCTCGGCCGCGGACTTGAAGTAGACCACCACCATGCCGAGGCTGCCCCGGTCGGCCCAGATGCAGACGGCCACCGGCACGTCCGACGCCTTGCCGTCGGAGCACTTCGCGTCGCCGCCCAGCGGGCCCGCGTCGACCGTCTTGAAGTCCTTGGTGGCCAGATCCGGGGTGACCGCCGCGGTGGCGTCGGCCAGCTCCTTCTTCGGGTCCGCCATGACGCCGGACACCGCGACGATCATGACCAGGTCCTTCTTGGCCGGGTCGCCGTAGAACGCGCCGACGGTGCTGGTCGCGTCCGGCACGTCCTTGCTGAGCTCGGACTTCATCTGCGCCGCGGCGGTCTGCAGCTGCGGGTCGGTGACCTTCGCCCGGCCGCCGAGCGTCTGCGGCTCGACCACGCGGGTCTTGGTGGCGGTGACCACCTCGTCGACGGTGTCCTTCGTGGCGAAGTAGGCGGCGACACCGCCACCGACGCAGAGCACCAGGACCACGGCGAGGACGATCAGCAGGATCTTGCCGACGCCGGACTTCTTCTTCGGCGGGACCGGCGCACCGAGCTGGCTGCCGTACTGCGGCTGCTGCGGAGTCTGCGGGTAGTCACCGCCGTACTGCGGCTGCTGCGGCGGCTGGTAGCCACCGGGCTGTTGCTGGGGGGAGGGGTAGTTGCCGGAGTAGGGACTGGACGGCGGCTGGGACATGTAGGCAGCTCCTGTGAGAAAACTGGACGCGTGATCGTAGCCAGCACCACCGACGGTCCGCTGTCCCGCCCAAGGGCGACGACGGGAAACTGCGACCTACCCGTGACCTGGGCCGCAGACGCCGATCGCGGTGGCCGGACCGTCCGGAACGGACAGCCCGACCACCGCGATCGATGCGTCGCGGCCGGTCAGCGCAGGCTTGCCACGCCGCGCGGCAGGAACCGCTTGCCGGTCACCCGCTCGGAGGTGCCGGTCCGGTCCAGGTACGGCGTGACGCCGCCCAGGTGGAACGGCCAGCCGGCGCCCAGGATCATGCACAGGTCGATGTCCTGCGCCTCGGCGACGACGCCCTCGTCGAGCATGAGCCGGATCTCCTGCGCCAGCGCGTCCAGCGCGTTCTGCCGGACCTGCTCGGCGGTCAGCGGCTCGTCACCGACCACGAGCAGCTTCGCCACCTCGTCGTTGATCTGGTCGTCGACCACGATCGGCTGGCCCGAGTCGGCGATCCGCTTGAGGTTCTCGCTGACCCCGAACCGGTCCGGGAACGCCTCGTGCAGGGTGCCGCCGACGTGGTACGCCACGGCCGGGCCGACGAGCTGCAGCAGCGCCAGCGGACGCATCGGCAGGCCCAGCGGGTCCAGCGCGCTGTTCGCCACGTCCAGCGGGGTTCCCTGGTCGACGGCGGCGAACACGGTGCCGAGGAAGCGGGTCAGCAGCCGGTTCACCACGAACGCGGGGGCGTCCTTCACCAGCACCGACGACTTCTTGAGCTGCTTGCCGACCGCGAACGCGGTGGCCAGCGTGGCGTCGTCGGTCCGCTCACCACGGACGATCTCCAGCAGCGGCAGCACCGCGACCGGGTTGAAGAAGTGGAAGCCGACCACCCGCTCCGGGTGCTCCAGCTCGGCGGCCATCTCGGTGATGGACAGCGAGCTGGTGTTGGTGGCGAGCACCGCCTCCGGCTTGACGATCTTCTCCAGCTCGGCCCAGACCTGCTTCTTGACGCCCAGGTCCTCGAAGACGGCCTCGATGACGAAGTCGGCGTCGGCGAAGACGGACTTGTCGACCGAGCCGGACACCAGGCCGTACAGCTTGGCCGCGGTGCCCTTGTCCATCCGGCCCTTGCTGACGGCCTTCTCGATCTGGGTGTGCACGTAGCCGACGCCCTTGTCCACCCGGGACTGATCCAGGTCGGTCATCACGACCGGCACCTGGAGCCGCCGGGCGAACAGCAGCGCGAGCTGGCTGGCCATCAGGCCGGCACCGACGATGCCCACCTTGGTGACCGGACGGGCCAGGCCCTTGTCCGGCGCGCCGGCCGGGCGCTTGGCCCGCCGCTGCACCAGGTCGAAGGCGTACAGGCCGCTGCGCAGCTCCTCGGAGAAGACCAGGTCCGCCAGGGCCTCGTCCTCCGCCGCGGTGCCGGTGGCGAAGTCGGCGTCCTTCGCCGTCTCCAGCAGGTCCAGCGCCTTGTACGCGGACGGGACCGCGCCGTGCAGCCGCTGGTCCAGGGTCTGCCGGGCGAAGTAGAGCACGCCCGCCCACATGTCCTTGTCGACCTCGGGACGGGTCACTGTGACCTCGCCCCGGACCACGCCGGCGGCCCACTCCAGCGACCGCTCCAGGAAGTCGGCCGGCTCCAGCAGCACGTCCGCGATGCCCATCTCGGCAGCCTGCTTCGGCTTGAGCATCTTGTTCTGCATGAGCGGGTTCTGGATGATCACCTGCGTCGCGGCCGGGATGCCGATCAGGTTCGGCAGCAGCTGCGTACCGCCCCAGCCGGGGATCAGGCCGAGCGAGACCTCGGGCAGAGCCAGGGCCGCCGCGCCCGCCGACAGGGTCCGGTAGTGGCAGTGCAGCGCCAGCTCCAGGCCGCCGCCCATCGCCGCGCCGTTGACGAACGCGAAGGTGGGGACGCCGCTGTCCTTGAGCCGGGCGAAGACCCGGTGGCCCAGCCGGCCGATCTCCAGCGCCTGCTCGCGGTTCTCCAGCGCGGGCAGGCTGGTGATGTCCGCGCCCACGCAGAAGATGTACGGCTTGCCGGTGACCGCGATGAACGCCGGCTCCGCCGCCAGTGCCGCGGTGATCGCCTCGTCCAGGCTGGTCAGGCCGGCCGGGCCGAAGGTGTTCGGCTTGGTGTGGTCGAAGCCGTTGTCCAGGGTGATGAGGGCGGCGGGCCGGTCCAGCCCGGGTACGGCCACCTGGCGCAGCAGCGCCTTGGTGACGACCTCGTTCGGTGCGGCGAGGCTCACTTGTCTCCACCCTCCCAGTGCGGGTTCTCCCAGATCACGGTGCCGCCCATGCCGATCCCGATGCACATGGCGGTGAGGCCGTAGCGGACCTCGGGGTGCTCGGCGAACTGGCGGGCGAGCTGGGTCATCAGCCGGACGCCGGAGGACGCGAGCGGGTGACCGATGGCGATCGCGCCGCCCCACGGGTTGACCCGCGGGTCGTCGTCGGCGATGCCGAAGTGGTCGAGGAAGGCGAGCACCTGCACCGCGAACGCCTCGTTCAGCTCGAACAGGCCGATGTCGTCGATGCTCAGGCCGGCGATGCGCAGCGCCTTCTCGGTGGACGGGATCGGGCCGACGCCCATCACCTCGGGCTCGACGCCGACGAAACCGAACGACACCAGGCGCATGCCGACCGGCAGGCCCAGCTCGCGGGCGGTCTCCTCGGCCACCAGCAGCGCGGCGGTGGCGCCGTCGTTCAGGCCGGCCGCGTTACCCGCGGTGACCTTGCCGTGCGGCCGGAACGGGGTCTTCAGACCGGCCAGCTTCTCCATCGAGGTGTCGCGGGGCGCCTCGTCCACGGTGGCCAGGCCCCAGCCCGCCTCCGGGTCGCGGACCGCCACCGGCACCAGGTCGCCCTGGAGCTTGCCGTTGGCGTACGCCTTCGCGGTCTTCTGCTGCGAGGCCAGCGCGAACGCGTCGGTGCGCTCCTTGGTGACGTGCGGGACGCGGTCGTGCAGGTTCTCCGCGGTGGAGCCCATCACCAGGGCGGACGGGTCGACCAGCTTCTCCGCGACGATGCGCGGGTTGGGGTCGACGCCCTCGCCCATCGGGTGGCGGCCCATGTGCTCGACGCCGCCGGCGATGGCCACGTCGTACGCGCCCATGGCGATGCCACTGGCCACTGTGGTGACGGCGGTCATCGCGCCGGCGCACATCCGGTCGATGGCGAAGCCGGGCACAGTCTTGGGCAGGCCGGCCAGCAGGGCGGCGGTGCGGCCGATGGTCAGGCCCTGGTCACCGATCTGGGTGGTGGCGGCGATGGCCACCTCCTCCACCTTCTCCGGCGGCAGTTGCGGATTGCGGCGCATCAGCTCGCGGATGCAGCGGATCACCAGATCGTCGGCGCGGGTGTTGGCGTACATCCCACCCGCCTTGCCGAACGGGGTACGGACGCCGTCGACGAAGACGACATCCCGGACTTCACGGGGCACTTGGAGCCTCCCTCGGCACGGGCATTTCCCCGGATGCTACTCGCCAGTAACCAAACGTGGCACCACCCCCCGCGTGGCCCACCTCACACCTGCCACCGACGTTACTGCTGGGGGGTGCGCAGCGCCTCGGTAAGAGCCGGCAGCAGCAACCCGATCTGCCACTCGCGGGCGCCGAACCCGCGCAGCGTCTCCGCGACGGTCTCGTCGGTGATCTCCGCGGGCGGCTGCCACGCCAACCGGCGGATCGAGTCCGGCGCGATCAGGTTCTCCGCCGGCAGGCGGTGCGCCCCGGCGGTGCCGACCACCACCTCGCGGGCGCGGGCCAGCCGCCCGGCCGCCACCGGGTCACGCTCGGCCCACCGGTGCGGCGGCGGGGGCCCCTCCACCGTCGGGCTCACCGGCAGCGCGTCGTCCGGCAGTTGGCGCGCGTCGTCGAGCGCCGCCAGCCAGGTACGCGCCAGCCGGCGCACCGACCGCCCACCGAACCCGGGGAGCGTGAGCAGCGTCTTCTCGTCCTTCGGGTCCAGCTCGGCGGCGGCCACGATGGCCGAGTCGGGCAGCACCCGGCCCGGCGCGGCATCCCGGCGGGCGGCGATCTGGTCCCGCGCGTACCAGAGGGAACGCACCCGGGCCTGGGCGCGCGCGCCGCGTACCCGGTGGATGCCGGACGTACGCCGCCACGGCTCCGCGCGGGCGCGCGGCGGGCGGGCGCCGTTGCGCACGAGGGCGTCGAACTCCTCCGCCGCCCAGCCGGACTTGCCCTGCCGCTGCAACTCCTCGTCCAGCGCGTCACGTAGGTCCACGAGCAGTTCCACGTCGAGCGCCGCATACGTCAGCCAGGACTCCGGCAGCGGCCGGTTCGACCAGTCGGCGGCGGAGTGGTGCTTCTCCAGGCTGAACCCGAGCAACTGTTCGGTCAGCGCGGCCAGGCCGACCCGCTCGAACCCGGCCAGCCGGGCGGCCAGTTCGGTGTCGAACAACCGGCGCGGGCGCAGCCCCACCTCGGCCAGGCAGGCGAGGTCCTGGCTGGCCGCGTGCAGCACCCACTCGGTCTCGGCGATCGCCGCGTCCAGGGCGGACAGGTCGGGCAGCGGCAGCGGGTCGATGAGCGCGGTGCCGGCGCCGCCGCGGCGCAGCTGCACCAGATAGGCGCGCTGGCTGTAGCGGTAGCCGGAGGCGCGTTCGGCGTCCAGGGCCACCGGGCCGGTGCCGGCTGCGAAGCGGGCCACGACCTCGTCCAACTCGGCAGGTGTGGCCACCGGGGCGGGCGTGCCGTCGCGCGGCGCGGTCAGGGGGACGGCCGCGCCCGGGTCGGTCTCGGGCCCCGCGTCCGCCGGCTCCGGCAGGGCCGACGTCGGGTCGGCGGACGCCTCTCCGGTACGGCTTTCGGCGGCCCGACGGCGCAGGGGTGGTTCGTCGGTCACCTGACAACCCTAGTAGGCCGGACGATCCGGTGTGCACAGCCGGTCCGGCGCGTGTCGGCGCGATGGCCGTCAGGTGACCGGAAAGGTGCGGGTTGCGGGGCCGTGAGAGGGTCGGACAAGGGGGAAGACAAAGCCCGTTCCCGCCGGTACGGTCCATCGAGCCGCGAACGGCGTACGGGCCGTGCCACAGCGGTCGGGGGGCGTCGGCGAAGCCGACGGGGAGGACGGTCGAGCATGACAGGCGGGTACGGAACCGGCGACGACGTGCCGGGGCAGGGCGGCGGCGACACGGCGGCCGACCGGCCGGGGCCGCTGCCGCCGCGCTTCGCCCCGCCCGCCGGTCCGGCCCCGGGATCGTTCGCCGGTGGATCCGAGTGGGGCGGCACGCCCGGCTTTCCGGCCACCCCGGGGCGGGCCGCCGTCCAGCCACCCGCCGTCCCGCCGTCCGCTGGCTACCCGGGTCGCCCGGACGCGGCCGGCGCGCCG
Organism: Micromonospora sp. CPCC 205554; assembly: GCF_036902745.1. Lineage (NCBI taxonomy): Bacteria > Bacillati > Actinomycetota > Actinomycetes > Micromonosporales > Micromonosporaceae > Micromonospora > Micromonospora sp. CPCC 205554. The sequence goes on along the minus strand of NZ_JBAKHP010000002.1, from coordinate 51,961 downwards.
CAGCCGGCGCCGTACGCCGCCTCGCCCGGCGTCGGGACTCCGCCCGCCACGGCCCAGCCGTCGTCCTACGGCACCACACCTTCCCAGCCGGGCCAGTCGTCCTACGGCGCCGCGCCGGGCCAGTCGTCCTATGGCGCCGCACCGGCCCAGCCGTCGTCCTTCGGCGCCGTACCGGCGCAGACCTCCCGGTCCGCCGCTCCGGCGTACCCGGGTCAGCCGGCCGCGTCGCCGTCGTATCCGGGCGGGCCGGGCTCGTCGTCGTACCCGGACCGGCAGCCCGCGTCGCCGTCGTATCCGGGCCCGTCCGGCAGCGGCCCGTCGTACCCGGGCGGGCCCGTGTCCGCGCCCGCCTACCCGGGCCAGCCGGTGTCCGGGCCGTCGCAGCCGGGCCCCGCGTACCCGGGTCAGCCCGCCCCCCTGGCCGGCCAGGCGTCCCGGCGCAGCCGGGTGGCGGCTGTGGCGCTGGCCCTGGCCGCCGTGCTGACCGTGGTCACCGGCGTGCAGGCGTACCAGATCTACCGGCTCGACGACCGGCTCGCCGCCGCCGACAAGCGGATGGCCGAGGGGCAGGGCGCGGACGCCGGCCGGCTCGACGGCCTGGAGCAGCGCGCCGGCAGCCTGGAGAAGCAGGCCGACGCGGCCTTCAACCCGGAGGCGGTGGCCAGCGCGGTGCTGCCGAGCGTGTTCCGGGTGCGGGCCGGGCAGTTCACCGGTACGGCGTTCGCCGTCGGCAAGGCCCCGTCGGGTGGCGGCACCACGCTGCTGACGAACTTCCACGTGGTCGAGGCGGTCTTCACCGCGGGTGAGCGCAAGGTGTTCCTGGAGCGCAAGGACCAGCGGTTCGAGGCGACCATCATCGCCACCGACAAGGACAAGGACCTGGCGCAGCTCCGGACCACCGCCAAGTTCACCGGGCTGGTCGCGGCCGGCGCCCCGGTGCGGTCCGGCCAGCAGATCATCGTGGTCGGCGCGCCGCTCGGGTTGCAGGACAGCGTCACCACGGGCGTGGTCAGCGCGTTCCGCGAGGACGAGCGCGGCGGCGGCCCGGTGATCCAGTTCGACGCGCCGATCAACCCGGGCAACTCCGGCGGCCCGGTGATCAACGGTTCGAAGGAGGTCGTCGGCATCGCCACGGCCAAGGCCCGTAACGCCGAGGGCATCGGGCTCGCGGTGCCGATCAAGACCGCCTGCGACCGGTTCCGGCTCTGCTGACCGGTGGCCACACCGGCCCGGCCGCACCGCATCGACCCCGGCCCGTCGGGCCACCCCGCGGGGGACCAGCACATCTGGAGGAAAGACATGTCCTACCCACCGGCCGGGGGCGACAACCCGCCCCCGGCGCCGGGGGGCACGGTCTACGGCAACCCGTACGGCAGCCGGCCCGCGCCCCAGCAGTACGACCCGAACCAGCCCGCGCCGACCCTGCACCAGCCCGCCGCGTCCGACGGCACTCCGGGGTACGGCGGATATCAGCCCGCCGCGCCGGGACAGCCGGGATACACGCCCGGCGCCGCTCCGGTGCCCCCGCCCGCGCAGCCGATGTCGGCGCCGCCGGTGTCCGTCCCGCCGGTGTCCGCCCCCGGCTACGCGCAGCCGATGTCGGTCCCGCCGGCGTCCGCTCCGCCGGTGTCCGGCCCCGGCTTCGCGCCGCCGCCCATGTCCGGGCGGCGGCAGGAAGTGGGCCGCGCTGGTGCTCGGCCTCGTGGCCGCGTTGCTGTTCGTCTTCGGTGGCGTGATGACGTTCCTGTACGTCTCCACGAACGGCGAGCTGGACAAGTCCCGGCAGACGGTCAGCCAGCGGGACGGCACGATCTCGGCGAACCAGCAGGAGATCGAGAAGCTCAAGGGTGAGCTGAAGACGGTCCAGGAGCGGCTGTCGGACACCCAGCAGGACCTGACCGGCACCAAGAACGACCGGGACGAGCAGGCCCGGCAGAAGAAGGTCATCGCGAGCTGCCTGGACAAGCTGACCACCGCCATCGCGGCGGCGTCGCGCGGCGACCGGGCCGGCTTCGAGGCGGCCAACAAGGGCCTGGACAAGGTCTGCGACGAGGCCGAGAACTACCTCTGACCGCGTTCGCCCGAAGGCCGCCCCGGCTCGCCCGGGGCGGCCTTCGCGCATCAGGCGTCAGCGGCAGAGCCGACCGGACGGCGGAGAGGGTACGACGGTCAGGCGGCGCCCGCCGAGCGGCGGGTGGGCAGCGCGGTGACGCCGGGCGGCGGCAGGCCGGCCGTGGAGGCCAGCAGCGTGCACCAGCCCAGCAGGTGCGGACCGAGGTCGGCGCGCAGCGGCGTCCAGGAGGCGCGGATCTCGATGTCACCGGCGGCGGGCGGCCCGGCCAGCTCGCCGAAGCGGGTGGAGAGCGTCTGGGTGACGGTGCCGCCGATCGCCCGGTGCCCGGCGCCCTGCACGTCGAGCGCGTCGGTCAGCCAGGTCCAGCCGACGCCCGGCAGCAGCGGGTCGCTGGCGAGGTCGACCTCCAGCTCGGCGGTGACGTACGTGACCAGCCGCAGCGTGCCCTGCCACGCCTCGTGCCCGGCCGGGTCGTGCAGCAGGATCAGCCGGCCGGTGGCCACCTCGTCGTCGTCGCGCATCACGGCGGCGGACAGCGCGAACGCGTACGGGGCCAGCCGCTGCGGCGCGCCGACCTCCTCCAGGATGATCTCCGGGCGGGGTGTCACCGACCGCAGCCCCGCGACCGCGCGAGCGAACGTTTCCGGGAGCGCGATCGGGGGGGCCATGCGGGCAGCCTATGCGCGCCCACCGCGCGGCGCGCGACGGCGCGCCGGGTGATCGACGGTTAAGGCCACGCTCTGTCCGAGGCGTCGGGCGGGCGCCCTTCCTTCTACGTCACAAATGCGGACGGTGAACGCGGGCGCGCACCGGGGGCGTGGCACGATTGCCGCGATGACCACCGACACCACGGGCACTGCCGCCCGAGACGGAGAACCCCGCCGCGGCGGGCCGGCCGACTCGCCCTTCGTCCGCGCCTGCCGGCGTGAGCCGGGCCCGCACACCCCGGTCTGGTTCATGCGCCAGGCCGGCCGGTCGCTGCCGGAGTACCGGGAGATCCGGGCCAACGTGCCGATGCTGGAGTCCTGCCGCCGGCCCGAGCTGGTCACCGAGATCACGCTCCAGCCGGTGCGCCGGCACGGCGTGGACGCGGCGATCCTGTTCAGCGACATCGTGGTACCGGTCGCCGCAGCCGGCGTCGACCTGGACATCGTGCCCGGCACCGGGCCGGTGGTGGCCGAGCCGGTCCGTACCGCCGCCGACGTCGAGCGGATCAGCCCGATCGGCCGCGACGACGTGTCGTACGTGGACGAGGCGGTCCGCCGGCTCGTCGTCGAGCTGGGCGACACCCCGCTGATCGGCTTCGCCGGCGCCCCGTTCACGCTCGCCAGCTATCTGGTCGAGGGCGGCCCGTCGCGTACCCACGCCAAGACCAAGGCGCTGATGTACGGCGACCCGGACCTGTGGCACGCGCTGTGCGCGCGGCTGGCCGAGGTGACGCTGGCGTTCCTCCAGGTGCAGATCGACGCCGGGGTGTCCGCGGTGCAGCTGTTCGACTCGTGGGCCGGTGCGCTCTCCGAGGCCGACTACCGCCGTTTCGTGCTGCCGCACTCGACGTACGTGCTGGGCGGGCTCGCGGGCGCGGGCGTGCCGCGCATCCACTTCGGGGTGGGCACCGGTGAGCTGCTCGGCGCGATGGGCGAGGCCGGCGCCGACGTGGTGGGCGTGGACTGGCGTACGCCGCTGGACGTCGCCACCGGCCGGATCGGGCCGGACAAGGCGGTGCAGGGCAACCTCGACCCGACGGTGCTGCTCGCCCCCTGGCCGGTGGTGGAGACCGAGGTACGGCGCATCGTCGAGCAGGGCCGGGCCGCTCCCGGCCACGTGTTCAACCTCGGTCACGGCGTCCTGCCGGAGACCGACCCCGAGGTGCTGACCCGGGTGGTCGCGCTGGTGCACGAGCTGACCGCGCGACCGGAGCGCTAGGAGGAGACAGTGGTGCGACCGTGGCGGGTGGCGATCGTCGGTGGCGGGATCACCGGGCTGGCCGCCGCCGTCCGGTTGCGCGACCGGGCTGGTGAGGGCACCGAGATCACCGTGTACGAGCAGTCCGGCCGCCTCGGCGGCAAGCTGCACACGGGTGAGCTGGCCGGTGGCCCGGTCGAGTTCGGCGCCGAGTCGTTCCTGATGCGCGACCCGGCCGGTGGCGAGTCGGCGGCGGTGACGCTGGCCCGGCGCCTCGGCCTGGGCGGCTCGATCGTGCACCCCACGGTCGGGCAGGCGGCCCTGCTCGTCGACGGCACGTTGCGCCCGGTGCCGGGCGGCACGCTCGTCGGCGTACCCGGGGATCTGGACAAGGTGGCGGCGGTCGCGCCGCCGGCCGCGGACGCCGACCGCGACGCGGGCCATCCGCTGCTGGCCGACGGCGAGGACACGTCGGTCGGTGAGCTGGTCCGCAAGCGTCTCGGTGACGCGGTGGTGGAGCGGCTGGTCGACCCGATGCTCGGCGGCGTGTACGCCGGGCGGGCCGACGACCTGTCGCTGGTCACCACGATGCCGGCGCTGGCCCGCGCGGCCCGCGCCGAGCACACGCTGGTCGGTGCGGTACGCGCGGCGCAGGCCGCCGCGCCGCGCGCGCCCGGCGCACCCGTCTTCGGCACCCTCGCCGGCGGGTTGAGCACGCTGGTCGAGGCGGCGGCGACGGCGAGCGGTGCGACGATCCGCCGGGGCGCCGCGGTACGCGAGCTGCGCCGCACCCCGGACGGCTGGCGGCTCACCGTCGGGCCGACCCGCGACGCCGAGCACGTCGAGGCCGACGCGGTGCTGCTCGCGGTGCCGGCCCGCCCGGCCGCCCGGCTGCTCGCCGCCGCCGCGCCCGAGGCGGCCGACACGGTCGGCGCGCTCGACTACGCCAGCGTCGCCCTGATCACGCTCGCGCTGCCCGGCCCGGCCCTGCCGGAGCTGTCCGGCTTCCTGGTGCCGGCCGTCGAGGGGCTGACGATCAAGGCGTCGACGTTCTTCACCACCAAGTGGGGGCACCTGCGGCGGCCGGACGGGCTGGCGCTGGTGCGCGCCTCGGTCGGCCGGTACGGCGACGAGACCTCGCTCCAGCTCACCGACGACGACCTGGCCGACGTGGTGCACCGGGAGCTGTCGGCTGTGCTCGGCGCGCCGCTGCCGGTCCCGGTGGCCCGGCACGTGCAGCGGTGGGGTGGCGCGTTGCCGCAGTACACGCCCGGGCACACCGCCCGGGTGGCGGCGGTCCGGACGGCGTTGCGCGCCGCCCATCCGACGCTTGCGGTGGCCGGGGCCGGCTACGACGGCGTCGGCATTCCGGTCTGCGTCCGCTCCGGCGAGACGGCGGCCGAAGAGATCATCACGGCACTGGGAGGATCGGCAGCATGACCGAGCAGACCAACGCGGCGCGGCTGCGGGAGCTCAACGAGACCATCCGCTACACCATGTGGTCGGTGTACCGGGCCACCAGCCCGCTGCCGTCGCTGCGGGAGAACGTCGTCGACGAGGTCGAGTCGCTCTTCACCGAGCTGGCCGGCAAGGACGTCACGATCCGGGGCACGTACGACGTGGCCGGGCTGCGCGCCGACGCCGACCTGATGATCTGGTGGCACTCGTCGTCCAGCGACGCGCTCCAGGACGCGTACCTGCGGTTCCGCCGCACCACGCTGGGCCGGGCGCTCACCCCGGTCTGGTCGCAGATGGCGCTGCACCGCCCGGCCGAGTTCAACAAGAGCCACATTCCGGCGTTCCTGGCCGACGAGCAGCCGCGCGCCTACCTGTGCGTCTACCCGTTCGTGCGCTCGTACGAGTGGTACCTGCTGCCCGACGCCGAGCGGCGTGAGCTGCTGTCCGAGCACGGCAAGATGGCCCGGGGCTACCCGGACGTGCGGGCCAACACGGTCGCCTCGTTCGCGCTCGGCGACTACGAGTGGATGCTGGCGTTCGAGGCCGACGAGCTGCACCGGATCGTGGATCTCATGCGCGACCTGCGCGCCTCCGGCGCCCGCCGGCACGTGCGGGAGGAGATCCCGTTCTACACCGGCCGCCGCCGCCCGGTCGCCGACATCGTCAACTGCCTGGTCTGAGGGGTGCCCGGCCGGGACCGCGAGCGCGGTCCCGGCCGGAGCCCGGTCAGGCGGTCGTCGTGCAGGACAGGATGCCCGGCACCGGGTTCGTCGCACCGGCCGAGCCGGTGAAGCCGAACGAGGTGCTGGCGCCCGGCGCGAGCGAGCCGTTGTAGGCCACGTTGCGTGCCGTCACCAGCGTTCCGCTGGTGGTGACAGTGGCGTTCCACGCCGAGTTGACCTGCTGGCCGTTCTGGTAGTTCCAGCTCACCGACCAGCCGCGGATCGGTGAACCGCTGCCGTTTGTCACCTTCACCTCGGCCTGGAAGCCGCCGCCCCACGAACCGGTGATCGCGTACGTCGCGGTGCAGCCACCGGCCGGGTTCGGCGTGGTCGGCGGCGGGCTGGTGGGAGGGGTGCTGGTGGGCGGGGTGCTCGTCGGCGGGGTGCTGGTCGGCGGGGCGGTCGGGGACGTGGTCGGCGACGGGCCGGCCCCGCCGAAGTCCACGTCGCTGCACAGGTAGTAGGACTGGTCCAGGTGGCTGGCCTGCCAGATGGTGTAGACGATGTGCCGGCCGGTGCGGCCCGGCGCGTTCGCCGGGATCTGGATGGACACGCCGTCCACCTCACGCGTCCACTGGCTGGCCGGGGTGTTGCCGATCTGGCCGACCAGTTCCAGGTCGCTCCAGCGCAGCGGCGAGGTGAGCGCGTTGAAACCCTGCTTGGTCACGTACACCCGGATGTAGTCGGCGCCGTGGCTGGCCTGGTCGAAGAACTTGACCCGGAAGTTGTTGGTGACCGGCACGGTCTTCCAGGCGCCGACGGTGTCGAGCGCGTTGTACCGGCCGCTCTGGGTGCGGCCGCCGCTGCACAGCTGTCCGTCCGGGATGGCGCCCTGGTGGTTGCCGGCCACGCCCTCGCGGAACAGGCCGTTCCAGTTCCACATGGCGTTCGGGTCGGCCTGCCACGCCTGCCAGCACATCGGGTCCTGGGTGGCCATGGCCGGGTTCTGGAAGTCACCGCCCCAGCGCTGCCAGCAGCTGTAGGCGCGCGAGGCCGGGTCGACCACCGACCCGTGCGCCGAGGCCGGGCCGGAGAACGCGGTGGTGAGCAGCGCCGCCACCACCGCGCAGACGGCGAGGATCGCCGCCGCGAGCGGTAACGGGCGGCGGTACGGAGTGGACATGGGAAAGCCTCCGGGATGGGTGTCGGTGCACGACGCCCGGACTGTCGGGAGTTGCCCTCTCCCGCGTGGCGGCTCCGCCCGCAGGCTGCCACAAAAAGCGACAAACGTCAATGATTTGGGTCGCGGCGCATCGGGGTGTGCGGGATGCCGTCCTCGACGTAGCCGGGGCCGTCGACGGTGAAGCCGAACCCGGCGTAGAAGCCGACCAGGTGCGTCTGCGCGTCGAGCACGCACGGCCGGTCACCCACCACGGCGAGGGCCTCGGTCATCAGCGCGCCGGCCAGGCCCGCGCCGCGGGCCGCCGGCGCCACCACGACCCGCCCGATCCGTGCCACGCCGCCGGGGTCGGCCAGGATCCGCAGGTACGCGACCACGGCGCCGTCGCTGCTCAGCCACAGGTGGCGGGTGCCGGGTTCGACGTCCCGGCCGTCCAGTTCCGGGTACGGGCAGGACTGCTCGACCACGAACACGTCGATGCGCAGCCGGAGCAGGTCGTGGAAGGTGCTGGTGTCCAGGTCGGCGAAGCTTGCCAGGTGGGACTCGACGGGCATCGGCCCAGGTTAGGCGGCGCGTTTCCGGCCGGTCGTGCGCACCCCGGGCGCGCGGCGGTTCAGCGCGCCGGCTCAGCCCTTCGACGTGCGCAGCCCGGTGGCGGTGGCGGTGACGGCGCGTTCGAACCAGGTGCCGGTGTCGGCCGCCGAGCGGGTCCACACCCAGACGCACTGGGTCACCCGGCCCTGCTGGAGGCAGCCGTAACGGTGCGGGAAACGGGTGCCGTCGGACAGGGTCATGGTGGCCGACACCATCCGGCCCGGCACGCCCAGCCCGGCGGGCAGCTTCCCGGCGGTGTGGCCGGTGGTGACCTGGCCGGCCTCCTCGTCGCGCTCGCACGCCTCCAGTACGGCGAAGACCTGCCGTACCGCGTCCGCGGCTGTCGCCTCGTCCGGGTAGACCACCGTCTCCTGGGCCACCTCGACGAACTCGCCGGCCGGTGTTCCCTCCGGCGTGCCGAAGACCCGGGTCGACACGACGAGCCGCCGGTCGAGCAGGGGCAGCGGGCGACCACAGGCGACGCCGTCGGAGTCGAGTTGCTCGCTGGCGTTCTCGGGCTTCTCGGAAAGGCCGGCCAGGCTGCCGGTTGCGGCGTACCGGTCGCGCAGCGCCGCGGCGGCGCCGCCGTCGGTGGGCGAGGGTGCGACGAGGGCCGGATCGGGGGCGGCGCCGGGTTCGGTGGTGGCGGGAGAGCAGCCCGCGAGGACGGCGAGCGCTGCCGCCGCGATGATCAACCGTCGGGTCACGGAGGGATGCTAGTCAGAGATCGACTCGGACGGTGTCCCCGGAGCGCGGCCCGCCCGTGTGCGTGGCCGCCGCGCGTCAGGCGGGGCGGGCGCCGACCGCGTCGCGTACCTCGGCGCCCTGCTCGCCCTCGACGGCGCGGGCGCAGTGGGCGCAGCAGAAGAAGCGGCCGGAGACCTCGACGCCGTGGCCGACGATCTTGATCTGGCAGTGCTCGCAGATCGGCGCCATCTTGTGCACCGCGCATTCGAAACAGTCGAACGTGTGCCGCGACCCGTCGACGGTGCGCACCTCGAACGCCATCCAGTAGTCGTTGCCGCAAACCTCGCAGGCAGCCATGCGAAACCCCCCGAAAACGGACCTGTCATCCGAGAGTCGCGCAGACGACACCTTCGAGCAACCGGAACCGGCGAACCTGATCCGGCCCCACGGCGAGTCGCTCCCGGCGTGTCGCGCGTTGACCCTGGTGACCGCCGAAACTCCCCGGAGGATTCGTGATCAAGCGCAACAAGCTCTTCGGCAACCAGACCCGGGTGACGTTCTCGCTGCCCCGGGACACCCCGGCCGGCACGGTGAGCGTGGTCGGCTGCTTCAACGGCTGGGAGCCCGGCCGGCACGAGCTGGTGCCGCGCCGCGACGGCACCCGTACCGTGACGGTCCGGCTGAAGCCGGGGGAGTACCGCTTCCGCTACCTCGCCACCGGCGGGGTGTGGCTGGACGACGAGGCCGCCGACCAGGTGGACGAGGCCGGCGGCCTGCTGCGGCTGTGACGCCGTCGTCAGCCGGCGCTGGGCTCCAGCCGCACCGAGATCGAGTTGACGCAGTGCCGGGTGTCCTTCGGGGTGAAACCCTCACCCTCGAAGACGTGCCCGAGGTGGCTGTCGCAGCGCGCGCAGCGGATCTCTACGCGCCGCATGCCGAGCGTGTTGTCCGGGATCTCCTTGACCGCGCCCGGGATGGCGTCGTCGAAGCTCGGCCAGCCGCAGTGCGAGTCGAACTTGTCCTGGCTGCGGAACAGTTCCAGCCCGCAGGCCCGGCAGTGGTAGACGCCGGGGGTCTTGGTGTCGACGTACTCACCGGTCCAGGGCGCCTCGGTGCCGGCCTCGCGGAGCACCCGGAACTCCTCGGGGCTCAGCCGGACGCGCCATTCGTCCTCGGTACGGGGCAGTTCGTTGTCGGAAAGACTCACCCCTCAACGGTACGTCGGGTGTCGGTGGCATCGCATATGGTCGCGTGATGGCGGGCAAGGGTGCGGTCGAGGAGATCGAGGTAGCCGGGCACACGGTGCGGCTGAGCAGCCCCGATCGGGTGATCTTCCCGCAGCGCGGCTTCACCAAGGCCGACGTCTTCCGCTACTACCTGGCCGTCGGCGACGGGATCACGCGCGCCCTGCGCGACCGCCCGACGACGCTCCAGCGCTTCCCCGACGGCATCGAGGGGGAGATGTTCTTCCAGAAGCGGGTGCCGCAGCGGGGCGTGCCCCCGTGGGTCCGCACCGCGCAGATCGCGTTCCCGAGCGGGCGCAAGGCCGACGAGCTGTGCCCGGCCGACCTGGCGCACGTGGCCTGGGCGGCGCAGATGGGCACAGTGGTGTTCCACCCGTGGCCGGTGCGCTCCGCCGACACCGACCGCCCCGACGAGCTGCGCGTCGACCTCGACCCGCAGCCAGGCACCGACTTCGCCGACGCGGTGACCGCCGCCGGTGAGCTGCGCGGTCTGCTCGACGAGCTGGGCGTGCCCGGCTGGCCGAAGACCTCCGGCGGCCGGGGCGTGCACGTCTACCTGCGCATCCAGCCGCGCTGGACGTTCGTGGAGGTGCGCCGGGCCACCATCGCGCTGGCCCGCGAGCTGGAACGCCGCCGCCCCGAGCTGGTCACCACCGCCTGGTGGAAGGAGGAGCGCGGCGAACGGGTCTTCGTCGACTTCAACCAGATGGCGCGGGACCGCACCATCGCCTGCGCGTACTCGCTGCGCGCGAACGCCCGCGCCACCGTCTCCACCCCGGTCGACTGGGACGAGCTGCCGCAGGTCGACCCGGACGACTTCCACCTCGGTACGGTGCCGGCCCGGTTCGCCGAGCGCGGCGACCCGCACGCCGGCATCGACGACGCCCCTTGGGACATCTCGCCGCTGCTGGAGTGGGCCGAGCGGGACGCCGCCGACGGGCTGGGCGACATGCCGTACCCGCCGGAATACCCGAAGATGCCGGGCGAACCGCCGAGGGTTCAACCGAGCCGCGCGAAGCGTCCCACCAGGGCCGATGTGGACTAACCACCGAACTTGAGGGGTAGCATAGCGCTTGCCCGCCCGATAACCTACCCCCGTGGCTTCCCCCCGAATCGAGGATCTGGCGGCGTCGTTCCGCCGACATCTGCGCGCCGCCGGCAAGGCGGAGGGCACGCTCCGCCTCTACGGCCAGTCGATCCGGTTCTTCTGCGACTGGCTGACCGAACGCGGCCGACCGACCACCCTGGACGAACTCACCCGGCACGCCATCGCCGCCTGGCTCGCCGACCTGGCCGAGCGCGTGGACATCGAGACGGTCCGCACCCGCCTGCGCGGCATGCGCCGCTTCTGCCGGTGGCTGGAGGCCGAGGGCGAGGTGGACACCGCCCCGACCGCCGGCGTCGAGATGCCCAAGCCGACCGAGAAGCCCGTCCGGGTGCTCACCGACGACGAGCTGGCCGCGCTCCTGAAGGTCTGCCAGGTGCCCCGCGGTCGCGCCGGGCAGTTCGACCGGCGCATCTTCGACGGGCGCCGCGATGAGGTGCTGCTCCGGCTGCTCGCGGACTGCGGAGTCCGGGTCTCCGAGCTGGCCGCGCTGACCCTCGACGACGTCGACCAGGACCGGGAGCTGGTCTACGTGATGGGCAAGGGCTCCCGGCCGCGCGCCGTGCCGTACGGCGCGCGCACCGGCCAGGCCATCGACCGCTACGTCCGTGTCCGTGGCGCCCATCGCCGCGCTGGCGCCACCGATCGGCTCCTGCTCGGCGAACGTGGCCCGATGTCCCCGGACGGGATCCGCTGGCGGCTGGAGGTGCTCGGCCAGGCCGCCGGCGTCGACGGGCTGCACCCGCACGCACTGCGCCACACCGCCGCCCACCGCTGGCTCGTCGCCGGCGGCCAGGAGCGCGACCTCATGCACATCATGGGCTGGCGCTCCGACTCCATGCTCCAGGTCTACGCCCGCTCCACAGCCGTCGAGCGGGCGCACCTGGCCCACCGCCGCCTCGGACTGGGGGACCGGCTGTGAGCCGCCGCCGCAAGACCGTCGATCCCACCAGCGACCGGGCGCAGCTGGTGTACGCGACCGCCCCCGACCCGGACTGGCCGTACGTCGCGCTCGACATCATGTGCCACCGGTGCCCGGATCACCGGCTCGCGCGCTTCCTCCGCGCCACCACGGCACGGGCTGCCGGCGATGCCCGTCTGGTCGAGAGCGAGCCTGCCGGCGCAGTCGAGTGGACGGTCGACCCGACCGGCCCCATGCGCCTGAAGGCCCACCTGAAATGCCGTGACTGCGGCCATCACGTCCAGGTTCGCAAGGATCGGATCCTGGAGGCGCTGGCGCACCTGGAGGCCACCAGGGGCACCGCGGCAACCGCGCGACTCGCCCTCTGATGCGCTGTGCTCCTGCTCAGCACAGCGTGTATCTTATTGATCCAATAGCGCACTGCGCCGGTCTGTCGCGAGGGGCCGTTTAGCGCTCGCGAATGGCAAGCCTCCTCAGCGGGAGGCGGATGATCCGCGCCCGCTGAGGAGCCAACATGTCTGCCGCTGACCCCGGCGAACGTGTCCTAGTCGCACGCCTTGCAGCATCGGAACGATGGGCCCGCGAGCCCGACCGCGCCGCGGCAACCGCGCCGGCCCGCGCCGCCTTCGCTGACCGGTTCGCGCGCCAGGTCGATCCGGACGGCACTCTCGATCCGGCGGAACGAGCCCGCCGCGCGGCCTCGGCCAGACGCGCCTACTTCACCCGACTGGCCCTGCGATCCGCCCAGGCCCGCAGACGGCGCGCGGCGTCCCCAGCGAACGACGACCAGCCTCCGCCGTCTGCCGGCGCCGCATGACGACAGAGAAGCGCCGCCCCGCGGGCAACGAGGCGGCGCCTGGCACGGTCTGGCGGACCGGCACCAGCGTAGCCGCTAGCTGGCTCGCTGAGGGCGGCACGAGACCGCGCGGCGGTGCACGGTGACGTACTGGCTCGCCTCGGATGACATCGACCGTGACCCGGTGTGGGAGATCCTGGCGGCCGACAAGACCGGCCGGGTCGACTGGGACCGGGCAGACCGTCTCCAGGCCGCCTGGCTCCGCCTGATGGCCGCCGCCGCCCATCTGCGCCGCGATGGCTACCTCACCGCCGGCCGCGCACTGGAGCAGTGCCGCGGGCGGCGGGCGGTGCTCGACGCGCTGTGCACCTCGGTGCTCGACCGTCCGCCGCTGCTACATCAGCGCGGCGATGAGTGCACGTGCCTCGGTGACTCGTGGATCGACGGGTACGCCTACCGGCTGCACGGCTTTCTCAAGCGCAACCCGTCCCGGGCGGAGACGGACCGCAACCGGGCCCAGAAGGCCGACCTGCGCGACGCCAGGCTCAAGGCCCTGGTGCTGGAGCGCGACGGCGGCTGCTGCCGCTACTGCCGCTCTGGGCCGCTGGTGGCCAAGGCCGGCCGCGCCCGGGAGCGGCGCAAGGTGCTCCAGTTCGATCACGTGGATCCCGACCAGCCTGCCACCCCGGAGGGCGGCAACCTGGTCACGGCCTGCGCCCGCTGCAACGAGCACAAGGGCCACCGGACGCCGGTGGAGGCGGACATGTCCGTTCTCCCGGTCCCTACGGCCGCCGAGGTGGCCACGTGGGTCGCCCGCGGCCTGGCCCTGTTCGACCTTCCCGCCGCCGTCGCGGATCAGCCGCGAACCACCGACGAACCACCGACGAACCACCGACCGAGCACTGATCCGACCACTGACGCGAACAGTGATCCGAACAGTGACGGGGACGCTGATCCGATCGACATCAGCACGGGATCAGTGCGCCCTGATCAGGCCGATGACGGATCAGGAACAGCGCCGCGGTGGTCTGGGAAGGGTGCCGACTCGGGTCGGGTCGGGCATCGCGCTGATGGTGGTGATCCTGGCCCGCCTCGCCCACCTCAGCCGACCCGGCCACCTGGCGCTCCGGACATCTACCACCGACGCTCCCGCGCCCCCGATGGCCCCGCCCACCCGGGGCCCCTGCCGTGACCGGACGCCGGCGGCCGGTCCGGTCCCGTGTCCGGCCGCATCCGTTCGTGGCGGACACCAGCGTGCCGGCCGATTGGCAGGGCCGGCTGTTCTGCCGCCGCTGCCGGTTGCCGGGCAGTGCCGGTGACGCCCGGCATCCGCTGCCCGTGTTCCCGACCATCCCGGCTGAGGTGGCCGCCGTCGAGCGGCGGCGTCTCGGCGAGCACGACGACGAGAGGACCTGACGTGCTGAACCTGAACGCGCTCGACCTGGAGGACCTGGCCGTGGTGCCGTGGACCGGCCACCCGGCCCGCCGGCGATGCGTCGGCTGCCGCCAGGACCGGCACACGCCGTTCTCCGTGGTGGTGCAGCTGGGCGGGGACATCGTGTGCCCGCAGTGTGTGCGCACCTTCTGGGGCGTGGAGGCGGGCGAGTTGCTCCAGGAGCTGTCGCGTCGGTACCTGGCCGGCCGCCGGCGGGAGGTGCTCGACGCGCTGTCCCGCGCCGGCGAGCAGCTGCTCGCCGCCGATGCGTCGGCCGCGCCGCTTCCGGATCGTCAGGCCCCCGGCCTACACTCGTGATCACCGCGTTGGGCTTCGTGCCCTCCTTGCCGCGGCGCTGGTCCCGGGCCCCGCCCGGTGGGCAGTGAACGATCCGAACGGTGCACCGCGTTGGGCCTCTGGTCCTCCTGTCCGCGGCCGGCCCCGTCGCCCCGCCGTCTCTCGGCGGGCAATGTCCAGTCTGGATGTTCGGCGCTCGTTTGCTGTGTGCACGGCGCCAAGGAAGGAAAACGATCATGCCTGAGAAGAGCCCCCGTCAGCGGCTGTCGCGTCACCCGCGCGAGCGGGCCCGGGACGTGTGGAGCCCGAGCGACGTGCACGGCGCCAAGCAGGAACGCGCCCGGCTGACCGACAAGGCCCGCGAGATCCTGCGCACGGCCGAGAACGCCGGCGGCCGGAACCTGACCGCCGACGAGTCCCGGGAGTTCGACAACCTGATCGACCGCGCGGACGAGCTCGCGGAGTGGATCGGTGAGCAGGAGGCGGCCCGGGAGCGTGACCGCGACCCGAACCGCCCGATGGGCGAGAACGACGGCCCGGACCGCGCCGCCGGCGGCTGGGTGCGCACCAACGACATGCTGCCCGCCGCGGTGGAGCCGGGGAAGCGGTTCGCCGACCACCCGGTGGTCCGCGCCCACGCCCAGGCCCGCGAGGCGGCCGACCGGCACGTGATGGACGCCCACGGCGACCTCGGCAACCTGGTCCGCGCGATCACCACGTCGTCCGGGTCGGCGGTGGTGCCCACGGAGTGGGTGGGCGAGATCATCGACCGGGCCCGCAACATGGCCGCCGTGCTGCGCGCCGGCGCGCGGATCGTGCCCATGGACGCCAAGCAGGTCCAGATCGGCCGGCTCACCGGCGACCCGACCGCCGCGTTCCGCGCCGAGGGCTCGACCATCACCGCGTCGGACCCGACGTTCGACAACGTGACGCTGGACTCCAAGACCATGAGCGCCCTGGTCGTCGGCTCGATGGAGTGGTTCCAGGACAGCCCGAACTCCCGCCAGGTCGTGGCCATGGCCATCGCCAAGGCGATCGCGCTGCAACTGGACCTGGTGGGCCTGTACGGGTCGATCACCACCGGCGCCGGCGCGATCAACCTGCCGACCCCGCCGAACCCCCGCGGCGTGCTCGGCACCCTCAACGCGGTCCTGTCGGGCAACGTGCTCGGCAGCGGCGCGGCCAACGGCACCACGCAGACCGCGCTGTCGTACTGGAACGAGGTGCTGGACACGATCTTCACGGTGCGCGACCGCAACGAGGAGCCCAACGCCGGCATCTGGGCCAGCAAGCTCGCCCGCCAGTACGCCAAGGCGTACGACTCCACCGGCCAGCCCCTGGCCGTGCCGAACGAGGTGGACAAGCTCGACTGGTTCACCACCAACCAGGTGCCGTCGTACACCCAGGGCACCATGACCACCGCGACGGACCTGTTCGTCGGTGACTGGTCGCAGCTGCTCATCGGCCAGCGCCTCAACCTGACCATCCAGGCGCTCACCGAGCGGTACGCCGAGTCCGGCCAGATCGGCATCCTGGCGCACTGGCGCGGTGACGTGCAGGTCGCCCGGCCGGGTGCGTTCGCGGTGCACAAGGCCCTGAAGGGAGCGTGACCGTGCACGACATCGGCGCGATCACCGAGCACGAGCGGCTGAAGGCGGACCGGGCCGCGATGGAACGCGGCGGCGCGACCGCCCCGTCGACCGGCACGCCGGCGCCGGACTACGTCCGCGGCGTCCACCCGGACACCGGCATCGAGGTGACCTTCGTGCCCGGCGAGCTGCTGCCCGACTGGGCCGCCGCCGCCCTGGCCGAGGGCCGCAGCGTCTACGACTACGAGACCCGGCTCTGGACCATCCTGGACGACGGCCAGGCCGCCGGGACGACCGCGAGAGGCGGTGCGCGCCGTGCGGCTGGTCAACAGGGTCGGTGACCGGCCACGCCGGGACGAGGCGTCGCCGCTGACCGGCGGCGAGCGCAACGGGCCGGACCGGCGGCCACCGCTGGGCCGTGGCGAGCGCTGCGAGGGCGAGCCTCCCACCGCCAGCCAGGGCAGCTGGTACAAACCGTACGACGGCACCTGAGCCCGGCCCGGGATGAGCAGGGGTGCAGCACAGCCGGGGATGTCACCGGCCAGCGGCGAGCGGACGGCAGGCCCGCTCGCCGGCACCCCCGCTTCCCGCATCCCGGGCCGACACGCGGGCGCCGCGCCAGGTCCACCACCTGGCGCGGCACCCGCACTACCCTCGACCGTCATCGGCAGCCCCCGGGGAGTGGGGGGTCAGATCTCTGCCAAGGCATCGACCGCTACCCCGCGCTGAGGTGCCTTTTCACGCTGACGAGTTTTGAACTTCGCCGTATCCCGCCGCCACCGGCCGATCAGCCCGCATCGATCCCTGCACCATGGCGGCCAGACCGCGCAGCAACCGCCGAGCGTGCCGCTCGGACACGCCCGCGGCCTCGGCGACCTCCCTGGCGGACATGTCCGGCCGCTCGGCGAGCACCCGCGCCACCGCTGCCGCCGCCTCCCCGCGCCGGCGGCCCGTCGACGACCGCCACCGCAACAGCCGCGGCCTGCTCGGCGGCCCGGATCCGGCCGGCCAACTCGACCAGGCAGACGCTGGCCACCACGACCAGGCCGTCCACGCTAACCGGGATCAGGTACGGCGCCGCGCCCGTCTCCCCGTACCGAGCCACCACCGCGACCATGTGCCAGTAGGACACCCACGCCGCGATCCCGGCCAGCACCGCGGCGGCCACCAGCCGCACGGCCGCCAGGCCACGTCGGTGCACCGGCACCCGGGAGATCAGCTCGATGGTCACCAGCAGCGCCAGCGGCGGCCACCCCGCGATCGTCTGGCTGACCGGGTTCGGCTGCGCGTGCAGCACGTTCGCGGCCACCGACGCGGCCACACCCAGCGCGAGGGTGCCGCGCACCGCCCACCGCATCCGGCCCAGCTGCGCCCGCCCGCTCACCGGCCCGGCTCCACCGGCGCGATCCGCTCCGACCGGCACGGCCCGCAGTGCCCGGCGTACTGGCCCGGGTGATCCGGGCACCGCTGCGGCGGCGGCGCCGGTGCTCGAGGAACGCCGCGCGCCGGCGCGGCCGGGCCGCCGGCCCGGCGCCGCTCGCGCGCCCGGATGGTTCTAGGACGTTCAAGGACGTTCGGGTGGCACAGCTGCGCCACCCCAGCGGTGGCGTCTAGCGCCACCCCAGCGGTGGCGCTGTGCCGGGGTGGCAGATCCCCGGGGTGGCAATCCGCCACCGCCCCAAACCGGGACACATCGCCAGGTGTTGCATCTGCAACAGGTGATGCATCTGCATCACCAGCGCGCATGATCACCGCGTACCGGTTGGAGGCCCGGCCGCCGGCCGACGCGGACACCGTCAGGTGCCCGCCGTCGACCAGCCGCCGGATGACCCGCTGCACGGTCCGCTCGTCCAGGCGCACCTTCCGGGCGAGGGTCGCCACCGAGGGCCAGGCGTTCTCCCCGGTGTCGTCGGCGCAGTCCGCGATCGCCAGCAGCACGAGGCGCTGCGTGCCGCCGACCGGGGAGTGGTCCCACACCCACGACATCACCCGCACGCTCACCGCCGCGGCCCGCCTTCCCCGTCGCCGTCCCCGGCCGCCTCAGCGCCCTCCTGAGCGTCCGGCAGGCCCCGGCCCTCACGCCCGGCCAGGTACGCCTTCCACACCCGCTCATCGGCCGCGTGACCGTCCGGGCCGGTCGCCGTGGCGTACCCGGTCAGGAACACCAGCAGATCCCGCGCGCACGCCTCGCTCTCGGCCGCTTCCCGGCCTAGCTGGTACGCCTCGGCCAGCGCCGCCATCAACTCCGGCTCGCCCATCTGGCTCGGGTCGACGGCTGGCCCCCGGCCGAGCGCCGGCCGCTGCGCCGCGCCGATCTGCAACCCAAGCAGGAACGAGTTCACCACTTCCTTGCCGGAGTGCGCCCCGCCCGGCCGGTACCGCATCCGCCGCGTCCCCGGCCGACACCGCGGCGCGCGCCGCTCGGCGTCCGGCTGACCGACCACCGCCACCCGCCGCCCGCTCACCGCGCACCCGCCCGGGCCGCCGCGGCCAGGTCCAGCAGCACCCCGGCCAGCCGCACCGCCTCACCCGTGGACAGGATCAGCACCTCGTCCGGCGCGGCCGGGTCGTGCGCCGGCGCGCCCGGCTCCCCGACCGGGTGCCACTGCAACACCTCCACCCGGGCCCGCCCGTCGACTGAGCGCAGCAACTGCGCCACCACGCCTGGCGCGGCCTCGGCCGCCGCGGCCACCGCCGCCGGCCCGCTCACCGCCGACCGCCCCGGGCCGCGTCGACCAGCTGCCGCACCCGGTACACCAACGCGGTGGCCTGTCCCGTGGACAGCAGCACGCGCTCCGACGCCGGGACCGGCGTACGCCGCCCGTCCACGACCGTCAGCGACAGCGCGGGCTCCGCGCCCTCGCTCACCGCCTGGACCAGCGCCACGTCCACGATCACCGGCTCGGGGCGGCCCGTCTCCACGTGCGCCACCGCCGAGCGGTGCTCCAACCGGCGGCCGCAGTCGTCCAGGTCGCACCACGCCGGGTGCCCGGCGAGCTGGCCGGTGGGGAACAGGTAGACGTGCCCGCAGGAGCGCTGCACGTCCGGCGCCATCCGCAGCCGGTGAGCGGTCCGGTTCGTGCCCTCGATGGCGTCCGTCGCCGGGTCGGCGTGCTGCTCGCACGTGTAGACCGAGGCGTCCAACGAACCCGGCAGGCCCTCGCTGGTGTTGCTGAACACCTCCAGCCGCACCGTGGCCGGCCGATCGCACGCAGGCAGGATGAACGGTAGATTGCCCATGGGTCGCGACCTCGCTTCGCGATCAAGGGCCCGGCCGGAGCTGGAATCTCCGCGTCCGGGCCCGTCCTTTCGGGCGGCTGGATCCGCCCGATAACCTCCCGTACTTCGCTCGATGGTGGTCCACGTCAAACGCCTGGTAGCACACCGCTAGGTGTGGGGCTCCCCGAAGATGCCCGGCGAACCGAAGCGGGTCCAGCCGTCGAAGGACCGCGACCGACCCCGCCCCTGACGCCCGCCGCGCTCACGCCGCGCACGGGCCGTCGTGGTCGTTGCGGTGGCCGCACCGGCCGGCGCCGTCGAGCCGGGCGTCGCACCAGACCCGAGTACGCACGAACTGGCTGTCCTCCTCGCTCAGCGTGGTCTCGCCGAAGTCGAGAACCGTGACGTGGCCGAGCGAGTCGCGCAGCGTCACCGCGAGGGCTGCTGCCTCGTCGGCGCTGGTCAGCGTGGTGGGCAGGTGAATGATCCAGCGCTGTGCGGTCATCGTGGCCACCCGCCCGGCGGGGCGTCCGGGTCACGGAGACGACAGGCGCGGTGCTGGGACTGCCACTGCCGCAGCGCCTGACGGACGCGTTCGGCCTCGGTCCGCGTGGTGACCAGCTCACGGCTCAGCCGGTCGAGTTCGTCGGCCACCCGGTCGAGGTGGTCGCGTACCTGGGCCGGGTCGAGACCGCGCCAGCGCCGGTCGAAGAAGGCAGCGCGGACGTGGTGCGGGAGCAGGCGTTCCCCGGTCACGTAGATCACCGCACGGGCGCCGTCTGCTCGGCGACGAGCGTGTGGATCTGCCGGTCGGTGAGCCCGCGCAGGTCGAGCACCCGCCGGCCCCAGCGGTGCAGCCGGCACGGGTGCGGTGCCCGGTCGTTGCGGCAGCGCGGTCCCTCGGGCCACTGCTCGGGGGCGTGCACGGTGATCGCCCGGACCGCGAAGGTGACATCCTCGGCGGTGACGTAGGGCGGAAGCGGAATGTCGCCGAGGATGCGGTCGATCGAGTCCATGACTCTCCTTTGGGGATCGGCGCCAGGCGCGGGGACGGATGCCGGGATGAGGTTTCGGGGAAGGGCATCCGTCCCCGCGAACCCGCCGCGTCCCCGGCGGGCACCACAATGGTCAATTCACCTCTGGTCCGAGACAATCTTTCGCGGCAGAATGCAGACCAAGGGATGAGGTGCCTTACGCGACAACACCAAAGGAGATGACGTGGACGACTCGGGAAGCACCGTCCCGCGTAGGCAGCTCGGCAGATATCTGAGGGAACTTCGCGAAGGCGCGCACGTCACGGTGACCGCGGCGGCCAAGGAACTCGAATGGTCGGCGCCCCGGATCTGGCGTTACGAAACGGGTCAGGTGCCGATGCACCCGAACGACGTGGAAGCCATGTGCCGCGTTTACGGCGCGTCGCGAGAAACCATCGAAACCATGCGCGCTCTGGCCCGGGAAACCAAGGCGCACGGTTGGTGGCACAGCTACGGGGAGGCAATCAAAGACTGGTTCAAGCTGTACGTGGGCCTGGAAGCCGCCGCGACGAAGATTCGCCACTACGAAACGAATCTAGTGCCGGGCCTGCTGCAAACGGTCGAGTACATGACAGAGGTCATCGCCACCGACAACCCGCAGTTGAGTGAGCACGAGCGACAGGCCAAAGCCGAGGTTCGACTGCGGCGGCAGCGATTGCTGGCGCGTGCGGTGCCCCGGGCTCCCTATCTCGATGTGATCCTCAACGAGGCAGTGCTCCGTCGACCGCTGAGCGATCGGGCGGCGATGGGGAGGCAACTCGATGCCCTGGTGGTGGCGAGCCAGCAGCACAACATTCGGATTCGGGTGCTTCCACTGAGTGCTGGGCTCTACCGCTGGGCGGCAGCGGGAACCTTCACGATGCTCGACTTTCCGACCGACGTGCGTGAGCCGGAGCCGACCACCATCTACATGGACGGCCCGTGCGGGGCCGCCTACCTTGACAAGGCCCACGAGATCCAGACCTACGAGGACGCCTGGCGCTCGCTCGGTGAGCGAGCGCTCGACGCGGACGGGTCTCGTGAGCTGATGACGACGATCGCGAAGGAGATGACCGATGGGACGTGACGGGGTGTGGCGCAAGTCGTCCCGGTCCGGTGGTGAGGGCAACTGCGTCGAGGTGGCCGGGTTCGCCGATGCGGTTGGTGTGCGGGACACCAAGGATCGGCAGGGGCCGGCGTTGAGCTTCGACCCGGCGGCGTGGACCCGGTTCGTCGGGGCGATTCGCGCGGGCCGGTTGAACGACCGGCCCTGACCGTGACGGCGGGTGGTGTCGGCGCACCGGCACCACCCGCCGCTCATGCTCACGCGACAGGCAGGCCGAGTTGTTGCGCGATCGACTGGCCGTCCCGTCCGGCGAACGGGTCGTAAGGGCGCCGGCCGGCGACGATCTCGGCGTTGAGCGCCATCAGTCGGCGGCTGATCTCGTCCTTGTCCTGGGCGATCGACTTCGGCCAGCCGTAGCAGGCGGCCACGGCCTCGTCCAGGTCACGGTGCAGCTTCTTCAGGTCGGCGTAGGCGCCGTCATCGACCAGGTTGTAGAGCCGGGTCAGGCCGATCTGTTCCTCCGCGCAGATCTCCCGGCGGCGGGCGATCATCCGTCGGCTCGCCTCGGCGACCCGCTCCCGCTGCTCGTCGGTCACCGGATAGGGCCACGGGAACGGCAGGAATGCCGACGTGGGCGTGTATCGGAGGCGGTCTTCAAGAGTCGATGACTGGGACCGCGCAAAGGCGCTGTGGGTGAACGACGACAGCACCCCCATCGAGTAGTCGTCATCGAACGCGAACACGTAGACCAGGTCGCTCGGACAGGTCCACGCCTCACACCAGGTCAAGAGCAGTCGCTTACCGACCCGACCAGCGGCGATATAGCGGGTCAGACCCGAGAGGGCTGCCCGCATACCGGGCCGTGCCTCGCCGAACTGCCACCAACGGTTTCTGTACAGCGCTCGGTTGTTGTTGTCACGTGCGGGTTTGACCCGTGCTCGCACGAGATCCAGTGCTGTTGGATATTTCATCGCGGCTTCGAGTGGAATCTGAGCGAAGTCGATCACCCACCGCCGAGGTTGTTGCGCAGGGTCCTCCGCGACGTCCTCGCTGACGATGTAAGGGCGCACGACATCCCGGTACTGTGCGTCCCGGCGCTGCAACAACGAGCGCGCCTCTTCCTCAGCAAGAATGAATCCCTCTCCTACGGGGATCGGTCCTTGGAAGCACCTGCTCTTGTTGGGAGCGAGCGGCAATGCCTTGCCGGTCGAGGACTCCGGCTCTTTCAATTCGGCCGTGATGCCGCTGACCAACTTGTTGTCGAGCACGAACTCGGTGGGCGGCTCGGTCGGCGCGTTCACCCAGTTGACGAGGCTGACGTGGACCTTCGCTTCCCCCGGCCAGGTCTGGCTGGAGACCGCGTCGGTGATGACGCCACCGTTGCTGGTGACGTACTCCAGGCTGGCCGACCGGGCGCGGTTCTGGGAGATCGAGTTCGTGCCGACCAAACCGGCCCGCTGGCCCGGCTTGAGGTGCTGGTGGGCACGTCGGAACCAGTAGACGCAGAAGTCCTTGATGCCGACCTTGAAGGTGATGGTCAGCCACTTGAGGTAGTCGTCGCCGTGGGCGTCGCGCATGAACTGCGAGCCGAGGAACGGGGGGTTGCCGACGATGCAGTCGGTCTCGGGCCAGGGCACCCGCAGGGCGTCAGCCGTCCGGATGGAGGCGAGGCTGACCAGCGGCAGCGGTGGCTCGGCGGCGCCGTACTTCTCGATCATCTGCCGGTGGCCCATCCAGAGCGTGACCCGGGCGACGGCGGTCGCCATCGGCACCACGTCGATACCCTGCATGTTGCGGAGGGGGAAGTACGGCAGCCCGGTGGGAACCGGCAGGCCGGAAGCCTTGGCCAGCGAGGTGATCCGCTCCTTCAGCGTGTGTTCCAGGTGACGCAGCTCCCGGTAGGCGACGTAGAGGAAGTTGCCGCAGCCGCAGGCGGGGTCGAGCACCCGGAACCGGCACAGCTCGTCCAGCAGGGCGACGCCTTCGTCCGGCGTGGTCACCGCGTCGATCCGGGCCCGCCACGGCTTGACGACCGTCGGCCGGACGATCTTCAGGATGTCGACCTCGTGCGTGTAGTGGGCACCGAGCGCACTGCGATCGCTGCTGAGGAAGCCCTCGATGAGCGACCCGAAGATGGTCGGGTCGACCTGCCGCCAGTCATACCTGCAGATCTCCAGCAGCTCCGCTGCCTCTTCCCGGGTCAGGTGGACGAGCGCGGGCTTGTTGAACAGGTCGCCGTTGACGTACTGCGTGCCCTTCAGCACGCCCCGCCGGCCGTGGTCGTCGGGATCGTTCAGCGAGGTGAAGAGGCCGCCCAGCATCAGGTAGGACGACCACACCTCGCCGACTTCGGTGAGGAACTTGAGCGTCTGCTCGGTCGGCCGGCCCTCGATCATGTCGAAGTCCTCGGCGAAGAACAGCCAGACCATCTGGAGGATGAACCGTTGGATCGACTCCGGCGCGGCCGCCTCCCGGTCGAGGAGGCCCTGATAGATCCGGGCGACCGCGACGGCGGCGGATCTGGTCAGCTCCTTGCTGCTGTGCTGGAACAGCGGTTCCTCGCCGGCCAGCACCATCAGGGACTCGTAACGGTCCGGCAGGTCGGTGAGGCCGAATTCCATCAGTGGCGCGTTCGGATACTTGCCCGGCTCCCAGATCTCGAAGCGCTGGAACGAGCAGAGGACCACGAACCGGGGAGCCGGCCGCTCGGTCGCCACGTCGGCCGAGTTGTGCCAGTAGTCGAGCGCCTGCTTGCGGTGCTGGGGGAGTCGCGTGCCCTCCTTGGGCGCCTTCATCTCGACGATGAGCTGGCCCGGCAGGTGCAGATCCATGATTCCGGTGGACGCGTGGGCGTCCTCGAACTCCGCTCCGGCGTCCTTGCGGTTGCGGCCGTAGCACTCGAACAGCTCGTTGAGGAAGGTCTGGGCCTCGGAGCGCTCCGTGCCGGAGTAGCCCTGCCACCGGTCGGCGAACTTGACCAGCGCCGACCGGATCTGCTCACCACTGCGCATGGTCAGAAGAGCTTAGGCGAATCCGCCGAGAAGTAGGCGCCCTGAAACAGGTCCTTGCGGGCGATTTCCAGGTTGCGTGCGGCGGTGTCCAGCATCCGCGCGAGATCGTCGCAGCCGACGGTCATGGACACCGTGCGCTTCGCCCGCTGGGTTCTCTTGATCGCCTGCTCGATGTTGAGCAGTGCCTCGGAGACCTCGCGGAGTCCGGCCTCCCGGGCGGCCTGTTCCGGGGTGTGGTCAAGATCAGACATGTGCGGTCCTTTCGGGGCCGAGCGGACCCAGCGTACGGCGTGGTCAGGGGTTCCGCGAGCGGCACCGGTCATGGCGTGACACACCCAACGGTCGCTC
Organism: Micromonospora sp. CPCC 205554; assembly: GCF_036902745.1. Taxonomy (NCBI): domain Bacteria; kingdom Bacillati; phylum Actinomycetota; class Actinomycetes; order Micromonosporales; family Micromonosporaceae; genus Micromonospora; species Micromonospora sp. CPCC 205554. The sequence continues at coordinate 27,356 of NZ_JBAKHP010000002.1, read as the reverse complement.
CCCGGGTCCGGGGCGCTGTGCGGAAGGCCGATAACGATCATGTAACGGGCGCGAACCTTTTGCGGGGTGTCACTGCTCTCTCTCGGCATCGGCCCGCCGGGGCCAGGAGAGGACGTCGGATGAAGCTGGTGTGGAGGCGGGCGACAGAGGCCCGTGGGCTGCTGCTCGCCGCCGCTGTCGCGGCACTCGTCGCGGTCGCGCTTGTCACCGGGCTCTCCGACTACAACCGTCGGGCGGTCTCCGCGGGCGCCCGGGCGGTGCTCGACGCCGCTCCGGCCGAGGAGCGCAGCCTGCTGATCAGCGGCTCCGGCGGCGCCGACGCGGCCGCGTTCGCCGAGCGGGACCGGGCGGTACGGGAACAGTTCGCGAACGGGCTCGGCGGCGCTCCGGTCACCGTGGCCGGGACCCGCTCCGGGACCGGGCGGGAGCTGACCGGTGACGTGGGCGCCGCCCGTACCGACGACGATCCGATGTTCGCCAACCTGGCCACGCTCGACGACCTGCCCGCGCACGCCGAGCTGGCCGCCGGGGCGTGGCCGGTGCCCGGCAGCAACCCGTTGCAGGTGACGTTGCCGGAGAAGGTGGCCGCGCAACTGAGCCTGGAGGTCGGGGAGCGGGTGCCGCTGTACGACCGGGGCGCGGAGCGCGCCGGCACGGTGGTGGTCGTCGGCACGTGGCGGCCCCGGGACGCCGCCGAGGCGTACTGGCGGCTCGCCCCGGGGGTGGGGGAGAGCCAGGGCGACGCGGAGATCACCTCGTACGGGCCGTTCGCGCTCGACCCGGCCGACTTCGCCCGCACCTTCCCGGGCTCCACCTCGGCGGCCTGGGTGGTCGACCCCGACCTGGTGGCGGTCGAGCCGGCCCGGCTGCCCGCCGTGACCACAGCGCTGGACGAGATCACCGGGAAGCTGCCCGAGGCCACCGGCCTGGGCTCCTCGACACAGCAGGTCAGCCACCTGGACCGGCTCGTCGACCGGCTCAGCCGTGCCGACCTGGTGGGCCGGTCCGCGCTGCTCACCCCGCTGCTGCTGATCGTGGTGCTCGGCGGGTACGCGCTGGTGCTGGTGGCCGCGCTGCTCAACGAGGACCGGCGGGCGCAGACCGCGCTGCTGCGGGCCCGGGGCGCGGCCCGGGGGCAGATCGCCGGGCTGGCCGTACGCGAGGCGACGCTCGTGGTGGCGCCGGCGCTGCTGCTGGCCCCGGCGCTGACCGGGCAGGCGATCCACTACCTGGGCGCGGACCTGGGGCTGGCCGACGGCGACCTGGCCCGGGTGTGGATGGTCGCGGTCGGCGCGGCGGTGGGCTGCCTGCTCGCCATGGTGCTGCCGGCGATGCGCCGGGCCGGCACCTACGTCGCCGACATGGCGGCCCGGTCCCGTCCCTCCCGGGGAGCGGCGGTGCAGCGGGCGAGCGTGGACATCGTGCTGGTCGCGCTCGCCGTGCTCGCCTGGACCCAGCTGCGGCAGTACTCCTCGCCGCTGGCCGGCGCGAACGGCAGCCTCGGCATCGACCCACTGCTGGCCGCCGCGCCCACCATCGGCGTGCTGGCCGGCGCGGTGATCGCGCTGCGGCTGCTGCCGCCGACCACCCGGATCGCGGAACGATTCGTGGACCGCCGGACGTGGAACGCCACCATGTTCGGCATGTGGCAGGCGGGCCGCCGCCCGCACGCCGGTCCGGTGCTGCTGCTCGCGCTCGCCGTCGGCGGCAGCACGCTCGCCTGGTCGCTCGTCGCCTCCTGGGAACGCTCGCAGCGCGACCAGGCGCAGCACACGGTCGGCGCGGACCTGCGGCTGACCGAACGGGACGGCACCGCCCCCGCGGACCGGGCCGCCCAGCTGGCCGCCGTACCCGGCGTCGACCGGGTGCTGCCGGCCTGGCGCGACGACGTACGCCTGGGCCGTGAGGCTCGGCCGGCGACAGTGGTGGCGTTCGACGCCGCCGCCGCGAAGGGGATGATCCGGCTCGACGACGCCGGCGGTGACGCGTCCACCGGCACCCTGCTGGACCGGCTCGCGAACGGCCGGACCGCGCCGGCCGGCGGCGTTGTGCCGGAGGGGGCGAAGACGCTGTCCGGCACCGTCCGCACGCCTGTCGACAGCATGTACGACCGGCCCCGGGTGACGGTGACCGCGTTGTTCACCACCGACGCCGGGGCCACCTGGCGGGTCCGGCTGGCCGAGGCCGACGGCGACGGGAAGCCGATGCGCTTCTCGGTGCCGGTGCCCGACAGCGGCGGCGCCCCGCTGCGCCTGGCCGGCTTCGAGGCCGACGGCGGCGACGCCACCGGCAGCTCCTACCGGCTGCTCCTGGACGAGCTGCGGCTCACCGACGCCGATGGAGGGGTCCTGCCGGTGCCGGTGGAGGGATCCTGGCGGGTGATCGACCCGGGCTCCGGGCCGCGCGGCACCGCCAAGGCGAGCCCGACCCGGATCGACGGGACGCAGGGCTTCGACGTGCCGGCCGGGCTGTTGCAGTTCGCCCGGGTGCCCTCGTCCCGGTTCGCGCTGGTGCCGCAGGCGCCGGATCGTCCGGTGCCGGTGCTCGTCACCCCCGGCGTCGCCGCCGCGATGAGCCTCAAGACCGGCGACACCGTCAAGCTGTCGGTCGCCGAGGTGACGGTCGAGGTCACGGTGGTCGGCCAGGTCGCCGCGGTGCCCGGTACCGGGGGCGACGGGGTGCTGCTGGACCTGCCCACCGCCACCACGCAGCTCCTCGAACGCAGCGGCGGCGTCCGGCCGGTGGCCGAGTGGTGGCTGGGCACCACGCCCGGCGGGCACACCGCCGCCGCTGACGCGCTCGCCTCGACCGGCGGCACGGTGCTGCTGGACCGGCGGGCGGTGGCCGCGGAGGCCGCCGAGGACCCCTACTGGCAGGGCGCGCGCACCGGGCTGCTGGCCGCCGCGCTCGGCTCGGTGCTGCTCGCCCTGGTCGGCCTGGCGGTCGACGTCTGGGCCACCACCCGGCGACGGCTGACCGAGTTCGCCGTGTTCAACACGCTCGGCGCGAACACCCGGCTGCTGGCACGCGCGTACCTCGCGGAACAGACGTTCCTGGCCGCGATCGGCGTCGGCGTCGGGATGCTCGTCGGCGCCCTCGTCGCGGCCACCATGGTGCCGCTGGTGATCCTCACCCCGGCCGCCGGCCGGCCGGTACCCGAGGCGGCCTTCACAGTGCCCTGGGTGCCGATCGGGACGACAGCCGCCGGGCTGCTGCTCGCCGCGCTCGCCTTCGCCGCACTCATCACCACCGGCATCCGCCAGCGGGTCGCCGCCGCGCAGCTCCGGATCGGAGGAGAACGATGAGCCTTCCTGGTGCCGCGCGCCGGGTACGCGCATACGGCGGGCAGTTCCTGCTGCTCGCCGTCCTGACCCTGGTGACCGCCCTGCTGATCACCGGCGTGCCCCGGGTCGCCGACCGGCTGACCGGGCAGGGGCTCACCGAGTACGTGGCCGGGCAGCCGGTGGCCCGCCGCGACCTCACGTACAGCACCGCGCCGACCGCGTTCCCGCCGTCGACCCGAGCCGCCGTGACCGGTCACGCGGCCGAGCTGGCCGGGATCGAGGAGGCGATGCCCGCCGAGGTACGCGACACCATCGGCGAGCGCTGGTACGTCGCCCAGAGCGTGCCCGGGCGGCTGCGCGGCCCGACGCTCGCCCCCGAGAAGGGGCTCATCGACGTGCACCTCCGGGCCGGCACCGGCATCAAGGAGGCGGCCACGCTGGTCGACGGGCGTTGGCCGGAACGACCCGTCGCCCCGGCCCGCACGGTCGAGGTGACGCTCGCCGAGACGATCGCCGGCACGCTCGGTGTGAAGACCGGCGACCGGTTCGTGCTCCTGATCCTCGACCCGGACGACAACGTGCTCAAGTCGCTCCCGGTCCAACTGGTCGGCGTGTGGCGGCCGAACGACCCGGCCGACGGCGTCTGGGACACGCTGCCGTCGATGTTGAAGCTCTCCCCGCCCGAGGGCGACGGCGACCCGTTCGTGGGCGTCGCCTACACCGCCGACGGCGGCGTCGACGAGGCCGTCGCGACCGGCTGGCCGGTCAGCTTCGGCTGGCGGTACCGGATCGCCCCGGACCGGCTCGAACCGGGCCGCCTCGACGCGCTGATCGCCGGCGTCGACGGGCTGGAGCGCAGCCGTCCCGCCGTGGCGACGCTCAGCCAGGGCGTGGACATCCCGCTGCGGCGCTTCGCCGACTCGCTCGCCGCCGCGCGTACCCTGCTCGCGGTCATCGCGGCCGGACTGCTCGCCACGCTGGCCGGGCTGACTCTGCTGGCCGCCCGGCTGGCCGCGCGCCGCCGCCGCGCCGAGTTCCACCTGATCCGGGCGCGCGGCGGCTCGACCGGCGCGGTGCTCCGCCGCGGCCTGGCCGAGTCGCTGCTGGTACTGCCGGCCGCGGCCGGGATCGGCTGGCTGCTCGGCGGGCTGCTGCCCGGCACCGGCGCGTCGTGGCGCTGGGTGGTGATCGCCGGGCTCCTGGCCACGCTGCTGCCGCCGCTGGCCGCGCTCGCGGTCGGCCGCCGGGCCGGTGGCCGCTCCGACCTCGGCGGCCGGTCGCCCGCCGTCCGGCTCACCGTCGAGGTGGCGGTGCTCGGGCTCGCCGTGCTCGGCGCGTTCCTGCTGCGCCGTCGCGGGCTGACCGCCGGTTCGGTGGACCCGCTGCTCGTCTCCGTGCCGGTGCTGCTGGCGATCGCGGCGGCGCTGCTGGCGCTGCGCGCGTACCCCTGGCCGTTGCGGCTGGTCAGCCGCGTCGCCGCCCGGGCACGCGGCAGCGTCGCGTTCCTCGGCACCGCCCGCGCGGGCCGGGCCGCGAGCACCGGGCCGATGGTCGTGGTGGTGCTGGCGGTCGCCACCGCCGCGTTCTGCGGCGTGGTGGCGACCGGCATCGAGACCGGCCGGGACACCGCCGCCGCCCAGGCCGTGCCCGGTGACCTGCTGGTTCGCGGCGAGCGCTTCATGCCGGACACCGCCGATGAGCTGGCCGGGTTGCCGGGGGTACGCGCTGTCGCGCCGCTGCTCACCGTGCCGGCCGAACGCCCCTACGCCGACCGCGCCGGACGCCCCGCCCCGGTCACCGAGATGCGCGTGGTGCTCGTGGACGGTGAACGGTTCGCCGAGGTGGCACGGCAGGCCGGCGTACCGGTGACCGTGCCCGACCCGGTGCGGGCCCGCACCGACGGGAGCACACCGCTGCCGGCGCTGGTGTCCCCGGCGGTGGCCGAGGAACTGGCCGACGCCGGGCTCGCCGACTCCCGGGGTGAGCGGCCCGCCTGGCTGGACGTGCAGGGCAACCGGCTGCCGGTGCGGACCGCCGCCACAGTCGACGACTTCGCGCTCGCGGGCGAGGGCGTACGCCGGTTCGTGGTGCTGCCGTGGCCGGCGTTGCCGGCCGACGCGCCGCACCAGCTCGCACCCACCGGTTTCGTGCTCGCCGGGTCCGGCGTGGACGCGGCCGAGGTGGACCGGGTCGCGCGGGAGGGGCAGCGGCGCTACCTGCGCATCGGCGGGGTCGACGCCGGGGACAGGGCCCGCGCGCCGGAGGTGACCACCCGGGCGGCGGTGCGCGCCGACCTGGGCGGCACCGGCGTGAACGGCCTGCTGGTGTTCGGCTTCGTGCTCGGTGCCGGAGGCGGCGCCGCGCTGGGGCTGCTCGGGCTCGCGCTCGCCGTGCTCGCCGGGGCCCGCTCGCGCGGGCAGGTGCTGTCCCGGCTGCGCACCATGGGCCTGTCCCGCCGGCAGTGGCGCGGACTGCTGATGGTGGAGCTGACGCCGCTGGTGCTGGTGTCGGTGCTCACCGGAGCGGTGGTCGGCGCGTTGCTGCCACTGCTGCTCACACCGGTGCTCGGGCTGCCCGCCTTCACCGGGGGCGTGGACGTGCGCCCCGGTTTCGAACCCGGCCTGGTGGCCGGGGTGACGGTCCTGGCCATGCTGGCCCTCGGCTTCGCGATCACCGTGGAAGCCGTGAACAACCGCCGGTTGCGCCTCGGCGAGGTGCTGCGGCTCGGAGAGGAGAGCTGACATGACCGCGACCGCTTCCGGCCACCCGGGCCCGGCGCGTCTCACGCCGCGCGACGAACAGTCGTCGGCCGTACCGGACCTGGCGTCACTGCAACAGCGTGCCGCGCAGCGCGCCGCCGAACGGGCCGGCGGGCGTGACCGGCTGCGCGGGCACATCGTCTGCGACGGCCTGGTGCGCATCTTCAAGACCGAGGGCGTCGAGGTCGTCGCCCTCCAGGGCCTCGACCTGGTCATCGACCGGGGTGAGCTGGTCGCGATCGTGGGCGCCTCCGGCTCCGGCAAGTCGACGCTGCTGAACATCCTCTCCGGCCTGGACACCCCGACCGCCGGCATCGCCCGGGTCGCCGACTACGACCTGCTGTCGCTGTCGAACAAGCGGCGGCTGGCGTACCGGCGGGACGTGGTCGGCTTCATCTGGCAGCAGACCGGCCGCAACCTGCTGCCGTACCTGACCGCGCTGGAGAACGTGGAGCTGCCGATGAAGCTGGCCGGACGGGCCGGCGGCGGGCGCAAGCGGCGGGAACGGGCCCGTGAGCTGCTGGACATGGTCGGCGTCGGCTACTGCGCGGACCGCCGGCCGGGCCAGATGAGCGGCGGCGAGCAGCAGCGCTGCGCGGTCGCCGTGGCGGTGGCGAACGACCCGGAGATCCTCTTCGCCGACGAGCCGACGGGCGAGCTGGACGAGGCCACCGGCGCCGAGGTCTTCGCCGCGCTGCGCACCATCAACGCCGAACTGGGGGTCACCATCGTGGTGGTCACCCACGACCACGCCGTGGCCGGCCAGGTCCGCCGTACCGTCGCGATCCGCGACGGCCGGACCGCCTCCGAGGTACGCCGGACCGCGCGCGTCACCGCCGACGGCGGCACCGAGATGGTCAGCGAGGAGTACGCGGTGCTGGACCGCACCGGCCGGATGCAGTTGCCGGCGCAGTTCGTGGAGGCGCTGTCCCTGCGCGACCGGGTCCGGCTCAACCTGGAACCCGACCACGTCGAGGTGCGCCCCGGCGACCGGGCGCACGGCGAGGAGAGTGAGTGATGACCGACCAGACAGTGGTGCTGCCGGCGGTGCCGGCGTCGGCCGTCGAGGACGTGGTCCGGGTCGAGGGGGTGAGCCGCACCTTCGGCAAGGGGGAGCACGCCGTGCACGCCGTGCGGGACGTCTCGTTCGCGGCGGGACGCGGTGAGCTGGTCGCCGTCCGGGGTCGCTCCGGCGCCGGCAAGACCACACTGCTGAACATGGTCGGCGGCCTGGACCGGCCGGACGCCGGGCAGATCCGGGTGGCCGGGCACGACGTCACAGCGGCCGGTGAGCGGGAGCTGCTGTCGCTGCGCCGGGGCACCATCGGGTTCGTGTTCCAGACGTTCGGCCTGGTGCCGATCCTGTCCGCGGCGGAGAACGTGGGGGTGCCGCTGCGGCTGGCCAAGGTGCCGGCGGCCGAGCGGGAGCAGCGGGTGGCGGTGCTGCTGGAGCTGGTCGGGCTGGGCGGGCACGCCGCGCAGCGCCCGTACGAGCTGTCCGGCGGGCAACAGCAGCGCGTGGCGGTGGCGCGGGCGCTGGCTAACGAACCGGACCTGCTGATCGCCGACGAGCCGACCGGCCAGCTCGACTCCGAGACCGGGCGATCGATCATGGACCTGCTCCGGGCGGTGGTGCACGCCCGGGGCATGACCGCGCTGGTCGCGACGCACGATCCGGCGCTGATCGAGCTGGCCGACCGGACGCTGACGCTGCGCGACGGCCGGCTCGTCTCGGAGGGCTGACCCGTGCGCCGGGCCGCGCGCCTTCGGGTGGCGGCCCGGTGCCGGGTCGCGGCCGGGTCAGAGCGCCAGCTTCATGCCCTCGTGGCTGGCGACGAAGCCCAGGTCACGGTAGAACCGGTGCGCGTCGGCGCGCTGCTTGTCGGTGGTGAGCTGCACCAGCGCGCAGCCGCGTACCCGGGCCTGGTCGATCGCCCAGCGCATCATCGTCCCGCCCAGCCCCCGGCCACGCCGGTCGGAGCGCACCCGCACCGACTCGATCAGGCAGCGTTCGGCACCGTGCCGGCCCAGCCCGGGGATGTACGTGAGCTGGAAACAGCCGACCAGCTCCCCGCCGTCGTCGGCGACGATCAACTGGTTGCGCGGGTCGGCGTCCAGGTCGGCGAAGGCCCGCTCGTACGCCTCGTCCACCTCGGGCAGTTCGCGGGTACGCCCCAGCACGTCGTCGGCGAGCAGCGCGAGCACGGCGGGCAGGTCGGCGCGGACCGCCTCCCGGAAGATCACCTCGGTCACCCGGCCAGCCTGGCACAGTGCCTTGCGCCGGTGGGGCCCGGGCGGCGTCCCGACGCGGCGTCCGGTCGTGCCGTCCGGTCGCGTCGCCCGGTCGCGTCGCCCGGTCGCGGCGTCCGGTCGTGCCGTCCGTGGTCAGTCGCGGTCCAGCCAGCTCCGTAGCGCCCACCACCAGTGCACGGTCTCCGGCACCGTGCACCGCGCGCCCTCCTCGACCGGTGGCCCGCCGGTCAGCTCCCGTAGCCGCCGCAGCCGGTAGCGCACCGTGTTCGGGTGGACGTGCAGCGCGGTGGCGGTCTGGTCCAGCCGCTGGCCGTGGTGCAGCCAGGCGAGCGCGGTGCCGGCCAGCTCCCGGTGGAAGTCGTCGGCCGGGTCGAGCGCGCCGAGCAGCGTGCCGCGCAGCAGTTCGGCCAGCAGCGGCTGGGCGGCCAGTGCGGTCTCCCCGGCCAGGTCGGTGACCCGGCACAGCCCGCGCAGCCGCCGGTTGGCCGCTGTGGCCAGCGCCGCCAGGCAGAGCGCGTACATGGCCGGGGCCCGCTCCAGCGGCTGCGCGGGCGCCACCAGCGTCAGCAGGTCCGCCGGTACGGCGTCGGGCGGTCGCGGGAGCAGCCCGGCCAGCCGGTCCCCGACCGTGCCGAGCAGGCCGCCCCGCGTGGTGAGCTGCCGGCGCAGGGCGTACGCCCGGACCGGGTCCGGCGGCGCGGCGACCAGGCAGTGGTAGCGCCCGTCCGGCCGCAGCCCGAACCGGGTCAGCTCGGCCGGCGGCAGGCCCGCGGGGCCGTCACGCAGCAGCCGCCGCAGCAGGTGCGCCCGCGCCGCCGCGCCGGTGCGTACCAGTTCCCGTTCCGCGCTGCGGTGCCCGTCGACCACCGCCCGCTCCACCGCCGCGGCGTACCGGCCGATGGTGAGCAGCCCCTCCAGCAGCACCTCGTCGGGGATGCCGGCGGCCCGGCCGTGCCGGACCACCAGCTCCACCGCCCGGTCCCGCCCGGCCTGGACGCCGCGCAGCAGCCCGGCGACGGAGACGCCCTGCGCCGCCCGGTCCGCGCCCAGCCGGCGGGCCTCGGCGAAGTCCCGCCCGGCCGGATCCTCGTGGCGTTCCAGCGCGCCGAGACCGCTGGTCAGCAGCAGGACGACCTGGCGGCGTACCTCGTCGGCGGGCAGCCGGGCCACCTCGGGGGAGTCCGCGCGGGCCGCCCGCGCCACCTCGTCGAGCGCGGCCGGATCGGCGGACAGGTCGCGCAGCAACGCGCCGAACGTCGGGGCCTGTCCGGTACGGGTCATCGGCATCCGCCGCCCTCCGGTTGTCGACGCGGCACAACCGGGCCGCGCGGGCCTTGGCGTCAGCTCCCTAGCCCTGGCGGCCGGCCGGTTGCTCTCCTGGTTGTTACCGCAAGGTAACACCGCTCGCGCCACTGAGAAACATCGATGTCCTACCGGCTGCCAGGAGGCGTCCATGACACCCGTGCCACAGCGCCCGTCCCGCTCCCGCCGACGCGCCGGCCTCGCCGTGCTGGCCGCCCTCGCCCTGGTCGCGCCGGCGCCGCTGGTGACGGCCCCCGCGCCGGCCACCGCCGCGGTCGCGCTCCAGGAGGTGATGTTCGTCGGCAACAACTGGGACGGCACCGCCGACCTCATCCGGTCCCGCGGCGACTACGCCAAGCTCGGCCGGATCAACGTGATCCCGGACCGCGCCGCGCGGCTGCGCGAGATCTACCTCAACCCGATCAAGCTGGCGTTCTTCCTCGGCATCCGGCAGGGCCCGGGGGAGGGCCACGACCAGCTCATCGACGACATGTACACCACGCCGGACGGCACCGCGCTCGTGGTGTCCCGGCCCAGCTTCGCCGACGTCGTCTCGATCGACCTGGCCACCGGCGCGCTGCGCTGGCGGTTCCCGGTCTCCGGCTACCGCGCCGACCACATGGCCGTCTCGCCCGACGGCACCCGCGTCGCGGTTTCCGCCTCCACCTCCAACACGGTGCACGTGCTGGACATCCGCACCGGCGCGCAACTCGGCTCGTTCGGCGCCGGCGACAAGCCGCACGAGAACATCTACACCGACGGCGGCACCCGGCTGTGGAACATGTCCATCGGCGAGGTCAACACCGACCTGGACGCGCCGTGGCTCGACTGGACCAAGGGCGACCGCCGGATCACCGTCGCCGACACCAGCACCCACCAGGTGGTCAAGGTGATCGACATGCGGGACCGGCTGGACGCCGCCGGCCGCCGGGACCTCTCCGACGCGGTCCGCCCGGCGGTGTTCACCCCCGACGGCAGCCGGCTCTACTTCCAGGTGTCGTTCTTCAACGGCGTGGTCGAGTACGACGTGGCCACCGACCGCGTCACCCGCGTCGCCACGCTGCCGAAGAACCCGGCCACCAGCGAGGACCGCACCACCTGGGTCAACGACTCCCGGCATCACGGGCTGTCGATGAGCCCCGACGGCACCCGGGTCTGCGTCGCCGGCACCATGGACGACTACGCCACCGTGATGGACCGGGCCACGCTGCGGGAAGGTCCGCTGGTCTCCGCGAGCAAGCCCTACTGGGCCACCGTCAGCGGGGACGGCCGGGACTGCGTGATCTCCGAATCCGGCGCGGACCAGGTCACCGCGATCAGCTTCGCCACCGGGCAGAAGGTCGCGAGCGTCCCGGTCGGCGACCACCCCCAGCGCGTCCGCATCGGGCACATCCCGGAGGGCTGGACGCCCCCGGCTGCCGGCTGACGCCCGGCCGCACCGTCACCGGGCGGGGCAGCGCAGCCCCTCCCGGGGGACGGTGAGCGAGATCAGGTACGCGTCGACGGCCGACGTCACGCACGACGTCTGCGGGTAGGCGGTGTGCCCCTCGCCCTCCCAGGTCAGCACTCGCCCCACGCCGAGCATGGACGCGAGCGCGGGCGTCTGCTCGTACGGCGTGGCCGGGTCGCCAGTGGTGCCGACCACCAGGATCGGCGGCGCGCCGTCCGCCCGGCCGGTCGGGTACGGATCCCGCTCGCCGGGCCACTCCACGCAGCCCAGCATCCCCACCGCCAGGGCGGGACCGAACAGCGGATATTTCTGCCGCCACTGCGACTGCAACGAGCGGACCTGCTCGCGGGTCGGCTTCTCGGTCTCGTCGGCGCAGTTGACCGCCAGGTTGGCGTCGAACAGGTTGGAGTAGTGCCCGTCGGGCTCGCGGCCTGCGTACGCGTCGGCCAGCTTGAACACGCCGTCCGGGTCACCGCCCTGCAGGTCGTCGATCGCCCGGGCCAGCTCCTGCCAGCCCTGCTCGGTGTAGAGCGACGAGATCACCGCGTAGAAGACCCACCCGGCGGTGGCCCTGCGGCCGTCCTGCGCGCGTACCGGGGAGGCCTTCGCCTTGGCGATCGCGTCCGTGACCGCACCCCGGGCGTCCGGGGCGATCGGGCAGCGGCCGGCGTTCGCCGCGCACCACCTGGTGAAGTTGTCGAACGCCCGCTCGAAGCCCTTCGCCTGGCTCTCCGACCCGGCGATCAGCTTCTGCTGCGGGTCGACCGCGCCGTCGAGCACCAGGGCGCGGACGCGCTGCGGGTAGAGCTGCGCGTAGGTGGCGCCGAGCAGCGTGCCGTAGGAGTAGCCGAGGTACGTCAGCTTGTCGTCGCCGACCGCCGCGCGGACCGCGTCCATGTCCCGCGCGGCCTGCTCGGTGCCGTAGAGCGGGAGCTGGTCGCCGTACTTCGCGCCGCACCGCTCGCCGATGCGCCGGTTGAGGCCGACGAAGCCGTCGAACGACGACTGGCTCTCCGGGTCGGGGTCGTAGCCGAAGCTGGCGTCCAGGTCGGCGTCGGAGATGCACTTGACCGGGCTGGACCGGGCCACCCCGCGCGGGTCGAAGCCGACGATGTCGAACCGGTCCGTGATCGCCGTGGGCAGGCCGCCGAACGCCGGGCCGAAGGACAGGTAGACGGCGGTGTCGACGCCGGACGCCCCGGGACCGCCCGGGTTGATCACCAGCGAGCCGATCCGGTCGCGCTGCTTGGTGGAGCGGGCCCGGATCAGCGCGATCTCGAACGTCTCACCGGCGCCCGGACCGGCGGTCGCGCCGGTGGTGGCCCCGGTGCCCCAGTTACGCGGCACGGCGATCCGGGCGCAGTCGTAGCGCATGTCCGCCGCGCCCCGCCCGACCAGCTCGTCGGGCACCTCCGGGCAGGCCCGCCACTGTGGGGCGGTGCCCGGCGGGGCGGCCTCGCCCTCGCTCTCGGCGCGCGGGGCGAACGCCGGCAGGGTGCAGCCGGCGGTGAGCACCACCGCCGCGACGAACGCGGCCAGGGCGGGCCGGAACCGGCGGGTCCGGTCGGGGAAGCGGGTCACGTGGGCGCCTTCCATGATCGTGTCGACCGTCAGGCTACGCCCGGCCGCGGGTGTCACCGACCGTCGCCGCCGGATCGCCGCGCAGCACCTCGTCGACGTCGTAGCGGATCGGGCGGTCGAGCTGGCCGTAGTCACAGGAGCGGGGATCACGGTCGGGACGCCAGCGCACGAACCGGGCGGTGTGCCGCAGCCGGTCGCCCTCCATCGCGTCGTACGCCACCTCGATCACCAGATCCGGACGCAGCGGCTCCCACTCCAGGTTCTTGCCGCCGGTCCACCGGCTCACCCCGCCCGGGATGCGCTGACCCCGCTCGTGGTCGCCGTGCACCCACGGGTGCTCGCCGCCGACGTCGCGGTACGGCTCCAGCTCGTCGAGCAGCTCCTTGCGGCGGGCCATGGTGAACGAGGAGCTGACGCCGATGTGGTGCAGCACGCCGTCGTCGTCGTAGAGGCCGAGCAGCAGCGAGCCGACCACCGGACCGGACTTGTGCCAGCGGAAACCGGCCACCACCGCGTCCATGGTGCGCGCGTGCTTGACCTTGAACATGAGCCGCTTGCCCGGCTCGTACGGCAGGTCGGCCGGTTTGACGATCAGCCCGTCCAGCCCGGCGCCCTCGAACACGTCGAACCAGCGGCGGGCCGTCTCCGGGTCGGTGGTCACCTGCGTCACGTGCACCGGCGGGCGCACCCCGGACAGCGCCTGCTCCAGCCGCTCGCGGCGCCGGGGATAGGGCTGGCCGGTGAGCAGCTCGTCGTCGATCGCCAGCAGGTCGAACGCGACGAAGTCGGCCGGGGTGGTCTCGGCCAGCATCTTGACCCGGGAGGCGGCCGGATGGATCCGCTGGGCCAGCAGCTCGAAGTCGAGCCGCGGCTGCCCGCCCGGGCCGTCCCGGCGGATCACGATCAGCTCGCCGTCGACCGCGCACCGGGGCGGGAGCTGCCGCCGGGCCTGCTCGACCACCTCGGGGAAGTAACGCGTCATCGACTTGCCGCCCCGGCTGGCCAGCTCGACCTCGTCGCCGTCGCGGAACACGATGCAGCGGAAGCCGTCCCACTTCGGCTCGTAGGTCAGGCCGTGATCGGTGGGCAGGTCGGCCACGCTCTTGGCCAGCATCGGCTCGACCGGAGGGTTGATCGGCAGGTCCACGGCGACCAGTCAACCAGACGCCACCGACAGTGGTGAGGCAGATCACCGCCGGTGGCCGGGCGGCGTGTCCCGCCCCGGCCACGTTCGTCACCGTCGCCCGAATGGTGAAACCGCAGGTCAGAGCTACCGTCGCGGCGTGCCGGAGTGGAGTTGCGGATGCTGCGGGCGCTGGCGGGTCAGCGTCGAGCTGATCCGCGGCCGCTACCGCTACCGGCTGGCGCACCGCTACCCGCCCGAGCACGGCGGCGGCGCGAACGTCCTCGGCGAGGTCGGTTCGGTGGCCGAGCTGGAACGCCTGCTGAAGCGGTACACCCCGGTCACCCTGGCAGACCTCCACGAGGCCGCCTGACCCCCGGCGGTTGCGGCCGGGCGGCGGAACACCCGGCCCTGCATCTCCGCGGCCCCGCGAGCCGCCGATCTTGGAGTTGTGGCACCTCGCAAAGGTGGCGAGCGGGACATCCTGGGCGCCACAACTCCAAGATCGACGAAAGCGGGCGAGGGGCGAGCGGGCGAGCGGGCGGGGGGGGCGGCGAGGCTCGGGCATAGGCTGAGTGGACCGTCCACGGGGGAGGAACGCCGATGCGGTTCACCGAGTCCGTCGAGATCGCCGCCGACGTCGAGCGGGTCTGGGCGGTGCAGAGCGACGTCGAGCGCTGGCCGGAGTGGACGCCCTCGGTCACCGCCGCCCGGCGGCTGGAACCCGGTCCGCTGGTGCTCGGCTCGACCGCCCGGCTGGAGCAGCCCCGGCTGCGCCCGGCGGTGTGGCGGGTCACCGAGATCGAGCCGCCGTACTCGTTCGTCTGGGAGTCGGCGAGCCCCGGCGTGCGCAGCCGGGGCGAGCACCGGCTGGTGCCGCTGGAGGACGGGCGCACCCGGGCCGAGCTGGTCCTGGTGCAGACCGGTCCGCTGGCCGGGCTGATCGGGTTGCTGGCCGGCTCGATGATGCGCCGCTACCTGCGGCAGGAGGCGGACGGGCTCCGGCGCCGCTGCGAGGCCCGCTGACCGGCGCCGGAGCGGACGCTCAGGTTCCGCCGGAAGACCCGGCCGCCTTCTCCAGCACGGCGAGGCGGTTGCCGTTCTCGTCCGGCCGGTGCGACACCACCCGGTAGCCGCGGCCCGCGTACAGGGACAGGTTCGCCGCGCTGTCCGCGCCGGTGAACAGCGCGAACCGGGTCACCCGGCCGGCGCAGGCGTGCTCGACGGCGTCCAGCAGCCGCCCGCCGACGCCCCGGCCCTGCTGGTCCGGCGCGACCGCGAGGCGGCCGACGTGGGCGGTGTCGCCGTCGACGCGGGCGCGTACCGAGCCGACCAGGCGGGTGCCGCGCCGGGCGGCGAGCACCACGTCCGGGCCGGCCAGCGCCGCCCGTACCTCGTCCAGCGTCTCGGTCAGCGGGGGCAGGAACACGTCCCGGTAGCGCTGCGCCTCCACCAGGTACGCGGCGCGCTGCACGGTGAGGATCTCACCCGCGTCGGCGGGGCCGGCGGGGGCGATGGTCACGTCGGTCACCGGCTCAGCTCACCACAGCGCTCCCGAGCCGCCGTACGCTGGCGGGGGTGTTCTCATCAGCGTGGAGGTGACCGGCGTGCCCGAGCTGACGTACCCGGAGGTGGGCGCGACCCGCGACGGCGGCCTGCCGGCCGGTTACCACCACCTGCGCCACCGGGTCCGGCTGCCGGACGGCGGTTTCCCGCTGGCGGCGGACGCGGTGCTGGGCTGGCGGCTGCACCGCGCGGCCGGGGTGGTGATGCGCGCGGACGCGCCGCGCGCCGCCCCCGGCGTACGGGTCACGCCGGGGCTCGGTGTCGGCCCGGTGCGGCTGTGGGGCCCGACCGAGGTGGTCTGGACGGTGGACGAGCCGGACCGGGCCGGGTTCGGCTACGGCACGTTGCCCGGGCACCCGGAGGTCGGTGAGGAGGCGTTCCTGGTGACCCGGGGCGCCGACGGCGTCTGGTTCGAGGTGACCGCGTTCAGCCGCCCGGCCCACTGGTACGTGCGCGCCGGCGGGCCGGTCGTGCTGGGCTTCCAGCGGGCGTACGCCTGGTGGCTGGGGCGGACGCTGCGGCGGCTGTGCCGGCGGCGCTGAGCGGTCAGTAGCGGGCGAAGGAGCGGATCGGGACGCGCGGACCGTACTTCGGCGCCTGGACACCCGCCGCCTCCAGCAGCACGCACACCCGGCCGCGGTGCCCCCGGAACGGCTCCAGCAGCGCCAGCATCCGGGCGTCGTCGCCGCGCGGCTCCCCGGCCAGCGCCCACGCCACGGTGTTCGGCACGTGGTAGTCGCCGACGCTCACCGCGTCCGGATCCCCGTACGCGATGCGCACCACCTCGGCGGCGGTCCACGGCCCGATGCCGGGGATCGCGGTGAGCCGCCGGGTGGCCTCCGCCGAGTCGGCGCAGCGTTCCAGCCGGTCCGCGACGGCCGCCGCGCGGCGCAGCGTGTCGGCGCGCCGCTGCTCGACGCCGAACGGGTGGAACACCCAGTACGGCGTGGCCGCCACCGCGGCGGGCTCCGGCGGCAGCAGCAGCGGTTGCAGCGGGCCGGGCGCGGGTTCCCGGAAGTGCCGGACTGTGGCGGCGTACGCCCGGTACGCCTCCTTGCCGGTGACCTTCTGCTCGAAGACGGCCCGCAGCAGCCGGGGGAAGATCTGGCCGGTGGCGGGCATCCGCAGCCCGTGGTGCGTGTGGGCGAGCCGGGCCACCAGCGGGTGCGCGGCGGCGAGCGCGGCGAACCCGGTCAGGTCGTCGCACAGCCCGGCGATCCGGTCGGCCCGGTCGATCACCCGGGCCGCGCCCGGGCCGTACCCCTCGGCCAGCAGCTCACCGGCTTCCGGGCGCAGCGCCAGCGTGGCCGGGCCGTCCGGGGTGCGGGTGGCCCACCAGAACGTGCCGGCGGCGATCCGCGCGCACGGGTCGTACGGGCTGAACGTGAGCGCCCGCACCGACGGGGCCAGCCGGTAGCCGGCCGGCGGGCGCAGCGTACGGCGGGCGTCGGGCGAGGTCACCAGGCCACTCTGCCACGCGGCCCGGCCGTGACGCCGGGCACGCCCCGCGTGCCGGGAGGCGGGCCGATGCCGGTACGTCCCGCCTCCCGGGTCCGCGACGGTGACCGGCCGCGCCCTCCCCGGCGGCGACCGGTCACCGTGTCCTGGTGCGTCAGTACGAGTAGTCCGAGCCGCCGCCGGAGCTGTCCGAGCTGCCCGCGGCGGGCGGCGCGACCGCCTTGGGCGTGCCGGTCGGCAGGCAGGTCAGGTTCTTCTTGCCGTTCGGGTCGACCACGAACCAGGTGCCGCCGACGCCCTGGCCCTTCCACTGGCCGGGCTTCTTGTCGCCGATGTAGCGGTAGACCGGCCAGCCGCCGATGGTGAGCTGCCGGGTGCCGTCCTGGCGGGTGATGGTGCCGACCTTGTCGTCGGAGACGCCGCGCAGCTGCGGGTTGCCGTCGGTGAGAGACGGCGGCCACACCTCGGCGCACTTGTCCACGCAGTTGGACTGCGGCGGGTCGTCGGAGTCCTTGTCGAACCGGTACAGCACCCAGCCGTCCTGGTCGGTGACGACGCGGCCCATCCGGGGCAGCTTCTTGCCGACCAGCTCGTCGGTGATCTTCACGTTGGACGGGGGCGCCTTGTCCGCGACCGGCTCCTCGGGAGCCGCCGACGCCTCCGGTTCGGCCGCCGCGGTGGGGTCGGCCGCGGCGACGGCGACCGGCTCGGCCGCGCCCGAGTTCGCCCCGTTGTAGCCTGCGGGGGCGCAGGCCGTAAGTGCGACCATCGCGCTCGCGACGATGACGGTCGTCCGCTTGTGGTGTGCCACGTGCCCTCCTCGTTCTTGGCAAGTTCGCCGAGTAGTACGGGCGCGGCGCTGTCAAGGTTGAACCCGCAACGGTGGCACATTTCACAGTGGACCGATTGAACCGATGGGCGCCGGAGTGCGTGCGTCAGCACGAGGGGGTCCGCCGACCCGGGCACGACGCGACGGCGCCGGGTGGCTCAGCCACCCGGCGCCGCTCAGTGTTCGATCAGATGTCGTCCACGGTCACCAGCGGGCTCGCCACGCCGTTCGCGTCGACCGACTGCACCTGGAGCTTGTCGATGTCGCGCAGCGGGGCCGAGGTGGACGCGCTCAGCTCCAGCGGAAGCTGGTTCTGGTTCGTCCCGTAGCCGCCGACCGGCACCGACCAGGTGGAGATCACCTCGCTCGTGGCGTTCTTGCGGACCACCACCAGCCGGCACGTGCGCGGCCCCGGCAGGCGGCTGAGCTGCACCGCGATCTGCGTGCCGTACTCCTTGCGGGCCAGCCACATCGTGGTCTGCACGCCGGTCGCCGGGTCGGTGGCGTTGTGCTGGTCGCCCTCGATCTCCTCTTTCCCGCCGACACCGGGGGCGTTCGGGTCGCCCGGCTCGCCGCTCGGCGCCGCCGTCGGCGCTCCCGGCGTCGGCCCCGCCTGCGGCGGCGCCGGTTCGTCGCCGAGCATCCCGGCCGCCACCGCGCTCACCCCGCCGAACACCACCACGGCCGCCGCCGTCGCCAGCAACTGCCGCACCCGGGTACGACGGCGGTCCCGCCGCACCGCCATCAGCGTCCGGTCCAGCAGCGCCGGATCGGTGTGCGTCTGCTCCAGCGCGGCCATCGCCTCGCCGTCGATCCCGGAGAGCAGCCCCACCACCGGGACCATCGTCTCCAGTTCCGCCGCGCAGGCCCAGCAGGTGGCCAGGTGCTCCTCGAACCGCTCCGCGTCCTGCGGATCCAGCACGCCGAGCGCGTACGCGGCGACGTCCATGTGATCGGCCCGGCTCATTCGGTCACCCCCCTCTCCTGCAGAGCCGTGCGCAGCGCGCGCAGCGCGTAGTAGACCCGCGACTTGGCGGTACCGAGCGGGAGCCCCAGCTCCTCGGCCGCCTCCGGCACGGTGCGCCCCCGGAAGTACGTCGCCACCAGGATCTCCCGGTGCGACTGGCTCAGCGTACGCAGCGCGTCCGCGACGGTCATCGTGCGCAGCACCCGGTCGGTGCTGTCCGACTCGGCGAACATGGTCAGATCCCGGTCGTACGTCTCGGGCGGGCGGGCCTGCTCACTGCGGTGCTCGTCGATGGCGATCCGCCGGGCCACCGTCACCAGCCAGGGGCGCAGTGAGCCCTGGCCCTGCACGCCGAGCCGGTGCGCGTTGCGCCAGGCCCGCAGCAGCGTCTCCTGCACGATGTCCTCGGCGCGCTGCCGGTCCCCGCCGGTCAGCCGCATCACGAACATCAGCAGCGGGCCGGCGTGCTCGGCGTACAGCAGGCGGATCAGCTGGTCGGAGTGGCTGGCCTCGGCGGAGGTCGCCTGGTGGCGTCCGGGAGCGGGTCGCGGCGGCACCGGGTCATTCTGGCGATCCGTGGACCGGGCGTCGACCCCCCGGCCCGAACGCGAGGCGCGCGAGTGTGGTTGCGCCCGGGCGAACATCCACTCGGGCCGCGCCACCTCGCCGTGCCAGCCGGCCGCCACCGCATGCATGCAGACCTCCGCTGTCCAATGACATCAGCCGGCCCCCCACGGGCATGGCCGCCCGGTGATACGCAGCGATCAGCGGATCGGATCAACGTTTGACCGAAAAAATTCCCGGCGGTGGGGGAGTGGAGTCGACGGCGTCCGCGTCGTGGACCACCGCCGCGCCGCCGGTGAACCGGTCCAGCTCGGTGCCGGCCAGCACCCGGCCGGGGAACCAGTCGCCCGCCGCCCGCCGGGTCAGCTCCGGCACCGGCGGCTCCACCCGGGACGCCACCAGCACCAGGTTGCCGTAGCGCCGGCCGCGCAGCACCGCCGCGTCGCCGACCAGGCAGGCCCGGGGCAGCACGGTACGCACCGTCGCGACCTGTGCCCGCGCGTGCCGCAGCGGCGGGCCGTCGGCCACGTTCGCCAGGTAGCTGCCGCCGGGCGCGAGCACGCGGGCCACCTCGGCGGCGTACTCCACCGAGGTCAGATGTGCGGGCGTACGGGCGCCGGCGAACACGTCGGCCACGATCACGTCGTACGCGCCGTCCCGGCTCGACGTCAGCGTCGCCCGCGCGTCGGCGACCCGCACCTTCAGGCGCGGGTCGGACGGCCAGGGCAGCTCCCGGCGGACCAGCTCGACGAGTGCGCCGTCCACCTCGGACACCCGCTGCGTCGAACCGGGCCGGGTGGCCTGCACGTAGCGGGGCAGTGTGAGCGCGCCGCCGCCCAGGTGCAGCACCCGCAGCGGTGTCCCGGGCGGCGCCACCAGGTCCAGCGCGGCGGCGAGCCGCCGGACGTACTCGAACTCCAGGTGCGACGGGTCGGTCAGGTCCACGTGCGACTGCGGCGCGCCGTCCAGCAGCAGCGTCCACGAGCCCGGGCGGTCGGCGTCCGGCACCAGTTCGGCATGCCCGGTGTCGACGTCGGCCGCCACCCGGTCGGAGTCGCGTCGCCGGCCCATCAGCGCCGCATCCCGCGCGCCGCGGCGGTGAGCACCCGGTGCAGCAGCCGGGCGTCGCCGAGCATCCCGCGCAGCCGGCGTTCCAGCCCGGCGATCGGCACCAGGTTCTGCGGGGCGCGCGGATCCTTGTACGGGGTGGAGGCGAACCGGGGCAGCGTCACCAGCGACAGGTCGGCCAGCGCGATCGCCTCCGGCACGGTCAGGTCGGCCGAGCACTCCACCCGGACGATGCCCGCCCAGGGCGCGCCGGCGCGCACCGGCAGCCGCAGATACCACGACCAGCCGCCCCAGGCGGTGCCCAGCCGGAACACCGGGCACCGCTCACCCGGCGCCAGCCCGGTCACCACAGCGGTCAGCCGGGCGTCCAGGTACTGGCTGTGCTGCGTCTTGATGTACCCGAGCGTGCGCGGCAGGTTGCGCCGGCTGCGCAGCGGGCCGTCCACCACCAGCAGGTCGCCGTCGGTGCGCACCGCGTCGGAGACCGCCACCTCCAGCGCGGTCAGCGGCGCCTGCACCGCCGCGGGCAGCTTGCTCAGCTCACCGGTGCCGCTGACCCGGTGCACCGGGTAACGGACCGAACCGGCGACCACGTCCTGCGCCGACGGGCTCGCCGTGAACAGGCCACGGCCCACCCGGGCGCCGGCCATCTCGGCGGCGCCCC
This sequence comes from Micromonospora sp. CPCC 205554, assembly GCF_036902745.1. Lineage (NCBI taxonomy): Bacteria > Bacillati > Actinomycetota > Actinomycetes > Micromonosporales > Micromonosporaceae > Micromonospora > Micromonospora sp. CPCC 205554. The sequence continues at coordinate 6,488 of NZ_JBAKHP010000002.1, read as the reverse complement.
GGTCCAGGTCGCAGCGGACCACACCGGCCGCGTACGAGGCGGCGATGCCGGGGAACGAACCGCCGTCCTCCTCGGCCGTCCAGACGCTGGCGTCGATCCGGCGTACCCCGTCGACGAGCAGCACCACGTCCGGTGCCCGCACGCCCGCGCGAGGGCCGATCGCCCGCCAGTCGGTGGCCGGCAGCTCGACGTCGGCGTCGACCTGGGCGCTGCTCGGCGCGGCCGGCCCCGACCCGCCCGCCGCCTCGAACGACGCGCCGTACGCCGGATCCCAGGCGTCGACGAAGAACGCCGGCGACTGTGACGTCACAGGCCGGTCCGTTCCACGCGGGCCGTCCGCGCGTCCTTGCGGACCTCGAACCGGACCGGGATGCGCTCGGCCAGCGCCGGCACGTGGGTGACCACGCCGACCATCCGGTCACCCCGGGCGGCCAGGTTCTCCAGCGTCGCCGCGACCGTGTCCAGCGTCGCGGCGTCCAGCGTGCCGAAGCCCTCGTCCAGCACGATCGACTCCAGGCTCGCGGCGGTGGTGGACATGCCGGCGAGCTGCTCGGACAGCGCCAGCGCCAACGCCAGCGACGCCTGGAACGTCTCCCCGCCGGACAGCGTCCGCACCCCGCGCCGCAGCCCGGCGTCGTGGTGGTCGACCACGAAGAACTCACCCTTGTCGTGCACCAGGTCGTACTGCCCGCCGGACAGCTCCCGCAGGATCCCCGACGCGCCGTCGACGAGCAGGTCCAGCGCCTCGGTGAGCAGCCAGCGCTCGAAGTTGTTGGCCCGCAGGTGCGAGGCGAGCGCCCGCGCCACCCGCGCCTCGTGCTCGTGCCCGGCCCGCTGTTCCCGCAGCTCGGCGGCCTGCTCGCGGCGCTCGTCGAGGCGGCGCAACTCCGCCTCGGCCCGCTCCACCGCCACCGCCACGTCGCGCGGCGCGTCCTGCGGCGCGTCCAGCCCGGCCGCGCTGAACAACGCGGCGATCCCGTCGGCGATCTCGGCCGCCGCCCGCTGCGCCGCCTCCACCGAGGCGGCCAGCCCGTCGCGGTCCGTGCGCCGTGCCTGCGCCTGCTCGCCGGCCCACCCGGCCAGCGCCGCCCACGCCGCCGCCACGTCGTCGCGGTCCGCGGCCGGCGGCCCGAACCGGGCCAGCCCGTCGCGTACCGCGTCGAAGTCACGCCAGGCCCGGCGCAGCCGCTCCTGCGCGGCGTCGAGTGTGCCCCGCGCCCGCCGGGCCGCCTCCCGGCCGGCCCGCACCGCGCCGGCCGCCTCCTCCAACGCGGTCCGTAGCCGCGCGTGCTCGGCCAACGACTCGCGCAGCCGCTCCGGCGCGGGCGCGTCCGCGAGCTGCTCGTCCAGCTCGGCCAGGCGCGCGCCGAGCTGGTCGTGCTGGGTCCGGGCGCGCAGCAGCACGCGGTCCAGGTCGCGCGCCGCGGTGTCGCGTTCCTGCACGACCCGCTTCGCCGCCTCGCTCGCCGCCCGCGCCGCCTTGCCCGCCTCGATCGCCCGGCTCACCGCCGAACCCTTCGGCACCGCCGGCACCGTGGTGACAGTCTGCTCGCACACCGGGCAGGGCGCGCCGCCGACCAGGTGCGCCCGCAGCGCCACCGCCTGGTCGGCGGCCTTCGCGTCCTCGTGCGCGCGGAACGCCGACTCCAGCTCCGTCTCGGCCCGCTGCGCGTCCGCCCGCGCCGCCGCCAGCGCCGCCACCGCCGCGTCGTGCTCGGTCCGCGCCGCGTCCACCGCCGCGCGGACCGTCGCCGCCTCCGCGGTCAGCCGGTCCCGGTCCGCGTACGCCTTCAGGTGCAGCCGCAGCGCGCTTTCGTCACCGGCGGCGGCCAGTTCCCCGCGCAGCTTCTCCTCGCGCTCCTCGGCCAGCCCGACCGCGGCCGCCGCCTCGTCGGCGGCAACCCGGGCCTGCGCCACCGCCCGTGCCAGCTCGGCGGTGCCCTCCGGCGGCCGCACCCCGGCCAGCACACCCAGCTCGGCGTCGAGGGCGGCCAGCGCCGCGGCCCGCTCACCGGCCGTGGCCCGGGCCCGCTCCCATTCGGGTACGGCGGCAGCGACCGCAGCGGCCAGCTCCCGCATCGCGTCCACCCGCTCCCGGGCGGCGGCCAGGCTCTCGTCGTCGACGTCGGCGAGCCCGCCGAGCATCTTGTCGACCGTCTCCAGCTTCGCCTCGGCCTGCCCGGCCCGCTCGACCGCCTTCTTCTGCACCGACTCGTAGACACCCAGCCCGAGCAGGTTCACCAGGATCTGCTGGCGGGTGGCCGGCTTGGCGTGCAGGAAGTCGGCGAACTGACCCTGCGGCAGCACCACGCAGGAGGTGAACTGCTCGTAGGGCAGCCCCACCGCGTCCAGCACCGCCTGTTCCATCTCGGCCGGGGTGCCCGCCACCACCTCGCCCAGATCCTCCGGGCTGAGCCCGGTGTCGAGCTTGGTGATGTCGAAGCCCGGTGGCATGAGCTGGAGACCGGCGTTGGCCGTCTTCACAGTGCCCCGGCCGTCGCGGCGCACCACCCGGGTCGCCACGTAGCGGTCCCCGGCGGACTCGAAGACCAGCCGGACCCGCGCCTCGGTCGCCGACGGCGCCAGCGCGTTCGCCAGCCCCCGGGTGCCGCCCCAGCGCGGCACCGTGCCGTAGAGCGCGAAGCAGATCGCGTCGAGCACCGTCGACTTGCCCGAACCGGTCGGCCCGACCAGCGCGAAGAAGTCGGCGTCGGTGAAGTCGACGGTGGTCTCGTCGCGGAACACCGTGAACCCGGCCATGTCCAGTCGCATCGGCCGCATCAGTGCTCCACCTCCTCGAGCAGCTCGTCGAAGAGTTCCCGGACACCCTCGTCGGCGTGCCCGCGGCTGTCCAGGTAGTCGCCGAACAACTCACCCGGCGACCGGCCGGCCCGCTGGGCGGTACGCGTCCCGCTGCCCGGCGCGGGCACCAGCTCCGGGTCGATCCGGATCTCCAGCGCCCGGGGCAGCAGCTCCTGCACCTCCTCGCGCAGCCCGGCCCGGGGCTGCTCCCGGACGTAGACGCGCAGCCACCCCTCCGGCGCCTCGATCTCGGCGAGCTGCGCGAGCGTGCCGCGTACCGTGCGCAGCGGCACCGCGCCCGGCACCGGCACCTCGCGGATGCGGGCGGCCGTGGTGGCGGTCACCTCCACGACCGTCACCGAGCAGACGTTCTCCTGCTCGCCGAAGTCGACGGCGAGCGGGCTGCCGCTGTAGCGGATCGGGCACGGGCCGATGACCCGCTGCGAACGGTGCAGGTGACCCAGCGCCACGTAGTGCGCGTTGCCCGGGAAGACGGTCGCCGGGACGGCGTACCCGAGCACCGTGTGCGCGTCCCGCTCGCCGCCGCCGGTGCTCGCCCCGACCACGGTGAGGTGCGCGGTCACCAGGTGCACCCGGTCCGGCTCGGCGAACCCCTCGGCGAGCCGCTCCAGCACCCGACCCAGGTGGTCGGCGTACGTCTGGTTGGCCTCGGCCGGGGTGAGCGTGTACATCTCCACCGCGCGCACCGCGTACCGCTGGGACAGGAACGGCAGCGCGGCGACCCGCCAGCGCTCCCCGCCGGCGGTGACCCCGTCGACGACGTGCTCGTCCGGGTTCTCCCGGACGCTGCCACGCAGCGTGATCCCGGCGGCCTCGGCCCACGGGCGCAGCGCGTCCAGCGCCGCGCCGTTGTCGTGGTTGCCGCCGATCGCCACCACGTCGGCCCCGGTGCGCCGCAACGCGGTGAGCGCCCGGGTGACCAGCCGGGTCGCCTCCGGTGTGGGCGCCGCGGTGTCGTACAGGTCACCGGCGACGATCACCAGGTCCGGCCGCTCGCGCTGGGCGATCTCGATCACCTGGGCGAGGACCTGCTTGTGCTCCTCGGCCCGGGACTGCCCCTTGAGGACCTTGCCGACGTGCCAGTCGGAGGTGTGCAGGATCTTCATCTGGGTGCCGCCTAGAACGGGATGTCGTCGTCGGAGGAGCCGGAGCCGACCACCGCGAACGGATCGGCGGCCTGCGTGATCGACCGTAGCGTCTCCGAGGGCGCGCGGCCCGCCTCCGAGACCCGGGTGGCCCACGCCGGGAACGGGAACTCCAGGCACAGCGGCACCGGGATGTCCGGCTGGTTGACGAACATCGTGCCCGGCTTGGCCAGCAGCGCCCGCTGCCGCTGGGCGGGCGGCAGGAAGCCGTACTCCGGGCGGGACGCCTCGGCCGGGTCGAGCCGGCCCACCACCCGGATCGCCGAGTTGGTGACGATCCGCCGCTCCACCTCGCTGGCGGTCTGCTGCGCGCCGACCAGGATCACGCCCAGCGAACGGCCCCGCTCGGCGATGTCGAGCAGCACCTCCTTGATCGGCGACGAGCCCTCCCGCGGCGCGTACTTGTTCAGCTCGTCGAGCACGACGAACAGCAGCGGCTTGGCCGTGCCGGCCTTCTCCTTGCGCTCGAACTCGCTCTTGAGCGTCACACCGACCACGAACCGCTGCGCGCGGTCCGGCAGGTTGTGCAGGTCGACCACAGTGACCTGGGCACTCTCCGCCGTGTTGATCGAGTGCGGGCGGCGGGTCGCCAGGTCGCCCCGGATGAGCCGGCCCAGGTCCTTCTTGCTGCCGATGAGCCGGCGGGCGAACGCGTTCACGGTGCCCAGCCCGACCGCGCTGCCGGCCCACTCGCCGCGCGTCTCGTCGTCGTTGAGCTGCTCGACCACGTGGTCGACCAGGTCGGCGTACGAGCCGAGCCGCACCCCGTCGATGCTGACACCGCCGTCGGCCGGCTGCGCGTAGCGGGCCAGGTGGGCGGCGACCGAGTGGACCACCATCGTGTACTGCTGGCGCTCGTCGTCGGCGTCGGCGAACACGTACGGCAGGAGCCGGTCGGCGCAGAACTCGGTCAGCGTCCAGTAGAAGCTGTCCACCCCGGTGAGCCGGCTGCTCACATCGGGCGTGCCGGAGGAGTCGCCGACCCGCGGCGGGGCGTACACCCGCACGTCCGGGAACGCGCCGGCGTCCAGGCCCAGCTTCGCGTACGCCGCCCGGGTCGGGTCGTCCAGCCGGCTGTTCGGGTGGTCGAGGAAGAGCAGGTCCTCGCCCTTGACGTTGAAGATCAGCGCCTTGGCGTTCACCGCGTCGCCGCCCAGCACGCCGGAGCGGAACACCGAGTAGAGCAGGAACGTGGCGAAGCTCGTCTTCGTGGCGACACCGGAGATGCCGGAGATCGACACGTGCGCGCCCCGGGTGCCGTCGAGGAAGTCGGCGTTGAGGTAGACCGGCACGCCGTCGCGGCCCATACCCATCGGGATCCGCCGTTCCATCCGGTCGAAGTGCAGCGCCCGCGCCCGCGCGTCACCCTCGGCCCGGTGCACCACGGCGCCCGGCGTGGGCGGCACGTAGAACTCCGGGTCGACCCGTGTGGTGGTGACCTCGGCGGCCTCCTGCACCTGCGCCGGCAGCGTGCCGTCGGCGATGGCGAAGACGTCGGAGTCGAACTGCGCCCCCTCGTGCCGGGCGCGCACCTGGGTCACCACACCGGCGATCGTCACCGGCTCACGGTCGGGCAGGTCGCGGCGGGTCACCACCACGTCGTCGAGTTGCAGGTAGCTGCCCGGCGCGACAGCCGTCCAGAAGGTGAGCGGGGTGGCGTCGGCGGTGCCGAGCACCCGGCCGACACCCTCGCCGGGCCCGTCGAGCTGGTCGTCGGTCATCGGCGGTCTCCGGTCGGCTGGTCGTACCGTTGGCGGTGCACGTCGTGCATCCTGCCCGAGGGATGCGACAGGTTGCCACGCGACGCGGCGGACGCCACGCCACCCTTGCGCCGAACGGTAGCCAGCCGGATCCGCCCGATCACGATGCGTGCGTTTCCTCCACGTTCGCCTCCTCCTCCTTCCTTCCTCCTCCTCCTTCCTTCCTCCGGCTCCCGCCTTCCGTCGTCCGCCGCCCGCCTTCCGCCGCCCGCCTTTCTTCGTCGGCCTTCTGCTGACCGCCTTCTGTCGTCCGCCTTCCGTCGCCCGCCTTTCGTCGTCCGTCGCCCGTCGCCCGTCGCCCGTCGACTCGTCGCCGGCGTCCGGGCGGTCCGCCCGCTGACCGCCGGAGGTGTCGTAGGTGTCTTCCGAGGTGACGTCCGGCACCGTGCAGCCCCAACCCCGGCCGCTCGATGGAACACCATGGGTGTCTCCGCAAGCCCATGGCACCCGTGGCGTTCCACCCACCACCTGCCCCGTCCACGATTCGGCGATGCTGGTACGTGCCGTCCCGACGCGCAGGACTGATGTCCCGCTTGCCGGGATAGCGCGAAGATCTTGGTACGAAAGCGCCCCCATAGGGGCCGTTTGCTACCAAGATCTCGCGAGCCGCGAGCCGCGAGCCGCGAGCCGCGAGCCGCGAGCCGCGAGCCGTGGGCCGCGAGCCGCGAGCCGTGGGCCGCGAGCCGTGGGCCGCGAGCCGCGAGCCGTGGGCCGCGAGCCGCGAGCCGCGAGCCGTGGGCCGCGAGCCGCGAGCCGCGAG